>JBOGWX010000059.1:0-3698 GCA_050694055.1 Actinomycetota bacterium
AGGCAGGCGCGCCCAGACTAGGATAAGCTTTATTACTACGATACGTAGTAGAGGAATCTCACGGGAGGTGGTCATTAAATTGACCCGCCGAACTCAAGCCATTCTTGGCGTACTCCTCGTGCTCGTCGGCATCATCGGCGTGCTGGCGGTGGGAGGGTTATCAGCGGCCGCAGGCGAGCGATCGCCGGCAAGAGATCAGGCCGCCATGCACGAGATGGTGGACGCGGTGCACGGGCCCGGCACATCGGCCCGCATGCATCGAGTCAAAGGCGTCGAAGAGATGATGGGGCGCTGCGCCGCGATGATGCGCATGATGGACGGCGGCATGACGCCCTAAATTGCCACTTTCACCAGCCGCTCATATCGAAACTGGCCCGGTTGGCCGTTGCGGCACCTCCCTCTAACTATGGGTAGCCGCGGCGGGAGCGGAGACTGTCTCCGCCGATTTCCAATGCTCGAGACGCGTTGCCCTATTGCCGCGCCGAGCTCGTAGTAAGAGCCACGTGAGCACGAAAACTAAGACGGCGACCGACGCAAGCTGCGTCCCGGTCATGCTAAATGCTCGCACCGGATCAGTTCGCAGGAAGTCGAAGGCGAGACGGCCGGCCGCATACCAAAGCGCGAAGACTGCAGCCGCTGAGCCGGGTGCCCGCTCCTTGCGAAGGAACAGCACGAGTACCACGAGGAGAACGGCGACGCTTAGTAAGTCGTAGAGCGCGACCGGATGGACGACCTCGCCGACCGCAGGGGCGACACCAGGGGGGTTACCCCCGACGTACCTGAAGCCCCACGGAAAGTCCGTCGCCTTCCCGAGGTGATCGCCGGTAATGAGGTCGCTCGCGCGGCCGAAGATGAGACCGACGGCGAGGCCCGGAGCTGCGAAGTCAACCATCGACAAAACGGGCAGCCTGTACTTTCGAACTCTCGGGATGCCCGCCACGAGCCCGCCGAGGATTCCCCCGTAGAGGCTCATGCCGCCGTGCCATATCATGACGATCTCAGCCGGGGAGGAGAGCTCAGACCAATGTCCCATCACCCACACGAGCCTTGTGCCAATGAGCGATCCGGCTAGCACCCACGTAAGGACATCCCACAGCACCTCGTTGGGGAGCCCACGCGGGCGCGTGTACCGGGACATCAGCCAGGAGCCCGCAACGAAGCCGACGGCGATCAGGACACCGTGAGGAAAGTAGGGGATTCCGAAGATCTCGCGATGAATGTCGACCCGCCAGGAAATGTACGCAAGGTTCAAGATCGCGACCTTTCGTGAGTATCACTACTACGTCGTGTCGTAGCATAGGCGTTTCGGACGGAATAAGGAGACGCAGCTCAGGCAGAGTCCCCGAAAGCGTCCCCGGCAACGTGCGGCTTCGTGAGGGGAAAGCCAATCTCGAATCGATCGAGCTCGCCCACCTTGAAACCAGTCGCTGTGATGACGTCCACCGTCCGCCGGTTCGGGTGACATCCTCCCCCCAACAAACCCCACGGCCTCTCGAGGCGATCCTGCCAGCGCGCGAGCCGCAACGATTCGGACCTCACGTGCTCAATAAAGAGGTACCTGCCTCCGGGACGAAGGACGCGACGCAGCTCCGCCAGCGCGCGCGACGGATCGGGGATCGTGCACATCACGAGGGTCCCCACCACCACATCGATGCTCTCATCCTCGACCGACAGTCGCTGCGCGTCGAGTTGGAAGACTTTCACCGAGGCCCGAGCCGAGCGCGCGCGCTCGATCGCTCTGCGCGCCATGGCGGGATCGGGCTCGATCGCCACCACGCGAGCCGACGAAGGGTAGTAGCCGAAGTTCAAACCCGTCCCCGCGCCGATCTCCAGCACATCCCCGTCAGCCTGCTTTAGTAGCGACGCGCGCCTCTCGGCAAGGCCGCTCCGCTCGGTGAACGACAGGACGAAGTCGTACAGGCGCGCGTTCATGGGTCGCTCTCCGCACGGCGGATGAGCACTTCCACGTTCCCCACCAGATGCTCTTCCGAGATCGCCCCAAGCACCTTGATGCCGCCCTGCTGGCCTTGAGCCACGCCGCTTATGATCCCAACGAAGTGCCAGTCATGCCCGATGAAGAAGGTCTCGGGCACGCCAGCGACGTTGAAGTCCTCGGTCGTCGCGAACCCCGGTGCTCGGACCTGCGGATAGGTCACGTCGAACTCTTTGATGAAGCCAAGGGCATCGCTGCGCGCGTCCTGGATGTTGATGCCAACGAACAGCACGCCGTCGTCCCGATACCTCCTCCAGGTGCGCTCGAGCCGCGGCGCTTCTTCTCGGCACGGAATACACCACGACGCCCAGAAGTTCACGACCACGGGGCGACCCAGCAGTTCGGCCGACGATAGCTTCCCGTCGCCGGCGACCGACGAATCGAGGACCTCTCTGCCCGCGAACAGCTCGAGGTCGAAGGACGGCGCCCGAGCTCCCGGTTCGACCACGGTAGCTCGAGTGAAGAGACCGTAACCTAGCAGACCAACGAACAGCAGGGCAGGGACCAGGATCATGATCATCCTGGCGACACGGAACTGCCGCTTCTCTCGTCGGCTGAGCGAGTCGATGTCGGGCTCGATCATTCTCTCTATTGAGGTTGTGGCGAAGGTGCAACTCGGTCGCCCTCTGCTGGAAAAAAACCCTACTATGACGCGCTGTAGTAGCGTGTTCGGGGGGGCCGCGGATCTCTCCGGCACGCCGCAACAGACCGAGAGTTCAGGGATGTAGGGAACTCCTACAGTCGGTAGTAGGGCTGGCCGATGCTCGAATATGCTACGGCTCGTAGTAGTTGCGCCTCAGCCGACCCGACAGGAAGGATCGTTAGAACCCATGGAGAGCAGCATCTTCTTCGGCGGCTCGGTGCTGGCAGCGGTGGTCGCGGGCTCGATCGCCCTGTTCGCGCCGTGCTGCATCTCGGTCATGCTGCCGGCCTACTTCGCCGGCTCCTTCCAGAACCGCCGCCTGCTTGTCGCTATGACCTTCCTGTTCGCAGCCGGGGTCGCGACCGTGATCCTGCCGATCGCCATGGGGGCCCAGGCGCTCCGAAACCTCTTCATCACCGAGCACACTCCCATCTACGTGACCGGCGGGCTGCTGATGCTCGGCTTCGGGGCCTACACCCTGCTGGGAGGACAGATGCACCTGCCGATGCCCGGCCGGCGCGCGGGCAAGTCGGGACCCCTGGGCGTCTACTCGCTGGGGATCTTCTCCGGGGTCGCGAGCTCGTGCTGCGCCCCGGTCCTCGCGGGGGTCATCGCCCTGTCCGGCGTCGCGTCATCGTTCGGCCTGGCCCTCGGCCTGGGCGGCGCCTACGTCTTCGGGATGGTCGCTCCGCTCTTTCTGATCTCGCTTCTGTGGGAGCGCCGCGACTGGAGGTCGAGCCGCCTGTTCCGGCCCCGCTCCTTCATGTGGGGCATCGGTCCGATCCGCCGCACCATCACTGGGACCAACCTCGCAAGTGGGGTGCTGTTGGCGGTGATGGGGATTGGCGCGTTGTGGATCGGGATCGCCACCGACGCCATGCCCGCGAGCGGCGGGTGGCAGGCCCGGCTGTCGGCGCGACTCCAGCACTACGGAAAAGTGATCACCGACGCGCTGTCCTGGGTCCCCGGATGGGCGGCCGTTGTCCTCCTTCTGGTGGTGGTCGCGCTGCTGGCCCGGCGCGCGTTCCGGCAGGTGGTGGGCAACCGTCGCGATGAGGGAGA
>JBOGWX010000060.1:0-1779 GCA_050694055.1 Actinomycetota bacterium
CGGCTCGGCCGCGCGGCTGCGTCTACGTAATCCAGCACAAATGATCTACGCCCGCGACACGTTGGCCGCCCGCCTGCTCTCGCCTAGCTTGCCAAGGACGACCGCGCGCGGCAACCACGCGACGACCGCGCCCGGAGCCCAGCATGTCGAATCAATCTGATTGGGAGAATCGATGAGCATCCTCGTTACCGGCAGCGGCTGCAACGGATCAAGAACCGATTCTGTGCCGGGAATGTCCGGCTCGTGATGAGGCGCAGAGAAGAGCAGGTCCAGACGCGCGGTCGCCTGAGAGAATTGCTGCCTCCTCCGCCCGCGGCCCTCGGGGGAGCACCCGCCTTTCCCGACGGGCTTCCCCTCGCCGTGCCGCGCATCCCGAACGCTGCGGCGGTGGGCGAGGACGTGCAGAGGATCCTCGCCAGCGGAGTGCTCACCAACGGCCCTTACGTTCGCACGCTCGAGGAGCGTGCGGCCGAGTACACCGGCGTGCGCAACTGTGTGGCGGTGTCATCCTGCACCGCAGGACTGATGCTGGTTCTTCGTGCCGCCCAGCTCACGGGCGACGTGGTTATTCCCTCGTTCACCTTCGCCGCCACCGCCCATGCAGTGGTGTGGGCCGGTCTCCGGCCGGTGTTCGCCGACGTCGACGCGACCCTGACGCTCTCGCCGGAAGCCGTGGAGCACGCCACCGGCGTGAGGGCGTCGGCGGTGCTCGCGACGCACACCTTTGGGACACCCTGCGACGTGGAGGCCCTGGCGGAGATCGCGTCCAACCGCGGTGTGCGCCTGTTCTTCGACGCGGCGCACGCCCTCGGGTCCCGGCGCAAGGGCATGCCGATCGGAGGATTCGGCAACGCCGAGGTCTTCAGCCTCACCCCCACCAAGACCGTGATCGCAGGAGAGGGCGGGATCGTCGCCACCAACGACGATCTGCTCGCAGAACAGTTGAGGATCGGGCGCAACTACGGGAATCCCGGAGACTACGACTGCACCTTCGTCGGGCTCAATGCCCGGATGTCCGAGGTGCACGCGGCGATCGCGCTCGCCTCCCTCGAAGACCTCGACGACAGGATCGAGCAACGCAACCATCTCGCCAACCTGTACTGCGAGGCCCTCTCCGGCATTCCGGGAATCTCGTTCCCCGAAGTCGCGCCCGAGGATCGCAGCACCTACAAAGACTTCACGATCCTGGTCGACCCCTCCGGCTTCGGGCTCAGCGCCACACGCCTGGGGCAGTCGCTGGACGCCGAGGGCATCGAGACGCGCCGCTACTACGCTCCTCCGGTCCACACGATGAAGGCTTATCGGGGGCTGGTGGCCACCAACGGCTCGCTTCCCGTCACCGAGAGCGCGGCGGAACGCGTCCTCACGCTGCCCCTGTGGGTGGGTATGGGCGAACCCGAGATCGAGCGAGTGGCAAGCACCATCGGGCGAATTGGGAGGTCACTCGGTACCTTCGTTGCCGAGTCGGAGACCATCAGACTCGAACACGCTCCCCTGCCGCCCGTGTCCCAACTCTGAGCCCGCGCATAGCAGGGCACACCGGGTTCACGGCTGATAGTGCTCGAGCAGATGATTGAAGGCAAGTCGCTCGAGCCTCCCCGCCGGGAGCGCCTCGCCGTCCGAGTGGGGTCGGATCGCGACCGCGGCCTTGGCGCCGGCGTCGGCCTCCAGCGACTCCCACCGAACCCGCCCCCACGCGCCGGTCCGGTCCAGCGAGCACTTGATGTCCCGAAGAGACGTAAAGAGGTCGCCTCCGACGGCCTTGGAACAAGCCTCCTT
>JBOGWX010000061.1:0-2835 GCA_050694055.1 Actinomycetota bacterium
ACTGGACGCTGCGGACGGATCTAAAGATCCTAAGCATGAGTCTGTGGAAGGTGCTCACCCGGGAGGGCGTAAGCGCGCAGGGTCACGCGACCATGCCCCGCTTCCAGGGTGGGGCCTCGGATCCGGAGACGCCAGAATGAACGTGCTCTTCACCAGTGCCGGCCGAAGATTCGAGCTGCTTCGGGCGTTCCGTAACGCGTACGCAGATCTGGGCCTCGACGGCAGAATCGTCGCGACCGACATCGACCCGCTGGCGCCCGCACTCGAACAAGCGGATCGAGCCTTTTTGGTCCCTCGAGTAACAGACCCCCGGTTGGTTCCGGCGCTGGTGAAAATATGCCGCAGTGAGCACATTGATTTGATAGTTCCGCTCGTCGACCGGGATATCCCCATGCTGGTCGCGCACCGTGCAGAACTCGAAGACACCGGGGCGCGCGCCCTCGTGCCATCGCGGGAGGCCGCAGGGACGACGCGTGACAAGTTCCTCACCTATCGCTTCTTCTGCGATCTTGGAGTGCCTGCCCCACGCTCCTGGTTGCCGCCCGAGATTCGCGGCTCGTCGACGACATATCCGCTGTTCATAAAACCGCGCTGCGGGAGCGCCGCCGAGCAAACCTTCAAGATCAACAATGACGAGGAACTCGAGTTCTTCCTAGGCTACGTCGAAGACCCCTTCGTGCAGGAGTACCTGGCCGGCCCGGAAATCAGCAACGATGTGTTCTGCGACCTCGAGGGCAACGTACGATCCGTGGTCTCCCGCCAACGCATCGAGGTACGCGCCGGAGAGGTGGCCAAGGGCAAGACCGTTTACGACGCGGACATCGCAGAGCATTGCGTCAGGGTGGCCAAGGGGCTCGAGACGAAGGGGCCGATCACCGTTCAGTGCATCCTGCGAGATGGCCTGCCTTACTTCACGGAGGTGAACGCGCGATTCGGGGGCGGCATGCCCCTGGGGATAGCCGCGGGAGTCGACTCTCCCAAGTGGCTGCTCGCGCTGGCTGCGGGCCGTGACGTCGACACACCTCCTCTTGGCACCTACCAGACCGGCCTCTACCTGACCCGCTTTGACGAGTCCTTGGTGATGAAAGAGAGCGACCGTGCCCGGATTGAGAGCAATCGTCTTCGATCTTGACGACACCCTTTACCTCGAGCGCGACTACGCCTTGTCGGGGTTCAAGGCGGTGGCGACGTGGGCCGAGAGCCACCTGGGCCTGCCCATCGAGGTGTCATACGGCGATCTTGCTGGACTCTTTGAGGTCGGGGTCCGTAACAAGACCTTCGATGCATGGCTCGCGGCCCGGGGCCAGCCTATGGATACGCTCCCGGCCTTGGTGCGGGTTTTCCGGGAACACGACCCCCTGATCGAGCCGCTGCCGGCAGCCAAGCAGCTTCTGCGGTGGCTTCGCTCCCACTATTCGTTGGGGCTCGTGACCGACGGCTACAGCTCGGTGCAAAAAAAGAAGCTCACCGCACTCGACCTGGAGGACTGCTTCGACGCGGTCGTGTTCAGCGATGTTGAGGGAAGAAAGGCATGGAAGCCCAGCCCCCGGCCTTTCGTCGTCGCGCTCGAGGCACTCGGGGTGAGCGGCCGGGAGGCGGTGTACGTCGCGGACAATCCGGCCAAAGACTTCCTCGGCGCCCGCCGAGCCGGGATGTGGAGCATTCGAGTGCGCACCCCTCGAGGTGTCTACCGGGACCTCGAGCCAGAATCGCCCGATCACGACTCAGATGTCGAAATCGACCAGCTCGAGAACCTCATCGATGCAATCGCGGCCGTCGACGGTCTCATTCTGGCTGGCGTGACCTCGTAAGCATTTGCACTCGGTCCATCCATCAACCCGGAGTACGGAAGGAAGGCGTTATGACCCGTTGGGAGAGACATGATTGATCGCGAGTTCTTGAGTCGCCACGCGAGCTTCGTTGACGCAGAGATCGAGGAGCGAGCGCTTCACATCGAGGTGGGTGACGGACTCTGTTTCGCACTGCTCTACCGGCCGGCGGAGCCCAAGGAGACCGGGTTCGTCGTGTGCCACTCCTACGGGCTCGAGTTCCTCACGCTGCGACGAACGGAAAGGGCTTTGGCGCGCGCCCTGTCGGTCCAAGGCTATCCCGTTATAGCCGTCCATTGCCGGGGCTTCGGCGACTCCTCGGGATCCCTTGCACAGACGACCTTGGAATCGGTCCACGAGGATGTGCGTGCGGCCGCCGAGAGGCTTTCGGCGCTCACAGGCACTCGGAGACTCGGTTTGATCGGGGCAAGGCTCGGGGGTCTGACCGCGGGAACCGTTGCGCAGGCCGGCGATGTCGACCGCCTGGTGCTCATCAACCCCGCGCTGGATGGAAAGAGTTACTTCCGCCAAATGATTCGCGAGATGCGCCTAGTGAAGCTCACTCAGAACGAACGGAGCTCCGTCGACGACCATCTCCGTCAGCTCCGGGAGGGGGGCATGCTCGACGTTCTTGGAAACGACGTCTACGCGCACTTCTTCGATGCCGTCGCCGATGTCGATCTGGCAAAGGACATGGGCACGTTCACGGGCGATGTTCTCGCGTTCCAGGTCTCCAAGCGGCCGGCCCTCCAGCGCAACCTGAGCAATCTGCGCCAAACCGTGCAGGACCGGGGAGGAAGCTGTGAGGTGGAGTTCGTGAAAGAACCTCCGGGCGCCACCTTCGGTGGTCCCGCCTTCGTCAACACCGGCGATTCAAATACCCGCGTCGACGTCCAGACGCCGATCGTCGATCACATCACCCGTCGCACGAAGGAGTGGATGTCGAGTTGAGCTACGAAGAGTTCCCCGTGTTCATACCGTTCGGAGAGGAACAGCTGTGCGCCGT
>JBOGWX010000062.1:0-6464 GCA_050694055.1 Actinomycetota bacterium
TTCTTCCTGAAAGACGGTGGGAATCCGCCTGAATAGCGGGGGGCCTCCCTAACTTCTTCGGTGACGAAACCACGGAAGAAGGGAGACCCCCCTTGGGCGATCGTATCGAGGTTCCGCTCGAACTGGACGGCTTCGATGTCACCGGATCAGATGTGATCGACGGCACCCTCGAGGTCGCCGTTCGCTCCACGAGACGGCCGGCCTGTCATCACTGCGGATCGGTTTCAGTGACCGGTCACGGCCGTAACGAGCGAATCGTGCGTGACCGCGCGTGCTCGTATCCATGTGTGCTGCGATGGTCGCAGCGGCGCTTCCGCTGCAACGACTGCAACATGACGTTCCGAGAGAGCCATCCCGCCGTCGCAGGTCGCAGACGCGTCACGGAGCGCTTCCGACGGCGCCTGTTCGAGCGTGCCTGCAGCGAGCCTTTCACCGACGTGGCTGCCTCGGAGTTCGTCTCGACCTATCGCGTCGAGGAAGCGTTCGGATGCCACGCCGATTCGGAGCTGGCCTCGATCGCCCCAGATCCTCCTCGGGTCTTGAGCATCGACGAGAGCGCCTTCCGCAAGCGCTTCCGCTTCCACACGGTGTTCTCCGACCCCGAGCGCGGCGCAATCCTGGATCTCGTCGAGGGGCGGGGCAAGGGCGCCGTCTTCGGCGGTCTGGTGGCGATGTCCGACCAGGTCAGAGCGGGGATCGAGACCGTGGTCATGGACTGCCACTGGCCCTATCGCAGAGCCATCGAGGAGGCACTGCCCCACGCTCGCATCGTGGCGGACAAGTTCCACATCATCCGAGCGGTCGACGCCGCCGCGCAGCGAGTGAGGTCACGTCTCGGCAAACGCAGCTACCGGCAACGCGTCGGGCATGGGGGCGGAGTCGCTCGCCAGCAGAACCCCGCGAACAACCCGACGATCTTCCGGGCTCGCTGGCTGTTCATGAAGCGCGGCAACAAGCTCAGCGCCGCCGAGCGCGAATGGTTGTGGACCGTGTTCAAGTCATCGGTCGACGAGCTCCGCCGCGCCTGGATACTGAAAGAGCTGTTCGCGTCGATCTACGACGAAACCGATCGACTCGAGGCCGAGCGGAAGCTCAAGGAGTGGATCGACGCGATCACCGGCGCGGGCATCCCGGAGTTCCTTAACACCTGGCGCACGTTGCAATGGTGGAGCGAGGAGATCCTCAACTACTTCGATGACCGGGTCACCAACGCTTGCGCCGAGGGCAGCACCAACTGGATCAAGGTCGTCAAGCGACGGTCCTACGGTTTCCGCGATCCCATCCGCTATCGTCAGAAGGTCCTGCTCGGCGGTCGCCGGAGACGTAGCCGGGAGGCTAACCACCGTTTTTCGCGAAGAGCCCAAAAAATGCGCCTCACGGTCTTCTCCACGGTTCGGATCCCCGCGAGCGGTCATTGTGCCGCCCCATTCATGGATAGCAGAAGAGGCGTCTGGCCGCTAGAAGGAGCAGGACAGAGCGCCCCGTGGTGGGGGCCCTTTGAGCTTCTCGACAGGCGACTCCGAAGCCACGTGCCGGGTCCGGCGGACAAGGGCGTTGCATCCCTAAGCCTCGGCGCGGAGGGCTCTCTCATGGGCCGCAAGGCGCTGATCTAGGAGGGGCTCACGTCGTTCCAAAGCTCCTGCTACTTCACAGGTAATTGACTAGGTCAGGAAGGCGTGAGAGGACGACGGTGTCAAGCCGCTCCGTTAGGCCCGCGCGCTTGACGTTTGACGCGACAGCCTTGTCTGTCATGACGACATCGCAGTACGGAAGCGTCGAACCTAGAGCGTCGATGTCTGCGATGTCATTCGTCGTCCAACGGTGCGACGGGTCTCGGTGGTAAGCGGTCTTGATCGTCACCGCCACGTCGAAGCTCGGCATGGAATTCATGGCGTGGCGAATCTCTTCGGGCCGGGGAAACACCGACTCAAGGGTGGTAGAACGCTCGGAGAGTGCCCTGAAGAGCGATTCGTTGATCTCAATAAGCAGCTCGCGCGCGGCCACGACGTCACGAATCCGACCACCTCGCCATTCAGGGTCGTCGTCGAAACGCGCGACCTGGTCGACCTCCTGTTGCGCCCTGCGCTCCGTGACCTGAAACGCGGCCATTGGATCCCATCCCAGCCGGCGCATTTCAGGTTCCTCCTCGGGTGACGGACCCTCGAGGGTCTTTCTGTTCAATTCCAGCTCGGCCTCTGCCAGGGCGCGATCAAAAGCCTCCGGGCCGTCACGGTGGGATGCCCGGATCTCCGCCGTGACGTCTTCCCCATTCGCGGATCTCACTTTGAAGCCGCCCACCATTCCGAAGGCCCGGGCGACACCCCAGTGCAGGTAGTCCATAGCGTTGATCGGCTCCGGATTGGCTCCGACGATGCGATCCAGCAACGCCTCTATCTCGTGAACGGAGATGACCGAGCGCGCTGTCACGACGAAGTAGCGCGACACCTTCTCGATTACTTCACGCAGGTCCCGACGCTGGCGGTATGGCCCGATCTTCGAGACCTCGAAGTAGATGGTGTCCGAGATGGGAAAGATCGCGGAGCCCCGTTCCACAGCACGAATGCACGCCGAGAGGATGTCCTCGTGTGCTCGGCCATCCCGGTGGCCGACCACAGCCTTGGCGAGCGCGATCCAATGATTGAGATCGAGATAGACGAGCTTCGGTAGAGGCTGCGGCCGTCGCAGCGTGCGCGGCCACACGTAGGAACCCTCAAGCTGATCCACGGGTGGGAGTTTCATCCGTTCATCACACCATCTGGAGCAAAGACGCGTCACGTTTTTCTGGATGGCCGTTCACCATTTCTCTTCCGACCGATTCCGGCGAACTTGACGGGGCGCTCGCGTCGACTGTTGACCGGCACGCGCCGGCCATTAGCTCCTAGCCGCCTACGAAGGTGGGCCAGTCTTGCTTAAGGGTCGTCAGAATGCTGTCGACCGCTAAGCGTTTCCGCCAACCGAGAGAGTGTGACGTCATCCAGACCTGACGTCTCGATGAAGTTCACCAATCGGTCCTGGGCCTGTCGAAACATATCTTCGGTCTCGGGTGTGGCTGGAAGATCTGACATCGTCTCCATCACCGCGTACAGATAAAACGCACTCTTCACACCGTCGAAGTCGTCACCGTCAAAGTCGTCGATGACCTGTCGATCCTCGAACGCACAATTAGTCAACATCCTGCACCTCCCCTTTGATGTGTTCAGGAATGTGCCCCAGCACCGCTAGGACCACGGCTCTCTTCTTTCTCGCCAGCCGGATTCGTGCCGCTTCGACCTTCTTTTGGGTCCACCCCAGCTGCCGAGCGATTTGACGGCCCGTGAACCCCATCGCATGGAGAACCGCATACGCCATCGCGTCCGCGTCTAGGACCTGTCTCACTGCGGACTCGGTCAGTCTGAAATCTAGGGATGACTCCCTGCTCGGTGGTGACAACCGCTCGAGTGGATCATGAGGATGCTGGCCGTCGTCCGCAGGTAAGACTTGGGGTTCCCGGGACTTCTTCCTTCTCCAGTGCTCGGCCTCCTTATCGCGGAGAGCCCGATACAGATACCTCTCAAGGTTCTCGTTGGTCCACGAACCACGCTTCAGGATCTTCAAGATTGCGTCTTGAACCACGTCATCAACGTCGCTAACGGGCATACCGCGCTTGCGGGCGGTGCTGACAAGCCGCCTGCGGAGATCTCCCCAGTCGGGTTCTCGTGCCATGCCCGGTTCTCCGCTTCCGGACACCAGATTCCGAACATTGATGTTCGAAATCGCAGCGCGTGATTCGGAATGCATAAAGACATGCAAGCACGCACCTGAGACGAAAGGAGGGATCTTGTGAGCCCCCACGGTGAGCAGGGACCCCCGGACCCCAAGCCCGGGCCACCCGACCCCAAGCCTGGACCCCCGGACCCCACGCCTGGACCCCCGGACCCCACGCCCGGGCCACCCGACCCGAAGCCTGGGCCGCCACAACCGCCCGATCACGGTAAGCCCCGACGACACGGTTAATCGTTGAACAAACGCCCCTGGTTCGAGCGTTTTCCAGAACTCGCGCGATGGGAACTGGGTCGCTTTGCAGCCAATGACTTACCGGCTGCGCTCGACGAACGCGCTCGAGCCGAGGGTCGGTTTGTAGTGAAAACCAGCATCAACTTCAGGGGGCGGGATCACGACGTAGAGGTGCGATATCCAGCCGAGACCCCCGAACTTCCACCCGTCGTATTCGGACCTCCCGATTTGCTTGAGCGCCACCAGAACCCGTTCGAAGGAAACTTCTGCCTTCTCGAACGGCCCGACGATTGGAACGCTCACGATTGGGGGGCGGCTGACCTTGTCGTCGAGAGATTGCGCGCTCTGCTTCGGGACACGGAGGCGGGACCTGATGTTGTGCGCGCCGCCGAAGCTCCAATGCCCGAACCGTTTAGCGAGTACTACCGTTCCGCTCTCGGGCCTGTGGTCATAGTTCCGGGAGATCTGGTCTCGCCCAAAGGCAACGGGGGGTTGGCTCGGCTACAGCTATTCGATTCAGGATCACTCCGGCTCGTGTTGCTCGTAGTGGATGGCGTAACAACCACGACTCCGCTGCCGGATGCGTTCAATCGAGGCGACGTTGTGGAGGCGCGCTGGAAGCGCTTGGACGCGCCGCCCAGCGTTCCCGACGCCGTCTCGATGGTCGAGTGGGTTAAGACCCACCGTCGGGAACTCCTGTTACCCCCATTACCGCGAAAACTGGCTAGAAGCCGCTACGTGAAACAACCGAAGTTCCAACTCCTTGGTCTCGTCTTTCCGGAGGAGGGACCGGAGGTAGGCGAGACACGCGATGCCTGGGTATTCCTGTACGTCCCGCGAGAAGGCGCGCCGCACTTGATAGAGCATCAAGTGCTGTCGTGGGAAGAACGAAACCGGCGTGTCCGAGGCCTTGCGCCAATCGCGAACAAGAACATTGTGGTTCTGGGACTAGGCACACTCGGAGGTCCCGTTGCGATGGAGCTGGCTCGCGCTGGAGTGGGACGTCTTGACCTTGTCGATTTCGACCGCTTTGATGTCAACAATTCCGTTCGACACGTCCTAACCACCGACTTCAGTGGCTTGCCCAAGACGTTTGGCATGGGAATCGTCTGCAGGCGCGCGAACCCTTTCGGTGCCGTGGAGGAGCATCAACTTCGCTTCGGGGATGTCGATTGGCACCCTCCCAGCTCGCTTGATCGTCTGGTCGATCTGATAGATACCGCTGATCTCGTGGTCGAGACCACGGGCAGTCACCAACTACAGCGCCTCATGGGACGTCTGTGCCTCGAATCTGCTACGCCGTTCGTTTCTTGTTGGCTCACAGACGGATTCTTGGGCGGCCACGTCGTGCGAACTGTTCCGGAAAAGACTCAGTGCTATCTGTGCTTCGCAACCGCGCTCGCTAACGGAGAGTTGCCTGTGGCGGAAGCAGCTGCGGATGCAAGCGTGGTTGCTCAGGGTTGTAGCCATCCGACCACTACCGGTGCAGGCTTCGATGCTTTTGAATTGGCGGCGATCACTAGTCGCTTGGTTGTTCAGACACTGCTCCAGCCGACAAAGGGAGACGATCACATCGTCGTTAACTTCTATCGCCGAACCAATGATGAAGTCTTCCCAAGATTCGTCTCGGCTGAACTACCTCGGACAGACGGGTGTGAGCGATGCCAGTCAGATGTTGGATATATGAAAACGCTCTCGAAGAGCTTGTAGCCGAGGCTCGCGGATGGAGATTGCGCGAAACGGGGGGTGCTCTCCTGGGCTGGCGCGATGGCATGGACTATGTCGTGTCCCAGGTGCTTGGTCCAGGTCCGAGTGCCAAACACCGGTTTTCGTCTTTCGAACCTGACGCCGAGTGGCAGGGTCAGCAAGGGAGAATGATTTACGCGCGGAGCGGTTGCACGATCGCGTATCTCGGTGATTGGCACTCACATCCACGCGGTGGCGCAACCCCTAGTAGGCAAGACATCGACACCATGAGCGATATCGCCCTCGACCCCGATTTCAGGGCCCCCGCTCCGCTGTCCGCTATCGCAGTCGGCTCGGGGTTTTTCCGTAGGCGATTTTCTTGTCGGCTCTACGTTTTCGTTTGGAATGGCCAAACTCTCGTACCGACCGAATTGGAAATCGTCGAGACAGGCTAAATGTCGAGCGATCCTCACCGGACGGAGTCGCAGCCCCTACTTAGCCAGATAGATATCAGATAGAAATCGGATAGATCGCTGTTATCGGTGCGACCAGGCGGACCGCGGAACTTCAAAGCTGCCGGCTATGACCAATCGTCGACGCGAAACCGCAGGTCGTCCCTGCACAGATGTAGGAAGAAAGTGCCTTGCCGGGGGCACGACTGTCATGTCGCGGGGCATCGTGGACGGTTGTCGCGGAGCATAGTGGACACCGGTCACCCGAGATCGCGCGGCTGATAGTCCCGGCTGGGGTCGAGCTCGAAGTCCCTCAGCAGGACCCCTTCTCGG
>JBOGWX010000063.1:0-2117 GCA_050694055.1 Actinomycetota bacterium
AGCTCCGTGGGTTCAAGGGTCATGCCGGCCACCGCCGGCGCCCACCATGGCCACCGGGCCAGACGCCACCCCCGGGGGTGGCGTCTGGACTCAGCTACCGATGTCCGGGAGCATCACAGTGGGTTCACCGCGACAACACAGGGGACAACGGGTTGCGGTGCCCGTGCAGGCGGAAAGGCCCACGTGGGAAGCCCTCACCGGCTGCCGCCGTTGCGATGCAGGTTCGCTTAATCCGAGCGGTGGGAGACGATGTTCACGGTCGTCCCGCTCGGCTCGCGAAGCATGAAGCGCCGGACACCCCACTCCTCGTCGCGCAGGGGATAGGCGATCTCGAGGCCAAGCTCCACTGCTCTGGCGTGGACGGCGTCGACGTCATCCACCCCGACCGAGATGCCGGGCGCCGCCGGGTCGTCGTTGCCGATGATCGTCACCTGGGCCGTGGGGTTGGTCGGTGAGGCGAGGGTCACCACCCAGCCCAGGTCCATCGCCACCTCGAAGCCGAGGAGGTCGACGAAGAACTCTCGGGTCTCAGCGGCCCGATCGGAGCTGATGTTCGGGACGGCCCGTCTGATCGTCACCGCCGACATTCTTATCGGATCGGGCCGCCAGCTCGGTGGCCGGACCCGGCTGAGCGGGACTCGACCCGCGGACGTCCGGCGCGTCTTGCTCACCCACCTCCACCCGGATCACGTCGGCGGGGTGGACGCCTTCGCCGGGCCGAGATCCGGGTCCATAGCCGGGAACTCGAGTGTGCGACCTCGGCTCGCGGCCGGCCCGTTTACTGGCCAGCCGCTGGCCCTCGTTCGAACCGGTCCCTTCGATCTCGATCCCGAGCCGTATGGCCCGTTCCCGCAGAGCAAGGCGCTCACCGCGAACGGAGACGTGAGGTTGGTCCCAATTCCCGGCCATGCGATGGGTCAGGTTGGTGTCGTTGTCGAGACCGAGCCGGCACGGCTGTTCTTTCACCGCCGATCACACGATGAACCAGGAATGGTTCATCGAATACGAATCAGCCGGTCGGGTCGGAATGGTGTCGCGTGCCGCGTCGAAGCGACTCGAGGTCGAAACCAGCCACCGAATCCACGACTTCGTCGCCAGCGCACCGACTGTCCTGGTCCCGTCTCACGATCACGAAGCTCCCGGGCCACTCGCGCGGATGGAGCCGACCGCGTTTTAGAAGACCCTGCGCATGACGGGAAACACGCGCCTCCCATGCGCAGCCACAGCGTTCTTCGGGTGGACACCGCTTCTCCCTTCGCGTGCAGCCAGCGCTGCTCCTCGTGTCGCGAAGGAGGAGCGATGTGACCAGCGCGGTTCGTTACTGCGATCGTGCTAAAGCAGCCTTCATCGCGGCACGGAAGAGGCACTTCTCGGGGGGCCCTCTAGCGCGATACTCGGGGACGACGGCGATGCGTATGAGGAGGGACTAGATGGAGGCGACCGTACACCGGCCTGGCGAGGGCGAGAGGATCGGCGGCCCTACCACGGTGACCATCAAGGCGACCGGCCAGGACACGAACGAATCGTTCTATCTCGGCGAGGGCGTGATCGAACCAGGGTTCCCCGGCCCGCCCCCGCATCGACACCAGGGGGTGCATGACATGTTCTACGTCCTCGACGGGACGCTGACCATGCGCCTCGGCGAAAAGACGCTTGAGCTAGAGCCCGGCAGCTTCGTCTGCGTGCCTCCGGGCGTCGTGCACACGTTCAGCAACCCGAGCGACGCTCCGGTCAGCTTTCTCAACTTCAACACGCCGGCCGGCTGGGAGAACTACCTGCGCGACCTTGCCGCGGCGCTTGCCAGCGGAACTCCGACGCAGGAGGAGATCGGTCGAATCGCGTCGCGATACGACTTCGAGGTCGTCTAGGGCGCCGCTCCCGCGTGTGTCGCTTGGACGATGGGCAGCCGTTCCACTTGGCGCGCCCGACACTTCAGGAAATCGAAAGCGACAGCGGCCCAGAGTCCTTGGTCGCTTCTCCTGGTCACCTAAGGGCTCGTGCGTAAACAACTGGCAGGAATAGTGGGCGATCTGTCGTAATGGCAGGGCGTGATCGATGAACGCGCGATCGGGGACCGCTTCCGGTTGATGGCACCCGAGCTCGACGAGCGCCGTCGA
>JBOGWX010000064.1:0-8741 GCA_050694055.1 Actinomycetota bacterium
CGGACTACCTCGAGTCCTACGCTCAGAAGTTCTACCTTCAAGTGGAGACCGGGATCAGAGTAGAGAGACTCACGCGGAAAGGTGATCGTTTCGTCGCCACCTCGGGGAATCGACGGTTCGAGGCCGACAACGTGGTGGTCGCGATGTCGAGCTGGCAACGGCCTCGGGATCCCGACTTTGCATCTGAGCTCGATCCGAAAATCGTTCAGCTTCATGTTGCTGAGTACAAGAATCCGGGGCAGTTGCAGGAAGGAAGCGTCCTCGTAGTCGGAGCAGGTAACTCTGGTGCGGAAGTCGCTATCGAGGTGGCGAGGACCCACGAGGTGTTGCTATCGGGACCCAGCACCGGTGCGATCCCCTTCCGCCCCGAAAGCGTTGTCGCCCGCGTCCTGTTGCCGTTCATCGGTCGGGTCATCTTTCACCGGGTGCTGACGACCAGGACGCCCATCGGAAGGAAAGCACGACCCAAGATGATCTCAACCGGCGAACCTCTGCTTCGAGTCAAGCCCAAAGACCTTGCGGCGGCGGGAGTGGAACGCGTTCCTCGTGTCACCGGTGTCTCAGAGGGACTGCCGCAACTCGAGGACGGCCGCTCCGTGGATGCCGCCAATGTGGTGTGGTGCACGGGATTCCATCCCGGATTCTCCTGGATCGACCTGCCCGTGCTGGGCCCCCAAGAACCGCTCCACAAGCGGGGGATAGTCGATTCGGAGCCCGGCCTCCACTTCATCGGTCTCAAGTTCCTCCATTCGGTCTCCTCGGAGCAGATCCATGGTGTCGGACGCGACGCCGACTACATCGCCCGAAAGATCGACGCCCGGCGCGGAGTACGCCGAGCAGATCGTTCCGCGGACGATGCCGTGGACGCGCGGAGCAACGCGCCCGGCGCCCGCTGAGAGGAGGACATCCCATGCCCGACACGACCAGATCGAGTAGATCGAGATATCGAGCAACCATCGTCGCCATCGCCCCGCGGCGCTGCTGGCCGCTCTTGTCACCCACCCCTTCCTCTTCGGGAGGCTACCGAACGACTTGGCGGTCGCCGAGGCGGTAACCGCCGACACCACCCGCTGGGGGCTTGTGCACCTTGCGACCGCGGTGGCCTCGGGGCTGCTGATCATCGCCTTCCTCGCCATCCGCAGCCACCTGCGAGAAGCTGGTGAGGAGCGCTACAGCGCCCTGGGAGTCCCGTTCATCGTCATTGGCAGCACGCTATTCACGTTACTGCCCGGCATGGAGTCCCTCTTTGGGAGCCGCCGTAATCACCAGCATCGTTGCCTGGAAGACGAAGAAGCCGACTCTGACCGTGGTCACCGGCATCACCGCCGTCTGGCTCATCAGTGCGGTAGTGAGATGAGGACGTCCGCCGCAGTGGGGCAATCCCGCCATGCTGGCAACTATCGTTACCAGATGGTAATATACCTTTCCTATCGGAAAGGATTGGAACCGTGCGCTTCAAGACACCTCTCGATGACGTCTTCCTCAACCGTAGCCATGTCCGGGTCCTGCGAGCCCTCTATCGCCTACCCGAAGGCCTTCCCGCGAGTGGTCGGGAGATCGCCAGGCGCGCGGGCGTAACGCACCCCACCTCGCTGAAAGCATTGGAGCGCTTGGTGGATACCGGTCTGGTCCACGCCACCAGGGGACGGGTCGGCAACGCGTACGAGCTGAGCTACGACCACTTGCTCGCCGGACGGATCGCTAACCTCTTCGGAGCCGAAGCAAGCATCGAACAGGAGCTCACATCCTTTGTGCGCGACCACCTGCTTGCCCTCAGCGACAAGGTGGAGTCAGCGACGATCTTCGGGAGCACCATCTGGGGGGAGTCCACTCCCACTAGCGACATTGACGTCGCCGTCTCTTGTGCACCCGCCGACCTTGAGGAGGTCGAGAAGGCGCTAGACGATCTCTCCGATGCGGTTTGGAGGCGCTTCGGCAATCATCTTAGCCCTCTCATCAATGCCGAGAAGCAGAAACCCAAGACCGGCATCTGGAAACGGATCGAGAAAGAGGGTGTCGTTCTGATCCGATCCCGTAAGGCGCCAGCTCCATGACTCCGCGAAGGAAGACGGTGGAGACCTCCCGCTCTGAAGCACGTCTCTATCTGGCGAAGGGTCAGCAGTTCTCTGCCGAGGCGAACACGGCGATCAGCAATTCGCGAAATGATGCAGCAATGCTCAATGCCGTTCACGCGGCGATCAGCGCGACCGACGCTGTATGCGTCGCTCTCGCCGGGCGCCGGTCCGCAGATCCCGACCACCAACGCGCTGCGGATTTGCTCCAAGAGATTGGCGGAAGATCAAGGGGCATCGCCTCGCACGTAAGGCAGCTGCGGATGCTTCTCGCCAAGAAGAACGCCGTCGAATACGAATCGAGGCAGGCGAGTGCCAAGGAAGCGAGCGAGGCGGCCCAGAGGGCAGAGCGACTCGTAAGCTGGGCGAGCGAGACAATCGAGGCAGCTCAGCCGTAGACGCCAATTGAAGAGCCTCCATGGCGCCTCCTAGTCCACTGCGTAGCTGTCCATCAATGTGATCAGCGTGCCCCCTTTCGTTCGAGACGCGCCGGGGGCACGGGGTAGGGCGCTCTCTTCATCTGTTCACGGAAGAAGAGGCTGATCATCGGGCGTCGAATCTTCCCGGGAGCACTCAGCCATGCGAATGGTTCCCCACCAACAATGCGTCGGCTTTGGGTCAGCGTCACGTTGATGATCCTTCCTGCAACTAGGTCAGCGCTGGCGCAGCCACTCGGCAAACAATGGATCTATCAAGTACGGGACACCGTCGTCATGGCGCCGAACCTGACGGCCGTCGATCAAGAGGCGCTCGATCGCGCCTTGGAGCGTGGACCACGCGACGCGGTGATCGTCTGCGACGCGGGATCCCGTCGGGGCTTGCCCGTCCGCAAGGGCCAAGCACACGATTCGCTCGATGCGAGGCAGTGCATCCCACAGTGCCTGGTGCGCGTCGCGCGTCTCGCGCAAGCCGCGTTCGATCGCCTCGAGCGTCGAATCATCAACCGGTTCGTCGGCATCGAGCAGGTTGTAGAGGTGATGCGCTAGCAGCATCGTGCGCTGGGGATGCCCCCCGGTAAAAGCGAGGAGCTCGTCCACGGCGCCGCCCGCACGCGACACCAGGCCGTCCGCATCGAGCAGGCCGACGATGTCCGCGGCTGCCTCCTCGACCGTCAGCGGCGGAAGCTCCAGAGGGCGGGCTTGGCCATAGAACGGGCGTTCCTGTTCGCTGAAGAGCGTTCGCATAGGCGACGGCTGGCTCCCGGCGAAGACATAGGCAGCCGCCTCACCATGATGCTGGATCACCGACCGCACGACCCCGTCGAGCGCATCGTCAGAGACGAGGAGATCTTGGAATTCGTCAAAACACACCACGATTAGGGCCCCATCGGCATCGGCGAGCGCGCGTGGAACGTCGAGCAGCTCGATCAACGCGGCGCGGGCATCCGCCGCTCACACGCGACGAGCGCGGATCAAGCCGGAGCGTTAGAGGGCCGAGCTTGGCGCTTATCCCGAGCCGGGCGGCCCAGCGACCGACGCGACGATGCGGATCGCTGGGCAACGCCGCGAAGGCGCCGGCCACGCGGGCCGCGGGGTCCGCCACAGTGGCGACTTTCGAGAAGTCGATTCGAACCGCTCGATGCCCAACCTCACGCATCGAGGCCACGTGGGAATCGAGGAGAGTCGTCTTGCCGAACCGCCGTGGGGCGGCGAGTCGCACCGCAGTGCGGTCCGCGGCTGCGAGCTGCAGTTGATCCAGCTCCGCCCGTCGGTCAATAAGGCGCGCCGGGCCTACCGGGCTCTGGTAGTCGAACGGATTCACATGCACTCGTGTACGCCGAATCCGGACAGCTTTGTACGACGATGCCGTACTCGGCCTTTGGGAGGAACATCGCGCGGAGCATCGGCGTGCCCAGGGTGATTTCGGAATCTGGAAGGTTCCAGCGATGATTAGGCGTCGCGAGACCGCAGGTCGTTCGTGCACAGAGGTAGGGAGTGTTCTTCGGAACTTGACTCGAGGACGGCGACGGAACCCTCGTCGATCGTCACCTGGCAATGCGCGTGATGTGAAGGTTTGTCGAAGCGGACTTCGAGACGGAAGGCACTCACTCTTGGGTTTAGAGCACCCGATGGTGACTGCGCCGACCCCTGCAATCGACGGCGATTCCTAAGTCCCGCTTCGTCGTGCCGCCCGATAGGGGGCCGTCGGCGGCAGCTCGATTTGTGGCTCGAGATCGCCGTTGACCATCTGGCCCTCGACCGGCGCGCGCAGGAGGTCGTGCGGGAATCCGAGGTCGTCGGCGACACGATCCAGCTCGCGCGCGATCTGGAGGTTGCGCTCGGTGAGTCGCCTTTGGTTGCTCGCGGCTCGCTTGCTGTCTTCAGGGACTTCTGCGAAACCGCGCGTGTACGTACCGGTCAGTACCCCGCCCGCCATCGGGGCCCACGCGGTCACCGAGAGGCTGAAGGCCTCCGCCACGATGAATGGATTGCATCGGATCGGCCCTCACCTTCAGCTCGCGACGGCGCACAGCGCGACGCCGGGAATCTCGTAGCCGTGCTCGGCCGCGAAGCGCGGGAACGAGTCCTCGACCTCTGCCTTGACCTCGGCGCGCTCGGCATCGGACAGCCCCTGCAGCGCGAGCCCGAGCGGCCCGGAGGCGGCGACGACACTCAGGTACTCGTCGACGTCGGGCAGGGCGAAGCGAACCGCCACCTCCTCGGTGTGCACCTCGCCGAAGCCGGCGCCCTCGAGCAGCGCGGTCGTGCGCGCCGCGCTGGCCATGGCGAAGAGCCCGGGTGCCGGCGGGGGCTCGGGCGGGGGCAAGTGGCCGCGCTGGACGAGGCTCAGCGCGATGATCATGAAGAACGGGTTGCGCTCCGGTGCCCCCCAGACCGCCAGCGTCAGCCGCCCGCCCGGGCGCAGGACGCGGCGAGTCTGCGCGAGGGCCGCGGCGGGGTCGGCCATCAGCATGTAGCCGAACCGGCACAGCACGCCGTCGACCGAGTCGGTCTCGAGCTCGATCCGCTCGGCGTTTATGACCCGGTACTCGACGTTGCTCACACCGCGCTCGGCGCCGCGGCGCCGACTCGCCTCAAGCATCGTCGGCGAGAAGTCGGTCGAGATCAGGCGGCCGCGCTCACCGACGAGCGTAGCCGCTTCGAAGCCGGTGTCGCCGGGTCCCGCGGCGAGCTCGAGCAGCGTGTCGCCCGCCCGTGGCGCCAGCTCGCTGAGCATCCAGTCGCTCACCGTAGCCGACACGGCCTCGATATCGACTCGGCGGCGCTCGTATGTGGGCGCGATCGCCTCCCAGACCTCGTAGCCGAAGCGGAAGGCGTCGCTGGTGTCGGTGCTCATCTCCTCCTCCTTCGCTTGCGCGTTGGTGCTCGGCGGGTTGTCGAGCCTGGGCAGGACGCTACGAGCGCGCGGGCGGGCAGGCAATTGGGAGTTCTCCCCATGCCACCAGCCCGTGCTCCATCGCGAACGGCGTCGCCGCCGCACCTCCAGCGGGCGGAACTGGCACGAATATCTGCCGCTCATGCTGACCATCGAGTTTCTCGACGATCGGTTCTTCGAGACGAAGCCCGAGAAGGGCTGGCTGCCCGCCTTGCCTGGAGTCTGGAGATTCGGTAGTTTCGTCCCGTGAGGAATGAGGCCTCCCCGGACGGCGGACCGGTCCGTTCCGCAGAGGTGATCGCAGCACTGTGTTTGGCGACCGACCTAGGGATGGGCTTTCCGTTCGAGCACGGGTTGCACAGCACGCTGATCGCGACTCGGCTGGCCGAGCGCCTGGGAGTTGACCCGGCGATTGCATCGCAAACCTATTATGCGTGTCTACTGTCCCACGCCGGCTGCACCGCCGATGCACACGTCACCGCCGAGGTCTTCGGCGATTCGCTCACCACCCATTTCAACCCCGTCATGTACGGGTCAAGACGCGAAGCCCTGAGCGGGATCGTTCGTGCGGTGCCTGTGCCCGAGACCGCGGGGCCAGTGCGCGCGCTTCAGGCGGCACGCCGGCTACCCAGGCTGGCACGAGGCGCGCGTCCGCACTTCACCGCCATGTGCGAGGTTGCACAAATGCTCGCCGACGGTGTCGGCCTTCCCTCGTCGGTAAATGGGCTTCTCGCCCACATGTGGGAGCGCTGGGACGGCAAGGGCCCGCTGGGGCGGGCGAAGGGCGACGACATCCCGCTACCGATGCGGATCGTCCACGTCGCCGTCGACGCCGCCTTCCAACGCCTCTTGGGAGGTGAGGAGCACGCCGTGCGCGTCGTCCGCGAGCGGGCGGGGCACGCGTTCGATCCAGAGGTGGCCGCCTGCCTCACAGACAATGGAGGGGAGCTCCTCGCCCTCGACACCGAGGCGTCGGTATGGGATGAGGTGCTCGACCGTGAGCCCGCTCCCCGCCTGACGCTCGAAGGGGAGACGATCAACCGGGCCCTGAGGGCGATGGGGAACTTCGCCGACCTGATCTCGCCCTATCTAGCGGGCCATTCGACCGGGGTCGCGGAGCTCGCCGCGGCAGCCGCGCAGCGCTGCCGCCTGGACGCGGCCGGCAAGGTCGCGGTCCGGCGCGCCGCGCTGGTCCACGACCTCGGCCGGGTCGCGATCGGGGCGAGGACTTGGCAGAAGTCCGGGCCGCTGACTGCGGACGAGTGGGAGCAGGTAAGACTGCACCCCTACCACACCGAACGAGTCCTCTCGCGCTCCCCGTTTTTGTCCGCACTGGTGCGGGTCGCGGGGGCGCACCACGAGCGCCTCGACGGCTCCGGCTATCACCGCGGCTCGGCCGGGGCCGAGCTGCCGCTGCCGGCACGTCTAGTCGCCGCCGCCGATGCCTACCATGCGATGACCGAGCCGCGACCCCACCGAGGACCGCGGGCACCAGAGCAGGCGGCCGACGAGCTCGCCCGAGAGGCGAGCGCGGGACGATTCGACCCCGACGCGGTGACGGCCGTGGTGGAGGCGGCCGGGCAACGGGTGGCCGGCATCGAGCGTGCGGCGGGGCTCACCGAGCGCGAGGTCGAGGTCGTCGGCATGCTGGCCCGCGGGCTGCAGACCAAGCAGGTTGCCCGGACGCTCGGGATCTCCGTCAAGACCGCCGACCGCCATGTCCAGAACGCCTACGGCAAGATCGGAGTCTCCACGCGCGCGGCGGCGACCCTCTTTGCCATGGAGCATGGCCTCGTCGCGTGGGGAGAACTCCCGATTGCGTGGCCGGCGGCTCGCTCCTAGCGTCGTCTTTGGCCCGGACAACCCGGGGCCGTACAGCGACAGAGAGGAGAGACGAACATGGCGATCGCGATGATGGTCGACAACCCCGAGGGCTCGCAGGAGATCTACGACAGTGTCCGCCAGCGGCTCGGCTTGGAGAAGCCCGCCGGAGGCATCTTTCACGTCGCCGGGCCGAGCCCGAACGGCGGCTGGCGGGTGATCGAGGTCTGGGAGTCGGAGGAGGACGCGAAGCGGTTCGTCAAGGAGCTCCTGCCGGCCTTCGAGGCGGTCGGCGCCCCAGCGCCACCTCCGCCTCAGTTCTGGCCCGTACACAACTACATGGCGTAGGCCGCAGCGACAAGATACGGCGCTGAGCACTGACGGGCGCTGCACTCGACGGACGACCGGAGGAGGACGATGGAAAGCATCGACATCGGCAGGAACAAGTGGCGAACGGTCATCCTGGTCGTCGCGCCGGCGGTGTTGCTCGCCGCCTTGGTGACCCATCCCTACCTATCCGGACGGTTGCCCAACGATGCTGAGGTGGCCGCGTCGGTCGCGGACGGGACGACCTACTGGGGACTGGTCCATCTCGCCACCAGCCTGGCGTCCGGCCTCATCATCCTGGCCTTCCTCGCTGTTCGGAGCTACCTCCGTGACGCAGGGGAGGATCGCTTCAGCGCCCTCGGGCTCCCGTTCGTCGTCATCGGCAGCACGCTGTTCGCGGTCCTTCCGGGGATGGAGTTCGCTCCACTGGCGGCGGCAGAGACGGGCGCGTCGACGACCGAAATAGAGGCCACGCAGGCGGCACTAACGTCCTGGTTCGTACCCGTCCTGGTGAGCGGGGCTTTCGCCTTTGCGATCGGGGTATTCGGCTTCGCGCGCGCTCTCTTCGTCACGACGGTAGGAAGCAGCGGGCTTACCCGTGTCGTGATCGTTGCGCTCATCGTCATGGCAATATCCCGTTTCGTCCCCCTGGCTGCCGTGCAGTTCTATGTGCAGAGCGTTGCGGCAATCGTGGCCCTGTGGCCCCTGGCCTACGCGATGCGGTCGCCGGCGCCGTACACGACCGGCCGCTCGCGACCCATGCCGGCCGGCTGACGCCGACCATCGGTAAAGAACGTCACTGATTCGTCCATGCGAACCGTTCCGGTCAGGTCCGCGAACAGCTCGCGGCACAATGGGTCCTCGCGCACGCGATCCGGCTCGGCGCAACGCCGGTGCGGGATTGCATCGACGCCTGTCGGGAGTTAGTCGCTTTCGGCGAGATGGAGCACCGCCGGCGTGCTTACCGAGCTGGCGATTCTGTCCGCGATGCTGGGCGAGTTCGAGGAAGCTCGTGAGCTTAACGAACGCGCCCGCCGGCTCTTCGTCGAGAGAATGCGGGTGCGGCGTCCGCTGATGTTTCTCGCGAATTCGAACGCCGCCGTTGAGCTACTTGCCGGTGATCTCGCCACCGCCGACGGCGAATTGCGCACGGCAGTGGATCTCGCGCTCGAAATCGGAGAGCGA
>JBOGWX010000065.1:0-89971 GCA_050694055.1 Actinomycetota bacterium
GTCGAGGGCATCGTGTTCCGGTATCGGACCGGGGTGGCGTGGCGTGATCTTCCGGGGCGGTTCGGGCCGTGGCAGACGGTGTGGAAGCGGCATCATCGCTTCGCGACCGATGGCACGTGGGACAAGCGGTTGCGCGTGATTCAGGCTGATGCCGACGCGGCCGGTCGGGTCGTTTGGAACGTGTCGGTCGACTCCTCGATCGTGCGGGCGCACCAGCATTCGGCTACGGCCAAGCGCAGTGCCCGGGAGGATCGCACCGTGCTCGCCAAGCACACAGGGGCGGTGTCGAATGACAAGAATCCGCGCTGCTGCCGGGACGAACCGGGCGATCACGCCCTCGGCCGCTCGCGCGGCGGGCTCGTCCTCGCAGCCGTGCTGCTCTGGCTCACCGACTTAGGAGACACGTCCCAGTGCGGTGGACGCCATCGAGACGCACCGGCCGGTCCCAGGGTCGCCCGCTTCCTCCTACTCGATGGGGATCTCCGCGAAGCGCTTGCTGATGTCGACGCCGCGTGACCGCTGGACGGCTTTGGCGACCGCATAGATCACCAGTCCGCTGAAGAAGATCCCGATGTTCATCCAGATGAGCCCCGGCTTGCCGTTGAGCCCGGCGCTCGGGTCGGTCAGAAAGGCCCACGCCATGATGGCAAGCGCCAGCAGTGACAGCGCTCCGATAACGCTCATCCACGGCACTCCGCCGATGCGAGCGTTGATCGGAGACGCTTCGAAGACGTCTCTGAGCCGGTAGGGAAACACGATCGCCGAGATCGACACGAGCATGAAGCCGAGGATGAACCCGAAAATGCCGACCAGGGTCGCGAAGTCCGGGACCCATACGAACGCCGCCAGGGCCGCGATCGAGCCCGCGCCGACCAACAGCAATGCATTGACCGGCGTGTGGTGGCGCGGGTGCACGCGGCCGAGCGCCTTGGGCATCAGCCCGTCGATCGAGTACGCGAGGAAGTTGCGGCTGGCGTTCGTGATCTGCCCCGGCAGCCAGGTGTAGGAGCCGAAGATGAAGCAGAACATGATCAAGAACGCGATCAGCGTGCTGCCCGAGCCGAACGCGGCGATCTGGGTGAACAGCAGGCCCTGGCTGGCCGACAGCTGACCGATCCGCTCGAGGCCGATTGCCCTGTCGCCGAGCAGGAGCATCAGCAGCAGGACCGCGATGGAGACAATCGCGGCGATGGGCATCGACCACAGCTGCAGGCGCGAGGCCCGCTTGACCTCGCCGCCGATGTAAGCCGAGGACTGGTTGAAGACCAGGTTGATGTAGACCCAGGTGCCGGCGAGGATGGTCCACTTCAGGCTGAGCGGACCCCCCGCGGCGAAGCCGGCCTCAGCCGCCGCGTCGCCCAGGCCTCGCAGCGTTCCCTCACCGAGTCCGTCTCCCAGGCTCGCCCTGATCGCCGTCTCGGAACGCAGCAACCACACGATCGCGGTCAGCAGCAACGAGATAACCGAGACGAAGAAGAGCGTGTTCTAGATTCTGAAGAACAGTCGAAGACTGCGCGAGAAAACCGCAACCAAGCCCATGATCAAGAGGCTGCCCGCGACAAAGGTGCCGACGTCCGATAGGAACCAGGTGCCGAGATCGGTCATCCAGTCGATGCCGGCCATCTGGCCCACCGTCGAGAAGAAGGGGGCGAGACCTAGCTGGGCGAAGAAGGCCGACGGAACGCCGCCGTACAGAAACCACCACACGGTGTTGTTCCAGCTCGACATCATGCCCAGCGCCGGATGGAGCGTCCGGCTCACATAGACGTAGTCTCCGCCGGAGCGCGGCATCGCGCTCGCAAAGAACGCGAACACGAGGCTCGTGGGGATCACGACGAGGAACGTGAGCACGGCCGTGAGGTAGAGGTTGGCACCGGGGTAGAAGGCCGTTGAAAAGAGGAACACGAGGGCCGTCATCAGCCCCAGCGACACGAAGTTGATGTTGTAGATCAGGACGTCGAGCGTCCCCGCCTCACGCACGAGTCCGGTGGCTTTGCGCTGGAAGGTCTCCGGCGCTCCTCGCAGCGTGTGACTCGTATCCGTCATAGGTTCCTCCCTTTCAGCCGCTCACCAGCTGGTGCGCGGCGACCTCTCCTTCCCGGATGTCGATGAGGGCCCCGTCGAGGACACCCTCGCCATACATGCTTCCGGGGTTGATGCACAGCGTGCGCCCGATGTGTGCGATGCCGCGCGCCTCGTGGATATGCCCGTGCAGTGCGATCAGCGGCTGATGCTCCTCGATCAGCCGCCTGACCGCTCGAGACCCGACCGGAATCATCTTCGGATCGCCACCCTCGGTGACGACGCGCAGATCGCCGGTGAGCTCGGGAGCCCGGTCGATCCCTGAGTCGTGAGGTGGGCAGTGGAGGTTGAAGATGGCGGGCGCGTCGGGGTCGACCTCGGCAACGAGCTTCGCGAGCCTGTCGTAGAGCTCGTCCTCGGGGAGCTCGCGCGGCGAGTCCCACGGCGTCGGATTGGTCCACGCGCTCGAGATCATCTGCACGCGGTCGATCTCGACGAGCTTGCCCTCGCAATTCTCGATCGGGGCGGGTGCCGCGTCGAGCACCGCGTCGATGTCCCATTCGTCGTCGTTTCCGGGCATCACGTAACAGGGCACGCCCGAGTCCGCCAGCTTGTCGCTCGCCAGCCGCACCCAGCGACTCAGCTCTTCACGCATCAGCCCACGAAAGATCCGGTCGCGCTTCTGAGGATCGGAGGTGAGCGACTCGTAGTCGCCTTGACTGCAGACGAGCGGATAGAAGCCGTTGAGGCGCACGCGCTTGCACGCATCCTCGAGCTCTCTCTCGCCCCTGATCTCTTCGAACTTGCCGAGGATGCGTGCGGTCCACACTCCCGGCGTGCGCTCGACGAAGGGAACCATGACCTTGCCGGTGAGATCGCCGCCCATGATGAGGACGTCGGCCTGGTAGAAGGACGCGGCGTTGAGGAACTTGCGCCACAGACGCTCCGAACCATGCACGTCGCTCGCGTAGTAGATGCGCAATCTCAGCCCTCGATCTCTTCCGGGAGCTCGTACCAGCGGACACGCTCTCCGATCCGGGCGCGCAGCTTCCACCTCGTCGACTTGGGCGCATCATCGACGAGCTGCAACAGGGCGCGAACGCGCTCGGTCACCACTGAAGCTTGGTCGAAGCCATCGAGCGACTGCACATAGGCCGCGATCTTCCGCAGGGTCTCGGTGCCGGTGCGCCACCACCCCCAGTCCAGCGAAAGCAGCGACACGATCACGCGGGGATCGATGTCATCCGGCGCGAGGTCGTGATCCGCGAGTAGTGCGGCGGCGTCCTTGAGGTCCTTCTCGTTGGTCTCGACGACCTGGATCTTGGTCAGCAGCAGATCGGCAGGCGACAGGGTCAACACGTCGCGCCCGAATCGGTCACGCACATCGAGCGCGTGGCACATCACGATCCGCTCGATGAAGACATCGAGCTGGCGCGCGTTGTGCGAGTCCCAGAAGAAGAGGCGCTGGTGGCCGTGCAGAGAGTTGAACTCCTCGTCGGCCGCGTAGCCGAGCTCGGCGAGTAGCGTCGAGATCCCCGGTGCCGCTCCTGCCGACCCAACGAGATCGATGTCCTTGTAGTCGCGCTCCAGGGGGGAGCGGCGAGCGGAAGGACAGCGAAGGTACACGGCGAGCCCTCCCACCGCGCGCAGCAAGATGCCGGCCTCGGCCGCGGCCGCCAGTACCCGCATCACCTCCGTGCGAGGGTTCGCATGCGGCGCAGTCTTCATGCGGTGCGCGACCGCGACGGGCGCGTACGGCTCGTGGGTCATCCCTCCCCCAACCCGGGCGCCGGCCCAGAGGCGGCCTTGACGGTCCAGTGAAACATTGTTTACAAATATCGAACAAGGTGCCGCGCCCTGTCAACCCCGGGGAAAGGACCGCGACGACGGAAGCGGTGGGAGCTTCGACCTCGATCAACAGCGGGATCAAGATCGGTCCCAAGCTGCGCCACGCCCGCAGACGGCGGGCCATGTCGATCGACCAGGTCGCGGTCGCGACGGGGCTCACCAAGGGGTTCATCAGCCAGGTCGAGCGCGACCTCGCTTCGGCCTCGGTGGCGTCACTGATCTCGTTGTGCGACGCGCTCGGCATCCCGATCGGCTCGCTGTTCGAGCCGTCCCGCTCGGATCTGATCCGGTCCGACGCGCGCCCGCTCATCAACTTCGGGGGCGAGGGCGTGACCGAGTACCTCCTTACCCCCTCGGGCGAGGGGCGCGTCCAGGTGATCCAGAGCTACATCGAGCCGGGCGGAGGCGGAGGCGAGGAGCTGTATTCGCTCAACGCCGACGCCGAGTTCGTGCACGTCGTCGAGGGCGAGCTCGAGGTGCGGGTGCAGACCATCCGTTACCGTCTGAAAGCAGGCGATTCCCTGACCTTCAACCCCCGGGACCCGCATACGTGGCGCAATCCATCGGCTTCCGAAAGCGCTCTCGTCATGTGGGCCATGTCGCCGTCGCCTTGGTGAGGAGGAGCGTGTGAACTTCGGAGTCAGGATCGTCGACTTGTCCGTGGTCCTGGACGGCAACACCCAGGTCTACCCCGGAGATCCCCAGCCGCGCTTCTCGATCGCGACGCGTGTCGAGTCCGAGGGCTACAACTTACTCGGGGTCGAGATCGGATCGCAGAGCGGCACACACGTCGACTCGCCGTATCACTTCCTCGACGATGGACTGCGCCTCGAGGACTGCGATCCGGCATTGTTCGTAGGACCGGGCGTGTTCGTGGACGCGCGTCACCTCCGGGCGCGCGAGCGCATCACCTGGGAACTCGTCGCGCGCTACGAGCAGCAACTGCGCCCCGGCGTGATCGCGGTCTTTCACACCGGTTGGAGCGAGAAGCACTACGGGAGCGACGAGTACTTCGAACACCCGTTCCTCGACGGCGACGCATGTGGGCGCATGCTCGAGGCCGGCGTGGCGACCTTCGCGATCGACGCCATTAACCTCGACGAGACCGTGCTCGACGAGCGCGAACCCGATTTCACCTGCCACCTCCAGATCGCGGGAGCCGGTGGGATCATCTCCGAGAACCTCACGAATCTGTCTGCGGTCGATTTCGACGATCCGGTCATCAGCCTGCTGCCCATCCGTTTCGGAGGAGACGCCGACGGCGCGCCCTGCCGGGCGGTCGCCATGCAGCTCGGTGATGGCCCATGAGACCTCGCTACGGGCCGGTCGATTCGTCGCAGAGCCCCCGCTTCACCGGACCGCGGACGTTCATGCGCCTGCCGCACTTGCAGACGACCGACGACGTCGACGTCGCGATCATCGGCGTGCCGATGGACGACGCCGTGTCGTTTCGCTCGGGCGCGCGCTTCGGCCCCGAGGCCGTGCGCAGCGCGTCGGTTCTCCTTCGCCCCTACAGCCCCACGCTCCACGTCGATGTGACCGAGAACCTATCGATGGTCGACTACGGCGACGCCCCGACCGCGCCGGGATACATCGAGAAGTCGCTGAACCGGATCACCGCCTTCCTCGAGCCGGTGCACCGAGCCGGCGTGACGCCGCTGTGCATCGGTGGCGACCACACGATGGCACTCGCGGAGCTGCGGGCGGCTGCGGCGGTCCACGGTCCGCTCGCTCTCGTTCATCTCGACGCGCACGCCGACGTGTGGGACAGCTACTACGGCCTCGAGTACTTTCACGGCACCGTGTTCCGCAGGGCCGTGGAGGAAGGACTGGTCGATCCCAGCCGCTCCGTGCAGGCGGGGATGCGCGGCACCCTCTATGCGGCCACCGACGAGGATGAGCCGGCGAAGCTGGGTTTCGAGGCGATCCCGTGGTCCGAGCTCAAGACCTTGTCGCCGCTGCAATACGGCGAGCGCGTACGATCCCGCGTCGGCGACGCCAAGGCGTTTCTGTCCTTCGACGTCGATTTCGTCGATCCCGCGTTCGCGCCGGGCACGGGCACGCCCGAGGTCGGCGGACCGACCAGCGCCGAGGCACTCGGCTACCTCGCCGCCCTCACCGGCATCGAACTCTGCGGGTTCGACTGCGTCGAGCTCTCCCCGCCCTACGACCCGTCGGGAATCACGGCATGGCTGGCCGCAAGCGTGTGCCACGAGATGCTCGCTCTCAAGGTGCTTGCGACGAACTCCGAACGCGGTGGTGCCCAGCTCTAACCGGGTCGGGCCGGCTCAACCGATCAGCGCCGTCACGCGCGTGAGTCGGTGCTCCAGCTCGGCGGGATCGTCCGACACGAGTGTGACGTGGCCGAGCTTGCGCCCGGCGCGGGCTTCTTTGTCGTAGAGGTGCAGATGAGCGCCCTCGATTCGAAGCACCTCATCGATGTCGGGAAGATCGCCGATGAGGTTGACCATCGCGCTGTGACCGCGCGCACGCGTCGACCCGAGCGAACGACCCGTGATCGCGCGGAGATGGTTGGCGAACTGAGAGGTGACCGCCCCTTCGATCGTCCAGTGCCCCGAGTTGTGAACGCGCGGCGCCATCTCGTTACCGAGCAACTCACCACCAACTTGAAAGAGCTCGATGGCCACCACCCCGACGTAGTCGAGCTCCGTCATGACCGAGCGGGCGTGAGCCTCGGCCCCCGCTTGCAGCTCCGGATCGAGCGCGGGAGCAGGAGCACGCGACACCCTCAGGATCCCGTCGCGGTGACGGTTCTCGACCAGGGGGTAGACGGCCACCTCGCCCGCGATCGAACGCACCGCGAGCAGCGAGAGCTCTCGGTCGAAGTCGACCCTGGCTTCGACGATGAGGTCCCGATCGCCGAGTTGTCCCCAGCAGCGATCGAGGTCGCTGCGCCCGCCCACCACGAACTGACCCTTGCCGTCGTAGCCCTCCCGGCGCGTCTTGACCACCGCCGGGGTACCCACCGCGGCGATCGCCTCCTCGAGACCTCCGCGCGACGAGGCCGGAGCAAAGGCGGGTGTTGCCAGACCCAGCCGGTTGAAGAGCTCCTTCTCGCTCAGGCGATCCTGGGCGACCTCGAGCACGCCGGGATTGGGATGGACGCTCGTCCGCTCGGCAATCCGCCGTACGGAGGCGGCGGGCACGCGCTCGAACTCATAGGTCACCACGTCGCAATGCTCGGCGACCCAGTCCAGCGCATCCCGGTGGTCGTAGCTCGCCACGATCAGGCGGGCGAGGTCGCGCACTCCGGCGTCCGGCGAGGGATCGACGGCGGCGAACCTCTCCCCCAGCGGGAGGCCGGCCAGCGCCAGCATGCGCGCGAGCTGTCCGCCTCCCAGCACACCGATCAAACTCGAGAACCGCCCTTGCGCGGATCATCGTCGCCGAGCACGCGTTCGGTTTGAGTGGAAACGAACCGCTCGACGGCCGATCGAATCACTTCGTCGTTGGTCGCAAGGATGCGAGCGGCAAGATGGGCTGCGTTGGTGGCGCCGGCCGTCCCGATCGCCAGCGTTCCGACGGGAACCCCACCCGGCATCTGAACGATCGAAAGCAGCGAGTCGAGTCCCTTGAGAGCGCGTGACTGCACCGGCACGCCGAGCACAGGAAGAACGGTCTTCGACGCCAGCATGCCGGGAAGATGCGCGGCGCCGCCGGCTCCGGCGACGATCACCTGAAGTCCTCGGTCCACGGCACTCGACGCGTACTCGAACAACAGATCGGGGGTGCGATGTGCGCTCACGACTCGAACCTCGTAAGCAACACCGAGCTCATCGAGGACGTCGGCAGTGTGCTTCATCGTGTCCCAGTCGCTACGGGACCCCATCACGATCCCGACGAGCGCCGTCACGAGATTTCTCCGACGGCTCGCTCGGCGATGTCGGTTCGCAGGTGCTTGCCGCCAAAGGTGATCGTCCCGGCGGCTTCGTAGGCGAGCCGGCGCGCCGCCGCGAAGTCGGCACCCAACGCACTCACTGCGAGCACCCGGCCTCCGGCGGTCACGACGGCATCAGCTCGTCGGGCAGTTCCCGCATGAAACACCTCGACACCGTCCATCCCATCGACCTCGTCGAGTCCGTCGATGACCGCTCCCGTCTCGTAGCTTCCGGGGTAACCGCCGGACGCGAGCACGACGCTGACACACGCTTGGGGGGTCCACTCGAGTCGTGCACCCGCCAGTTCACCGCAGGCCGTTGCGAGTGCGATCTCGCCGAAGTCGCTTCGCAGGCGCGGAAGCAGTGCCTGCGTCTCGGGGTCGCCGAAGCGAGCATTGAACTCCACCACGCGTGGGCCGCGGCGCGTCAGCGCGAGTCCGGCGTAGAGCGCCCCGACGAACGGTGCGCCGGCCTCTGCCGTTGCGCGCGCCATCGGGGCTACCACCTCAGAGAGCACCCGGTCGGCGACCTCCGATGGGCACGCCGGCACCGGACTGTACGAGCCCATGCCTCCGGTGTTGGGTCCCGAGTCGCCGTCGCTTACTCGTTTGTAGTCCTGAGCCACCTCGCATGCGACGACTGCACTGCCGTCGGTGAACGCGATCAGAGAGGCCTCCTGGCCGTCGAGGAATTCCTCGATCACGACCCTGGTTCCGGCGTCTCCGAAAGCTCCTCGCTCGATGCGATCGCGCACGGCCTCTACTGCCTCCTCGCGATCCGACGAGACCACGACGCCCTTTCCCGCCGCGAGGCCGTCGGCCTTCACGACGTAGGGGGGGCCGAGCTCATCCATGAAATCGACCGCCTTCTCGACGTCGTCGAACGATTGCCAGCGCGCCGTCGGCACACCGGCGCGATCCATGAGCGCCTTGGCGTACGCTTTGGAGCCCTCGATGCGAGCGGCGCCGGCGTCGGGGCCGAAGACCTTGAAGCCCTCCGCTCGCAACGCGTCTCCGCAACCGGCAACCAGAGGCGCTTCGGGTCCTACGACCACGAGATCCGCGTTGACCGCACGCGCCGCCTCGACCGCGCTCGCGGGCTCGCTCGCGTCCGCGTCCAGCACCTCGGCGACTCGGGCGATGCCGGGGTTGCCCGGTGCTGCTACGACAGCACCTACGGACGGCGAGCGCGCGAGCGCCCACACGAGCGCACTCTCGCGTCCTCCCGAGCCGGTGACGAGAACCCTCACGACTCGACGTTCCTGACGCGAACGATCTCGTCCCGAGCAGGCCCGACCGAGGCCCACGACACCGGGGTATTGACGAAGTCCTCCATGGCCTCGAGGTAGGAGCGCGCCTCCTTCGGCAGGTCGTCCAGCGAGCGAGCGCCGGTGATGTCTCCTCCCCAGCCCTGGAACTCCTCGTATACCGGAGTGCATTTGTTGAAGATGGTCTGGTGGGGCGGGAACTCCTCGTATCGCTCGCCCTCGTAGTGGTAGGCGATGCAGACCTTGATCGACTCGAACGAGCTGAGCACATCCAGCTTGGTGACGACCAGCTCGGTCAGGGTATTAAGCCGCGCCGCATAGCGCGCCGCGACCGCGTCGAACCATCCGCAGCGTCTCTTACGTCCCGTCGTGGTGCCGTACTCACCGCCGGACTCGACCAGAACCTCGGCGTCGGCCGGGTCTGCTTCTGACGGAAACGGCCCGGATCCGACGCGCGTGCAATACGACTTGGTAATTCCGATGATGCGTTCGATGTCGCGCGGCCCCACTCCCGCCCCCGCGCACGCGCCGCCGGCGATGGGGTTCGACGACGTGACGAACGGATAGGTGCCGTGATCGAGATCCAGCATCGTGGCCTGTGCGCCCTCGAACAGGACGTTCTCACCGGCATCAAGGGCTCGTTGCAACAGGACGACTGTGTCGGTGATGTAGGGACGCAACCGCTCCCCGAAGTCGATGTACCGCTGCCTGATCTCTCTTGCGTCGACCGGAAGGCGGCCGAACACGCGCGTGAGCACGAGGTTCTTCTCCTTGAGGGCAACCTCGAGCTTGGTCGAAAAGATCTTCTCCTCGAGAAGATCTTGCATTCGAATGCCGATACGGGCCGCCTTGTCGGCGTAGGCGGGACCGATGCCGCGCTTGGTGGTGCCCAGCCGGTTGCGCCCGAGGAACCGCTCGGTGACTTTGTCGAGCTCGAGGTGATACGGCATGATCACGTGCGCGTTGCCCGAGAGACGCAGCCTCGAGGTATCGACGCCTCGCTGGCTCAGTGCGCTCAACTCGTCAAGGAGCACCCCTGGGTCGATTACGACTCCCGGTCCTATGACCGGAGTGCAGTGCTCGTAGAGGATGCCGGTGGGAACCAGGTGCAACGCATACTTCTGGTCTTCCACCACTATCGTATGGCCGGCGTTGTTACCACCCTGATAGCGCACGACATAGTCCGTGTGCTCGGCCAGGAGATCCGTCACCTTGCCCTTGCCCTCGTCGCCCCACTGGATACCGACGAGCGCGGTGCCGGACATGACTAGTGATCCTTCCTGTTCCGTCGTGGGAGCATCTAACGCTCGATGCGGAACTTGATACGAACGTGCGTCAGATACTCGGCGATGCTGCCATTCTCGACCGTGCACGAGGTCTCGAGCACATCCATTGCGTGTATGCCGCGAATGGTTCTCGATGCCTCGGCCAGCGCCTGTTCCGCCGCATCCTTCCACGACTCGTTGGACACGCCGACGAGATCGATGGTCTTGATCACAGCCACGTACGCACCCTTCGCTCGGCGTCGTCCGGACAACGGCATATCGCGCCCGCTTCTGGCGACGGCCTCATCCGTCGCTGCCGCATCTTAACGGGGTGCCGTGACCACCACGCTGTTGGACAACTTGTCGTGCCACGCCTGCTTCTGTGGATCCCACAATGGCCAGAGAACGTTTAAAAGGCCGGGGACGTAGGCGAGCAGCCAGAAGACGCCGATCAGGATCCACCTCAACCAGGCGCGGGCGGGTCCGACCGGGGATCCGTCGTACTGGTCGGCGACTCGAATCCTGAGGAGGCGCTTTCCCACCGTCGCCCCGCGCTCGCTCCCGTTGGTCAGCGCAAAGTAGGCCGAGAAGAACACGCAGTAACAGACACCGAAGGCCACCAGCAGCGCGACGCCGCGCGTCGTTGAGTCGATCTCGTTGGTGAAAGGATCCAATGATCCGGGCACCACCGCCGCATCAACGATCGCCAGCACCAGAAGTGTGGGCCCCCAGACCACGAACTGGTCGACTATGAAGGCGAGCATGCGCTGCCACCACTGCGCGAACACCACCGGCGTCCCGGCGGCCCACTCGGGCGCCGGTTTCGGCTGCGGCGGTGGAAGGGTCCCGTAGGGAGAGGGGGGGTCGGGAGACGGCCGCGGACCCGGCGGGGGGCGGGGGGCCGGTGGGCCCGGTGGATGAGGTCCGGGGGCCGGTTGATAGGGCGGCGCGGTGGAGCTCGGGGCTCCGTTGCCGTAAAGGTACGGGGGTGGTGCTCTCGGAGGACCCCGGTGAGGTTCGTGGGCAGGGGGAGCAGCCGGCGGAAGTGGCGGAGCGTGGCTCACCGCGTGGCCCGCCGGTGCCGGCACGCGCAAGACCGGCGGACCATAGGGATGGTGATCCCAGCTATCGCCGCGGATGTTCCAGTACAGCCAGCGGCCGTCGTCGCGCTGCAGCCACCATGTGCCGGCTCGATAGATGGGTTCGTCCACAGCCTCACCTGTTAGCAGGGACACGGCTCCGCAGGGGGCCGAGTAAGAATGGTTGACTCCATCATCGTCGCATATGGTCGCCGCTCGAAATGAGACCGGGAGAGGACCACGCACACAACGACCAAACTCGAGCTCGTCGCGGGAGTGAGCGGCCTCGCCCTCTTGGTGCTTTCGTTCGTTGACCGGTGGGGTTCGATCGTGACGAGCCCTGCTCGGCTCGGCGACAGCGGGCGAATCCCCTCGGCGACCGGGCACTTCAACGCCTACTACGGATACGAATGGCCGCTCGAGCTCGCACTCGCGCTCGGTGGACTGGTGGCCGTGCTGGCTCTGGCCCGCGCGCGAGCGCGGCTTCGAATCCCTCGCTTCCTGTACGCAGCGCTCGGGCTCGTCGCGACGGGTCTGGTTCTGTATGCGGTGCTCACAGGTCCCACCGTCACGAGCCTCGGGGGGGTCCCGGGGGTCGAAGTAACTCGCGGGCCGTTGCTCTTCGTCGCACCGTTGTTGTCGGGGCTGATCGCGCTGGCAGGACTGCTCTTCGGCCGTCATAGAGGGCGAAGACTTTGAGCCTGGCGGGATCGGAGCAGAGGACATACCGTTGTCCGAACCCGTTGCCCGACCCCGGGGGAAGGAAGTAAGAGCAGTGCGAGGAGTGGGATGAACGCAGGGGCGCTTACCCGCGGTGAGGCGCTCGCGGGCGTGGCGGGCATCGCCCTCATCATCATCTCGGTGATCCCTTACTGGGGCTCGGCAGGGCTCGACCTCGGTCGCGCCGAGGAACCGCTCGGCTTCGAACCGCAAGGACTGGGAACCGACTGGTTCAGCCTGTGGGAGTCGGGGGTCTTCGGAATCCTGCCGAAGCTCGCGGTGTTGATCGGGCTCCTTACGGTGGTGATGGTCTTGGTGCGCGCGACCGGCGCGGCGCCCACGCCGCCCGCCGTCACCTACCTCGCCCTGGGAGTTGCCGCCACACTGTTGCTGCTCATGGCAGTGGCGGTGGGGCCGAGCGTCGAGGACTTGGGATTCGCCGAGTTGCGGGTGGAGATGACGCGCGGCCCCCTCCTCTACGCCGGCCTGGTTCTCTGCGCCCTGATGCTGTTTGGTGGTTGGCTGCACCTGCAGAGCGAAGACTCGAACGACTTCGGCAACAGAACTGCGGCTCCGCCGCCGATGTAGTCAGAGAGCTGCGGCGCTCCGTTTGCGCGCCGGGCATGGTTTGCGATGATTTGAGCATGCGACCGAGGTCCACTCGGACCGGGAGGGAAGAAAATGGAACTCGACAACAGCACCTTTCAGCTCGTCACCATGGCGCTGCTCGGCATCACGCTGCTGGTACTGGTGATGACACTGGTGTCGCTGAGCAAGCTGGGGAAGAAGGTCGACGAGGGGCTCGCGTCTCGCCCCGACCCGGGGCCGCAACCCGAGCACGGCGAAGAGGTTCAGCAGCAGCGACTGGAGGCGGCGCCGCAGGAGGAGCGGGCAAGGCAGGCCGAGCCCGAGGAAGAAGCCCCGGCGGCCGAAGAGCCGGTAGCTCAGAGCTGGGGTTACCGGGCGACGCCGCAGGCCGAACCCGTCGCCCAGCGGACCGCGGCGGCGGACGCCGGCTCGAGCGCGCCGCCCTCGGAGCAGCGCGAGGACACGGCGGCTCAGGCAGGCCCGTCGCCCGAACCGCAGCCTGAGGCGGCGACGAGCTTCGCCAACGCACCCGAGGAGCAACCCTTCGAGCACCAGGGGCGCTGGTGGTTCAAGCGTGGCGACGAACTGCTCGTTTACGACGAGCAGAGCGGCCAGTGGGAGCCGGCGCCGGCGGAGGGTATGGGGCATACCGCTGCGGAACAGCCGCAGGGCGAGGCTCGGCAACCGGAGAGCGCAGCGCCTCAACAAGCGGCAGACCAACCGCCCGAGGAAGCCGCTCAGGGGACGTTCTGGAAGTGTCCCTCGTGCGGCGCGGTCAACGGCTCGACGGCCGCCGCTTGCCGGATGTGCTTCACACCCAGGCCTTAGTGGTCCGCCCCACAACTACACAGGCGGACCACTTAGTGGTTAGACACCGCTGAACGAGCGCAGGCGACGCCCTCCGGGGAGCCGGGGATCGCGCCCGATCGCGGTCATCACGAAAAAGCCGAACCAGACCAGGATGCCGGCGGCAAAGGTGAGGCGCGTGCCCAGGGGGCCGGCCAGAGATGCGGCGTAGATCAGAACGGGCCAGACGGATCCGAACACCACGGACTGGAGCCCGTGCCAGCGGGCGCGCTCGTCGCGCGCCAGCGAGTATGCGAGTAGACCGGTGAGCGGTGGGAACAGGTAGGCGAGCGTAGCCATCGAGAAAAACCCTAATCGGGGGAGGATTGACCTCGTGGCCAACCGACTTGCATCCGAGAACAGCCCCTACCTTCTGCAGCACAAGGACAATCCCGTGGACTGGTATCCCTGGGGCGACGAAGCCTTTGCCGAGGCGCGCAGGCGAGACGTGCCGGTGCTGCTGTCGATCGGCTACGCCGCGTGCCACTGGTGCCACGTCATGGAGCACGAGTCGTTCGAGGACCGGAACACGGCCGAGCTGATGAACGCAGGCTTCGTCGCCATCAAGGTCGATCGCGAGGAACGGCCCGACGTCGACTCGGTCTACATGGACGCCGTTCAGGCTATGAGCGGACAGGGGGGCTGGCCCATGACCGTCTTCCTTACGCCCGAACGAGTGCCGTTCTACGGCGGCACCTACTTTCCACCCGAGCCTCGTCACGGGATGCCTTCGTTCAAGCAGTTGCTCGAATCGATCGCCGAGACCTGGCGCACCCGGCGCCACGAGGTGGAGCAGCAAGGTGGGAAACTGGTGCAGCACATCGAACAGATGGGCAGGTTGTCGCCGTCTCAGGATGACATTACGCACGAGCTGCTCGCCGAAGCCCTACGTGGTTTCTCCGACGGCTACGACGCTCGGTACGGAGGCTTCGGCGGGGCCCCGAAGTTCCCACAGCCGATGAACGTCGACTTCCTTCTTCGGCTCGCACGCCGCGACGACGAAGAGGCGGCGGAGATGGCCATCCGCACGCTCGGCGCGATGTCGGCGGGTGGGATGTTCGATCAGCTCGCCGGTGGCTTCGCCCGCTACTCGGTGGACGCGACGTGGACGGTGCCTCACTTCGAGAAAATGCTGTACGACAACGCTCAACTGCTGCGCACTTACGCGCGCGCGTTCGCCGCCACCGACGTCCTGCGCTTCCGCGAGGTTGCCGAGATGACCGCGCGCTGGATGCTGACCGAGATGCGCGACGAAGCAGGAGGGTTCCATTCGAGCCTCGACGCCGACTCCGAGGGCGTGGAGGGAAGGTTCTACGTCTTCACGCTCGATGAGGTCACCGCGGTGCTGGGCGACGACGCCCCCGCGGCGATCGACCACTTCGGATTCACGGCCGAGGGCAACTTCGAGGGTGCCAACATTCCCATCTACGCGGCGGATCCGGGGGAGGTCGATGCTTTGTTCAGGGCGCGCACCAAACTGCTCGAGTATCGAAACCGACGGCCCAGACCGGGGACCGATACCAAGGTACTGGCCTCTTGGAACGCGCTTGCCGCCGCGTCTCTCGCCGAGGCGGGCGCGCTGCTGGGCCATAGCGAATGGATCGGCGCGGCGCGCGAGACGATGAACTTCATCACCTCGACGCTCGTGGTCGACGGCAGGCTGATGCGCTCTTACCGCCGCAGTGACGAGGAAGTGAAGCTGGTAAAGCACCTGGGCTGCGCCGAGGACTACGCCTTCTACCTCGAGGCCGCCCTCGCACTCTTCGAGGCCACCTCGGACGGTTACTGGCTCGAACGTGCGCAATGGGCCGCGGATGAGGGAATCCGGCTGTTCCAGGACGAGGCGAACGGTGGGTTCTTCACCACCGGAAGTGATGCCGAAGCTCTGGTCGTGCGGCCGAAGGATCTCTTCGACAACGCGGTTCCCTCTGCGAACTCGACTTTTGCACTCGAGCTACAGCGCCTGGCGCTGATCACGGGTGACACCTCCTACGAGGAGGCCGCCCTGCGCGCCATGCAGCTCGTACGAAGTGTAGTGACCCGCGCCCCGTTGGGGTTCGGAACCATGCTGGGCGCGTTCGATTTCTACGCGGGGGATGCGGTCGAGATCGTCATCGTCGGTGAAGGTTCCGAGCACCTCATAGGGGTGGCCCACTCCAACTACTTTCCGAGCAAGGTGCTCATCGGCGTCCGGCACCCGCGCGCCAAGGATGCCGAGCGCATCCCCCTGCTCCAGGGACGCACCGAAGTCGAGGAGGCGACGGCCTTTGTCTGCCGGCGCGGAGTCTGCAACCTCCCGGTGCACGACGCGGAGGCCATGCTGCGGCAGATCGAAGACGGCCAAATACGGACGACCAACGCATGAACGGACTACGCGTCAATCGCCGGCTCGTGATCCCGGAGGACGAGTTGGACGAACGCTTCACCACCTCATCGGGTCCCGGGGGCCAGCATGCCAACAAAGCCTCGACGCGCGCAGAACTCGCCTGGAACGTCGAAACGTCCCGCGCACTCGGCCCCCGACAGCGAGAGCGCATTCGTGCGCGCGTGGCCAACCGGATCGATTCGAGCGGTGTCCTGCGCGTCGCCAGCGAGAAGCACCGTTCGCAGCTACGCAATCGCGACGAGGTTCGTCAACGGCTTGCGCGCCTCATCGCCGGCGCGCTCGTCGTCGAGAAACCGCGCGTCAAGACGAAACCAACGCGCGCCGGAAAGGAGCGCAGGCTGCAGCAGAAACGGCACCGCTCTCAGATCAAGCGAGCCCGCCGGGTCGTACCCGACGACTGAGCGCACCTACAGGTGAGGCGCGTGGGTCAAAGTTCAGCAAACAAGGAGCGAGACAAATCCGCCGTTGGTCGAAGCTCTGGATGAGTTGCGGAGCCCCCAGGCGTCTACCTGCAAAGCACGAGTAGACAACTGCGCCGGTAGGCAAGAAACGCTGGTCGCTTCGAGGCCGCGTTGACTGCTGTGTGACCCTCCCTAATCAGCGGGTCCACCCTGCACGGAGATAACTGTGGGCCTCTGTTCCCAATACCCGCGGATTTGTGCGCGCGATATCCACCACTTCGTCGCACCCTTTCATTACAGTTATGACCATGGGCCGCCCTAGGATCTACGATGAGCCGAGGATCGCAACCGCGATCCGCCTACCCGCCTCACTCCGAGATCAGCTTCTGGCTGCAGCCACGGAACGAGACGTTTCTGTCAACTTCCTCGTGACGCGCGCTGTCTCGGACTACCTGCGACGGCTTTCGCCACCCAGTGGCGATGGGCTACGGGGAACACACCGCGAGCATCGGCGCTCCAGTGAGAGGACGGCGTTATGACAATGGCGGCGATGCCAGAGCCTCGGAATGGGCGCGTTCGTCGCCCGACGGCGACTGCTCGTTTCGGATCGTCGCGACGGGAGAGCCACGATGCCTCCGCCTTCTATGAAAGGTTCGTTGCTCCCGAGCTCTCGAATGACGCGACCGTCGCCCGCCCAAAGAAGGTTGATGTCTTCTACAAGCAAGACGCGCGCGACATGAGCAAGGTCGAGTCGAACTCCGTTGCCCTGGTTGTCACGTCGCCCCCCTACTTCGCAGGCAAAGAGTACGAGGAGAGCCTGGGTCAGAACGGCGTACCGCGAACCTACTTCGAGTATCTCACCCTGCTGCGCGACGTGTTCGCGGAGTGCAAGCGAGTTCTTGAGCCCGGCGGACGGATCGCGGTGAACGTGGCCAACCTCGGCAGACGACCTTACCGCTCCCTTGCGGGGGACGTGACCGAGATCTTCCAGGACCTCGGGCTTCTTCTTCGAGGAGAAGTCGTCTGGTGGAAGGGTCGCGCCGCTGGCGGCTCATGCGCGTGGGGGACGTTCCAGCGACCGAGCAATCCCGTGCTGCGCGACGTCACGGAGCGGGTTGTGATCGTCAGTAAGGGCCGCTTCGACCGTGCGTTGAAGCCGGCACAGCGCCACAAGCTCGACCTCCCATCGACCGCGACCATCTCGCGCGATGAGTTTCTGGAGGCGACTACAGATTTGTGGGACATCCCGCCCGAGAGTGCTCACCGCGTTGGCCATCCAGCTCCCTTCCCGGTTGCACTCCCGAAGCGATTGATCGAGCTCTACACCTACGAGGACGATGTCGTGCTCGATCCGTTCATGGGATCGGGGAGTGCCGCCGTTGCCGCGGTTCGTACGAATCGCCACTACATTGGCTTCGAGACGGACCAGTCCTACATCGATCGCTCAAACGATCGCGTCGCCGAAGAGATGGAACGGCTCCGTCGCCAAGAGAACCTCGCGACAGCCCCATTCCGGGTGCACCTTCCTGCGGTCAGCTCCGCTGACGACAGTGAGGACTTCCAAGCGCGGGCGGTACGCGAGGGCAGGCAGGCCAAGGATCTGGCCGGGATCCTGCTCACCAGTTGCGGATTCCGTGATACCCGAACCGACGTAAAGGTCGCCGGCTTGGGAATCGAGCTCAACTTCGTCGCCCTCGATCAGGCCGGCAATGAATGGGCATTCGATGTTTCGGGCGCCTTCACATCCGGCCGCGCGGGCCTGAGGCGCACGGATACTCTGTGGAAGGCGCTCGGAAAGGCAGCCGTTCTCCACGAAGGTCATGGGGACCTTCCCCTCGTACTGCTCACCACCGACGCGCCCAAGCGGGGCAGCGCAGGCTACGTCGCCCTCGGCGTGGTGAAGGGTCCCGGGCGCCCGATCTTCGATCTGGTCGAACTGCTTGACACTACGGATCACGAACGACTCCGCAACTATGCGCTACGGGGGCGGCCCGACCGCTGACATGCCCTCCGACCGCACCTTTGTCACGGAGTTGGCCACCGGACTCGGGATGGTGGGAGCAGAGGATCTGGCTGCGGTCATCGCTCAGCGTCCACGTGTGCTAGTCAATCTCACAGAAGGTGACTGGGAGCGACTCGCTGGGCTCTGGCGTTCGGGCAGTTATGAGTCCGACTTTGTCGCAGGTTTCCTCAACGGACGAGCTTTCTTGGCCGCCGAAGACGCGCTTAATAGCCGTCGCCCGAGAATCATCGAGTGGACGGGGGGTCGACGACCTCCCGGCGACGAAGTCGTTCCTTCCGATCTCCGTGTTGATCACGTCTACTTGATCAGCTGCAAGCAAACCCGAGTCGCGATTGCACCCACAACAATAATTCCTCCCCGAAGTGAGCGGCAGCGGTGCCCGCGGGCACCTGGGCACCGCGTGATCGGCTACTTTCGCAAGGGCTATCAGCGGCTCGACTCTGACGGATGTGCAACTCTCTCCGGCAAGGCTCACTGAAGGCAGAATTCGTTGTCCTCCGGATTCTGCATCACGATCCAGTACTCGCCGCGCTCCTCGGCCTCTCGGATCAGCGTCGCACCGTTGTCCACCAGACGCGCCGCTGTCTCCTTGACCCGCGCGCGCGATGACTGTGGATCGTCGCGTGGGACGCCCACATTCAGGTCGAGGTGGACACGGTTCTTGACCGACTTCGGCTCCGGGACTCGCTGGAAGAGCAGGCGGGGCCTCTTGCCGTCGGGGTCGACCACCGCGCTCCTCATGTTCCAGTGCTCCTCGGGGATGTTCTGAGCGCGCAGCCAGTCCTCCCACGAATCGAAGCCCTCCGGAGGGTCCTGAAGCTGGTAGCCGAGAGCCTCGGCCCAGAACTTCGCCAGCCGACCGGGATCTGCGCAGTCGAAGGTCACCTGAAAACCAACCGTCATCACACTCTCCTCGGTCAGAAAGCGATCGGAACCTCCACGAACGGCTCCTTGCGGCCGAACTCGAGATGAGCCGTTCTCAGGCAGGTGAGGCTGTCGATGTGCCGCCATCTCCCCTGCTCCCGGCGGAACAGCTCGATGCCCATATCGGCGATCTCGGAGTTGACGCAGAAGCGCCTGGATCCGTCCGGGTCCTCGTAAGTGACCTGCACCATCCGCTCGGGCAGCGCGCGCGCCGCCCCGACGATCTTGAACTCGTCGTTGTGCGCGCTGAAGGCCCACGCCGGCATCTCGTAGCGGCTCTTGGCTCGCAGGGTGTTCTTGAGCGAATTGAACTCGATGTCCCGGCCGTCGTAGCGAAGGTAGGTCATCGTCATCGTGGGAACCGGAAGGCCGGCAAGCCGAGCGCGTGCGGCTACACCTTCGAAGATGGCGTCCGGATGCCCCTCGAAGCTGTCGCAGTGCGCCCACGCCCAGGACTGAGAGTGGGCGCGCCCCCACCGGTGTCCCTGGGTACCCCTCACGCGCTCGAAGTCGAGCTCCTCTCCGTCCAGCACGATGAAACCCGTGAAAGGCACGCTGAGATTCGGCGTGCAGACGGCCGAGACCCGCTGCTCGACGCGCGGGCGCAGCGACTGAGGAATGTGGTGGAAACAAAGGTCGGCGGGCTCGAAGTCGAAGGACCACTCGAGGAGGCGGCCGCCATCATCGTGCACCCGACCCTCGAGATGACTCTCGCTCAGCCAAGCCTGTCCCATTCTCACCACGGCGCCGTCGTCCCGCTCGCGTCCGAGAACATCGGTGGAGTGCCGCTGCTTGCCCGCAAAGGTTCTCTTGTTCTCCGGATCGAAATAGAAACCCCACAGTTCGCAGTAGGGATCGCCGGTGCGCGGCGCGGTGATCGTGTAGCGCATCCACACCCCACCGTTGCTATCGGGGTGATTGATGGTCGAGTACCAGACCTCCATGAAGCCCGGACTCTCGCGGTCCCACCGCATGGTGTTCTCGGTGCCATCGTGCGTGAACGCGCTCATCAGTGCGCCAGCCTAGTGCCTCGCCTCGCTGGACCGGTGACGGTCCCGGAATCGAGCACTGCTCCCCAGAGGAGGTTCAGGAGCTCCCACCCCCGTGTCCTCGATGGGCCTGTCGTTCGAAACCACGAAGTCCAGGAGAAGAGAGGTATCAAGGGCCGATTCAGTCTCAATCAAGTGGTTGTCCGGGCTCAGTTTCGGACGGAAGGTCTGTCCGAACCCCGTTACCTCATTCTTGGGAAGCTGGAGCACCTTCACCTCGAGAGGTTTCGATGACAAGTCTCAATCCGGCGACGAAAAGGTCTCGCCGGCCGAACAGGTCGGCGTTCTGCAAGGGCATTTCGTGTTGAAAGACGTGGGGGCCGCTTAGATCCTCCTTGACGGCGGGATAGCGTCGTAGTTGAGTGGTTTTAGTGCTTTGATCATCGGCTTTGACCCGCCCTTGAAGAGGCTCGCCGAAGCGGCCTCTTCTGGAGGAAACAGGTGAAACGGGTTATTTGGGTGCTCTGTATTGCGGCAGTAGCATTTGTAGCTGCACCCGCGGTGCCATCGATGGATGAATCTTCGGCAGTGGCTGCTGAAACGGACAACTACGCGGGTCAAGTTGTAGCGCAGGGATTTCGGGAGGGGGACCTCTGCGTATACAACTCCGGCTTTCAGCTCCAGGGTCCAATGCCCGAGACGGGCGTGGCGTACACCACTGATGCAGAAGTCACAGAGGACTGTGACGTGATCGTGAGGTCGGTCAGCAGCGAACCGTAACTGAAGACGAGAATGGTTTCGGGGGGGGAACGCTGGTTGAGCAGCAGGAGGGCAATCCTCTACCACCATGTCACAAGCCGCCATGCGAAGCCTCAAGTCGCGTCGAAGATGCGGAGGCCTCCAGCTCGGCACACCGGCACCGCGGTCACGCCAGTGTCTGGGTCACAGAGTACGTTGGCCTAAAGACAACTGATCTTGATGTCTTCATGAGTTACACGCACGATGGGTCGAGGGTATACGGGGGCGAATTTGCGAAGCTTTCCGGGAGCAAGTGTTGCTTTGGCGACTGGTTCCACTCCACCAAATCCGCAACATGGTGGCCACACGGAACCTCCTATGTCTACATACGATGGGCTGTGAGGTTCTGGAACGGCCTTCCACCGCGACCCGACTACACAATCTCCGTTAAGTTCAGAGCTGATCCATACGCTGGACGCGTTTGCCGCCTGAGTCAGGAAAGATTCCCTGGGGCTGGCGTTTCTACTGCATGGGCCATCTCCACTTCTGAATGATGACTTCGGCAAGCGTTCCGTTTTTGACGGAGCACCGGAGTTGGCTCGCCTGCTGCTTCAAGGAATCCTAGGGAGAGTTCCTTGCGAACGGGTATGTTTGCCGGCGCCCTCGCCGTTCTGGTAACCCTTCTTCTATTCGCGGCCGTAGATGTAGTGACATCGATCGGCCGTCTGCTTCTTGCTGCAGCATTCGCGGCGGGTCTGATCGCTATGTTCGGAGCCGCGGATTGGCGATTACTTTCTTTGGCTGCAGTGATCCTTGCCATCACAATGATTCCGCTCCTAATCGGGGGAAGCGCCCTCTTGTACCTCCCCTCACTGGTGCTGATGGTAGCGGGGGCATGGACAACGAAAAAACGGCAGAGCGGACCCCCACCTCATCCACGAGTTCGACGAGCGCGCCGTCGGTAATAGGTCCGGTGGCTGCAGTCGGCTGGCAGTTAACGCACGCAGAACGTCTGACTACTACCGCCGAGAAATCATCTCGGCCACGAACGTTGGCCTTGAGGGACCGCGTGCCTGCCGACTGCGATCCCTTCCGTTCGCGCCCCCCGTGCCCGTAATCGCTACTCTGGAAGCGTGGAGTCCGCTGCTTAATGCGTGGGATAGCTAGACGGGCCCCTACGAGCGGGCCGTCTTGGCCGCCACCAGGGCCGCGAGAAAATCCTCGGGGCCGAGGTGGGAATGTCCTCCCGCCACTCGGGCCCGCAGCGCCGTCGCGAGGTCCTCGGCGAGCTGATGGCGAGCCTGCCCGGTCAGCTCGTAGCGCCGGGCGAGAAAGGCGCGCGCGGCGGCCAGCTCCTCGCCGGTGACGGCGCTGACGTCCCACGTCTGCAGCACGTGGGACGGAACCGGTGAGGGCGGCAGGGCCCACGGCACCTCGTGCCGGGCCCGGCGGTCGCGCACCACCAGCGTGCCCGCAGCGAGATCGCCCAGGCGTTGATTGCGGCTCGTGGCCAAAATCGTCACGGCGCCGGCCAGGTAACCCACAGGCAGCATGTCGACGAGGCGCATCAGGTTGCGCACCGCGCTCGCGACGAAGGTGACCGGCTGACCGTTCTCGCCCACGACCCGGATACCGTTCATCCGTTTTCCGGGCGTCCTGCCCGACGCCAGCACCTCGAAGAGGATGTCGTATGCGATGTTGATCAAGAAGATGACGATCGCGGCCAGCGCGGCGGCCAAGGCACCGCCACCGGCATCCGCACCCGATAGCATGATCGTGGCCACGACGAGGATGAGGATCGCCACCCCTTTTATGAGAGCGTCGACGAGACCTGCAACGAAGCGCGAACCAATGCCGGCGAGGGTCAGATCGATGGCGACGCCCTCGGGAGTCGATATGGATACGCGGTCCTCGTAACGCACGCTATGAACCTAGAGCGATTTATCACGGCCCGCGAACCTCTGTGGGTGGAGCTCGAGCGTCTAGTCGCCTCGAGCCGGGGCCGGGCCGAGCGGCTCGGCCCCCAGGGCGCGCTCCGGCTGGGCGAGCTCTACCGGATGGCGGCGGCCGACCTGGCGGTCGCTCGCCGGCGCTTTCCCTCGGACCCGTTCGTGGTCCGGCTCGAGGACCTGGTGGGCCGGGCTCGGGCGCTCGTTTATCAGAGCCCCGGCAGACGCGCATCTCTGAGGTCCTTCTTCGCACGCGACTACTGGCGCCTGGTCGCCGAGCGCCCGTTGCCGTTGCTGGTTGCGGCCGTGCTGCTCATCGGGCCCGGCCTGCTTGCCGGCGCGTGGTCCTTGCAGGATCCCGGTGCGGCAGCGGGACTGGCTCCCGTGGAATACCGCTCGGTGACCGAGCCGCGCGAAGCGGGGGCCGATCTGGGCCTGTCGGTCGAAGAGCAGGCCGCCTTCAGCAGCGCCATCTTCACCAATAACATCCAGGTGACGTTCCTGGCGTTCGCCGGCGGGATCGCGGCCGGGCTGGGGACCGCGCTGTTGCTCGCCTACAACGGGGTCGTACTCGGCACGGTGGCGGGGCTGTCGATCGAAGCCGGCAACGGAGCTGCGCTCTACCAGCTCGTGGTGGCGCACGGGGTCCTGGAACTGTCGTGCATCGTCGTGGGCGGGGCCGCGGGCCTGCGCCTGGGCTGGGCTCTGATCGAGCCGGGCCGGTGGAGCCGGCGCGCCGCACTGCTCTCGCACACGCGCTCCTCCGTCCTGGTCGTGCTCGGGACGGTGCCGTGGCTCGTGCTCGCCGGACTGGTGGAGGGCTTCCTGACCCCGGCGGGAACGGGGACGGCGGCCGTTTCGACCGTCGGCGTTGCGCTGGGAGTCTCCTACTGGATGCTCGTGGTGATCCGCGGCCGTCTGGCTACAGACGAGCTCTCCGCTTCGCCCGCAGATAGGCTCCGACGCAGGCTGCTCCGAGCGAGCGCGGGGCAGCTTCGATGACGTTCGCGCCGGCCGCTCTCAACTGGGCCGCCGCTCTCCGTCGGGCCTCGAGCACTTCGAGCGCCACGGCCGTTTCGTAGACGTCCGCAGGCACGCTCGGAGCACGCTCCAGAATCGACTGGAGGTCGGTGTCGGTCGAGCTTGCGATCGCCACCGAATGCTTGCGCGCCAGCACCGGTAGAGCGTCGATGAGCGAACGCGCCGCGCTCTCGTCGAGCAGGTCGGTGAGCACGAGGACGAACGCCCTCTTCATGCTTTCGAGCCTGCGGAACGCGAGCTCGTAGTCGCTGTCGGCGGTGCTCGGCTCCAGGTCGAAGATCGCATCCACGACGGCACGCGCTCCCTTGCGACGCGTACCAAGATCTCTTCGCACGTCGTCGTCGAAGGCGAGCACGCCACAACGATCTCCCAACTCGTCGGCAACCAGCGCCACGGCCGTGACCGAATCGACGGCCGCATCGAGGCGCGAGGCTTCTCCGAGGGGAGCACCCATCAGCCGGCCGAGGTCGAGCGCACAAAGCACGTCGCGATCCTGCTCGAGACGAAACTGATTGCTCATGGCGCGACCGGTGCGCGCGGTCGCCGCCCAGTTGATCTGACGAAAATCGTCGTCGGGTGAGTAATCGCGCACCGACTCGAACTCGGTCCCGAGCCCCAGGGGGCCGCGCGGCCGCCTGCCAGATTCCGGGAAGCGGCCCTGCCGGACCAACAGCGCGAGCCGGCGAGCCGCGGGGAGGTCGGGGTAGACCAGCAACTCGGTCTCTTCGACGCCCCGCCGGTAGCAGACGCCCAATCCCAGCGGGCCCTCGTGTCTCAGAGCGACCGCGGGGAGGCTATGACGACCCCGGCGCCGTGCCGTGACGGTCGCCTCGAGGTCGCCGTCCGACTCCGATGGCTCGACCGTGACGTCCACCGGTGACGGCTGGCGCAGTCGCACCGACTCCGGTGAGCCACTCTCGAGGGTTATGGACAGAGGCGCGGGCACCGCGCGCGACAACACCGCTGGGACCTTCCTGGCGAAGCCGGGCACGCAGCGGGACGCCCAGGCGTCGGCGAGGGTCGCCGCGACGACTACGAGCGCGACGAAGCCCGCGATCACACCCGGGAGCGCCAGCGCGCTCAGCGCCGCCGCACCGAGAAGCAGCGCGGCGCGCGGCGTGGGGCTCACCGGGGCACGGGCACCGATTGAAAGACGGCGTTGACGGCATCGGCCGGACGATAGCGCTCGAGCTCAGCCTCAGGTCGCAGCAACAGCCGGTGGGTCAGGGCGGGTAACCCGACCACCGCAACGTCGTCGGGAGTCACGTAGTCGCGTCCTCCCAAGCGTGCCATGGCCTTCGACGCGGCGAGAAGATGCACCGCGCTGCGGGGGCTCGCGCCCAGCTCGACGCTGGGCACGGAGCGAGTGGCGCGAACGATGCGCGCGACGTAGCCGAGCACCTCCGGAGTCGCCTTCGTGTTGTCGACCTCACCCTGAGCCCGTCTCAGTTCCTCGACATCGGTGATCGGCTGCACCTGGTCAAGCGTCGCGGGAGAGACTCCGTGATGGTCGAGCTCGAGCATCGAGATCTCGTCTCCCTCCTCCGGATAGCCGACGTCGACCTTGAACAAGAAACGGTCGAGCTGCGCCTCGGGCAGCGGATAGGTGCCCTCGTACTCGATCGGATTCTGAGTCGCCACCACGAGAAAGGGGGCCGGCAGCGCGTTCGGTTCTCCGTCGATCGAGACTTGACGTTCCTGCATCGCCTCCAAGAGCGCCGCTTGGGTCTTGGGAGGCGTCCGGTTGATCTCGTCCGCCAGCAGCACGTTGGTGAAAATCGGACCCTTGCGGAACACGAGGTCACCTCCTCGGAGGGTCATGGTCCCGGTCAGGTCCGAGGGGAGCATGTCGGGAGTGAACTGCACACGCCGAAAAGTCATCCCCAAAGAACGCGCCATTGCGTTCGCGAGCAGGGTCTTCGCCGTTCCGGGCACTCCCTCGAGCAGCACGTGTCCCCCGACCATGACGGCAGCGAGCAAGAGATCGACGGTCGCTTCCTGTCCGACCACCACCTTGCCGACTTCCTTGGCAAGCCTGTCTCGCAGATCCTTCACTCCCTGCCTCCTTGGTACGTCACGTGGGGCGCGACGGTGCCGGCCAGCTTCTGAGCGGCGCGCCCCAGCGCCAGGACCTCCTGCTCGGTCGACGCGGTGCCCCAGAGCGCTCGGACTTCGTCGGCCGTGAGGCCCCGTTCGCTTGCGCCGGCGCGCAGCTGCTCCTCCGAAGCAGTCTCGCCTAGTCCCAGTCGCGCGCCGAGCCGAGACCTGAGTCGTGCTTGCAGCGGTTGCATCGAACCGGCCGGGTTGCGCGTGCGCTTCAGGGTGCCCGCGATGGCCTGAACGTAGAGGCGACGCGCGGGAGGCAGGGCGCGGCCGGGCTCCTCGGGGGGGCCGAGCCTGCGGCCGCGCGCCCACATGAAAACGAGCGCGGCCGCCACCAAACCGCTAACGGCCAGCTTCCAGGAGCTTGGAAGCGCGGCCACTCCGGTCGAGGTGTAGCCGTGAACGCTCTCGATGAAGATCACGGCCCTCTCTGGGGTGCCGGCCAGATTGAGCGCGAAGCGCGCGTTGTCGGCGCGATCCAGCCGGTCGTTGTGCACGATGGACGCGTCGGCGAGCAGGACGACGCGGCCCTCATCGAGGTTCGCAACTACCACCGATGAGCCGTCGTCGTCGCCGAGAATGGCCACCCCCGCGCCCGCATCCGAGAAGCCGCCCGAGCCCGCGGCGGACACCTCGGCGACACCAGCGGTCTCGGAGACGGGCAGCAGAGGACGGAGAGTCGACGGGCCGTCGTCGGTGCGTCGAGGTGACTCCTCGAACAGCCGGCGCACCCATTGGCCGGTCGCTCCACCGAGGACCAGACGACCCCCCTGTTGCACGAAACGCTCGAGATCCTCCTCCGCTTCGGTCGAGGGCGGAGGCGCGTCGAGGAGCACCAACGTGCTTGCGGGATCCAGTGAAGCATCGCCCAGCGGCGCGCGCAGGCGTTCGAGCCGGTAGCCGGTGCGGACGAGAAGCTCGGCGTAGGCGGCTGCTCCCGTCGGGTCGGTGGAGTAGGACGACGAGGGCGGACCCGGCCGGTCGCCGCCGAGCGACAGCGCGACGACGTTGAACAGCAAGACGAGAGCGATGAAGATCATGACCGCGCGCGCTCCCGGATGGCGGAGAACTCTCACGAGCGTCCCGAGGTGGCGAGGAGCCGCCCGAAAGTGCTCCGCAGCGCATCGAGATCGGCAGGGCCCGCGGGCCGCCGACCGTAGACGACCTCGTCGAACAGTCTCGCCACCTCGTCGAAATCGGGGGACTTCAGGCGCCGCGCCACCTCGGCCGAGGTCGCGCAGCGTGCAGCGGTGATGACTCGTTTGTCCTCCAGGCGAAGGAGTCCTGCGAGAAAGCGCAGACGCAGTGCCCGCTCGAGGTCCTCGCGACGCTCGGCCTCGTCGGCCTCGCGCTCGAGATCGGCCGGTCGCAGGGTGGATGCGACCCTCGCCCGGCGCTCGACATCGACACCGGCACGGCGACGCGCCGCGCGCTCCACGACGACGGCGAAAGCTACGAGGACGATCACCGCGGCCAGCGCCCACAACGTGACCGCTCCGCCCGGGGTGAAATCGACGAGCGCGGCGACGAGCTCCGCGACCGCTGAGACGATCGGTCCGAAGACCGTCTGAAGCACCCCGCCGAGCCACTCCAGGACACCGCGCAGCGGTCTGGGGAGGACGTCCTCCTGCTCGAAGCGCGGCTGTGCGAGGATCTCGCTCGCCTCGTCTCTCAGCCGGCCGGAGGAGCCTTCGGGCCCCCCGTCCAGTTCCGCGGTCACAGTCTCGAGCCGCGCCCTGACCTCGTCGCGCTTGCCGTCGAGCAGTGCTCGAGTGTCCACGGAGACGCCGTCGACCGAGGTCACGTCGGCAAGCTGCTCACGCGCCCTCGAGTCGTCGATGGCCTCTTCCGCCAGTTCTGCGAAACGCCCCCTCGTGACCTCCTGGCCGCCGGCCTCGAGCGCAGTGGCGGACAACAACGAGGCCGCCGTCACCACTGCTAGGAGCTTATGAGTCACGTGGTGGCGGTTGCTCTTGGCCGGGTGGGTGGTGATCGGTAGCGCCCGGGGACGGTTGCCACCCCGGAGGCGGTGGCCAGTAGGGAGGTTGATCCCGGCCGGGGCTCTCCGGATGACCGGAAGCCCAGCCGCCCCACTCCCCGGCGGCCGGCGCCAGGGATGGTCCGGTGCCGGTAGCGCCGATGCGCTGCGCCAGTAGCTGAAGATCGAAGCCCTCCTTGCGCACCCGCAGGTCGAAGTAGAGAACGGAAGTGATTGCGGCGACCGCCGGTGTCGTCAGCACGCTTGCAACCGTCGACGACAGCGCATTGATGACGACCGAGCCGAGCGGGCCGTCGCCCAGCGGGGTGAAGATGAGCCCCGTAAACACCAGGCTTATGGCCTGGCCCACCAGGCCGGCCAGAATGGCGGTCAGGATGAGCAACCCGAAGGTGGGCCACCATCGATGCCGCACCAACCTGAACGACCGTCTCAATGCTTTGGTCCCCCGCGTGTCTTCCGTCAGCAGGGCCGGCAGGGCTACCGCGTAGCTGCCGTAGAGCCAGATGCCGGGCACGATCAGCGCGATGAGCCCGAGAACGATGAAGAGACCGGAGAGGATCGACACCCACAGCACGGAGTGAAGCTTCCGTGTGGCAAACGACAGCGATGACCGCCAGTCAGGAGTACCTCCCAGATAAGCGGTACCGACGGCCTTGAACGACGCGGCGGTCGCCAATGTGCTCGACAGGAAGGTGAGCAGGAAGATGAGGCCCACAGCGGCAAGGAAGGTCCAGATCTCGGACTCGAACTGCTCGAAGGATTCCCCCGGCTGCGGCTCCGTCCGACCCGTCATGGGGCCGGCAAACGATCCTGGTATCGCCGTCAGGGTGATGACTGCGGTCAAGAACTGCACCGGTATGACCACGACGGCCACGATCCTGAACAAGGTCAACGCGTTGCGCGTGTAGATCTTGATACCGACATCAAGGATCTCGCCGAGGCCCAAAGGCCGCAACTGTTCGCCCGCCCTCATGAGGAAACTCTAGTCGTTCAAGACCCACGCAGGGCCACAGGTCACCTGAAGCTTGCTAGCGCGTCCCCTCGGGAGTTGCGAGTTCGAGTAGCCGGTCGGCGACCACCCTCCACGACCATCGCTCGCGCGCCAGCGCAACGGCCCGCTCCGCCATGGTAGTTCGGTCTTCGAGTGGAAGCGCAAAGACCGAGTCGATGCAGCGAGCTATTCCCTCGAGGGGCTGTTCGGGGTCGTAAGTCAAGAGTCCGGGCGCAGCGATGGCCTCCTCGATGGCGCGGCCGACCTCCCCGATGCCGGAGTGACCGGGCACGATCGGTAGCACGCCGCAGGCGGCAGCTTCCGCGGCAACCATTCCAAAGGCCTCTGCGAGCACGGACGGCACCACCAGTATGTCGAAGTAGGGAAGTACCTGCGAGAGCGCCGCGTGCTCCAGACGTCCCGGCCACTGCACGGTGACCTTGGCCGCGCGCGCGAAATAGGCATCGTCGGCTCGTCCGTCGTCGAGGAACTGCAATAGATGCGTCAGCTCTTGCACTCCGTCGCCGCGCACGGCGAGCGTCTCGAGCACCTCGGGGTCATTGGTCCGGAGCGCGCTGCCGATCTCGTGCAGTCCCTTCTCGAAGCCGCCGTATCCGACGATCGTGACGTGCAGGTTCTCGGTCGTCGTAAGACCCAGTGCGCCCAGAAGGTTGTGCACACCCTTGGAGACGATGAACTTCCCGACGTAGCCGACGCTCGGGGGCGCGGCCGGGTCGCGCTCGACTGGTCGAAACAGGTCGATGTCGCAGCCGGGATTGACGATGTGGGCGCGCTCCTCCCATCCGGGAACGACCGACGCCGCCTCTTTGATCATGTAGTTGCTCCCACCCGTGACAACGCGCGCGGCTCCGAGACCTTCGCTCGCGAACCTGGTGTAGCGCTCCGGCTCCTCTTTGACTGCGTACTCGAGTGCGCTCCCGTGCAGCTTGGCGAGATACTCCGTGTCGGTGCGCTTGCAGGCCTCACGCGCAATGTAGGGGCCCATGACCTCGTGACCGGTAATGATTGCGTCGGGCTGGTGCTCCTCGATGGCGGTCACCATGGCTCTGATGTTGGCCGACGTGTAGCGCTCGAGCTCCTCCGTCGTGAGATCGACGAAGCGCTTGGCGGTGAACCCCTCGTACTCGTCGTAGACGTACACGGGAAGAACCTCGCCGATGTTCGGGCGCAGAACACGAAGCCGGCCGGCGCCCGGGGCGTGTTCGGTGGCGGTCAGCTCAAACCTCGTGTTGTCGGCGTTGAAACCGCCGTCGCCGTCGACGAAGGCAAACTCGGCTGCATGACGCTCCTGGCACATCACCAGGACGTCGTGTCCCTCCGCACGCCAAATGCGCCCGATGTTCACGGTGTACAGATTCGACCCAGAGCCCGACAGCAGATAGCCGTGCCACAGCAGAATCCTCACTCACATACCCCCAGTCAGAGACAGGGGCGATTATCCCGTCCCGCAAGGGTGGCCGGGTGCCTAAACTCCATCGATGCTTCTCGACCGGCCGCTGAGGACGACGCTGCGTAACTTCTCGACTTTCTTTCTGATCGTCGCCCTCGTGACGATCCCAGTGAACGTCGCTTGGGGGTTCTTCTTCCAGGACGTGATCGCAACCCAGGAGGTCCATGCGGCCATCGAGGCGCTCCCCTCGGGGGACCGGGTCCGAGGGGTGGACGAAGAGGCCATCGACCGGGCGCGCTACGCGCGGTTCATCGCGCTCGCTCTCCAACTGGCGCTCCTGCCGCTGATGCTGCGGGCCGCCAGGCGGGCGATCGAGCGGGACCAGGCGGGACACATCCCCACCGCGCTGGGGTCGTGGCGCTTCGCAGCAACAGGCGCCCGGGCATCGTCTACGTCGAGCCGGCTGAGCGGTGTCGCTCTGGCGATGACCGGCTTCGCGGTGGTCGTGTGGGTGCTTACCTCGCTGATCGGACGTCTCCTAGCCGCGCCGGTGGCGGACTCCATCGCCTGGTTGATCGTCGGTCTCCTTCAAGGCGCGGCGCTCGCCCTCGCGCTCCCGTTCGTGCTCGTGGGGCTCGTGGAGGCCCGTGCTCCGGCGCCGGCCGCACCCTCCTGAGCCCCCCAAAACCCTCTGAACGACGCGTTCCCCCCAAACCGGCCTACGTCGTTGTACGTATCTTTCTCTACCTTTTTCTTCCAAGTGCCGATGCAGACCGAGTAAGGCATGGCCCGCGCGCGTGGGCACGCGAAAGGACGAAGATGGCGGAGCGAAGCAACCGTCGTGACCTGAGGCATTACCTGCCGCACGTGGTGGTGGCAACCTCCTTCGTTGCGATCGTCCCGGTGGTCGCCGTCTCGCTGCTACAACGGAGCGGGCTGATCGGCTCGCTCCTGATCTCGAGCATCCTCGGCATGGCGCTCTCGATGATCGCCGCGAGCCTCGGCTCCGCGCTGTGGATGCGCAACAAGGGGTCTCGAGACGTCGTGTTCGGTGACCTCATGTTGTGGGGTTACTTCAAGCGCGTCCGCAACGAAAAGGACGTCGCGGAGATGATCGGCCTTCTCGAAGACGGGCCCGCGGCGGATCCCGGCATGACACCGGCCCGCCGGATCGAGCTGCTACAGAAGCTGGCGGCCGCGCTGGAGGCACGGGATCCCTACACCCACGGGCATACCCGGCGGGTGGCGCGTCACTCAGAGTCGATCGCGAGGGCCATGGGTTTGCCGCGCGAAGAGATAGCGAAGATTCGAACCGCGGCCGCCGTGCACGACGTCGGCAAGATGCAGGTCCCCGAGGAGCTGCTCAATAAGCCCGACAAGCTCACGGACGAAGAATTCGAGCTCATGAAGTTGCACTCGGTGCACGGAGCCGAGATGGTGGACGCGGTGGGTGACCCCGAGCTCACCTCCATCGTTCGGCATCACCACGAGCGCGTCGACGGCCGGGGTTACCCGGACCGGCTGACCGCCGACGACATCCCGCTCGGCGCACGCATCGTCGCCGTCGCCGACACCTTCGACGCCATCACCACCACCCGTTCCTACCGCACGGGCGGTCACCACCGCAAAGCCATCGAGGTCCTCAAGAAGGGAGCCGGGTCACAGCTCGATCCCGGCGCAGTCGACGCCTTCCTCTCGCACTACGCCGGACGAAACTCCTTCGAGTGGTGGGCGGCGGCGACCACCGCTCCGCAGCGTTTGCTCGGCCGCGCGTTCGAGTGGTTGCGGCAGACGGGTGCCACGGCCATCGCTCAGACCGCGGCCGCCACCGGCCTGGCGGTAGTCGTCGGGGGGGCCGCGCTGCTCCCACAGGCAACTCCTCGGGTCGCGGCGGCGCCGCGCGACCGAGAGATCGCCATCGTCGTGGCCCAGACGTCAACCGCTCCACCCGTTCCCCAGGCCGATGCGATCGCCATGGCGGCGGCAAGCAAGGACGGTGCATCTCACCCCAAGGCGAAGTCGTCCGAGGGGGCCGGGTCCAGGCGCGCCGGTAGAGGCGGAGGCGACTCCACCGGTCCCGACCACGCACCCGGACCGGGAGGGTCCGCTTCCGATGCCGACACGTCCACCGCTCCCGGCGGTTCGGGATCGGACGGCGAGTCCGACGGCGGGCTCGGCAAGGTGGTAGACGATACCGTCGACGTGGTGGACGACACGGTAGACGACACGGTCGACGTGGTGGACGACACGGTCGACGACACGGTCGACGTGGTGGACGACACGGTCGATGACGTGGGGGACGTCGTCGACGATCTGCTCAAGCTTCCCTAGCGGCCCGGCGCCGGTGGGCCCCCCTCGCCTGCTGCGTCGTCTCGCTCGCTCAGGGCTCTGGGAGAACAGACGATCCAGTGTCTCTTCGTAGTCTCTCGACCACAAACAGTCGCAATCCTGGCATTATCGGGGGAGAACCGGGTACCGCTCATTTCCAATTAGTGCCACACTGCTCGAACGGTCGACTAAAGGAGCATGGGGAGTGGAGAAGTCCGAATCCACGAGCGCGGGGCAGCTCAATCCGTCCGGCGAGACCTGGCGTCGAGTCGCCACGGTCCACCGAGCGGACGTCGAACGAGCGCGCGAGAAGAACCGTCAGGCGCGTCTGCGCTGGGTTCTGGTCGTCGGGCTCGTAGTCTTCGTCTACCTCCTCAGGCGGGCCCTGGAGAACAACCCTCTCGCCCTCGGCTGGCCCCGGCTCGGTCCCGACGCCATGCTCTACCTGCTCCCCGTCGTGATCGTGCTGATGATCGGTCTCGTCCTGGCGCTGCCGCTTCTGAACGGGCGAAGCCCCCACGTACGCTTCAGCCCCGAGGAGATCCCCATCGATTTTTCGGACGTGCGTGGTCTCGACATCGTGCTCGAGGAGGTGACGCGCAGTCTGCAGATCTTCCTGACCTATAAGTCCTTCAGAGAGGAGCTCGGCGGAAACCCCCGCCGGGGCATCCTGTTCGAGGGACCGCCGGGCACCGGCAAGACGCACATCGCCAAAGCCATGGCCGCCGAGGCCGGCGTGCCCTTCTTCTTCGTCTCCTCCCCGGCTCTGACCTCGATGTGGCAAGGGGGCTCGTCGCTCAAGATCCGAAGCTTCTTCAAGACGGTCAAGAAGGCGGCGCGCAAGGAGGGCGGGGCGATCGGGTTCATCGAGGAGATCGACGCGATCGGCGGTGCACGACACGGCACGAACTCCTTTACCGAGTATCAGGGTGAACGTCGGAGCGTCGCTCGCATGATGGGCTCGGGCGACAAGGACGCGGCGGTCAACGAGATGCTGATCCAGCTCCAGAGCTTCGACTCGCCACCGTTCGGACAGCGCATGCGAAACCGGCTCATCGACGCGGTGAACAAGTACCTTCCGAGTCGCCGACATCTGAAGAAGCGTCCCGCGGACTACGCCAACGTCTTGATCATCGCGGCGACGAACAGGGCAGACAATCTCGATCCCGCGCTGATGCGTCCCGGTCGCTTCGATCGAACTCTGTACTTCGACCTGCCCTCTCGGAACGGCCGGCGAGACCTGGTTGACTACTTTCTCGAGCGGCGAGCGCATGCGGACGACATGGATCGTGAAGAACTGCGCGAGGAGCTCGCGGCCATGACGCTCGGCTACAGCCCGGCGATGCTCGAGCACATCCTGGACGAAGCTCTCGTATGGGCCATTCGGGAGGGACGTAAGGAACTGAACTGGCGTGATGTTCAGCGGGCACGGCTCTCAGAGGAAATCGGCCTCGCGCAGCCGGTTGCCTACACCGATCGTGAACGCCAGCTGATCGCGACGCACGAAGCGGGGCACGCCGTGGCCGCGTATCTATTCGCAAGTGACTGGCGCAAGCTCGAGGTGCTCTCGATCATCAAGCGCCGTCATGCCCTCGGGCTTCTCGCTCACTCCGACACCGAGGAACGCTTCACGAAGACAAAGTCGGAGCTCGAGTCGACGATCCGTATCGCGCTTGGCGGAATGTGCGCCGAAGAGCTGTTCTTTGGCGAGCACGGCACAGGACCGTCCAACGATCTCGTAGCAGCGACCAGTCTCGGGGCTCAGATGGTGGGCTCTCTTGGCATGGGTCGTTCGCTGGTGTCCTACGACGCCGTGAACCACGGTGCTCACAGTGCTCCGAACATCGTGGCGAAAGTGCTCAGCAACGACGACACCAAGCGCGAGGTCGAAGACATGCTCGTCGATCAAAAGAACCAGGTGCGCTACAAACTGGAGCACAATAGGGATCTCATCGAAGCCCTGCGGGATGCACTTCTCGAGAAGGAAGAGTTGCTCGGCGACGACATCCGAGCCGTGCTCGAGAAGACGCTGTCCGAACGCAACTAGTCTCGGGGCTCCTCGAGCAAAGAGCGGAGCCATGAGTGGTTACGAGATCCTCGAGCACACCGCCGACATCGGCCTGCGAGCCCATGGGACAAGGGTGGAGGACCTGTTCGAGCAGGCCACTCGCGGGCTTTGCGACATCGCCGGCATCTGGCAGCCGGACCGGTCGGGGGCCTGTGAACTGATTGACATCACCGTCGAGGCGCGCGACCGTGAGGGGCTCCTGGTCGACTGGCTCAGCGAGGTGCTCTACGTGCACGATGCGCGCAATGCCGCACTCTCCTCGGTGCAGCTGAGCGAGGTTGGTGATGAGCGCGCCGTCGGGCGCATACTGATCGAGCCTCTCGGAGTTGAAGCCGAGACGGCGATCCAGATCAAAGCCGTCACCTACCACCAGTTGGCCGTGCGCAAGTCATCTTCGGGATGGAGCGCGACCGTGTTCTTCGATATCTGAGAGCCTAGCGGGTAAGACGAAAGCCGATGAGCGAGCCAAGACGCGTTGCCGAGTTCGAATGGGAACTACCGGTCGGTTTCGTCGATGGGATGAACGTACCGGGTCGAGTGTTCGCTTCCAAAGATCTTTTCGACAAGGCGCTGGCGGATCGGGCAGCCGAGCAAGTTGCCAACGTTGCAACGCTTCCGGGCATCGTTGGTGCAAGTTACGCGATGCCCGACATCCACTGGGGCTACGGTTTTCCCATCGGCGGCGTCGCAGCGACCGATCCCGACGCGGGTGGCGTGCTGTCACCTGGGGGTGTCGGCTTCGACATCGGGTGCGGAGTGCGTCTCATGCGCACCGACCTCCAGCGCGACGACCTGCTCGACTCGTTGAAGGAGGTAGTGGATGCTCTGGGACGCCACGTGCCGCGCGGCGTTGGCGGGAGCGGTCGGTTGAAGCTGAAGGGCGGCGACCTTGATCGCGTTCTCACCGAAGGTGTCGCCTACGCGGTCGAGCGCAATGCCGGATGGGACGAAGACCTCGAGTCCTGTGAGGATTCGGGCACTCTCCCCGACGCCGACACCTCCCAGGTGTCCGAGCGCGCCAAAGAGCGCGGAACGAGCCAGCTCGGCAGTCTCGGGGCGGGCAACCACTTCTTGGAGGTCCAGGTCGTAGACGAGATTCGCGACGCGCGTGCGGCAGAAGTCCTCGGCCTCAGTTCTGGTCAGGTGTGCGTGATGATTCACTCGGGCTCGCGCGGCATAGGGCACCAGACCTGCACGGACTACCTGCGCTCGATCGACCGGCTCGGCAACACCTTCGGTTACGAACCACCCGACCGGCAACTCGCGTGCGCTCCTCTGAGCCATGACCTCGCGGAGAGCTACCGGCGGGCCATGAACGCGTGTGGCAACTTTGCGCTTGCCAATCGCCAGGTGCTAATGGACGGCGCGCGCAAGGCCTTCGAGTCCGTCTTCTCTCGCTCGGCGCGAGACCTGGGGATGCGCCTCGTCTACGACGTGGCTCACAACCTGGCGAAGCTCGAAGCGCACACGGTCGATGGTGCGAAGCGCCGGGTATGTGTGCACCGGAAGGGCGCGACCCGGGCCTTCGGCCCGAGCCACTCTGATCTCCCCGAGCGCTTCCGTCAGACGGGGCAGCCCGTATTGATCCCGGGGTCGATGGGCACCGCCTCGTTCATCCTGACGGGCACCGACGAGTCGGGTGAGAGATCGTTCTCGTCGACCTGTCACGGAGCGGGCCGGGCGATGTCGCGCACGAAAGCCAAGAAGCAGATGAGCGGGCAGGATCTCCGTAGACGGCTGGAGGGCGAGGGCATCGTCCTCGCGAAGACGCGCTGGAAGTCGTTGAGCGAGGAGGCTCCCTACGCCTACAAGGACGCCGAGGAGGTCGTCGAGACCTGCGAGGGGGCCGGGCTCAGCCGTGTCGTCGCCCGCCTGCGACCGATGGGCGTGGTAAAGGGCTGATCCGCCGGGAGACTCCCGTCTGCTCAGCCGGTACCGATGAAGAGATCGTCCTCGGGATTCTCGGTCTCGACCGTCGAAGTCACCAGGGTGTAGTCCTCCCACGGATAAACCTTTCTGATCACGTCGTCGGGGATGGCAAACCACCATGAGTCGGGGTCGATCTGCGTCGCGTGGGCGAGCAGAGCCTTGGTGCGAAGCTCGACGTAGTCACCGACATCAACCCGGGCGGTTATCTCCGGCTCTCGAAAGCCGTTCTCCTCCCAGCGTTCGAGCCACCCCTCATAAGGGCTCTCCCTGCCCTCGTCGATCATCGCTTGATGCAGCGCCATCATGCGCTGCTTCGAAAAGGTTGCGAAGTAGTAGAGCTTCGAGGGTTGCCACGGCTCGCCTCGGTCACGATGCAACTCCGGGTCGCCGGCCTCGCTGAACGCCTGCGTCCCCCACTCGTGCACCCGCACGTGATCCGGATGCTCGTAGCCTCGAGACTCGTCGTAGCAGAGCACGACCTCGGGCCGCTCCTTGCGAATGATCTCGACCAGGCGGCCCACGGCCTCGGCGGGATCAGCATTGGTGAAGGCCTCGGGATGAGAGTTAGACGGCCGGCCCGGCATCCCCGAGTCCCGATATCCGAGGAGGTAGACCTCGGCCACCCCGAGCATGTCGCACGCCGTCTGCAATTCGGCCTTGCGAATCTCGTCGATGCGATCGAGGATTCCCGGCTGGTCCATCCGGGGATTGAGGATCTCGCCCTCCTCGCCGCCGGTTGTGCAGACCAGCACCACGCGCACGCCCTGGTTCGCATAGAGGGCCATGGTCCCCGCGCCCTTCGACGACTCATCGTCTGGATGAGCGTGAATGGCCAGCAGGCAACTCCGTTTCTGAGGCATGCAAGTAGGCTACCCGGGTGTCGCCCCTAGCCCTGCAAGGAGACTTCTTCGATCGTGTACGTACGGTCGCCGTCGCCCTCATGATCGCTGCCGGGGCCGCCATAGTCATCGGCTCGTTGTTCGAATGGGTGTCGCTCTCCGATGTCCCCGAACCGGCTGAGGATGCCGACTTCGGGACCGGAGAAGCCTTTGACGACGAGGAGCAGAGGACCGAGCCGGTGGCCGGAACCGCAACGCCCTACGGCGTCAACTCGATCATCGCCGGGGTGGTGCTCATGGCTTCGGCCTTGGTGCTGCTGGTGCGCCGGCGAGGCAAGTGGGCCTGGTTCGGGTTTCTCTCGGCGGTGGTCGTGGGCGGGTTCGCGATTGCCTCGTACCGGGCGATCGCCGACACCGCCTCTCCTCTCTACCAGGAGTTGGACCTCGTCGGCAGGGCGAGCCCGGGGTTCGGGCTCACGCTCGTTGCCGCCGGAGCCATCACCGGATTGGTGGCTTCGGTCGCGGGTGTGATCGCAACCCCTTACCGAGAACCGGAAGGTGCCTCCGGCTCGGAAACCCGGTCGTGAGCCGGCCTCAGAAGCGGGTGGTGTGTGCGTTCACGGCGGCGACGTAAACGCGCTGGTAGCGGTGCAACTTGCTACCGACATTGCCGGGGCCCGAGTAGTAGGCCGCGAGTGCCTGGTCCTGGGTGGGCATGATGGACAGCAGATAGCGCATGTACGACACGCCCATCTTGATGTTGTCGTGAGCCTTGCGCACATCGAGAGACGCCCCACCGAGAAGGATCTTGTTGACCCAGCGCGCCGTGGCCGGCATGACCTGCATGACTCCGATGGCGCCGGCGCTGGAGACGACGTCCTGCTGCCATCCGCTCTCCTGGTAAGCCATCGCCTTGATCAGAGACGGATTGACCCCGTTGGCCACGGCCTCCTGCTCCAACAGGTAGCCGATCTCGCCGGAGCTCACGGGGGCCGGCGCGACCGCCGCCGGCGCGCCGCCGGCGCCACCCGCTGGCACCGAGAGCGACGTGCCCGCAACCACGAAGTTCGGGTTCGAGATGCCGTTGGCGCGCGCCAGGGCCGAGACCGTCACGCCGAAACGAACGGCGATGTCGGAGAGAGTCTCGCCGGCCTGCACGGTGTGGCTCGCGGCCCCAGTCGCGCTCGATCCACCGGTTCCGTGCGCGCCCGCGACCTTGATGGTCGTACCCGCAACCACCAGATTGGGGTTCGAGATGCCGTTGGCCCTCGCCAGCGCGTCCACCGTCGTTCCAAAGCGTCGCGCGAGAGCCCACAGGGTCTCGCCGGCCTGCACGGTGTGCGCCGAACCCGACGAGACGGCCGTCGATCCTCCATCCGTCCCCGGAATGCGGAGCGAGGTTCCCGCCACCACCAGATTGGGGTCGGCCAGACCGTTCGCTCGAGCCAGCGCTCTCGTCGTCGTCCCGTAGCGAACCGCAAGGTCGGAAAGGGTCTCACCCTTCGCCACGACATGCTGGGCGGCGTGGGCGATGGCGGACTGCCCGGCCCACAACACGGCCGCGGTTCCCACGACGGCGGGACCGCGCCGTTTCGGGCGGGACCTCAGGTGCCTGCCCCGATACCCGGCTAGACGCATCGAATATTCACCTCGTCCTTGTTTGACAGAAGCAACATCAAGCACAACAGACCACAGAAGTGTCAAGACGCGGACCCTAATTACGATGGTGTTATTAGCGCTCGCGCGACGGAGCGTGGCCGTCGGCGGAGGTTTCACTACGGAGAGCGAGGCGGCTTCCCCATGGGAGGGCCGTGAAGCAACCCCGACCAACCACCGAGTTCTCTAGCAGTTGCGGCGCTCGACGATCATCGGTCCACTCTGGTAGCGGGTGAAGAACTCCTCTTCAGCGCCTCCGGGGAAGATGCGCGTGACCACTATGTCGAACCCCTCGTGGCCCGAGTCGACCACGACCTGCTCGCCCTTTTCCAGAGCGCGGTTCTCGCGGCACTCCGGCTCGGGTGGCTCGAAGTTGTAAGGCGCACTCGTGACCGACTCGATATCGCCATCGACGTTGCCGTAGAAGGTCACGGTGATAGAGGTGTCGGTGTACGCGGTGTCGATGAAGATGCCGGCCTCGGAATCATTGAGAAACGCGAGATCGGGGGCCGGTGAAGAAATGGTTGCCTCACGCCCCATCGGATAGCGGCTGATGTAATACGAGTGCGCCTGATACTCGAGAAAGTCGTAGCCACCGAAGTAGATGGCATTGAAAAAGGTCGTGGCGAACTGACTGATGCCTCCTCCGATCTCCTCTACGAACTCCCCATCGCGTATGGCCGGTGCTCCGACGAAACCCTTTGCGGTCGTGCGGGGCCCGACGAAGTCGTTGAGCGAGAAGCTCTCGCCCGGCTCGACGACCACCCCATCAACCAGATCCGCTATCACATGGATATTCGCGACGCGCGGCTCGCAGCAGGCGTGCTCAGTCGTGAAGCTCGACACCTGCTCCGTGATGTTCAGGTCTTTGGCGTCTTTCGTGGTGAAGTCGGCCTGGACGGTGGCGCCCTTCAACGCAGCGGTGCGACTTCGCTTGGATGCGACCGTGAGTATCTGCTTGGCCGTCTTCTTGGGCTCGAAGGAGAAACCCTGTAACGACGGCACGACGTCCACGGTTGTGCCCGAGAGCTGAAAGGTTGCATCCTGTGGTTCCGTTTCGAGGTCCGCAGCTCGATCGCCCACGCGTTCGCTCAATTTCCTCGGCTTGACGCGTAGCTCCAGTTCGGTCTGCCCATCGCCCTCGACGACGATGACATCGACAATCGCACCGAGATCCTTGGGCGTGATCGTCAGGGTGCCGTTCGGACGCGTAAGCGTGATGGCTTCTGCGACCAGATTCTCGGCTCTCTCGGCAAGCGCGTCGACGTCGTCATCGTCGGTCGGGGGCTCGGCTTCTTCGGTAGAGGCCACGATGCGGTCGTCACCGGGCGTCCGAGCGGCACGCACAACCTTGTCGTTCAACTCGTCCTCGAGGAGGAGGATCCCAGGCTCGGGGTACAGCGGTGTGACCTTCGAACCCTTGAATTCGAGATCCCCCGGGAACGGTTGCGTCGAGAGCTCGTCGTCGTTCCTCTCGAGCCATGACTGGAACTCGTCGTCGTCCAGGTGATCGTCCGGTTCCACGGTGATGTTGCCGAACGTCGCCAGCAGATGGTCTCCCAGAGCCGCCAGTGGATTTCCCTGCCGGCCGCGCTCCAGGACGTTCTCGGCCGTTTCCAGCACGTCGATTCGATAGCCCATGTCGGTGCCCGAGGTCGTGACCACGGTGTCGTCGTCGCTCGGCGAGACTCTCAGCACTTCGTCTCCTCGTTTCTGCTGCACCTCTCTGAGGGCGCGACGCAGTTCCTCCCCACCGAGTCCCCCTACGTCTTCACCCGCAACGGTCGTGCCGGGAAGCGCCCCCGCCCGCGCCACTCGGAACACGAGGAGCAGGATGGCGCACAACGCGAACAGCGCAACCACGATGAAGATCGTCAGTCGCGTTGCCCTCGGTAAGTTGGTATACGAACGCACGCCACCACCACGATAACGAGCGGGCATGGTTAGCCGTTTCAGCTGATGGCGATCATGCGTTCGATCGCAACGCGCGCGCGAGCCGCAATGTCGTTGCCGACGGTGATCTCGTCTTGTCTCGTTTCGAGACAGCGGAGGAGTTTGCCGGGCGTGATCATCTTCATGAACCCGCATTCGGCGCGGGGGTTGGCCGGAATATACTCGGCGGTCGGATTCTCTCTGCGGAGCCTGTGCATCATGCCCGTCTCGGTGGCGACGATGAACTCCTTCGCGCTCGACGTGCGCGCTCGCTCAACCATGCCTCCCGTGCCCAGCACGAAGGTTCGGTCCGCGGGAAGGTCTCCGGTCGACAGCAGGTACATACACTGTGACGAACAACCACACTCTGGGTGCACGTGGAGTTCGGCGTCGGGATGCCGCTCCATGGTGCTGGAGATATCGCTGGGGTCGATGCCGGCGTGGACGTGACACTCACCCATCCAAACGTGCATCTTTCGACCGGTCACACGCTCGACGTGCGCGCCCAGGAACATGTCTGGGCCGAAGAGAATCTCGGCATCGGAGGGTAGCGACAGCACGACCTTGGCCGCGTTGGCGGAGGTCACGCAATAATCGGTCTCGGCCTTGACCTCCGCCGTCGTGTTCACGTACATCACCACGAGTGCGCCGGGGTGTTGCGCCTTCCACGCCCGGAGTTCCTGCGCCGTGATCGAGGCAGCGAGCGAGCAACCGGCTTGCTTGTCGGGGATGAGAACCCGCTTGTCCGGTGCGAGGATCTTCGCCGTCTCCGCCATGAAGTGCACGCCACAGAACACGATGGTCGAAGCGTCCGTCTCGGCGGCTATGCGAGACAGTTCGAGCGAGTCGCCCACGAAATCGGCAACATCCTGGATCGCAGGTACCTGATAGTTGTGCGCCACGATGATCGCGTCGCGCTCGCGTGCAAGGCGGCGGACGTCGGCCGCCCAACTCTCGTCGACACCGGTGCGGAGAGCCTCCGCGGACAATGCCATCCCTACTCCTCTACCTCCAACATCTTCACTCCTCTACCTCCAACGCGAGATCGATCGAGGGAGCCGAATGCGTCAGCGCCCCCACGGAGATCAGATCCACCCTCGTCAGCGCGTAAGAACGAACCGTGTCGAGATTGATTCCCCCCGAAACCTCCAACAGAGCTCGGCCTCGGGTGACACGGACCGCTTCGGCGACCATGCCGGGAGCCATGTTGTCGAGCAGTATGGCATCGGCACCCTCGTTCAGCGCCTCGTCGAGCTCGTCCAGAGTGCTCACCTCGACCTCTATGCGAAGGCCATGGGGTGCGTTGGCGCGGACCCGACGAAGCGCCTTCGTCACCCCGCCGGCGGCAGCCAGATGGTTGTCCTTGATGAGTACCCCGTCGTCCAGTCCGTAGCGATGGTTCGAGCCACCCCCCACCGCGACGGCGTACTTCTGGAGAGCTCGTAGGCCCGGAGTCGTCTTGCGCGTATCGACGATTCTGGCGCCGGTGCCGGCGACGGCGTCGACGTAGCGAGCGGTGGTAGTCGCCACGCCACAGAGCCTGGCCAGCAGGTTGAGAGCAGTTCGCTCGGCCGTAAGAATGGGGGCCAGCGGGCCCTGGATACGAGCGATGACGTCGCCGGATTCGACCCGGCCCCCGTCCCCCGCGACCGCCTTGAACTCGAGCACGTTGCCGGCCGGCCTACCGACCGCCCCGTCCCCGGTCGTGGAGCGAGCCGCCAGTTCGAAGCACACCCCCGCGGCGTTCATCCCCGCGACCACGCACGGGGCGCGCGCCTCGATGCGCGCTCGTCCCAGTAGATTGGGAGGCACCAGCGCGTTGGTCGTGACGTCGCCGCGACCGATGTCCTCGGCGAGCCAGGCGGCGACGAGGTGGTGAAGGTCTGCGGAGGGGAGTCGGGGGGTGGTCATGCTGTTGCACCCAAGCCTATCGGGAAGCTCCGGGCTCCCCGCACCACTGTGCGCGGGCGGCAGTGGCTCCGGCGGCTAGAGGCGTTCGACCGTGTAGCTCGCCGCGTTCAGATGCTCCATCAGCTCCTTGATGTGCTCGAGGCCCCTCGTCTCGATCTGGAGGGCCACCTCCACGTCACCGAGATGCACCCGTACGCCCTCTCTGTGGTGCTCCACACCCACGACGTTGGCCCCCAACTCGGCGAGTAGACCGAGCAGCCGGTGAAGCGCTCCGGGCTGGTCCGAGATGCGCGTCCTGAAGGCGAAGTAGCGACCCGAAGCCGAGAGCCCGAAACGGATCACGCGCAGCAGCAGCAGCGGGTCGATGTTGCCGCCGGAGAGCACCACAACCACAGGTGGTTCGAGCTCGCCCAGGCCCAGCATCGCGGCCGCTACACCCGCGGCACCCGCCGGTTCCAGGACCAACTTCATGCGTTCTGCGGTGAACACGAGGGCTTCGGCGATCTGATCGTCGGACACGGTCACCACCTCGTCTACCAGCGCCTGAACGTGGGCGAAGGTCCGCTCTCCAGGTGTGTTGCAGGCGATCCCGTCCGCGATGGTCGACATGACCTCGAGGGTCGTCGGCCGTCCCTGCGCCAGCGAGAGTGGGAAGGAGGCTGCACCTTCGGCCTGCACGGCCACCGCGCGTACGTTGCTCTTCAGAGACTTCGCTGCAGCCGCGATGCCGGAAACGAGTCCCCCACCCCCGGCCGGTACGACGATCGTGTTGACGCTCGGTAGCTGCTCCAGGATCTCGAGGCCACAGGTTCCCTGACCGGCGATGATGTGGGGATGATCGAAGGGATGCACGAAAGCCGCGCCTCGCTCGCGCGCGAAGTCCATCGCAGCCTCGTACGCCTCGGCAAAGTCCTTGCCGGTGAGGACGATCTCCGCCCCGTAGCGCTTGGTGGCCTCCACCTTGGGAAGCGGAGCGGCCCGGGGCATGAAGACGGTCGAGCCGATGTCGTTCAGCGAGGCCGCCAGTGCAGTTCCCTGAGCATGATTGCCCGCCGACGCCGCTACGACCCCGGCCTTCGACTCGGCATCTGAGAGGCGGCTGATCCGGTTGTACGCGCCGCGTATCTTGAACGAACCCGTACGCTGGAGGTTCTCGCACTTGATGAAGACCTCACCACCGATGCGATCGGACAGAGCACGCGACCTGTCGAGCGGAGTGCGCACGGCGACGGTCGCGAGTCGCTGCCTGGCATCCTCGATGTCCGCTAGACTCACGAGCTCTGCGGTCCTCACGACTGCATCGTGCCACGCGGCGAGCGCCGGCGGGCACACTTTCGCCCTATGACCTCCACTTGGACACCGGCATCGTGGAACGACCGACCGGCGGCGCAGCAGCCGGAATGGCCCGACGCGGCCGAACTCGACGGGGCATTGGACGAGCTCCGCAAGCTCCCCCCCCTCGTGTTTGCGGGTGAAGCACGCCGGCTGACGGATTCGCTGGCGAGGGCAGCACGGGGTGAGGCGTTCGTACTGCAGGCCGGCGAGTGCGCCGAGGCCTTCGGTGAGTTCTCCGCCGACGACATCCGCGACAAGCTCAAGGTCATCCTTCAGATGGCCGTGGTGCTGACCTACGGTTCAGGACTTCCAGTCGTCAAGATCGGACGCATAGCGGGTCAGTTTGCAAAACCTCGCTCGTCGCCGACCGAGAGCGCAAACGGGCAAAGCCTGCCCTCGTTTCGTGGGCACGCGGTAAACGATGCGATCTTCGACGAGAAGGCGCGACGCGCCGACCCCAGGCGACTAGTGCGCGCCTATCACCAGAGTGCTGCGACCCTCAACCTGCTGCGCGCGTTCACCAAGGGCGGCTTCGCCGACCTTCGTCAGATTCACGAGTGGAATCAGGAGTTCGTCGCCAAGTCCTCGCAGGGACGGCGCTACGAGCAGATCGCCAAGCAGATCGACCGGTCGATGCGGTTCATGGCCGCCTGCGGAGTGGACCTCACGCGCGACCCGGTGCTGCACGAGGTCGATTTCTACACGAGCCACGAGGCGCTGTTGCTGCCCTTCGAGGAAGCCATGACGCGCAGGGACAGTCTCTCGGGCGAGTGGTACTGCTGTAGCGCTCACTTGCTGTGGGTGGGCGAGCGCACCCGCCAGTTGAACGGTGCGCATCTCGAGTTCATGTCGGGGATCCGCAATCCGGTTGCCTGCAAGCTCGGCCCCCAGGCGACCCCGGACGAGGTCGTAGAGATATGCGAGCGCCTCGACCCCCAGCAGACGCCTGGGCGCCTCACCTTCATCGCGCGAATGGGGGCCGCGCAGGTCGAGGAGAAGCTGCCGTCGCTCATCCGAGCCGTTCGCAAGACCGATCGCAAGGTGACGTGGGTGTGCGATCCGATGCACGGCAACACGCTCACCACCCGATCCGGTCTGAAGACGCGCCGGTTCGATGACATATTGGCCGAGATCAAGGGGTTCTTCGCCGTCCACCACCAGGAGGGCAGCGTGCCGGGAGGCGTCCATCTCGAGCTGACCAACGAGGACGTCTCCGAGTGCTTGGGGGGTGGAGGCTTGGAGGCGACCGAGGGCGACGACGATCGGCTGGGAGATCGCTACCGGGCGCTCTGCGATCCTCGCTTGAATGCGCAGCAGAGCCTGGAGCTGGCCTTCGAGATCAGCGAGATGCTGCAGCCCTAGCAGGGTCGCACGGAAGGTGAACGGCTCAGATACGGTTTCGCAGGGGGCCGAGGATCTCCTCGTCCTCCGGGAAGCGGCGCTGCTGCTTCTTGGAGAAAACCAGATCGTCGTCGATGTGGATCTCGAACGCTCCCCCAGAACCCGGGACGAGCTCGAGTGCGGCGACATGATCCTGAAACTCGGTGAGGATGAGGTCCGTCAAACTGACGGCCTTGGGCCCGTAGTTTCAGTTGGTGCAGAACTCGATGCGAACTCTCATGGGCGAGCATCCTAACCACGGGTCGCACGCAAGGCTTGTAATTCCGAGAGGGCTGCACGAGGCTATGAAGACCGGAACGATGTCCTGTCGGCCGTGAGCTAGGTTGAAGACGTCAAAAGGAGGCACGGGTGACTGCAACGCTCATCATTCTCGGAGTGATCGCCTTGTTGGTGATCATCGGGATCGTCCTGTACAACCGCCTGGTTCAGCTTCGAAACCGGGTGGAGGCAGGCTGGTCACAGATCGACGTGCAGCTCAAACGACGCTACGACCTGATTCCGAACCTCGTGGAGACCGTCAAGGGTTACGCAGCGCACGAGCGACAGACCCTCGAAGCGGTCGTAGCCGCACGGCAGCAAGCCGTGGCCGCACAGGGAGTCGAGCAGCAGGCGCAGGCCGAGAACATGCTCACCGGCGCGCTCCGGCAACTCTTCGCCGTGGCCGAGGCATACCCGGACCTCAAGGCGAACCAGAACTTCCTGGCCTTGCAAGAGGAGTTGACGGGCACCGAGGGGCGCATCGCCTATGCCCGCCAGTTCTACAACGACCAGGTTCTGCAATACGACAACGCTCGCGAGCAGTTCCCAAGCAGCATCTTCGCCGGAACGTTCAACTTCCGGGAAGCGAAGTACTTCGAGGTGGAAGACGCCGCCAGTCGCCGGCCCGTGCGCGTCGACTTCGGGCAGGGCGGAGGAACTCCTCAGCAGACATCATCGCCCCAGACGCCGCCCGGACAACGGCCGCCGTCGCAGTAGCCGGAGGCATCTAGCTCCTCATGTACCAGCGCATCCAATCCAACGTTCGCAAGACCTGGCTGCTCATCTTCATCTTCGTCGTTCTGACCGTGGCTATGGGATTCGTGTTCGGTTACATGACGGACACCGGGCCTATCGGACCGGGCATTGCGGTTCTCGTCGCGATCGGAATGAGTTGGGGGAGCTATTACAACTCCGACAAGGTCGCGCTGAGGGCCAGCCGCGCGGTCGATGCGGATCCGGTTCGCTACAAACAGTTGCACAACCTGGTGGAGGGCATGGCAATCGCATCGGGCATACCCAAGCCACGCGTCTGCATCGTCGAAGACGATGCGCCCAACGCGTTCGCAACCGGTCGAGATCCCGAGCACTCGGCCATCGCGGTCACCACCGGCCTGCTGCAAAAGATGGACCGCGATGAGCTCGAGGGCGTGATCGCGCACGAGATGAGCCACATTCAGAACCGAGACATCCTCGTCATGACGGTCGCAGTGACGCTGGTGGGAGTCATCGTGTTGCTGGCCGATTGGCTCTTGAGGGCCATGTGGTGGGGAGGTATGTCGCGCGATCGGAACGGCGGCAGCAATCTCGGAGGAGTCGTCGCCATCTTCGGACTCGCGTTGATGATTCTGGCTCCCCTGATCGCTCAGCTCATGCAGTTCGCCGTGTCGCGCCGCAGGGAGTTCCTCGCGGATGCCGACGCGGTGAACTTCACTCGCAACCCCGCGGGCTTGATCTCCGCCCTTCGGAAGCTCAAGGGCGACCAGACGGTCGTGCGCTATGCGACCCGCGCGACGGCTCACATGTGGATCGAGGAGCCAAACGCGCTCAAAGCTCAGGGTGGAGCTCCCGGGGTTCGTACCAGTAAATCGGGGGCCTGGCTCAACCGGCTCTTCGCCACACACCCACCACTCGACGAGCGCATCGCCGCACTGGAGTCCATGACCTTCGGTTACTCGTCTCCTCCGGGAGTTCAGCCGGCTCCGCCGCCGCCTCCGGCCCCGCCGCGGGCGTAGCCCCCCATCTTCTAGATTGACACCCTTGCAGCGCGCCGCCAGACTGTGCTGCGAAGTGGTCAAGCTCTCATAAAGGGCAAAGGGCCACCACGCGGGTGGGAGGAGAGGTTCGTCATGTCGGAGCGACTTCCCGACGACGTCTACCAACGCATCGGTGACGAGATCGGCGACTTGTTACAGCAGGCGCACGATTGGGCGGCCAAGACTCGTTCGGAGGCCGAGTCCGAGGCGGCGCGCGTCGCCGAAGAGGCGGCCGCGGCTGCGGCGCGGGTCGTCGACGAGGCGGAGCGGTACGCCGAGCAGGTGCGGACGGAGGCCGAGAAGAACTCACAGCGGCTCCGGTCGGAGGCCGCATCCAATGCCGAACAGGTGCGCTCGGCGGCCGAGTCCGAAGCACAGCGCGCGCTGGCCGAGGCGGAGTCCCGGCTGTCGGACCTGGGCGAAGTCGAGTCTGAGGCGCGGCAACGTATCGACTCGCTCAAACAACGCCTGCTGACGATCGCGGGTCAGCTCGACGAGGAGGGCTCCGCCCCGAGTAAGGGCATGGAGCAGGATGAACTCCCGGAGAAGGGCGAGGATGCCGGCGGGGAGCGGCGGGAGGCCTCAGACGACCTCCGCGTCGAGACAGACCAGGAGGACGAAGTCGAGCCGGTCGGAGCAGATGCCGAACGACTGGCGACGGGGGGAACCAGGTCATGAACCAGCCGATCGATAACACGAGCGAAGCCTTTGCTACCGCGCCCGAGCAGCTAACACCCGAAGAGGTCCAGAACACCCAGTTCTCGACGCGCGTGCGTGGCTACGACCGCGACGAGGTGGATGCGTTTCTGAGCCTGGTGGCGACCGAGATCCAGCAATTGCTCGAGCATCAGCAATTGCTGCAGAAGCAGACACCCGTGGACCTCGAGGACGCCGAGCCCTACGCAAGACTCGGCTCGGACGCAGGCAAGCTCATGCAGCTTGCTCGGGATCACGCCGACCGGATGAAGTCGGAAGCACTCGAGGCGATCGCCGCCGATCAAGCCAAGTTCGAGGCCGAGGTGACGGAACTCAAACAGCGTGCCGAGACCGAGGCTGCCGCCCTACGTGAGATGGCCGAGCGCGATGCTTCCGCCGTCAAGGATGAGGCCGATCGTCTCCATACCGAGGCACAGACTCGAGCTCGAGAGGTGGAGATCGAGACGGACAACAACGCAGCCCGGGCTCGAACTGAAGCCGATGAGATACGCTCTGCTGCCGAATCCGAGGCGGCTGCACTGAAGGCAGACGTCGAGGCGGAAGCCAAGAGGATCAGGGAAAAAGCGCGCGCCGACTACACGGTGCTGACCCGCGAGGCGCACCGCGAGGCCAATCGCATAGAGAGAGAAGCGCGCCAGAGCGCCGAGCTTCTAAAGGACGAAACGGAGGAGAAATCCGTCGAACGCGTTCGCCGCGCGCGCGCGGAAGTGCGGAAGCTGCGCGAGGCGGAGACCACCCTCAAGAGACGCATCCAGGCGTTACAGTCAACGCTTGACTCGCTGAGCAACGAGATCGACGACGATCGTCGGGGCAAACCCGGGCCACAACCCCCGGCGACCGTCGACCTCACCGATACTCGAAGCGGCCCCGCCTGAGCGCGGGCGAGGCACCGCCTCGCTCCAGGGCCAAGGCGCTGGTCGCAAGCGCCACGTGAGAGAATGCCTGGGGAAAGTTACCGACGAACCGTCCCGCCCTCACGTCGTATTGCTCGGCAAGCAGACCCACGTCGTTGCTGAGGGCAACCAGGCGCGTGAAGAGCTCCTCAGCCTCGTCGTGACGCCCGATCAACTCGAGGCAATCGACGAGCCAGAAACTGCACATCAGGAAGGAGCCCTCGCTCCCAGCGAGGCCATCGGCGGTCTCAGACGTGCGGTAGCGATGAACCAACCCGTCGATCACGAGGTCGGCCTGTATCGCCTCGATGGTTCCAATCATTCGTGGATCCTTCGCGTCCACGAAGCCGACGAGAGGAAGCACGAGCAACGAAGCGTCCAACGATGAGTCGGCGTAAGACCGTTTGAAATGACCTCGTTCATGATCATAGCCGAGATTGAAGATCTCCTCTCTTATCTCCGAGCACACCGCCTTCCAGTGATCGACCGGTCCCGAACGACCGAAATTCTCGATCATCGATACACCGCGGTCGACGGCAACCCAGGCCATCACCTTTGAGTGCACGAAGTGCTCACGACCTGAACGAACCTCCCAGATACCTTCATCGGGATCTCGCCAGTGGTCACAGACGAAATCGACGATCTCGCGCTGAAGCTCCCATGCCTCCGAGAGCGGTTCGCTTCCGGCGCGCGCACCGGAGTGGAGAGTGTCCATAACCTCGCCGTAGACGTCGAGCTGAAACTGTTCGACGGCCGCGTTCCCGATGCGCACCGGGGCAGAGCCTTCATAGCCGGACAGCCAGGAGAGGACGACTTCGGTCAGCCGCCTTTCGCCGCGCACTCCGTACATGATCTGTAACTCTTCCGGGTCGCCGGCGACCGCCCGAAGCAGCCAGTCGCGCCACTCCTCGGCTTCGGATGTGTACCCGTGATCCAGCAGCACCTCGAGAGTGAAAGTAGCGTCGCGCAACCAACAGTACCTATAGTCCCAGTTGCGAATACCGCCGATGTCCTCGGGCAACGAAGTCGTTGGGGCCGCGACGATGCCTCCGGTGGGCGAGTAGGTGAGGGCCTTGAGAATCAGCAGACTCCGGATCACCTCGCGTCTCCATTTTCCGTGGTAGGTGCAGCGAGCGGCCCACTCACGCCAAAAACGATCGGTTCTACCAACCAGCCAGTCGCAGTCCGCTTCGACATCGAGGTCCGGGGGGTTGCGATGAGAAGCGTGAGCTCGAGCCATGAACATCGCCCGTTCACCGGCGTTCACCGTAAACGCGGCGCCGACCGCCACGCGGTTCTTCATGAGCGGGACGGTCGCCTGGAGGTCGAGCGCATTCGGCCCCCCCACCGCCTCGAAGCCTCCTCCACGCGTGCGAATCCAGGGCGTTATACCTCCGTAATCGAAGCGCGGCGCGAACTCCATCGTCACCGGCACCGATCCCGACAGGCCGTCGACGATACGGACGACGACATCATGGGTGTGTACCAGTCGAGGATCGACCAGCTCGCCACCCTGCTCGATGGGAAGGCAGTCGGTTAGTTTCACCGTGCCCTCGCGCGACGCGAAGGTCGTCTCGAGCACCATGGATTCGTGACGGTAGGCTCGCTCGGTGGTGAAATCGCCGGAGGCGGGAGCTATGCTCCAGTGCCCTCCTCGCTGTTCATCGAGGATTGCAGCAAAGCACGCCGGAGAGTCGAAGCGCGGCAGACACAACCAGTCGATGGATCCGACCTTGGAGACCAAGGCGGCGGAATGAGTGTCTCCCAGAAACGCGTAGTCCTCGATGGGTTCCATGCCTATGCAGAATGGCACGCCGTCGAGGATGAACGATCAAGCTGAAGCCGGCGAGCGGATCCAGGTGTCGATGGCCGCGATGGCTTCGTCCCACGCTTGCCGGGTAGTTCGCCCCGAGGACTTGCGCACCTTGAGCGAGTGGTCACCGTCCTCGATAACCACTACGTCCGCCTTGAGACGTCGCTTTGCGATCACCTCTGCGAGAGTGTCGAGAGGACAGAACGGGTCACGCGTTCCTTCGACGAACAGCTGCGGGATCTCGATCGTAGCCAGGTGCTCGTCGCGCAATCGGTCCGGTCTGCCCGGGGGATGCAGCGGGTAGCCGAGATAGACGAGCCCGTCTGCGCCGGCACCGCTCGCGACGAGGTGCGATCCGATACGGCCACCCATCGACTTGCCTCCGATGAACAACCGCTCCGGCGACCGCTCGGTAAGAACCTGCTCGATCGCCTTGCGGTAGGTTTCCTCGAGGACGGGCTGCTTGTCCGGCGCGCGTCTCCCCTCGTCCGCATAACGAAAGTTGAAACGAGCCACCGCCAGATCCTTGGAGCTCAGGTGCTCCGCGAAATAGCCCATGTACTCGTGGTTCATGTCGGCGCCCGCCCCGTGAGCCAGCATCAACACGGCGGCGGACGGTTCCGGCCCATCCCAGAGCAGTTTCAGCGCGTGCCGTCCAGGGGCTTCAGCAAGAATACCGGATGTGTCCCGGCATCGGCCTCGAACTCCTCTACGGGTGAGGTCCTGTACGCCTCGAAGTAGGGCAACACGATCGGCGCGATTGCGACGTAGCGCTTGAGCACCGGAGCCGCGCGACTAGCATCTACCTCTGAGACCGAGAAGTTCTGGCTTGTGCGCCCGCGACTCAGCGTTACCGCACCGGCCGCGCGCGCGTTGTGAACCCAACCCACGAGCCCATACGGCGCCACCAGCCAGCGTTCGCCGTCGAGGTCGACGATGGTCACCGGCGTCGTATGAGGCTTACCGGACCTGCAGCCGCGCGTAGTCAACAGGTGGTTACCTTTGGGGCCGATTCGGAGCCTCACCAAACCAGTCATTGCGGCGTTGGCGAGTCGCCTGACGACCCCGTGCCGGTAGTGCTTCATCAGTCTGTGGGAGGTGAGACCGGCGGGGCGATGAAGGTACGGCGGCCGGCGCTCTCGATGATGTCCGACTTGAGCACACGTCGAAGCCGGCGAACCTGGCGAAGCGGCACCATGGCCAGCGCGTCTCGCTGTTCGACGAGTTGCCGAAGATCATCGATGGCGCCCTCTAGCTCTCCGATGGCCTCATGGTGGCGGGCACGGAGCAGATCAATCTCCTCTTCGAGGGCGAGGACCCGCATGACACCGGCGAGATTGATGCCCTCATTGGTCAACTCTTGGATCCTGCGGAGCAGCGCGATGTCCCGGTCGGAGTAGCGACGTGTATTCCCAGCGGTCCGCTGTGGTTGCACGAGTCCCTTACGTTCGTAAATGCGGAGGGTCTGCGGGTGCACACCCGCGAGCTCGGCCGCCACCGAAATGACGTAGATCGCCCGATCTCGCTGCGACATACCGTGGGCCATCTCGATCTCCCTCACGACGCCTTCTGGCCCGAGCTTTTTCGGAGAAAAGCCTCCAGGTGCTTGCGCGGGCTATCCTTATGAGCTTCTCGGAACTCCTCGAGCAACTGCTTCTCACGGCGCGACAACTTCTTCGGAATCTCGACGTCGACTTTGACGAGAAGATCGCCGTAACCACCGCTTTGGCGTGGTGCCCCACGGCCGCGCACCCGCAGTGTTCTTCCACTGTTGGTTCCCGCGGGAATCTTCACCGTCACCGGTTCATCGAGAGTGGGCACCTGAACCTTGGCGCCGAGAGCGGCCTCGGCGATGGTCAGGGGGAGATGCAGGGCGAGATCCCCATTCTGGCCGAGCTCGAAGATCTCGTGTGGGCGCACCCGCACGCGCACGTAGAGATCGCCCGGTACGCCATCGCCGGGGGCGGGTTCGCCCTTACCGGCGACGCGAATGCGGGCTTCGTCTCCGACACCGGAGGGAATCCGAACCTTCGTGGCGCTATTCGGAAGTGTGATGGTGGCTCCGTTGACGGCGTCCTCGAAGTCGAGCGTTACCTCGGACTCGATGTCTCGCCCCTGGCGCTGGCGGCCGCGAGTGCGGAAGCCGAAGAGGTCTTCGAAGATGCTGCCGCCCCCTTCGCCACCGCCCATCCGGCCAAAGAGATCCTCGAGATCCTCGACGTTTATACGCACGTTTCCCCGGTTGGCCCCCGGAGCGCGCGGATCGAAGCCGTAGAAGCGCTGACCGCCTGCCTCTACGAAGGCGCGCGTCTGGTCGTACTCGCGCCGCTTGTCGTCATTGGACAGCACCGAATGCGCTTCGGAGATCTCCTTGAAACGCTGCTCGGCCGTCTTGTCTCCCTTGTTTGCGTCCGGATGGTACTTCTGCGCAAGCTTCCGGTAGGCGCGCTTGATCTCGTCTTTGGGAGCCTCCTTGGCTACACCCAAGACGGCGTAGAAATCCTTGTCCATCCAGTCGCGTTGCGCCATATGCCTTATCCCTCAGCCCGCGCGTCGTCTGCTTGCTCGTTCGGACCGTGGTCCTCGACCGGATGCGATACCACCACGGTGGCAGCGCGCAGGACACGATCCCCCAAGCGGTATCCCTTGCGGTAGACGGTCTTGACGACGGTGTCCTCCACCTCCGTGCTGGGATGAGACTCGATCGCATCGTGCACATGCGGATCGAAGGGCTGCCCTTCGGCCGCGATCTCCTCGAGTCCCTCCGACTGAAGAGTGCGGAAGAGCTGATCGTGCAGCAGCTCGAGACTCGAAGCATCCTCATTATGCTCGAGGGCGCGGTCGAAATTGTCGAGCAACGGAAGCAACCGCTCGAGCATTTCTCGCTTGGCGCGGTCGGAGGCCGAGGCCGTTTCGCGCATCAGGCGTTTGCGCCGGTTGTCGAAGTCGGCCTGCAGGCGAAGGTAGTCGTCCAGCGGGACGGTCTCGGTCGGTGGGGCTGCCGCGGCATCCGCGCCGTCCTCAGCAAGGGGAGGCATGGTCTCCCCCTGCTGCGGTTGGCTCCCACCGACCTTGCGGCGGTCGGTCACCTTGACCTTTCTCGGCTTGGTGCCATCGTCGTTGTGTTCCACGGTCAAGCGCTCTGCTCCTTGCCGTCTTCTTCGTCCACGACCTCGGCATCAACCACTTCGTCGTCGGACGACCCCCCGGCTGCAGTCTCACCGCCGCCGGGCTGATTCTGCGCGCTCTGATAGATCACTTGCGCAATCTGCTGTGAAGCGGTCATGAGTGACTCGGTCGTCTGCTTGATGCGGTCGACGTCGCTACCCTTCAGGGCCTCCTTGGCCTCATCCAGGGCTGTAGTCACGTTCGACTTGGTTGACTCATCGAGCTTGTCCGCGTGCTCGGTGAGCGACTTCTCGGTCTGATAGATGACGTTGTCGGCCTGGTTCCGAGCCTCGACCTCTTGCCGGCGGACCCTGTCCTCCTCGGCATGAGTCTCGGCTTCCTTCATCATGCGTTCGATCTCGTCGTCGGCCAGCTTGGTGCCACCGGTAATCGTCATCGACTGTTCCTTGCCCGTGCCCTTGTCCCTGGCGTGCACGTTGACGATGCCGTTTGCGTCGATGTCAAAGGTGACCTCGATCTGTGGCATACCGCGTGGTGCGGGCGGGATGTCGGTGAGCTGGAACTTGCCGAGGGACTTGTTGCGGTACGCCATCTCGGCCTCACCCTGGAGCACGTGGATCTCCACCGACGGCTGGTTGTCCGCGGCGGTGGTGAAGGTCTCACTGCGCTTGGTCGGGATCGTGGTGTTGCGCTCGATCAGGCGAGTGAAGATGCTGCCCTGGGTTTCCACCCCAAGGCTCAGCGGAGTCACGTCGAGCAGGAGCACGTCCTTGACGTCACCCTTCAGGACGCCGGCCTGAACCGCGGCGCCGACCGACACGACCTCGTCGGGGTTGACGCCTTGGTGTGGCTCCTTGCCGGCGGTGAGGCTCTTGACCATCGCGCGCACCATGGGCATACGAGTCGAGCCTCCGACCAGGATGATGTGGTCGATGTCTCCGACGGAGACACGGGCGTCTTTGACCGCCTGCTCGAAGGGAGATCGGCAACGATCCAGGAGATCCTCGGTCATGCGCTCGAACTCACTGCGCGACAGGGTCTCTTCGAGGTGCAGTGGGCCCTGGTCGCTGGCGGTGATGAACGGGAGGTTGATGGTCGTGCTCTGAGTCGTGCTCAGCTCCATCTTGGCCTTCTCGCCGGCCTCCTTGAGTCGCTGCATCGCCATCTTGTCCTTAGACAAATCGATGCCGTTCGCATCCTTGAACTTCTTGACGAGCCAGTCGATGACCCGCTGGTCCCAGTCATCGCCACCGAGGTTGGTGTCACCGTGGGTGGCTTTGACCTCGAAGACACCGTCGCCCAACTCGAGCAGCGAGACGTCGAAGGTTCCTCCGCCGAGGTCGAACACGAGAATCGTCTGGTCCGTGGTGTCCTTGTCGAGGCCGTAGGCGAGCGCCGCGGCAGTGGGCTCGTTGATGATGCGAAGCACTTCGAGCCCGGCGACCTGTCCGGCCTCCTTGGTGGCCTGACGCTGCGCGTCGTCGAAGTACGCGGGCACCGTGATGACGGCCTCGGCGACCTGGTCGCCCAAATACGACTCTGCATCGGTCTTGAGCTTCGCCAGGATGCGCGCCGAGATCTCCTGAGGCGTCCACTTCTTGCCGTCGATGTCCACGTCGTGGTGCGTGCCCATCTCGCGCTTGATCGACCGAATGGTCCGATCGGGGTTGGTAATCGCCTGGCGCTTGGCGACCTCACCGACCAGGATCTCGCCGCTCTTGCTGAAAGCGACGACCGACGGCGTGGTCCGCGCACCCTCGGCGTTGGGGATGACGGCGGGCTCGCCGCCCTCGAGCACGGAGACGACGGAATTGGTCGTCCCGAGGTCGATTCCTACCGCTTTAGCCATTGCTTCCTCCTGCTGTAGCCGGGTTTTTAGCCATGGTTCCTCCTGAGAAGGTTGGCTTCGCTTGGTGATGGTCTAACTTGAGTGCGATGTTGTCAACTCTGATATACCAACAACACTCAGCTTAGGTTATTCCTCCCGATGGGCCCCACACGCAGCCTGCCGCCGGGGCCCGGCGCCGGTCGGCTTTCTTACACGGGGAGAGCTCGAGCGCCTCCCCTATACTGCAGCCACACTAAGTTGACCGTGTAGTCAAGTTGTGCTGGGCGCGAGCTGAGCGGTCCGCGCCGAAAGTAAAGTGCACAGGTATCCAAGGGAGGCCTTCGGAGTGCTCGAAAAGATCGCCATGACTACCGTGATCCTGGTCACGCTGGGCCTTTTCGCCCGTCGGTCGCGCGACCTGGTCGGCTTTCTTCGGTTGGGCCGGCCCGACGACCGGAAGCCGGACGACCTCGGGCGCAAGCTCAAGGACCAGCTCGTCGTGGTGTTCGGGCAGCGCAAGCTCCTGCAGTGGACCGTGCCCGGCCTCATGCACTTCTTCATCTTCTGGGGCTTCGTAGTCCTGTTCACCACGATCGTCGAGGCCTTCGGAGCGGTCTATCAGGATGGGTTCCACCTTCCACTAATCGGGCGATGGGGACTCCTCGGAGCGATTCAGGACTTCTTCATCGTCGCCGTCCTGGCGGGCATCCTCTGCGCCTTTTTCATTCGCAGGATTCAGCAACCCGGTCGCTTCAAGGGAAGCCACATGAAGGAGGCCGAGTACATCCTGTGGGCCATCGGCTCGATCATGCTCACCATCCTGCTGAGTCGTTCGGCTCAGATCGCGCTCGGACACTTTCCCTACGACACTGTTTGGACCCCGGTCTCCAACGGCGTCGCTCAGTTATTCGAGGACTTGTCGCGCGCGACGGTCGACGCAATCGACACGGTGTTCGTCTGGTGGCATTCACTCATCATCTTGGGCTTCCTCGTCTACCTCACCTACTCCAAACACCTGCACATCATCACGAGTGGCTTCAACGTCCTATTCACCTCCGAGCGCCCCAAAGGCGCGCTCGAGCCGATGCATATCGACATCGAGGCCATGAGCGAGGACGACACCTTCGGTGCACGCGTGGTCACCGATCTTTCGTGGAAACAGATGCTCGACGGAATGACGTGCACCGAGTGCGGGCGTTGCCAGAGTCAATGCCCGGCATGGAGCACCGGAAAGCCGCTCAGTCCGAAGCTCATCATTATGGATCTGCGCGACCAACTCTTCGAGCACGGTCCGCGACTGCTCGACGCCAAGCGCGCGAGCGAGGAGGAGCTGAAGTCCGCGGTTGGAACCCTCCCGCCGCTGAATCCCCAGGTGATCGAGGACGAGGTCATCTGGGATTGCACGACCTGTGGAGCGTGCGTACAGGCGTGCCCCGTCAACATCGAGCACATCGATGTGATCGTAGACATGCGCCGCAACCTGGTAATGGGCGAGAGTCGTTTCCCCCGAGAGATGCAGGGCGCGCTGCAGAACCTCGAGACTACGGGTAACCCGTGGGGTCAGCCGCCCCAAGCGCGTGAGGAATGGATGCGGGGCACGTCCAAACAGCAACCGCTCGTCATCCCGCACATCTCAGACAACCCCGAGGCGGACGTCCTGTTGTGGGTGGGATGCGCGGGCGCATTCGACGACCGCAACAAGAGGGTGATGTACGACCTCGGGAAGTTGCTGCAGATGGCCAACGTCAACTTTGCGGTTCTCGGTGGCGAGGAGTCGTGCACGGGTGACCCGGCGCGGCGCATGGGGGCCGAGTACATCTATCAGATGCTCGCCGAGCAGAACATCGAGGTGCTGAAGGGCTACGAGGTCAAGAAGATTCTGACGGCCTGCCCTCACTGCTTCAACACCCTGTTCAACGAATATCCGCAGTTCGGCGGCAGGTTCGAGGTGCTCCACCACACCGAGTACCTCAATCAGCTCCTCAAGGAGGGGCGGCTCAAGCCCAACAGAGAGATGGCGGCGACCATCACGTATCACGATCCCTGCTACAACGCGCGCCACAACGATGTCTGGAAGGGAGCGCGCGAGGTCATCGAATCCATCCCCATGGCGTCCTACCGGGAGATGCACAGGCACGGTCACGGCACCTTCTGCTGTGGCGCGGGTGGGGGCCGCATGTGGATGGAAGAGCGCATGGGTAAGAAGATGAACATGGAGCGCACCGACGAGGCCCTGGCGTCGGCGTCCGACACGCTCGCAGTCGGGTGCCCCTACTGCAACATCATGCTCACGGATGGTGTCGACGAGCGGCACGCCTCGGAGGACATGGTCGTCCGCGATGTCGCGCAGATCCTCTTGGAGTCCATCGAGCTTCACCCCGACTCGAGTGCGGGTGGGAACGGCAACGGCCACTCCTCGCGTGACGACTTTCCCGCGACCAAAGAATCCGGGGACATGACCGGCAGAACAACGGGGCCCGACGACCCGCAGACCTCCGGATAGCCCAAGCGTTTCGTGACCAACCGCGCCGAACTCTGGAGGACGTGGCTCGCGGCTCAGCTGTGGATCGAGCAGCCCGACGGGCTCGGTTGGTGGCACGTCTCGCCCCGCCCCAACGGTGCGGTCGACGCGTTTCCTCTCGCGGCCCCGATCCACCTCCTCACGGCCTTCAACCCCCGGGGTGAGGAGCTCTCGCTCGAAGAGAACGAGCGGCGTCTCGCGCAGCTCGCCGCCTATCTTCGGGCAGAGCTCCTGGCCGCGGTGTGCTCGCTCGGAGCGTCGGACGACGAGTCTTGGATGGAGCCCGGCTTCGCGTTGTTGGACGTGAGCGAGGCTCACGCGACCGCGATCGGTCGACGCTTCGAGCAGGCCGCCATCTACGCATGGAGTGAACAGAGGCTCGAGGTCGTCGGCGCGCTCGACGAAGGCCGTGCGTCGGTGGGTTGGTCGCTGGACGATCGTCCACCTCCCACCAAGCCGGTGCGCGGTGGCTAGAAGTTCTCGAAGAAGCGCGACGGAGTGGGTCCTCGCTGGCCCTGGTACTTGGACCCGATCTTGCTCGAGCCGTAAGGGTTCTCGGCCTCCGACGTAAGTTGGAAGAAGCTGATCTGGCCGATCTTCATATCGGGATAGATGGTGATCGGAAGGTTGGCGACGTTGGACAGCTCGAGCGTCAGGTGGCCCTCGAAGCCCGGGTCGACGTAGCCGGCCGTCGAATGAATGAGGAGCCCCAGGCGTCCCAGTGAGGATTTGCCCTCCAGCCGAGCGACGAGATCGTTCGGGAGCCTCACGTACTCAGACGTCGAACCGAGCACGAACTCGCCCGGATGCAGGATGAAGGCCTCGTCCGGTTTGACCTCCACCAGCTCGGTCAGATCCTCCATCTCCGACCGCACGTCGATAAAGGCGTGACGGTGGTTGTGGAAGGTCCGGAAGAGGCGGTCCACGTGAAGGTCGACCGACGACGGCTGGACGTCGGCATCGTCGTAGGGATCGATGCCGATGCGGCCCGCAGCCAGCGCCTCACGAATGTCACGATCCGCCAGGATCATTCGAAACTCCCTGCTCGTCGGTGTGGGTGAGTCTAGCGAACGCCCGGCGAGTGCCGGGGGATCGGGCAGCTATGCGGCGGGCGAGAACCATATAATTCGGGGTCGTCGCGGGTGTAGCTCAGTCGCGGGTGTAGCTCAATGGTAGAGCTCCAGCTTCCCAAGCTGGTGACGAGGGTTCGATTCCCTTCACCCGCTCTACCCAGGGCCAGGGGACCCGGTTCCGGTTCCCCGGCCTGTTGGCTGCAGAGGCAGCAGCTACCACTCTGTAATTATTGTAGCGGCTGTGCTACAGTTCCGGGACATGGCCAAGTCCGAGCCGTTCAGCCTGAGGCTCTCTCCCACCATGGAAACCTTGGTCCGCGAGGAAGCAAGGCGCACCCGTCGCAGCAAAGGGGCCGTCGTGGAGGCGCTGGCTGAAGAAGCGCTGAAAACGCGCCTGTTCCCGGGAATCGCCTTTCGAGGTGCGGACTGGGAGCGCCGGCCCTGGGTGATCGGCACCGCCTTGGACGTCTGGCAGATCGTGGATGCGTACCGCGACTTCAGCTCCGTGGAGAAGATGACCGAGGACTCGGATCTGACAGAGCGACAGATGCGCCTTGCACTCGCCTACTGCGAGCGATTCCCTGAAGAGATCGACGAGATGATCGAGCTCAACCGGGCGCCACTCGACGAGTTGCGAATCCGGTTCCCGACCATCGACCAAACTTCCTAGCGTCGGACAAAATCCTCGTGCGGCTGTTCCTGGATGCCCTCATCTCAGGGCGCCGCGTCGCTCATGCACTCCGCCGGGAGGGACACGATGTGCGCGCCGCCGATGAGGAGCGGGAACTCGACGGGATGACCGACGAGGAACTACTTACGCTTGCCGTCGCCGAGGAACGAATCTTCGTGACCTTCGACGTGGCCGATTTTCCGCGCATCACTCAGCGGTGGGCCGAGCAGGGCCGGAAGCATTCGGGTTGCGCCATCGTCGTAGGCATTGACCACCGCGAGTTCGGCACGATGCTCCGTGTAATTCTCCGCACGCTCGATGCGCGATCGATTCCGGAAGACTGGCAGGACTACACATGTTTTGTCAGCCGCAGGTGATCAAGTGCCGGGAACCCAATGTGCCGATCAGGCATTCGCAACCTTTTTCGCCTGGATAGGGCGGTAGCCACCTGGTTCTATCGGGCGATCCCGGAGGCGAGCAGGGCAGGTCCCGACTCGCACAGATCGAGGAGACTGCATTCTGTGCACAGTGGACGAGCCGACTTGCAGACCTCGCGTCCGTGCCGGACCAGTTGCATGTGCAGCTCGTAGCGCAGGGTGGGAGCGATGCCCGCGAGGAGCATGCGGTGGGCTCGGTCGGCGGTCGTCTGCGCGGGGATGAGGCCCAGCCGGAGGGCGACCCGATGCACGTGGGTATCGACCGGAAAGGCGTCGCGACCCATCGAGAAGAGCATGACGCAGGCCGCCGTCTTCGGTCCCACCCCGGGTAGCGAGACGAGGTAGCGCTCGACCTCGTGGTCGTCGAACTCGTTGAGGCGGCCGAGGTCGATGCTGCCCTCACGCTCTTCGATCTCGGCGAGGATCCGTTGGATGCGCACCGCTTTGGTGTCGGCGAGGCCACCCGCGCGAATCGCGTCGGCCACCTCGGTCGGATCCGCGTCCCGCACCGCCCGCCACTTCGGCCAGCGGCTCTTGAGGCCGCGCCAGGCGCGCGCCGTGTTCAGATCCGACGTGTGCTGGCTGAGCACCGTCATGACGAGCTCGTCGATGGGCGGCAGGCGGTCTTTGCGCCTGAAGGCGCCCTGCTGCTTGAGCAGCCGTCCATGAATCGCTCGGGTCCTGCGGCGGTCGACCGTTGCCGTCAGCGCGGCACCTTCGCGAGCGATGCGAACTTCGTGTACTGATTCATGAATGCCAACCGTACGGTGCCCGTGGGCCCATTGCGGTGCTTGGCGACGATGAGCTCCGCTTCACCTCGAGCTTCGGAGTCGGGGTGGTAGACCTCATCCCGGTAGATGAACATGACCATGTCAGAGTCCTGTTCGATGCTTCCACTTTCGCGCAGGTCACCCAGCAGCGGGCGCTTGTCGGCGCGCATCTCAACGCCTCGGTTGAGCTGCGACGCGCACAGGACGGGAACCTCGAGCTCACGCGCAAGAATCTTCAGGTTCCGGGAAATCTCCGAGACCTCCTGCTGGCGGTTCTCGGACTTACGCGGTGACTGCATCAACTGGAGATAGTCGACGATGATCAGGCCCAGTCCGTGCTTGGCCTTGAGTCTCCGGCACTTGGCCCGAATCTCCACGAGCGAGATATTGGCGGTGTCGTCGATGAAGATCGGAGCCTCGGCAAGCCGCCCCAGCGCAGACGACAGCCGGCCCCAGTCCTGTTCGTGAAGCGTGCCCCGGTTGATGCGCTGAGAGTCCACCTTGGCCTCGGAGGCCAGGAAGCGCTTGACGACCTCATGGCGGCTCATCTCGAGAGTGAAGATGACGACGGGCACGGGGTCGGAACGCTTCAGAGCCGCGGCCAGAGCGAAGTCGTTCAGCAAGCTTGACTTTCCCATCGCCGGTCTCGCAGCGATGATTATCAAGTTGTTCTTCTGGAAGCCCGCAGTTATGTCGTCGAGATCCGTGAAGCCGCTCGAGACGCCGGTGATGTGCTCGCCGCGCTCGAAGAGCTGTTCGATCTGCTTCATGTTCTCGCCCAGCAATGCCTTGAGCTGGTGCAACTCATCGCGCAGCCGCCGGTTACCAACCTCGTACACGAGGCCTTCGGCGGTATCAACCGCGTCGGCAACGTCCGACGGCATCGAGAAGCCGAGCTCCTGAACCTCGTTGCCCGCGCTGATCAGCCGGCGAAGCAAGGCCAGTTCCTCGACGATCCGCGCGTAGCGCGCGGCCGCCGACGCGGTCGGGTAGGCCTCGAGCAGTCCGAGGATGTACGGCCGGCCCCCTATGCCCTCGAGCGTTCCCCGGCGGTTGAGCTCGTCGACGATGGTGATGGCGTCGATCGCCTCGTGACGGTTGAAGAGCGCCATGATCGCTTGGTAGATCTCGCTGTGGGCCGGCTTGTAGAAGTCGTCCGAAGTGAGAATCTCGACCACGTTGGCGATGGCGTCTTGGGACTCCAGCATCGCCCCGAGCACCGACTGCTCGGCGTCGAGGTTGTGCGGCGGTATGCGGTTGGGACGCACCTGCTGCAGCTCTCGCGCCCGTTGCGCCATCTGATCTCCCCCGCATTATGCGAACATATGTTCGATATATACTTTCATCCCGGCTGGATCAAAGCAAGACCCAGTCGTGCGGTGTTGCGCCCCAACTCCGTGTGGTCGGGCGCGCTCGCAACAGCAGGGAAGAGAGGCGGCGGGCCCCATTCCGTCCGAGCGCGTGAGCAAGCGGAAACGTACGTCCGTTGACCTGTGGACATCTAGTGTGCGGACGCACCCGGGGAAAAGTCGCCAAACCCCTGGTCATCGCATGAACTGGCAGTGGAAAACGTGTCGGTACGGCAAGGGTCGGGCTCAGGAGAGGCCCCACCGCGAGGCCCCCCGGCGTGGATAAGGCCGGCGCTAGCCTTCGTCCTCGTGCGCTATGACCTCGACCGTCACCAGCGCATTGACCTCTTCGTGTAGGTGGACCTCGAGTGAGAAGGTGCCGAGTCGCCGAATAGGCTCATCCATGCGAACCTGCCGTGAATCGAGCTCCTGCTCGAGCTGATCCTGCACCGCGCGCGCGATGTCGTTCTTGGTGACCGATCCGAAGAGCTTGCCTTCCTCGCCGGCACGCGCCGAGATGTAGACGGGGCTCGAGCCGAGGAGCGCCACCTTGGCCACGGCCGCCTGCTTGGCCTTACGTCCGGCCTCCTCACGGGCCCGGCGCATCTGCTCCGCCTGCTTGAGCACACCCTTCGAGGCGACCAGCGCCATGCCCTTGGGCACCAGGAAGTTGCGCGCATAGCCGTCGGACACGGTGACGACGTCGCCTTTGTGCCCCAGCGTTTCGACGTCCTTCGCAAGAATGATCTTCATCTCGATCCCCCTAGCGAGTCGTGTAGGGGAGAAGGGCCATCTCGCGTGCGTTCTTGACGGCGGTCGCAGCCATTCGCTGATGCTGCGAGCAGTTGCCGGTCACGCGCCGGGCACGAATCTTGCCCCGTTCGGACAAGAACTTGCGAAGCAGGTTGATGTCCTTGTAGTCGATGTAGGTCGTCTTGTCGGCGCAGAACTGACAGTACTTCTTCTTTCGGGGACGACCCGGCTTCGTGGTCGGCTTCTTGTCGCCCCTCCGCTTGTCGCGTGCCATTACCAGTCATCCCCTCCTTGATTCTGCTGCGGCGAGCCGACCGGCGCGCCGGCGCCCTGGTTGCCGCCAACGCCCTGGCTCGCGCCCTGGTTGCCGCCCCAGTTGTCGCCCTGGCCTTGGCCTCCGCCCTGCGCCTTGTCGCGACGCACCTTGGTTATCTGTGCGGTCGCCCAACGCAGCGAGGGGCCGATCTCGTCCACCTGGAGCTCGATCGTTGAGCGCTTGTTGCCGTCGTTGTCGTCCCAGCTCCGCTGTTGAAGGCGGCCGGTAAGGATCACGCGTGAGCCCTTGTGCAACGACTCCGACACGTTCTCGGCCATGTCGCGCCAGCAGCTGCAGCGGAAGAAACCGTCGAGCTTGTCGTCCCACGAACCGTCCTGATTCCGAAAGCGCCGGTTGACCGCGACGGTGAAATTGGCGACCGCCGAGCCGCCCGGGGTGAAGCGCAATTCGGGCTCGTCGGTGACGTTCCCAACCAGTGTCACTACGTTGTCGTTAGCCATCTCTGCTCCTTACTAGTTAGCCGTCGCACCTAGGTGGGGCGGACGATCTTTCCTCGAATGAACTCGTCGGAGATCAGCAGAGTTCGCTTCAGTTGGTCGACTGCCGCGTCGGGAGCGTTGAAGTCGGCGACGAAGTAGTAGCCCTCGTTCTGATGGTCGATCTCGTAGGTGAAGCGACGAACGCCCCAGCGATCGACCTTGCCGAGGCTGCCCCCACTGTCGGTGATGACCTTGGTGAAGCGGTCGACGGCCTTCTGGATGTCTCCCTCTTCGAGGCGAGCATCCACGATGACCATGGCCTCGTATCTCCTCATATCTCCTCCTGTGGACTCGCGCCGTGGCGTCGAGGCCCCCGGCGCGGGTGATCCGCTTGACGGGGGCAGGGGTTTTACCGATGGCAGCGACGCTGCCGGCTGGTCATGCTAGCACCTCCCACTTTTGGCTCGGTCAGCCTGCGCGGGGCTGAGGGTTCCTTACTCATCCGGCTGCTCTCCGACCGGTCCCAGACTAGAACGGGTCTGTGACAAGCTTTCCCCGGACCGAGGAACCAGGGCGCTGCGAGCGGTAAGAAAGACGACCACCAGCGCCAGCAAGAGCGCCGCGCGCGTCCACACTCCGGCGATCAGAAGCCGCTTTGCCCAGGTGAAGTCGAGGCCCTGATACACGACGTCGTAGAACCACCTGAACACCCCGACGTAGACGGCCAGATCGGCGAGGGCATAGGCAATCCACCACCCGAGGTGGACTCTCAGAACCACGAAGAACGGCAGCAACCATAGCGTGTACTGGGGCGAGTGGACCTTGTTGAACAACAAAAAGGCCGCCAGCAGGGCGGCGCAGGTTTGAAGGAAGGGATAGGGAGCTGAGCGACGAGGACGACCGAGCAGGCCGGCGCCCAATATCAGCGCGAACGACAGCAACAGCAGCCCGGTCGTCACGAGATTAGTGCGCGACGGCGGCCACGCGGGCCAGCCCAACTGCCAGATCGAATCGAAGTTGGGGAGCCGCCGGCGGTGAAAGGCGTAGGTCGCGTACCAACCGTCGAAGTTGGCGACCATGAAGGGCAGATTGATTGCGAGCCACGCTCCTACACCCGTCGCGGCAGCTCGGATCGCCCGTCCGAGATCCTTTCTCCATATTAGGTCGAGGGCGAGGGGGCCGAGAAACATCAACGGATACATCTTCAAGGCCGCTCCGATTCCGAAGGCGGCGGCCGCCCCCAGAGGTTTGTCCCGCCACCAGAGGTAGAGACCGCCGACGGCCGCCGCCACCGCGAGCAGATCCCAGTTGTGAAAGGCGTACAGCACGATGGCGGGAGCAGCCGCCCACAGCAGCGCCCGCAGTCCCGTCATCCGGTACAGCAACCACGAGACCAGCACTCCGAAGGGAGCCAGCAGGACGGCCGAGAGATTCAGATAGGAGTTAGACGTGGCAACCGGCAGCCCCGAGGCCCACATGAACACGCCGGTTAGGACCGGGTACTCGATCGCCCCGTCCAGCAGCTCGGCGCCGGCGAGGCGGCCATCGACGTAGGGAAAGATCTGCTGCGCGACGCCGCGGATCGCGTAGAGGGGCTGAATGTCGTTGTAGCAGAGGTGGCTGAACTCCCGGCCCCCGAAACCCGCCAGGCATTGGGCCTTCAGTCCATAGCCGGCGAGCAGAAATAGTGCCGAGGTCGCCAGCACCACAACCACCGAGTTGCCGGGTCGCTGAGCCGCCGGCCCATTCTCCGGGGCTACGGCTCGCCTCCGTCGGACTTCTTCCTGCGGCCGCTTCCGCCGCCTCCACCGCCGCCCGGAGGCGAGACCGTCGGGTCGGGCGATGGTTGCGGGTCCTCGGTCGGCTCGGGCTTCGGCTCCTCCTCGTCCTCCGAGTCTTCCTCGTCCTCCTCGTCCTCCGGCTCCTCTCTGTCCCTCTTGGGCTTCTCCGGCGGGGGCGGGGGGGCGCTGATGACCGTGCCGTATTCGATGCCGTCGGTGAAGGACTCGACCGGGTAGCCTCCGATCTCCATGGCCTGTGCCATGAAACTGCCCCAGATGGGGGCCGGGCTCACCGGCGCGCCACCACCGCTGACCTCGTACCCGTGCACGGGCTTACAGAGGTTCAAATCCGTGCACGAGCGCATCTCAGGAACGATGCCGGTCTTCTTGTCCAGCGGATAGCCCTCCCACACCACGGTGGCGAGTTGAGGCGTATAGCCGGCGAACCACGCATCACGGAAGTTCTGTGTGGTTCCCGTCTTCCCCGCGACCGGGCGGCCGATATTGGCGGCGCTCCCAGAACCCGAGGTGACGACGCTTTGGAGCGCCTCGTTCAAGAGGTTGACGGAGTTCTCCTCGACGACCTGGGTGCTCTTCAGCTGGACTTTCCTCTTGCCGCACGACTTGGAGTCGTTCGGTCGGTAGACCTTCACGCAGCTGCGATCGGAGTCTTCGATGTAGGCGACGGGCGTGATCTCCGGCAGCGCTCCGCCGTTGGCGAGCCCGGCGTAGGCACGGGCCATCTGCAGCGGGGTGACATCCTGGGTTCCCAGTACCAGTGAACAGTTCGGGGTTACGGGCTGCTTGCCCCTCTTGGTGGAATCGCCGTCGAAGCCGAGCTCACCAAGCAGATCTGCGACGTTCTGCGGGCCGACCTCGACGATCAGCTGCGCATAGATAGTGTTGACCGACGAGGCCGTGGCCGAGATCAGATCCATGTAGCCGTAGCTGGAAAAGCCGTAGTTCTCGGGCTGCCACAGCTCCCCGTCGGTAGCGCACTGTGGATCCTCGATCGAATGGGGGCTCGACCCGGAGAAACTCGACTGCAGAGAGACTCCGTTCTCGATCGCGGCGAGGAGGGTGAAGGGCTTGTAAGCGGAGCCCGCCTGACGGTAGTTGTCGCTCACGTAGTTGAAACCGCGCGCTTTGCGGACGTTGTCGAAATCCCGGCCCCCGACGAACGCCTTGATCGCGCCGTCCGAGGTCATGGAAACGAGAGCGGCCTGTGGATCCTCCGGCAGCGTGAGGATCGAAGCGATCGACTCCTCGGCCGCCTCTTGCATGCCCAAGTCGAGGGTCGTGTGGATCTTGTATCCGCCGGTGTAGAGCTCGTTGCCGAACTCTCTCTGCAGCTCGCGCCGGAGCCACTCCATGAAGTACGCGGCCGGCTGCTGCTTGCCGGTCGTCGGATCGCCGCTCGCGGTGATCTTGATCCTCTTGCCCAGCCACTTGTCGGCCTTGGCCTGGTTGATGTAGCCCTGCTCGACCATCTGGGTCAGCACTCGGTCTCGCCGGGCGCTGGCCTCTGCTTTGTTCTCGTCGGGCTGATAGGACTCGGGCGACGGAATGATCCCGGCGAGGAACGCCGCCTCGCCGACGTTGAGCTGGTCGGCGCTCTTGTTGAAGTAGGTGCGCCCCGCCGCCTCGATCCCATAAGCACCGCGGCCGAAGTAGACGGTGTTGAGGTAGAAGCCGAGGATCTGATCCTTCGAGTAACGGCGCTCGAGCTTGACGGCGAGGATCGCCTCTTTCAGCTTGCGCTCGACGGTACGGCCCGGATCCTCGAGCACGGCCTGTTTGATGTACTGCTGCGTGATCGTCGACCCGCCTTGCCTGATCTCGCCCGCCGTGAGGTCGGCCCAGGCGGCCCGAGCCATGCCACGCACGGAGATTCCGTTGTGCTTGTAGAAGGTGCGGTCCTCGGAGGCGATGACCGCCTGGGCGACGTGCTTCGTAGCCTTGCGATTGATGAGCTTCTCGGTGTTGATAAGGAAGCGACGCTGCTCGCCCGAGAAGATACCGATGAGGTCGCCGTTGGCATCGTAGACCTCGGCCGCCGAGGCCAGCGGCACCTCGCGCGGCAATGGAATGTTGGCAAACGCGTAGGTGAGGAACAGCACGGCTCCACCGACCCCGAGCGCGAACAGGGGCAGCAACCAGCCCAGGCGAAGGAGCCAGCGGGACGCGCCCGACCGCTTCGGAACGGGGCGTCCGGTCCGAGACGATGCTCTTGTGGTGCGCGCCGAGCCCGTGGCCGTCTTCGAGCGGCCGGTGGACCCGCGCGGGGGTTTGCTCATCGAACGAGTTTAGGCTCCTAAAGGGCACAACCAACGCGTTTCCCGTTCGACCCCTTTTTCGACTCATCGACCCCGTCACCCCCTTAGAGGTTGCTCGGAGGTAGAAAACCGTAGCGATAACCTTCGAGGACGAGGACCACCAGCGCCGCCAGAGTGCCCAGCGCAACGACGACCGCGACGCCGACCACGACCGCCATATCGGCGCGGTCCTCGGTTAGCGCCAGCGTTCCGATCCGGACCTCGAGCCCGGGTGGACCAGCAACCGAGGGAGGGGCCCGGCGAGCGACGACGGCCGCGGCTCCCAGACCCAGGAGCACAGCGCTCGCATACAGCGGCAGCACTCCGGAGGTCTCGCCGAGTGTGTCCTCCGGAAGCCCGAGGACCGAGGGAGGGGTCAGACCGACCAGGATGGCCGCACCGAAGAGCACCCGAACGCCCGCCGTCGCAAGGGTGCTCCCGTGGTGCGGCGAACTCTGCTGCGCGCTGCGCGCCCCGAGGGCCACGCCCGCCGCCACGGTCGCCGGTAGAAGCGCTGCGAGCGCGCTCCAGGGGGCCGCTTGTGCGATCGAGGAGGCTCCGGCCGCACGTTCGAACGCGAGGACCGCGGTGGCGACGATGGCGCCGAACCCGGCGGTGGCCGGGGGGAGGCTCAACAGAAAGGCGCGCTCGGCACGAGCCGAGCCGTGAGTCGCCGGCCACAAGCACACGGCCGTCGCCGCGAACAGGGCCGCCAGAGAGGCCGGCGTTAGCGTGAAGGGAGCCGCAGCGATCAGCCCGGCGCTCACCCAGAGGGGCCACGCTGCGACCAGTGAAAGACGCAGATCCGCTTCGAGGAGCGCTCCGGTGCAGCAGATCAATCCGAGCAGCAGAGCCCCCACCGCCGACCATGCGCCGCCTCCAGATAACAGGGGGCCGAGAAGGGCGAGCGGCCCTCCCATCAGCAGAGGCAAGGCCGGCACGCCGGGCGTGTCCAGCGACTCCCAGACGCCGACCGCCGGCAAGGCGCCCGAGCGGACCACGAACGAAACCAGCGCGAGCCCCAGCGCCACGCCGCCCAGTGACTCCGGCATGGTCCACGCCCGTTCATCAAAAGCCTCGATCGTCAGGGCTCCAGCAAGCGCAAGATCCGAGACCGCCACCGACAGCACGGTTCCCACTCGCACTCCACCTTGGGAGCCAAGTGCCACCAGCGCCACGGAGCTCGCCAGCCAGAACATGAGCGCGGGCACCACCCAGTCGTTGAGCGTCGCTGCCAGAAGCGCGGCCGAGGCGACACCCGTCAGTGCGGCCGAGGCCTGCGTCTTCTCATCACCCAGAGCGCCCGCCAGAAGCCAGGCACAGGCCACCGCGACCCCGGCGACGATCCCGCCGGGGGGCGCCAGCGTGGTCGAACGCCAGGCCCACTCATTCGACGCAAGCAATGCGATCGCCACGCCGCCGGCGCAGCCCAAGCTCGCGCACGCCGGCACCAACTGCCGTCGCCATCGCACCGGGAGAACAACTCCCAGCGTCAGCACGAGGGCGAGCCCAATGTGTACTGAATACAGAATTAAGAGGCCTACCCCCAACCCCCAATCAGCGCGGCGGCGAGCGGCAAGGCCGCGAGGCACAGCAACATCAGGCCGGCCCGTAGGTACCTCCCGAGGTTGCGCGCCAGCAGCGAGCCGCCGATCGACGCGACCATTACGGCTCCGGTAGCCAGCACCCAGACCGCGACCGAGCCGGCCACTTCAGATCCACGAGCACCACCGGACGGCGCCACGACCTTCGGCCCCCAAAAGGCGGACGCGAGTGCCAGGGCCGCGGCGAGCGTCTCGAGCCCGGTCCACGTCCACCCGAGCAGACCCCTCGTCGGAAGGGCGGCAATCCAGAGAGCGAGAGCGACCATGGCGGCCGCGGCCGCGGCGATGACCGCCGCCGCGGCCGGCTCCGGCCCCACCATGAGGGTCGGGCCCAGCACCGCCTGGACGGAGCGGAGCTCCGCCAGCTCGAGGGTCCCCCACCGTAGCCCCGTGATGCCCACGGAGCCGGCGATGACGGCGAGTCCCCCGGCGGCAATCGCCTGATCCCATCGCTCCATGGCGAGGCTCCGCCCGAAGGTGACCAGGGCGAGTCCACCGACGGCCGCGACCAGGGGCCCGCCCACCAAGCCCGTCAGGTAGCCCAGCGAGATCACTAGTCCCGCCACCCGAGCGCCCACGGCCAGCGCGGCGGAGGAGCTTTCGGTGCGCTGCATCGACCCCGCGAGCCGGATGCCGGAGCGCTCGTTCAAGCCCGGTGCTTGCGTTCCCGCAGCGAGGGACGTGCCGTGAATTTTCTGCCCGTCACGTAGGAGCGCACGAGATGATTCCACGAGCAGTCGGTACACACCTCGACGACGTAACAGGTGAACTGGTCGTGGCCGAGGACCAGTTCCCGCAACCACTCGGACGGATAGACGACCCGGCCGCTGTTGTGCTTCAGCTCGTCGCCGTAGACGTACCGGACCCAGCGGAGCGTTTCGTGTGAGCACACCGGACAGGGCGCGGGCACCTCGTCCCCGATGTTCTTGCCCGCTCTCAGGAGCTCGGGGTGAGCGTCGCAGACTTCAGTGGTGGCGAGCCGGCCGCCGCGCAATGCCTGCAAGGTCGATCGCCGTGCGAGGCTGTAGTCGACCACCGGGCCGGTGGTCTGCACCGGCGGTCTGGCCGGATCGAAGGATCTACCCGAAAGGGTCATGGCGTGATGGTAAACCCGCCGGCCGTCTTGTTGGAGCGGCTTCGTGGGTCTTCCAAGCAGCTTCCAATCCGCCAGTCGATCGATCACAATGTCAGCAGCATGTTCGTCGAAAGGATCACCAGGGAGCGCCCGACCGTCTCGATCGTCCTAACGGTCTCCGCCGTGATCATGCTTCTGTTCACCGGCGGCATGTTGCTCCAAGGATCCTTGGCCTGGCTCGTGGTCGGCCTCATCGGCGTGGTGGTCGCGTGCAGCGTCGCAATCGTCCAACTCGCCTCCGGCAGCGTCAGGACCGGAACGCTCATCCTCTATGCCGTCGCGCCCCTGACGGTGCTGGCTCTTCCGGTCTTCGTGATGCTGCTTCTGGCCGCGTACCTGGCCGACCAGCATCTAAAGGCTCGGCGCCCCCCGATCCCGCACCTCTAGAACCTCACAGCCCGGCCCCCAAGAGGCCACAGCACCGGCACCTGCAGGGGGGCTCCTTCTCGGGCACGGCGCCCCTCTCTTCCGCTTGCAAAAGTTGTTGTAGCGTGGTGATATATCGACTCGATATATCATTCTGATGTATCGTGCTGATACTTTAGAGCACGGAAAGCACGCTTCACGGAAAGCACGAGGTGAACCGACCGAGATGAAGCAACCGGGAAGGCTGGAGCTACCCGTGCTGGGCCTGCTCAAGGAGCGTTCGATGCACGGTTACGAACTGCGCAAGCAGCTCGGCGCCATGCTCGGACCCTTCTACCAAGTGTCCTGGGGCTCGCTCTACCCTACGTTGAGGCGGCTTGCCAAGGCGGGGGCGATTGACAAGGCGGAGGCGACGCCGGAGAGGGCCAAGTCCTCGACCGGTCTGGGCGCGGGGCGGCGCAAGACCGTCTACACCATCACCACCCGAGGCGAGGAGCTGTTTCTGCGGATGCTCGAGGAGACCGCGGCCGCGGTCGATGCCGAGCACTTCACGCTCAAACTGGCCTTCTTCCGCTATCTGGCCCCCGAAGCTCGGCTCGCGCTGCTCGAGCGGCGCCGGGCCTACCTGCAAGAGAAGCTGGCGCAGTTCAAGTTGAACCTGCGCACGTACCGTGAGCGCATGGACAGCTACGCGTTGTCCCTGCAGAACCACGACATGCGCGCCACAGAGAGCGACATCGCGTGGATCGACGAACTCATCACCAACGAGCGGACCCTCGGTGAGGCCCGCCCCAATCCGAATGTTTGAAAAGGGGGACAACGCACCCATGGCCAAGATCAGAGTCGGAATAGTCGGCGTCGGTAACTGCGCCTCGTCGCTCGTCCAGGGAATCGAGCACTACGCAAAGGCGCGGAGCGACGAGCGCGTGCCCGGCCTTATGCACGTCGAACTCGGCGGCTACCACGTCTCAGACATAGAGTTCGTGTGCGCGTTCGATGTCGATGCCCACAAGGTGGGTCTCGATCTCGCCGAAGCGATCTGGGCCGAGCCGAACAACACCATCAAGTTCTCCGACGTTCCCAGCATCGGCACCACGGTGGAGCGCGGCCACACCTACGACGGACTCGGCAGCTTCTACCGCGACGAGATCAACGAGAGCGAGCTTCCGCCCGTCGACGTGGCCAGGGTTCTGCGGGACACCAAGTGCGACGTCCTGATCAACTACCTGCCGGTTGGATCCGAGCAGGCGGCGCGCTTCTACGCCGAGCAGGCACTCGACGCAGGCGTCGGCTTCATCAACTGCATGCCGGTGTTCATCGCGACGCGCGAGGACTGGGCGGACCGTTTCTCGCGCAAGGGCGTTCCCATCATCGGGGACGACATCAAGAGTCAGGTCGGCGCAACGATCAGTCACCGCGTGCTGTCGAAGTTGTTCGAGGACCGCGGCGTGATCATCGATCACACCTACCAGCTCAACTTCGGCGGGAACATGGACTTCAAGAACATGCTCGAGCGCGAGCGTCTGCAGTCCAAGAAGATCTCCAAGACGCAGAGCGTCACCTCGCAGATCTCCGGTGGCATCGACGCCGACGACATCCACATCGGCCCGTCGGACCATGTCCCCTGGCTGAAGGATCGGAAGTGGGCCTACATCCGCATCGAGGGGCGGGAGTTCGGCGACATTCCCATCAGCATGGAGCTCAAGCTCGAGGTCTGGGACTCACCCAACTCGGCCGGCGTGGTGATCGATGCGATCCGGTGCATCAAGCTCGCCATGGACCGCGACCAAGGCGGTCCACTGCTCGCTCCGAGCGCCTACTTCATGAAGTCTCCACCGGTGCAGTACTCGGACTCCGAGGCCAAGGACCTCGTCGACGCGTTCGTGCGCGGGACACCGCAGAGCGCAGACGGGAGCGGCTCGACGGAACCTAAGGCCGGCCACGAAGTACAGCGTGAGTTTCTCGTCGACGCGGGCGAGGTCGAGGTCGGCGGCAACGGTCACGCGGCACGCGATGAGGTCGACCTCAACGAGATGCTCGAGCCGAAGCGGTAACCGAGCGCGTCCCCTTCTGCTTGACTGTCGTCATGGAGGGATTCAACGCCGGGACCTACGGCGACAAGATCGCCGGTATCTACGACGACCTCTACGGAACTCTCTTTGACGTGGAGGCGACGGTCGAGATGCTCGCCCAGCTCGCCGGAGAAGAGCCGGCTCTGGAGTTGGCCATCGGCACCGGCCGCATCGCGCTGCCGCTCACCGAGGCGGGCGTCCAGGTGACCGGCATCGACATCTCGGAGGCGATGGTCTCGAGGCTGCGCTCGAAGCCGGGCGGCCAGGACATCTCGGTCGTCATGGGCGACTTCGCCGACGTCGACGTCGACGGAGTCTTCGGGCTGATCTACATCGTCTTCAACACCCTCTTCGGTCTCACTACCCAAGAGGATCAGGTGCGCTGTTTCACCAATGTCGGAAGTCATCTCACCGACGGCGGGGTGTTCGTGGTCGAGGCGTTCGTCCCGGATGTCACCCGCTTCGACGGACACCAGAGGATGGGTGTGGAAGGAGTGAGCGTCGACGAGGCGCACCTCGAGGCGAGCCGGCACGATCCCGTTCGGCAGACGATCGACACCCACCACGTCGTCCTCCGTAACGGTGAGCCCGTCGAGCTGTACCCGGTGTCCATACGCTACGCGTACCCGAGCGAACTCGACCTCATGGCGCGCCTCGCGCGCATGCGCCTGCGCGACCGGTGGGGTGGGTGGCGGCGAGAGCCTTTCACCTCGGGCTCCCGCTTCCACGTCTCGGTCTACGAGCGCGCCTGACCCACGCTCCGTCGGAGCGGCCTCGGGCAAACGTGACTGTTTCTGGGTGATTATGCGCGCCCAGCGCACCTCACGCCCCACAAACCAGCCTCCCATCAGAAGAGCGGCACGGCGGGGTTACCAGGTCGATTCATCCTCCACAATGGGGGCCATGGCGCGCCTGCGTGAGTCGATCGGAGTCATGCTCTCGGAACGAGACTTCACGGTCCTGCTCGGCGCGCAGTTCACGGCCCAGATGGCCGACGGGCTGGCGCAGGCCGCGTTCGCCGACCGCATCGTCTTGGATCCGCAGGGGACTCCTACGAGGACGCTGGCGCTGTTCGCCCTGACCCTGCTTCCGTACTCTCTGCTGGGACCGTTCACCGGGGTCTTCATCGATCGCTGGCGGCGCCGCTCGATCCTGGTCTGGACCAACGTCGCGCGCGCCGGACTTCTGATCAGTCTCCCGCTGTGGATGGGGGCTCTCCCGGGCGACGCCGCGCTGTACGCGAGCGTCCTATTGCTGCTGGGCTTCGGGCGGCTCTTCTTGACCACCAAGGGGGCCGCACTCCCCGTGTTGCTGCACGAGCATCACCTTCTGCGCGGCAACGCGGTCTCCGGCGGAGGAGGGATGATCGCCGCGCTCGGAGGCGGGATGATCGGGATCGGTCTCGCCGCGTTCACCTCGACGCAGATCGCGTTAGTCATCGCGGGGTTGCTCTACGCCGGCGCGGCCCTGGTCGCCCGTAGCATCGGCACGCCGATGGGCCGCCCCACGGTCACCTCCGAGGGCATGAAGAGCGCCGCCGCTCGCATCGCGGCCGAGCTGCTCGCCGGGGCCCGTCAGATCTGGGTGCGGGAGCGAGCCCGGCTTCCCCTCCTCGGGATCTTCGTCCTGCGGGTCTCGGCGATGTTCGTCGCGCTCGTCGCCATCGAGGTGATCCGCAATCGGTACGGGTCCGGGGACGATGCGGGCAGGCTGAGCGCCAGCGCCCTCGCGCTCGGCGCCGCGGGCGTCGGCGCCTTCATCGGCGCGCTCACGACCCCGGCGATGGGCCGTCGCCTCTCGAAGCCGTCGCTGCTGATCATCGGGTTTCTGGTCTCGGGAGGCGCCATGGTCGTCGTCGCTCCCCTTCTCACGCTTACGACCACGGTCGGCCTGACCCTCTTCGGTGGTTTCGGCGCATTCGTTGCGAAGGTCGCGGTCGATGCGCAGGTGCAAGAAGCCCTGCCCGACGACTACAGGGGCCGGGCCTTCGCCCTCTACGACATCCTCTACAACCTCGCGAGCGTGGTCGCGGCCCTCTTCCTCGTCGCCTTCATCGACATCTCTCTAGGAGTCATGCTGGCCGCCGGCGGGGGTGTCGTGCTGCTGCTTGCTGGGGCTCTGGCAAGGGCCATGAAGGGAGCCGGCATGTTCGAGGGCACCGCAGCCCGCACGGCCTAACGGCCCTCGAGATCCCGACACCACCGAGGGTCGTCGCCGAGACCCGCCAATATCTCGAACGATCCCTTGACCGAAAAGGACTTGCCTTTTAGCATCCCACTCGTCTCGTTTCGGCCTATCTGGGGGGTAAGTCGTGTTACGCGGTTTCCGGGCGCTCGTGATGCTGGGCGCATGTTTGTCGCTCCTCTTCGTCGGCCGGGGCTCGGCCGATCCGGCCCACACGCCCGGCGGTCCCTGCATCCAGGACAGCCAGCACGTCTCGACCAGCTCCGTCGCCAACTACGACGAGACGGTTCGAACGCTGGACCAGATCGAGCGTTCGAGTCAGGGTCTCGTCACGGTCGGCAGCGCCGGGCATTCGGGTGAAGGCCGTGAGCTCCTCTATGCCACGGTAGGCACCGGGGCAGATGTCTTCTGGCTGCAGGCTCGCATCCACGGCAACGAGCTTCAGGGAACGCAAGCCGCTCTCGACCTCCTCAAGTGGCTGGCGAGCGGCAACCCCGACGCCCGGATGATCCGAGACAACCTGACCGTCGTGGTCGTTCCGCTCTACAACCCCGACGGGGCCGAAGCCAACATCCGGCAATCCACCACGCCCACTCGCATCGACCTCAACCGTGACTGGGAGAACTTCGCTCAGCCCGAATCCAACGCCTTCTACGCGCTCTGGGAATCGGTACGGCCCAAGATGGCGCTCGATCTGCATCACATGAGCAGCGCCCCGAGAGTCGAGGGCACGGACGATCTCAACCAGTTCCAGATCGGGGCCCGCTCGATCTCGCCGACCCGCATGACCGACCAGCAGTGGCTCACTAATCGTCAGATGGCCTCGGTCTCACTCGAGGCGCTCGACGGATTCGGTCAGACCCACACGGCCAGATACCCGGACATCGACATCACCAACGCAGTGATCAGCCGCATGCTGTTGGGTGGTCCCGGTCCGGACGGAAGCGACCCCGGGTTCCAGACCCAGGGCGCAGTCTTCTACGAGGTGCGCTCGGTGGGGCAGAAGAGCAACGGCTACCTCACCAGCCTGTTCACCCGTCCCGCGCAGGCGGTGCTTACCGCGGCCGGCGACGGCAGCCTCTACAGCCACGGAGTGACCACCTGGGAGCAAGAGCCCTACGCCGAGAGAGGCAGCTGCGGCGACATCTAAAGCCGCCGCGTTGATCGGAGGGGGGCGGCAGGGCCCCCCTTCGTTCCAGCAGGCGCACCGCGGTGATCCATTGACACCGGCTGGGCGTGCCGGGTTGTCCTCGTCCGAGCAGCCCGACGAGAGAGGGGCTCGGCAACATCAAGAGGGGATCCACCTCGGTCTGAGCAAAACTGGACCCGGCATCACTATCCGGCTTTTCGTTTCGTCCCCCATCGCGATCCGGCAAAGTGCTCGGTGCGGACCAAACGCCGGATCGAGTTTCGCCGGCGGACCAAACGCCGGATTGCGTTTCGCCCTGATGCTCTCGGTCAGGGTGTCCATCCTCAGCGGCGCTTGCGCCGCGCCGGTTTGCGCGCCACCAGCAGGAACTCCGGGGTTTCGGGTGTCGGCTCGCTGCGCGCGTAGGCACCCGGCTCGACCGAGTACACCGCTTCGGGACTCAGGCCGACTCCGATCGCCAACAGCCTTAGCTCGCGCGGGGTGAAGACGCTGGTCCAGAGATCGACCTCCTTGGAGGCCCCCTCTTCGTTTGTGACCACGGTCCGCTCGTGCATCACGCCCATGTCGGCATCGAGGCTGGCATCGGTCTGGTGACGCGCCGCGTAGTAGGCGCTGAACGCGGTCAGGACGACCCTCGCAGCGGGCTTGGCGGCCTCGGCCATGCGCCTCAGGACCACCGAATCGTCACCACCCATGAGCCCGAATCCTCCCTGGCAGATCGACACCACGGCATCGAACTCGCCGTCGAAGGGCATCTGCCGAGCGTCGCATTCGAAGAACGACGCCTTGACTCCGGCGTCGCGCGCAGTCTGGGCGGCGATCTCGAGAAAGCGTTCCGAGACATCCACGCCGGTGACCTCCAAACCGGCTTGCGCGAAGGCAACCGCGTGACGACCCGGACCGCAGCCGACGTCGAGGAGTCGAGCCCCTTTTCTCAATCGCAGCAGCTCAAGGAGGAACCTCACCTCCTGGCGGGTGCCCTTGGTGAAGCTGTAGCGGAGGTAGGCCTCGCCGAGATACTGGGCGACCGGCGCGAAGAACGGCCCGCCGGGATGCGGTGCAACCCTCCGAGGCTCACGCATCGCGGTTTCCCTTCCTGGGCTTCGGTGGCGCCCGCGTGCCCTCCGGTTCGATTCCGCGCGCGCGCGCCCAGGAGTCGAGCCGCTTGTAGATCTCTTCTTCGCCGAGGAGTCCCTCGTCGAGCCTCACGTCCAGTAAGAACTTCTGTGCCTCGCCGACGATCGGACCGGGCTCGACTCCTAGGTAGGCAATCACCTGCGTACCGTCGAGCTGGGGACGAATCCTTCTCAGTTCCTCTAGCTGTGCGAGCTCGGCGATGCGCGCCTCGAGTTCGTCCATCCGCTGCGCGAGCCTGCGCGCCTTGTCCTGGTTGCGGGTGGTGCAGTCCGCGCGCACCAAGAGGTTGAGCTCGCGCAGCAGGGGACCCGCGTCGCGCACGTAGCGGCGCACGGCCGAATCGGTCCAGCCCAGCCGGTAGGTGTGGAAGCGGTGGTGAAGGAAAATCAGGGCGCGTACCGCCTCCACGGTCTCCTTGGGATAGCGCAGCTCTCTCAACCGGCGCGCGGCCATCTCCGCCCCGACGACCTCGTGGTGGTGAAAGGTCACGCCATCCGGACCGATGTGACGCGTCTTCGGCTTGCCGATGTCGTGCAGGAGCGCAGCCAGTCGCAGCCGTTCCTCTGCATCGGTGCGTTCGAGGACGGCGAGCGTGTGATGGAAGACGTCCTTGTGCCGGTGCACCGGATCCTGCTCGAGCTTGAGGGCCCCGAGCTCGGGGAGGAAGAGATCGGTAAGGCCGGTCGAATCGGCGAGTTCGAGCGCCCGTTTGGGGGCCCGGCCCACCACCAGCCTGCTGAGCTCGTCCCTTATCCGCTCGGCCGACACCGACGAAATGAGCCCCCGGTGCTCGGCGATGGCGTCGAGCACCTCTTTGTCGATCCTGAAGTCGAGCTGCGACGCAAACCGAAAGGCGCGCAGCATGCGCAGGGGGTCGTCGGTGAACGAGGCGGCCGGGTCGATGGGCGTTCGCAGGCGCCGTTGCGACAGATCCTCGATGCCGCCGAAGGGGTCGATCGCTTCCAGCGAGGGGAGACGCACGGCCAGGGCGTTGATGGTGAAGTCCCGGCGCGAGAGATCGGTCTCGATGTCGCTTGCGAAGCGGACGTCGGGATGACGCGACTCTGGTGGATAGCGTTCGGTGCGAAAGGTCGTGATCTCGACGTGCGCACGGCCGATCTCGGCCCCCACGGTGCCGAACTTGGCGCCCTGGAGCCACACCGAGCGAGCCAAGGGCTTGACGATCTCGTGCGTCTTGGTCGGGGGCGCGTCGGTGGCGAGGTCGTAGTCGATGCTCCGCCGCTTGAGTAAGACATCGCGCACCACTCCGCCCACGAGATACAGCTCGTGACCGGCGGCGTCAAAGCTCTCTGCGAGCCTATGAATCGGAGAGCCGGGCTCGAGCAACCCGGCGAGAGACGATGCGCTTTGGGACATACCCCCAGACTATGAGACTGGTTGCAGTCCTTCTTGACGCAGAGCGAGCTGGAAATCGTGCGGGCTGCTCGAAGCGCTCAGCGCGTCGTCGAGAGTCACGACCTTGCGCCGGTAGAGATCGAGCAACGCCTGGTCGAAGGTCTGCATCCCGTAGAAGCCGGACTCCGCAACGATGTCTCGGATCATGTGGGTCTGCTCGGGATTGATGATGAGGTCGCGGATGCGGCCGTTCATGACCAGCACCTCGACCGCGGGAACGAGACCCTTGGAGTCCGCGCGCGGCGCCAGCCGCTGAGACACCACACCGCACAACGAGCCGGCGAGGGAAACGCGGATCTGCTGCTGCTGGCTTGGCTCGTAGAAGTCGATGATGCGGTTGACCGTCTCGGTGACGTCACGGGTGTGCAGCGTGGAGATGACGAGATGGCCCGTCTCGGCGGCCTGCAGCGCGGCCGTGACCGTCTCGGGGTCTCGCATCTCGCCCACGAAGATGACGTCGGGGTCCTGGCGCATGGCGGCGCGCAGAGCCTGGAGAAAGTCGGGGGCGTCCTGACCGATCTCGCGCTGGTTGACGATCGCGGCGCGGTCCTGATGCAGGATCTCGATCGGGTCTTCGATCGTCAGCACATGACAGCGCCGTGTGGAGTTGATGTGATTGATCATCGCGGCCGTAGTCGTGGTCTTGCCCGACGAGGTCGGGCCGGTCACGAGGACGAGACCGCGCACCTCTTCGGCCAGCGCACGTACGACGCGTGGGAGCCCCAAGCTGTCGAAACCGGGGCTACCGGGCAGGACTCGCCGAGCCGCCAGGGCGACCGAGCCACGCTGCAGAAAGACGTTGAAGCGAAAGCGTCCGAGGCCCGGCTCGGAGAAGGCAAAGTCGACCTGGCCCTTGGACTTGAAGACACCGGCTTGCTCGTCGCTCATGATCTCGAGCGCGGCCCGCTCGCAGTCGGAGGCCGTCATCGGGGGGAAGTCGGCGGGGGTTAAGGCCCCGTTGACCCGCACGTAGGGAGGGCCACCCGCCTTCATGTGAAGGTCGGACCCCTTGCGGTCCACCACGTAACGCATGAAGTCGTGAACGGTCACCATTGCTGCTCTCTCACTTCCTCTATCTCCGGTCTGCCCTGTTCCATCGGCAGCTATGGGCCCGCGGTTGACCTCTCGCCGGGCCGGATCCGGGAGGTGCCCCAGGGAGAACTGTGGCACAAAGTGCTTGTTTTCGTTGCGGCCCCTGGGGTATGCGATTTAGACAGTTTGTCCGGGGGTTGTGTCGAGTTAAGGAGTTGGTATGGCGGACCAGACCAGTCGCAAGATGAGCAGAGCGGAGGCCGGGCGCAAGGGCGGTCAAACCACCAGGCAGCGTTACGGCGGAGACCACTTCGGCAAGATCGGTCGCGTCGGCGGCAAGAAGGGTGGCGAGACCACCAAAAGGCGTTACGGAAGCGAGTTCTACCAGAAGATCGGACGGATCGGCGGCTCCAAGTAACCGCCGGGCGACAACCTCAGGAGGCCCCTCCTTCACCGGGGGGGCCTTTCAGTTGTCGGTCTTCTCTCCTGCGCCGCCCTTATGCTGGCGTCTGAATGTTGCGCTCTCCCGCGCGCGCGCCCTTAGGGGGGCTGTCGGCGCGCTACCTCATAGCCTGCACCGCGCTGGCCGTCCTGGTGCCGGCAGGCTTTCCGGTACCGCCGGTCGCCGGCGCGCGGACGCAGGAGCCGGAGGCCGGCGCCATCACCCTCGAGCTGGTCGCGCAGCCGGTGGCCTACGACGCTAAGGACGACTTGGGCATCGAGGTCCGGGTCAGCAACGCCGGCACCGAGGAACTCCCCGGATTCATCTTGAACGTCGAACGGGAGAGTCGCCTCACGAGCCGGTCGGACCTCCAGAGCTCGTTCGAGTCTCCTCCCGGAATTGGGCTGGCGACCACTCCGCTCCAGATCGTGACCAAGGACCTGCGCCCGGGAGAGAGCCGCGTCGTCGCGCTCGACGAGCCCGTTACGGAGCTACTGACCCCCGGCTTCGACGAGGAGGGGATCTATCCGGCAACGGTCAACCTGCTCGATTCGAACGGGGCGACCGCTCTCGACTCGCTCACGACCCACCTCATGTTCTATCCGGACGAGACGGAGTCGCGGCTCAACTTCGTGCTGGCGGTGCCCCTGAACGATCTGCCGGCGCGCGCGCCCGACGGGACCTTCGCCTTCGATGTCTCCGGTGATCAGCCGACCCTCGAACAGGCGGTGAGCGAGCGCGGGTGGCTAACCGAGACCGTGAGGGAACTGAACCGCCTGGGCGGGCGCCGGCTCCGCCTCGGTCTTGCGCCGACGCCACGACTGGTCGAGGAGATCGCGGACATGAGCGACGGCTACCGGCGGGGCGACGAGCAGGTGCCCGAGTCGGCCCCCGAGGCGGGCGCGGCGGCCGCCTTCCTCGATGATCTGAGCGAGCTCGTGAGAACACCCGGCGTCCAGCCCCTGCTGGTGCCCTACGCCAACCCCGACCTGCCGTCTCTGGCGGCCGGCGAGGTCGACGATCACGTCGGCACGCAGATCACGCTCGGCGAGACGGTCCTCGGAGAGGCACTCGACGTCGAAGTCGATCGTGCCTGGATCTTTCCGCCCGGCGGTCGTATGAGCTCGGAGGCTCTGGAGCTGCTGCAGTCGGCGGCGGCGGAAAGGACCTTCTTCGCCGGCTCGTCGCTCGAGAAACCACCCAACCCGTTGCTCTCCGGTTGCCCGATCGAGACGCTCAGCTCGACCTGCCCGGTGTCGGTCGCGACGCAGTTCGGTGACGCGCTTGGCTACCAGGCCGACTCCGGTCTCCAGAACAGGCTGACGGCCCTGGTGCGCGATAACGACGAGAGACTCAACCTGCAGCGGTTCTTCGCCGAGACCGCCATGATCCGCCAGGAGCAACCGGGCCGAACCGATCGCATCGTGCAAGCAACGCTGCCGTCGATGTGGCACCCGGAGCCGAGGCTGATGCGAACGTTGTTGCGCGGACTGGCGAGTGCTCCCTGGCTGAACACCGTGACCCCTCAAGAGGGTTTGGATCTTGGAATCGCACCGGTCGAACGCCGTGTCACCGATGACGCAGTGGACGTGTCCAATGAGCTGAATGTGCTCGACTACGCGGCCATCGCAGAGGCGGAAGCGATGGTCGAGAGCTTCAACTCGGTGGATCCCCCGTCCTCTCTTTACCAAAGGCTTCTTCACAACTATCTGGTGGCGGAAAGTCGCAACTGGTGGATGGACGAGGAACTGGCGGATCGCGGCGTCGACTACGTGCGAGCGTCCTTGGATGAAGCACGCTCAGAAATGAACAAAGTCTCGATCGAGGTCAACGAACGCATCACTCTCACGTCCAGAGGGGAAGACATTCCGGTTCGTGTACTCAACGACACCGGCTATCCGGTGAAGGTTCGCTTTCAGTTGAACTCGCCGAAGTTGCGGTTCGCGGACGAGAAGGTGCAGACCTTCGATAGCGGAAGGACACCGCTGACGATTCCAGTGCGCGCCGAATCCAGCGGCATCTTCAGAGTGACCATGGCGCTCGTCACGCCCGACGGTTCAGAGGTAATCGCCGAGAGCGAGCCGAGCGTGCGTTCCACCGAGTTCAACAACATCGCCCTCGCCATCACCGTAGGTGCGCTGCTCTTCCTCATCGTCTTCTACGCCCTGCGTTGGTATCGGCGTCGCAGCGCCTCGACGTCGCAGGAAGCGGCTTGAGCACCAACCTCGCGCGCTCCACAGCAATCATGACTCTAGGAACCATCCTGTCGCGCGCAACCGGACTGTTGCGCATCGCGGCGATCGCAGCGGCTCTAGGAGTGGTGGAGACGGGCGGCTTGACGGACGCGTTCAACTACGCCAACACGGCCCCCAACATCATCTACGAGCTGTTTCTCGGTGGTGTCCTGACGTCGGTGTTCGTCCCGGTGTTCGTCGAGTTGTTGGAGAAGGAGGGCCGCGAGCGCGCCTGGCAGGTCGCCAGTGCGCTGATCAACGTCTCGGTGGTGGGATTGATCGCCGTCAGCGCGGTGGGAATCCTTCTGGCTCCGTGGATAGCGAAGCTGTACACGCTCAACGTCGACGGTGACACGGCCCGCATGGAGGAGGTCATGACCTTTCTCCTGCGTCTGTTCATCCCGCAGATCATCTTCTACGCGCTAACCGCGATCACCGCAGGGTTGCTCAACGCCCACAAGCGTTTCGGTGCGCCGATGTACACGCCGGTGCTCAACAACCTCGCGGTCATCGCGGTGTTCCTCAGCTTCCGCTACGCGTACGGCGCGGTCTCACTCGACGGCGTCACCACGTGGCAGCTCTTGGTCATCGGCGCCGGCACCACCCTGGGAGTGGCGCTCATGGCCATCGCTCAGCTTCCGTTCCTGCGAGGGCTCGGCCGGTACCGGTGGACCTGGCGCATCCGCCATCCCTCGGTGATCAAACTCGCCAAGCTCTCCGTCTTCGTCATCGGCTACGTCGTGACCAACCAGATCGGTTACCTCGTCGTCCAGGTTCTCGCCGGGGGTGACGTCGGCGGCTACACCGCCTACACCTGGGCCTTCACCTTCTTCCTGTTGCCGCACGGGCTCTTTGCGGTTTCGATCATGACGGCGTTGCTCCCGACCATGAGCGAACACGCCACGAACGAACGCTGGGATCTGTACCGGGGACAGCTGTCGATAGGAGTACGTGCCACGACACTGCTGATCCTGCCGGCGGCGGTTGGTTACTTCGTTCTGGGAACGCCGACCGTGAGGGTCTTGCTGGAGCACGGGATCATGGGGGCCGAGTCCACCGAGCTCGTCGCCGGTGTGCTGCGCTTCTTCGTCCTTGGACTCCTACCCTTCGCCGTCTACCAGCTGTTCCTGCGTGCCTTCTACGCCCTGCACGACACGAGAACTCCCTTCTACATCAACGTTGGAGTCGTCGCTCTCAACACGCTCGTCAATTTCCCGATGTACGCGCTGCTCGGAGTCCGAGGGCTGGCCGCCGGCCATGCCATCCACTACGTCGTCGGAGTGATCGTGCAGGGCCGCATCCTGTCCCGCCGCATCGGCGGCATCGACGAAGGCCGCATCACACGAAGCGCCACGCGGATCGGTGCGGCGTCGCTCGGGATGGGACTTGCGGTGTGGGGCGTCTACTCGGCGACCAGCACACTGATCGATCCCGTCTCCTTCGTTAACGACTTGCTGATCGTCCTGGTGCCGGTGGCGGCGGGTGCGGCTTGTTTCTTGGGCCTGTGCCTGGCTCTGCGGGTCGAGGAGCTCGACTACGCCAAGGGCATCTTCGGCCGCCGCCTGTCGTCTGGGTAACTGCGGCATGGCCTCGTCCCAGCGAATGCCCGGCGTCGCCCTTCTCGGCTGACAGGAAACCCTAAAGCTGACCCCGTCCAGCGGCCGATAGCTAACCCATGAACCTCCACACCGACGAGCGCGGCCTGGTGGTCGGCTGGGGCGCCAAGTTGGTCTTCTTCATTGCGCTGCTTGGCGTCTTGATCTACGACGCCTCCGCCATCGCGGTCAATGTGTTCCAGCTCGATTCGATCTCCGACGAGATCGCTCTCACGGTGTCGTCCTCGGCCGGAGACCAGCCCCTTTTCGCCCTCGAGCGTGAGGCCAAGAAACTTGCCCGCAGCCACGGGGCGCGGCTCGTGAAGCTGACCCTGAGCGACGATGAGGAATTCTTTCGGGTAACGCTCAGGCGTGAGGCGAAGACCTTGGTGGTGAGCCGCGTCGACCGCCTATCTGACTGGGGCCAGACCTCTGCCACGGGGAAGTCCAGGAACGTATAGGCGCTCCCAGGAGGCCTGCGCGCGCAGACGCGCCACCACCCGATCCCGGTGACCGCTAGAGTCTCGAGTCGAGACGCGGGGCAAGGGATTGCCGACCGTTATCCGGCGAGGTACTAGCATCGCCTACGTGGCGTCCGAAATGATCACCCTCGCCGAGCGCTACGTGCTCGAATCCGAGATCGCGCGCGGGGGCATGGCCGTCGTCTACCGGGCGCGCGACGATGTGCTCGCGCGGTCGGTGGCGGTCAAGGTCCTGCACCCGCACCTTGCCGATGACCAGGCCTTCCTCGAGCGCTTCCGCTTCGAGGCGCTGGCGGCCGCTCGCCTTGCCCATCCCAATATCGTGTCCATTTACGACACGGGGGCCGAGCAGGCGCCCGACGAGGCCGACGCCCGTCACTTCATCGTCATGGAGTACTGCGGGGGCGGCAGCCTGTCCGAGCACCTCCTGAGGGACGGCCCTCTACCGGCCGAACGCGCGGCCGTCATCGGGATTGCGGTTTGCGATGCGCTCGCCTACGCCCACCGCTCGGGCGTGATCCATCGCGACATCAAGCCCGCAAACGTCCTGGTGACCGAGACCGGCGGTCTCAAGGTCGCCGATTTCGGCATAGCCAAGGCGGCCTTCGGCACGGGGGATGTCACGACGACGGGCTCGATCCTCGGAACCGTGACCTATCTCTCCCCCGAGCAACTCAAGGGCGAAGAGCCCGACCAGCGCAGCGACGTCTACTCGCTGGGGGTCACCCTCTACGAGCTGCTGGCGGGGCGCGCGCCGTTCGAAGAAGAGACTCAGATGGCCATCGCCATGAAGCACCTACGGGAAGAGCCGCCGCCGCTCAGAAGCGTCCGGGGAGGGATCCCGCGCGGTATCGAGAGCCTCGTGAGCAAAGCCATGGCCAAGGACCCTGATGAGCGCTTCCAGAGTGCTCAGGAGATGCGCAACGCACTGGAGGGCCCGGTCGCCGCCACCTCGACGGCGACGCTCCGCCGCCCGGGCCGCTCGAGTGAAAGAGCCGAAAGGCCCACCCGGCGTCCGGTTAGGCAGCGTCGCGCGCGCCGGTCGCGCGCTATGGGCCCCTTCGTCATGCTGGGAATCATCGCGGCCATAGTTGCGGTGGTTTCGATCCTGTTGCTCACTCTGTTGAACGACGGCGGGGGCGGGGAGGACGACGGCGCTCGGGAGCGGGGTGGAGGAGCGACCGACGGAGCCCCCCGCGCCGAGGGCGGGGATCTCGGGGTGCAGTCCGTCACCGATTTCGACCCGCAGGGGGACGGTACCGAGCACCCCGATGAGGTCGATCTTGCGATCGACGGGGACACGTCCACTGCGTGGACGACCGAGAACTACCAGGATCCCCTCAGCGCGCTGGGCAAGGACGGGGTCGGGCTCGTTCTCGACCTCGGAGAAGACGTCGAGGTCGCCACCGTCGAGGTCGCGGGTTGCGATGGCTGCGGGTTGCGGGTCGGGCACGCTTCCGAATCAGGCTCTGACGCGTCCGCCTTCGAGACCGTGGGCGAAAGCGACGCCGCCGGTGACCCCGAGACCTACGAGTTCGACGCGACCGGCAACCGCTACTGGTTGGTCTTCATCACCTCGCTCCCAGGCGGTGGAGGTGGGTCGGCCTCCATCTCCGAGGTCACCTTCGGCGGCCCCGAGTGACCCGTCCCGTGACCCGTCCGACAAGGTCTCGAGCGCGTTGGAGGCTACCGGGTCGCGCCTCGAGGCGGGCTCGCTGCCTACGTCATGAGACGGATCACTAGCGGAGCCGCGGGGCGACGGCAGCGCAGCGACCATGACCTCCTGCGAGCATTTCTGGGAGGAGACAACGACGCGTTCAGCGGGCTCATGGAGCGTCACGAGGAGCGCATCTTCGGGTTGTGCCTCAGGATGCTGCACAACCGCTCCGATGCACTCGAGGCGAGCCAGGAGATCTTCATCACGGCCTTCCGGCGGGCTTCGTCGTTCCGAGGCGACAGCGCGTTCGGGACCTGGCTCTACCGCATAGGCATCAACCACTGCAAGGACGTCCTGCGGCGCCGCAAGGACGTCTTGCTCGAGCAGGACCAGCTCGAGCTCGAGCGCGCCGGCACAAGCCAGAGAGGCGTCGACGAGGCGGTGACGCTGCGGCTGGACCTGGGGTGGGCCCTGGCGCAGCTGTCCGATGACTACAGGGAGGCGGTGGTCATGCACGACCTGGGCGGCGTGCCCTACAACGAGATCGCGACCGTGACGGGCGTCGCCGTGGGTACCGTCAAGTCCCGCATCAGCCGCGGACGCCGGCAACTCGCCCGTCTGTTGGAACCAGCCGAGGCGTCCGACTCGTCAAAGGACCAAACATGAGTTCCCCACTTGCCCACGAGCGCTGCTCAGAGCTCCTTTCGGACTACGTCTCTGGAGGGCTGGACTCCGAGCTCAGAGCTCGCGTCGAGGACCACCTTGCACACTGCGCGCAGTGTGCAGCCGAGCGCGACGCGGTGGTGGCGCTCGGGGCAGAACCTGCGGACGGCCCCGGGTTGACCGAGGACGAGCGTGTGGTCCTGAGGGCGCGGGTACTGGGGGCGGCACCCGGGTTCGAGTCCCCCACCCGGGCGCTGGGCGACGAGAGCGACGCCGTGGTGGTCCCGCTCGAACCCCGGCGGGCGCGTGCGGGCACGTACCTCGGGATCGCAGCCATGCTGGCGATCCTGGCGGTGGGCTTCGCCTTCGTCAGCTCGGGTGGGGGTTTCATGGGCGCCGACTCCGAGTCCGGCGACGCGGCGGGCGGCGGCGGTTCGGAGAGCGACTTACAAGCCGAAGACGACGAGGGGGCAGGGGCGCAGGACTCGGCGGAGGGCGTCGAGGAGCGTGCTCCGTTGCCCTCGGACAAAGACCTCTTCCGCCTCGCCAGCGAGCTGCGGCCGGTGTTCGACCCCGATCGAGGCGCCATCTCCGAGGATGGCCTCGATCTCCTGGCCCGGCGCCCGGCCTTTCGGAGGTTCTCGGAGACCTCCTCTGCTCTTGCCGCCGTGCCGGAGTCTCAGGACACAGCCGCTCGTGCGGAGAAAGCCGAGGATCGCTTGCTGAGAACGCTGGCGGCCGGCGCTCCGAGGGCTCTGTCCGGCGATGTCGCCGCGTGCGGCCGAACCGCCCTGGCCGAGCTGGACGGCCCGGGCCTGGCGACCTACGCGACCACGGCCAGGCTCGACGGGCGCGAGGCGATCATCATCGGCCTCGTCACCGGCCGGTCGTTGAATCGCTACGTCCTTGTAGCATTTCCCGCCGCCGACTGCTCTACGATTCTGACCAGCACCGAAGGTCCCCTTGACGTAACGTCCGACTAGCACCGGGCGGGGCCTGGAATGGTCGGTCGATGCCTGCGTTTACCAGGGATGTGAGCACAGTGAGCGAGGACGTAAGAGATGTGATCATCATCGGCTCCGGTCCGGCCGGGCTGACCGCCGCGGTCTACAGCTCGCGTGCCGACCTCAACCCTTTGATGATCGAGGGATTCGAGGCCGGTGGGCAGCTCATGCTGACCACCGACGTCGAGAACTACCCCGGCTTCATCGACGGCATCATGGGACCCGAGCTGATGGAGCGTATGCGCAAGCAGGCGGCTCGCTTCGGAACCGACTACGTCACCGACAACGTGGCGTCCGTCGACCTCTCGACACGTCCCTTCCTCGTAAAGACCTCCGACCAAACTTTCAAGTCCCACTCGGTCATCATCTCGACCGGAGCCTCGGCCAAGATGCTGCAGGTTCCCGGCGAGAAGGAGCTGCTGGGCCACGGAGTTTCGACCTGCGCGACCTGTGACGGCTTCTTCTTCCGCGACCAGCATCTGCTCATCGTGGGTGGCGGCGACTCCGCGATGGAAGAAGCGATCTTCCTCACCAAGTTCGCCTCCAAGGTCACGGTCGTGCACCGGCGCGACCAGTTGCGCGCCAGCAAGATCATGCAGCAGCGCGCCTTCGAAAACCCCAAGATCGACTTCCTCTGGGATTCGGTCATCACCGAGCTGGCCGGCGACGGCAAGCTGACCGGCGCCGAGGTGCGCAACCTCGAGACGGGCGCCGAGTCCCTCGTGGAAGCCGGTGGGGTGTTCGTCGCCATCGGGCACACGCCCAACACCCAGCTGTTCGAGGACCAGCTCGAGCTCGACGCCGGATACATCAAGACCGCCGGAGAAACGACCGAGACCTCGGTTCCCGGCGTCTTCGCAGCCGGGGACGTGGTCGACTATCGCTACCGCCAGGCCGTAACCGCTGCGGGGATGGGTTGTGCCGCGGCCATGGACGCCGAACGGTGGCTCGAGGCGCAGCACTAACCCGAAGTTCCCCCCGGTAACGAATCCCTAATGCCCCGTTCACCTGCTGAAACGCGCCGTCTGGACATCTGGACTGTTGACATGTAAGATATCTAACGATCCTTGCAATTTGGGGAGTTCTGGCTCAT
>JBOGWX010000066.1:0-68667 GCA_050694055.1 Actinomycetota bacterium
GCGGTGCGCACCGCGGCCGCTCAGGTGAGTGCGGAGTCGATCAGCAACCTTCTAGTGGAGCGCTTTCCGCTGCTCGACCTGGACGCCTCGGTGGAAACCGTCGTGGATGAGATTCCGGTCGCGGTCACCGCGCTGGGAGGGCTTGCCCCTCGCCCCCTCGGCGACGCGGGCAAGGAGCTGGTAGCTCGCAGTGGTGCCGAGCAACGCGAGCTGGTGGGGAGCTGGCTCGATGATCCCTCCCTGCTCGAGGCTCGCATCGCCGCGTGGATAGCGGTGGCGGCGGGACCGGTGCTCGAGCTTGGTGCCGCGGCCTTGAAGCCGCTTTCCAAGGAGGAGTGGTCCGGCCCCGCCTGTCCCGCGTGCGGAGGCTGGCCCCAGGTTTCGGTGATCCGCGAGGAGTCGGGTGAGTTCATGGCGGGATCTCCTCGCTATCTCGTGTGCGGGCGGTGTGCCCTGTGGTGGAGCTTCGCGCGCGCCACCTGTCCCTGGTGTGGCGAGGACGATTCGAGACGGGTTGGCTCTTTCTCTCCCGAGGGACAACGCCTGGTGAGGATCGACGCGTGCGATACCTGCCGCGCCTATGTGAAGACCTTCGACCTCAGGGAGCGGGGCGGTAGGGACGTCGTCCCCCTGGTCGACGACGTGGCCACTCTGGCCCTCGATGTCTGGGCGCACGAGAAGGGGCTGCAGCGTTCCGGCGTGTCGCTGGCCGGCGTCTAGATACTGAGCCACCGAGGGGTCGATCGGAGGGGACGGAACCTTCCTCGTTGCCGGAGGTCAGTGCCTCACGCGGCGCCCCCCATAGGACGGGGCCACCAAAATGAGTCGGCGGCACCGATGAGTTTTGCTTGGCCACAACGTCCGAGTGACTGAAACCCGCGAGTCAAAGGAGGCACACCGTGGATTGGAAGCTGGAAGTGGTGACTATCCCGGTCTCGGATTCAGAGCGCGCTAGGACCTTCTACGTCGAGCAAGTCGGCTTCAATGTCGACATCGATCACCAGATCAGCGAGGAGATCCGCTTCATCCAGCTGACTCCTCCCGGGTCGGCCTGCTCGATTCACCTGGGAGAAGGAACGGTGGACATCAAGCCGGGCTCCCTCGAGGGCTTGTACCTGGTGGTGTCTGACGTGCGCGCTGCCCGTGCCCACCTCGTCGAACGAGGCGTGGAGGTCGGTGAGGTCCAGGTGTTCGACGAGGGCTCGTTCCGCACCAGCCGTGAAGGAGACGAGCTCGATAACGTCGGATTGGTCTTCTTCAGCGATCCGGACGGCAACCGCTGGGGCGTGCAGCAGATACCTGCCCGCACCTAGGCCCGCCGGTCGCCTTGAGACCCACTTTGGCGGCGGCTCCGCGATGAGATTCGCAGAGCCACACGGTCTTGTTTGAACCAGGTTGTAACCCGCAACCCGAGGATTAAGGAGAACGCGATGGGAAGGATCGTCGTAACCGAGTTCGTCTCACTGGATGGCGTCATGGAGGATCCGGGCGGGTCAGAGAACTTCAAGTATGGAGGGTGGAGCTTCGAGTTCTCCCGCGGCGAGGAGGGCGACAAGTTCAAGCTCGACGAGACTCTCGAAACGGAGGCTCTGCTACTGGGTCGGGTGACCTACGAAGGCTTCGCCGAGGCCTGGCCGCCTAGGAGCGGTGAGTTCGCCGACAAGTTCAACAGCATGCCCAAGTACGTCGTGTCCTCGACGCTAAGCAACGCTGAGTGGACCAATTCGACGGTACTCGAGGGCGACCTCGCGGAGGCTGTGTCTAGCCTGAGGCAGAAGGTGGATGGGGACATCGTGGTCCACGGCAGCGCCCAGCTCGTTCAATCCTTACTGGAGCACAACCTCGTCGATGAGTTGCGGCTGATGGTCTTCCCGGTGGTGTTGGGGAGCGGCAAGCGCCTCTTCGGCGACACGAACGAGAAGAAGCCTCTGCGCCTGGTCGACTCCCAAACCGTTGGTGATGGAGTCGCGATCCTGGTCTACAACCGAGCGGAAGGGCACTGACGACGGGTCGAGCGGACGGGCGCGCCTCGGTAATCAGACTCACTCAGGGGCCTTGGTCAGCAGGTCCGCGCGGGCGACCACGCGGTCGTAGTTGAGCCGGAGCAGCGCGATGACGTCGCGCACGTCGGCCTCGTTCTCGATCGCGCGGGCCGCCGGACCCGGCCTGCCGGGAAAGACGGGGTGGTCGAGGACTCGACCCTCCTCCTTCAGCGCCAGACCGATCTGCTTGGGGAAGGAAAAGTGGGCGGCGAAATCCCCGTGTAGGTGGCCGATCTCCCGGCGGCCAACCGTGAAGGCGAACTCGCCCCGCCGGCCCGGGCCCGCCTCGACCCCCGGCCAGGAGGTGACCTCCTCCGTGATCTGCTCGCTCGGTCTCTTGATGCTCGTCATGCGAGCCTCCTCGAAGCGACGACTGGTGCAATCAGCGTCGACTCTACAAGTTCAAGTGAACTTGAAGTCAAGCCTGGAATGTGCTTTTCTTCTGGTCATGGGAGATCTCCTCACGATCGGTGACGTCGCGCGGCGCAGCGGCGTCGCAGCATCGGCGCTGCGCTTCTACGAGGAGCGAGGCCTGATCGCCTCCGAGCGCGCAGGCTCGGGTCACCGTCGCTATGCGCGCCCGGTGCTGCGGCGGGTCGCCTTCATCGTCTTCGCCCAGCGCGTGGGCTTGACGCTCGACGAGATCGGCTCGGAGCTGGCAAAGCTACCGCCCGACCGCGCGCCGACCCGACGCGACTGGGCGCGCCTTTCGAGCAAGTGGACCGGGCGCATCGACCGGCGCATCGCCGAGCTCGAGCGTCTCAGGGCCGGCCTCACGGAATGCATCGGTTGCGGCTGCCTCTCGCTCGATCGCTGCAAGCTCTCGAACCCCGGCGACCGGGCAGCCGACCTCGGCCCCGGCCCCCGTTACTGGATTGGAGACCGGCCGGCCGGGCGACCGGCTTAGACGTCGGGGGCGAGCCGGACCGAGTTGGCCACCTACCGACCGCGGAGAGAAGCCAGGTCGCAAAGAGGCACCGCGCTATTCGCTGGTGAGGTCGTATTCGAACATGACGTGACGCTCGCCGTCCTACGTTGCCCCGTGCTTTCGTAAATCATCGAACGCCTCGGCGAAACGCGCGACCTCGCCTTCATCGCCGCGCTCGAGCCGGCGTGCCGTCACGTCTTCCACCTCGCACGGTACTCCTCTAACTTATGCTGCTCTCCTCTTATTCGACCGGTTCGTAACGCAGGGCATCCCCCAGGTTGGAGTTGCCCTCGAGGAAGCCGATGTCGGATACCTCGTTCGCACCGGATCCGGTGTAGCGCAGGATGTAGAGGCCGTTGCGGATGTCGATCACGTAGATCAGTCCGTCCTTGATCACCGGGTAGCTCCACATCACGACTTTGTTGCGACCGAGTGACAGGGCGGGATCCTCCGTCACGACCAGGTCGAGGGGACGCGGCGAGAAGACGCCCGTTCTCTCCGGCTCTCGTTGGAGCTTGATCGCCTGAAGGCCTGCGGAGTGCCAGGTGATGAAGCCGAGCCGGTCGGTCAGCGTGGGGTTGTGAGCCGAATAGCTCGTGAAGGTCGTGTTGGTGGGATCGCTGCCCTCGGCGGTGTCGCAGTAGCGCAGGCGGTTCTGGCGCACGCGGTAGTCGCCCACCACCTGGGGCTTGCGGGGGTTGGCGAGGTCGATCATGCGGACCCAGCCCCACGGACAGCCGTGGGGACCGAGCGCGTCCAGCGCGTCGCCGTAGACCTCGTCGGTAACGAGGGCGAGGCTTCGCCCGAAGAGCTTGACGCCCGAGTGCGCGCCGGGATTCGACCAGTGGGCGCGATTCTCCGGCGGCGTCACCAGGCGCATCTCGGGATCGGGGATGCCTGCTGCGACCTCGGAGGTGTCGAGCACTAGGAAGCCGGCCCCGAGGAAGGCGAGATAGGCGCGCGTGCCGTCGTTGGAGACACCGAAGGAGTGCAGCCGCCGGTCCTCCTCCTCGCCATCGTCGAAACTGCCGGCGGGGAACTCGGCGACCCAGGGGTGTTCCTCGAACTCGCCGTCCCGGGCGCGCGAGATGTCGGTGGCGATGAGACTCGGGCTCGTCTGCGACGACGTGGGGGTCGTGCTGAAAAGCACCGCGCGCTTGCGCGGCTGCTCCGGATCGACCCATAGATACATCTCGTGCGGCGTGCGGCTCGGCTCGTAGGTTGCAACGAGCTTGGGGGCCGCGGCGTTCTGGCCGGAGATGTCGAAGAACGTGAAGCGGTTGCCCTGCGTCTCGCCCGCGGTGCAAGCATGGATCGCCGACGAGCACCCGAAGTTCATCACGATGAGCAACTCTTTCTGAGGCCAGACGCGCAGCTCCCGACTGGTCTCGCCGATCAACGCCGCATCGGGTGGGCCGATCTCGTGTACGACCTGGGGCCGGCGGGGCGTCGAGACATCGACCACGAGGATTCCGGGGTTGCGGTGCTGCGGCGAACCGTCCGTGCGGCTTCCGACGTAGACGTAGTCGTCGTGGACGGCCAGAGCGGCGTTCATACCTCGGGAGAACAGGGGATCGTGACCCACCAGCTCGAAGCCCTTGGCGACGGGCTTGTTGATCTCTGGGTCCTCGTTGAAGCGATAGAGGGTCTCGCTTAGCTGCGCGTACGACTGGTTGAGCCTGAGCTCGTCGTCGGGCGCCACCGAGTGAGCCAGCACCAAGGCGGGGACCAGCACCGCTGCGGCGACTGCGGCGGCGAGCATGCCCCCCTTGCGACCACGCATGGCAACGCCTCCTTGGGTCGAGACCCTTGGGTCGAGATGTCGTCCTTCCCCTCGACTTCGACGCGGGGCCCCGCCCTCCTGCCCGCGGCCCCCCTTTGCCGCCCTTGGCTTAGTGGCCTGAGGCGTTGGAGTCGCGGCTCAGCCGCGTGATCAGCAGGCCCCCGAGCACCAGGAGACCACCGATGACCTGCTCGAGCCGTACGCCCTCGTCGAGCGCGAGGACCGCGATCGCGCCACCGAGGATCGGCACGAGGAACCCGTACACCACGGTGCGCGGGATGCCGCGATGGCGGATCGCCCAACTCCACAGCGCGTAGGCGAGATAGACGGGACCGACGATGGCGTAGGCGAGGATGACCCACGACTGCAGGCTCACCGCACCCCAGTCCTGTCCGGCCATGGACGGCACGGAGATCAACGTGATGAGTAGGCCCCCGAGACCGAGTGTGTACGACATCAGCTCGCGCGACGGATAGCGCGCCGCGAGAGGTTGGTTGATGACGCCGTAGGCGCCGAACGCTGCGGCCGCGCCGAGCGACAGCAGATCGCCGGGACGAGCCGCGGCGAATGCATCCCAGGCGCGCAGGAACACGGCGACCCCGAGGAAGCCGACGACGACACCCGCTACCTGGAAGCGCGCCGGGCGCTCCTTCCGGGCCAGCCACATGACGATCACCGAGAAGATCGGGTGGGTCGAGATGAGGATGGCGCTCGCCAGCGCGGAGGTTCGGTCGAGCCCGAGCACGAAGCCCATCTGATACAGGAAGTAGCCGGTGAGGCCCGCTGCCGCCAGCCGGGGCAGGTTCTCCCGGCGCGGCCGGACACGGCCCGACGCGAACAGCAGCACCGCGACCGAGAAGACGAACATGACGGCGAAGCGGAGTCCGGTGAACGCGACCGGATCGATGTCGCGCCACGCGATCTTGAACAATGTGAACGTCGACGCCCACATGAGGACGACCAAGAGCAGCGCAACATCGATCAGGAAGGGAGCCGGCGCGTGCTCGCTCGGTGTCTCGACCTGATCAACCACCGAACCCGTTATGCGCCCGGTGTCCGGCATGGCTTCCTGCGCGTTCCGACGACGCGCGCCCTCAGATCCTTCACGGTCTGAACGTTACGACTCTTCGGCACGCACCCGCTCCACGCGGTCGCGAAAAGTACGGGACCGCACCAGGCCGGCGCCGAGTGCGGTTACTCGTTCCCCGAGCGCCTTGTCGGAAGTCACCACCCGCAACCCGCGCGGATTCTCGTCGCGCGCGACCAGCTCGACGATTTCGTGGTCGGCGGCGTTTCGTCCTTTGCGCGAGGCGTATACCAGGCGAACGGTGGTCGCGGTTGGCGGGGGTTTCGGCGTCTTGTCGAACACCACGATCACCTCATCGCCGGTGATGCGGGCGTAGTCGTCGAGTACCTCGGCGAGCGATCGCATCGCCCGATCCTGGTCGCTCCACCAGTTGTCGGGACGCGACCCGATGACGTTCATTGCGTCGACCAACCAGCGACGAGCCATGACGCGATCCTCTCGCAACCGGGTAGGTTCGGCGCGGGGGAGCACGAAAAAACAAGCGGGAGGCAATTGCGAGATGGCGAGACGACCGAACGAATGGCACCACACGGAACCTGTTCGTGCCTGAGGTGCCGGTCCGGGACGGCACCGTTACCTTCCGGGAGTGGGAGACATGGTTTCGCATCACGGGGGACCTCGATGGGCGCTCGCCCCTCGTCTGCGTGCACGGCGGCCCGGGTCGACCCACCACTACTTCGCACCGCTCGAGGAGCTCGCGCAGTCCGGTCGCGCCGTGGTCGTCTACGACCAGGTCGGATGCGGCGGCTCCTCGCGCCCGCCCATCGAGGAGCTCGGCCTCGAGGTGTTCGTCGACGAGCTCGCCAACCTTCACGACCGGCTGGGGCTCGAGCGCACGCACGTCCTCGGGACCTCATGGGGCGGCATGGTCGCGCTCGAGCACGCTCTCACCGGGCCGCCGTCGTTGCAAAGTCTTATCCTCAGCTCGACCCTTGTCTGCGCGCGATCATGGGCCCGAGAGGCCGCCCGGCTGCGCGACGCCATGCCCCAGGAGCTTCGGCGAGCGCTCGCGGACCCCGCCGATCCGGCCTACGAGCGAGCCGACGCCGCCTTCTTCGAGCACCACGTGTGCCGGCTCGGAATCACGCCGGAGATCGAGCGGATGAGGGAGCAGAAGGGAACCTACGTCTACGAGGGGCTCTGGGGGCCGAACGAGTGGACGCTCAACGAAGAGCTCGCGCGCTGGGACGTGAGGGACCGCGTGACCGAGATCGAGGTGCCGGTGCTGATCACCGCAGGCCGTCACGACCTCTGCACCCCAAACATCCTGGCCGAGCTCCAGCGTGGGCTGCCGCGCGCCGAGACGGTGCGCGTCGACGACAGCGCACACATGCCCTATCTCGAACAACCGGACGACTACCGGGCGTCGTTGCGCGCCTTCCTCGACCGGGTCGATGCGCCCGGAGGATAGATCGCGCCGGGTTGCTTGGGTGATTCTTGCTCACCGACCGGCCCGGAGACTACGGAACGAGAGTCAAGAGTCCCTCTGCACCGGGTGGAAAGGTCGTCCTCAGCCTGATCTCGTCATCGCTCTCCTCGAGGTCGAACCCGAGGAACGAGCAGCACTGACGTTCTGCGTCCACCAGCCTCTTCAGTCGCGTGAAGACGTCGCCCTGCCGCTTCCATACGGTCGTCTTGACGTTGCTCTCTGTGCTTTCGTGATTAGGGCTTCGCTCCGCAGTTCGCTCCACTCCTGGAGTCGCCTCTGAAGATCGGCGGTGGGCAGGGAGCAGGCGATTTGATCGGGTTCGCTCGCGCTGCGCGTGTGCTCATCCGTCAACTCGAGTCCTCCTGGCTCGTCGACCCGGCCGCCTCATGCGACTGCATGCAGGAAAGAACCGGCGGAGCGAGTCAGGGCTTCCTGCATCCCTCTCACGATGGCCTGGTCGGAGTTCTGCGGGCGCGTCACCGAATACACGTGACGCAGGGGTTCGTCACCCCGGAGTCGACGCACCCGAACGTTTTGGGGGATGGCGCTCAAGGCGAGCAACGGAACCATCGCCACTCCCAGTCCGGCACCGACGAACCCAACGGTGCTCGCGAACTCATCGGCTTCTATCGCAAAACGAGGTGTGAATCCGGCGCGCGCGCAAGCGGTGCTCACCATGGGCAGGCAGTTGCAGCGAGCCGACGCCGTCGCGACCCAGGGATCGTCGGAGAGGTCTCCGAGCTCGATCATGCGCCGCCCCGCCAGTCTGTGCGTCTGAGGCAGGACGATCTGGTAGGGGTCGTCGAGCAGGTGCGTGTAGACGAGATCGTTGCCGTCGGCGGCGGAGTGATGAGCGATCACGGCAAGGTCGATGTGGCCGGACCGCAGTTGAGCCAGCGCCTCGTCCGTCTCCGCCATGTCAAGGTCCAACTTGACCCCTGGGTGTGCCTCTCGGAAGTGGGCGAGGGCGCGCGGCACCAAAGCGGCTCCGGCGGTAGCGAAGGCCGCGAGACGCAAGCGACCGGCCTGCCCGGCGCGCAGTGCCTCCAACGCCTCCTGGGCGTCACGTAACTGGGTGGCCACGGCATGGGCGTGCTCTGCGAGCAACAGCCCGGCCTGGGTGGGCCGGATGCCGCGCCCAGCCTTCTCGAAGAGCGCGGTCTTGGTCTCGCGCTCGAGAGCGGCGATGCTCTGACTCACCGCCGACGGCGTGTAGCCGAGGGCGTCTGCGGCGGCCGTGACGGAGCCGGCATCGACCACCGCCTCGAGCACGTGCAGGCGGCGGGCATCCAACATGACCCAGAACATTACAGCACAACTTACAGAAAGTGAAGAAGGATTCGCTTGTGCTTTATGGTCTACGGGCCGACGATGGCCTCTGACGCAGACAAGCCCCGGGGGACCTACCGTCCCCACCGACCCGGATGGAGGTGTCAAGCCGTGGCCTCGACCATGTTGCCGGGCGCCCTGTTGCTGCTCCTCGCCGCCTCGACCGTGGTGGCCGTGTGGCGCTACGGCGCGGACAGTCGAGACGGGCGTGACTGGTCGCTGCAGCCACCCGGGATGGATCTTTTCCTGCTCACAGCTCGGCGCAGTAGGCGGCCCAGGATTCGAGGAGACGCCGCTCGTGCTCTGCGGTGGTTGGGGCGCGCGCTGTCCCGCGGCCCACTCGGCGCCGATCGTGGAGGCGCGAGCTCTCTCCGGCGCCTGGTGCAGCTCTTCGTGGGACTGATCGTCTTCGGCGTGAGCCTCGCGTTGATGGTGCGTGCCGGACTCGGTTTGGGATCCTGGGACGTCTTGCACCAGGGCCTTGCACGCCAGACCGGTCTTCAGATCGGCTCGGTGGTTATCGGTGTCTCCGTGCTGGTGTTGCTTCTCTGGATACCGCTGCGGGAGCGTCCGGGATTCGGGACGGTGGCCAACGCAGTGGTGGTGGGCCTGACCGTCAACGCCTCGCTGATGTTTCTTCCGACGCCGCGCCCGCTCGGGCTTCGTCTGATGTTTCTCATCGTAGGCATCGTTGCCAACGGGGTCGCCACGGGAATGTACATCGGCGCGGGCTTGGGGCCGGGGCCGCGTGACGGTCTGATGACCGGGCTGGCGCGCCGGGGCTATTCGATTCGCGCGGCGCGCACCCTGATCGAGCTGACCGTGCTGGTCATGGGCTGGGCACTGGGCGGAAGTGTCGGCCTTGGAACCGTTCTCTTCACGTTCGGCATCGGCCCCCTGGCCCACTACTTCATCCCCAAGTTGGCTATCGATTCGCCCGATCCCCAGACGCCGCACGGTTGCGCGCGACCGGCCGGACACTCCCGGGGGGCGCAGTGCTGTTCGGCGTGAACGTCTCGACCTCTGCCTCGGGTGGCGCCGACCCCGTTGCGGAGGCGAGGAGGGCGGAGGTACTTGGCTTCGATTTCGTGTCGTCCTCCGATCACCCGTGCGGTGGACATCCCACCTACGAGACGTGGACGATGCTCTGCTGGATGCTTGCCGGCACCGCGCACATCAAAGTCGCGAGCCGAGTGCTCGGCGTGCCCTACCGGCCGCCGCCGATGGTGGCAAAGATGGCCGAGTCGCTCGACCGCTTAGCGCGTGGCCGGTTGATCCTCGGCCTCGGAGGAGGTTACTCGGACGCCGAGTTCAGGGCCTTCGGACTGCGGGTGCCGTCGGCGCGGGACAAGGTCGACGGTCTGGAAGAGGCCGTGCGTATCGTTCGGGGCTTGTGGTCCGAACCGAGCTTCACTTTTGCCGGCCGCCTCTACGCGACGCAGGGCGCAGAGGTCGAGCCCAAGCCCGTACATCACATCCCCATCTGGCTTGGCACCTTCGGCAAGCGGGCTCTGGAGGTGACCGGACGATTGGCGGACGGCTGGATACCGTCGCTCGAGCAGGCGCCGCCGGAGCAGGTCGGAGTGATGCGTGACCGCGTCCTCGCGGCCGCGTGTGAGGTCGGGCGGAAGCCGGAGGAGATCACCTGCGTCTACAACCTTGAGATCCGCGTGGACGAGGACGGCGAGGAGCAACCCTTCGTGATCACGGGCTCACCGGATGCCGTGATCGAAAGACTGTTGAGCTTCGCCGGCCTGGGCTTCACGGCCTTCAACTTCATGCCCTGGGGACCGGGCCAGGACGAGCAAGTCGAACGCCTCGGGCGCGAGGTCATCCCCGCCGTGAGGACAGCGTCTTTATGAGCGTCGTAACGACCACATGCGCGACGCGGCCGCCGGAGCGTCCGAACGCAGGGTCGGCTGCGCGCATAGGGCTCACGACCTGGTCAGAGAGACCTCAATCCTGCGTCAAGCCGTGCATCTTCAGTCCGAGGCATAGCAGCAGGAGATCGTCGGGGTTGTGGAGATCACGGCCGGTAATCTCCTTGATCCGCCTTAGTCGGTAGACGACGGTGTTCGGATGAACGCAGAGGGCCCCCGCCGTCTTCGTCAGGTTGAAGCCGTTGTCGAAGTAGGCCCTCAGCGTCGCCACCAACTCAGCCTTGTGGTTGGCGTCGTACTCCTTGAGCGGGATGAGTCCGTCTTCGAGCAAGAGCTCAGACTTCGAGTTCGATCTCAGTACGTGATCGAGTAGGATATCGTTGAACGCGACCGGCGTGCCTCGGCTACCCGACTCGAGGGCCATCTCCAAGTCGTGTCCCGCGTCCGCCCGCCCGGCGAGCACCACCAGGTAATGTCTCCCAGGTCGATGTGGAGGGCCGCGGCGTTGGCACGGACTCTGTGGGACGAGGCCTTACCCGAGATCAGGGCCTCGAGCAGGTCACGCCGTACGACCTCCCGGTCGGTCCAGACCCCCTGGGCTTCGTCGAGATAGGCCTGGGCGGCGGCGGTTGAGACGACGTCGACGGTCTGTACGACAGCTTCCCCGACGAGCTGCGTCCAATGCTGCCCTGTTACAGGGCGGCCTTCATGGCGTTGGAGTCGTGGGTCGAAGGGGGGCCAGAGGCGCCGGACAGCCAGTCCGTCGCGAAGCCCGCAGGTGGCGATGTCGTGAATAGTTGTTCCATCGACGAGGTTGTCTACGGCCCGGGTAAGCGAGGGTAAGCCACAGTTTTAGAATTCCTGGACCCTGAGAGGCGCGTGGGACGACACCTCAGGGTCCAGGAGTGTCACCCGGTATCGTGGCAGGCTCGTAACGATCGAACGTCTGTTGAAGCGAGGAAACACGGGTGAACGGACCACCGCTTCCCGCTGAGGAGCATCGGACTCTGGAAGCCTCGCGTGAGAACCACGACGAGCTCATTGGCATGACGTCGCGGTCTTCGCGGCTGACTCCATTACGCGAGTTCGTCGACACGGAGAATGCCAGTGCCATCGTCCTCCTCGTTGCCACCGTCTTAGCCGTCGTGTGGGCAAACTCGCCTTGGTCGGCCGGTTACGACCGGGTCTGGGCCACGGAGGTATCGCTACGCGTCGGCGATGCGGAGCTCGCGCTCGACGTCCGGCACTGGATCAATGACGGCCTCATGGCTTTCTTCTTCTTCGTGGTGGGACTCGAGATCCGCCGCGAGTTCGACATGGGTGAGCTACGCGAACGACGCCGAGTCGCTACACCGGTTCTAGCGGCGATCGGAGGCATGGCCGTTCCGGCACTCATCTATCTGGCGTTCAATGCAGCGGAGTCTTCCGCGCGGGGTTGGGGCATCGTGATGGGCACCGACACGGCGTTCGCGTTGGGAATCCTCACCCTTGTCGGAGCCTCATCCTCCCGCGCGCGGACCTTCCTGCTCACCGTGGTCATCGTCGACGATGTCGTTGCGCTGAGCGTCATCGCGCTCGTGTACACCGAGACTCTGTCGGTCCCCGCGTTGCTCGTGGCCCTTGCCCTGTTCGGGGCCGTACTGCTATTGCGCAAGGCCGGCGTCCGCAACGGCGTACCCTACTTCGTCGTCGGTTCCGGTGTCTGGTTGGCGACGCTTGCCTCCGGCGTTCACGCTACTATCGCCGGCGTCGCCGTCGGAGTCCTCGCTACCGCCTACCCCCCGCGGACGGACGACCTTCAGCGGGCCGGTGCGGTCTGGCGCCTCTTCAGAGAGGAACCAACGCCAGATTACGCGCGCACGGCGAGCCGCACGATGGCAGTCGCGGTGTCACCGAACGCGCGGCTCCAGCACCTGTTCCACCCGTGGACGAGTTATGTCATCGTTCCGTTGTTTGCACTGGCCAACGCCGGGGTCGAGTTGAACTCCGAGGTGGTGCGGCGAGCCGCCACTTCACCCATCACGATCGGCATCCTCGCGGGTCTGGTCCTCGGGAAGATCGCCGGGATCACGGGAGCTGCCTGGCTCGCGTCCCAACCAAGACTCGGCGGGTTGCCTCTCACGGTGCCGTGGTCACAGATGGTGGGGGTGGCGACGGTGGCGGGAGTAGGGTTCACCGTTTCCTTGCTCATAGCCGCCATCACCTTCGAGGGGACAGAACTCGAGGAGGCGAAGCTGGGCATACTCGTCGCCTCCGTGATCGCGTCGGTCCTGGCATGGATCGTTTTCGGAATGATCGACCGGTTGCCGCAGCGGGCGCGCTCCGCAGGCGAGAGCCGCCTCGCGGCTCCGATCGTAGATCTCGCAGAGGAGGTCGATCCCGTGGTAGACCATCTACGCGGTCCGGTCGATGCCCCGGTGACGCTCGTGGAGTATGGAGACTTCGAGTGCCCGTACTGCGGAAGGGCCGAGCCGGTGGTGCGCGCGCTGGTCCACGACTTCGGCGACGACCTAACGTTCGTGTTTCGACACCTTCCCCTCATCGACGTCCACGAGCACGCTCGGTTCGCAGCGGAAGCGAGCGAGGCAGCGGGCGCGCTGGGCCGATTTTGGGAGATGCACGACATGATGATGGCCCATCAGGCGGCGCTGTCCGAGAAGGACGTCTTCAGATATGCGGGCGAACTCGGGCTGGATCTGGACACCTTCGCGAAGGAGGTTTATGAGCGCCGCCATGCAGCACGAGTTGACCGAGATATCGCGAGTGCCGACGAGAGCGGAGCGGCGGGCACCCCGACTTTTTTCGTTAATGGACTCCGCTACCAAGGCGCGCACGACCTGGCATCGCTGACCAGGGCAGTGAACAGGGAGCTGACGGAGAGGGTTCGTTAGCCGCAGTGGTTACCACGGTTTGCACCGATGAGTTTCGGTGCGCCGCGCCGTCTAAAGAGAAGCTCGACGATCACGACCGGAGCAACGACGACGACGGCTGCTGAGGCCTTGAGAGAAAGGAACAGCATTGAGCGACATGATCCGCGCCAGGGATCTGGTCAAGAGGTACGGAGACGTGACGGCGCTCGACGGCATCGATCTCTCCGTTCCACAGGGGACTGTGCTGGGGCTGCTGGGGCCCAACGGCGCCGGCAAGACCACCGCGGTCCGTATCTTCACCACGCTCCTCGAGCCGGATGCCGGTACGGTCGAGGTGGCCGGTTTGGACGTCCACCGCGAACCCGACAAGGTGCGTGAGTGCATCGGGTTGTCAGGTCAAAACGCGGCGGTCGACGAGCATTTGACCGGATTTGAGAACCTCGAGATGGTCGGACGCCTCTATCACCTTGGTCGACAGAGATCGCGAGATCGATCCCGTGAGCTACTGGATCAATTCGATCTCGCCGACGCGGATGATCGACCTGCGAAGACCTACTCCGGTGGGATGCGGCGGCGCCTCGACCTGGCGGCCGCTCTCGTGGCGGCGCCGCAGGTCTTGTTCCTGGACGAGCCGACGACGGGGCTCGATCCACGCAGCCGAGTCGACATGTGGGTCACCATCCGCAAGCTCGTCGAGCTCGGATCGACGGTGCTGCTAACGACGCAATACATGGAAGAGGCGGATCGTCTGGCGGACAACATCGTCGTGATCGATCGGGGCCGAGTCATCGCCCGCGGCACCTCCGACGAGCTGAAGACCCAGCTCGGAGGCGAGCGCATCGAGATCGTCCTGGTGAGCAAAGGAGACCTCGAGACCGCGGAGTCCGTACTCGCCGAGCTCTCCATGGGTGAGGTCCAAGTCGATACCCAGACCCGCAGACTGACCGCGGCCGTCACGGGCGGAGCGGACGTCCTCAGGGACGTGCTCGATCACCTCTCGCAAGCCAGCATCGCAGTGGTGGACGTCGGTCTCCGGCGTCCGACCCTGGACGACGTGTTCCTGACGCTGACGGGTCACGTGGCCGAAGAGGTGCCTGAAGACGGTGAGGACCTGGACGGATCGGAGCGGGACGAGGTTCGAGAGAAGGAGGCCGTCCGATGAGACGAGTGGCACTGGCTTTTGCAGACGGGACGGTTGTCGCCAAGCGCAACCTCATCAAGATCAAGCGCGTCCCAGAGATCCTGCTGTGGACCATCATGTCGCCGATCATGTTCGTGGTGTTGTTCGCCTACGTGTTCGGGGGCTCGATCGCACCTGAAGGAGTGAGCTACCGTGAGTTCCTCATGGCGGGGATCTTCGCTCAGACCGTCATCTTCGGCGCTACCTTCACGGGCGCGGGACTGGCCGAGGACATGACGAAGGGGATCATCGATCGCTTCCGATCGCTTCCGATGGCACGATCCGCGGTCCTCATCGGCCGTACGTCCAGCGACATTGCGTACAACTCGATCTCGATCCTGGTGATGTCGATCACCGGGCTGATCGTGGGCTGGCGGATCAGAACGGATGCCCTCGACGCCATACGCGGCTTCTTGCTGCTGCTGCTGTTCGCGTACGCCGTCTCGTGGATCATGGCCTATGTCGGCTTGAGGGTGTCGAGCGTCGAGGTCATCAACAACGCCTCGTTCATGTTCATTTTCCCGATGACCTTCATCGCGAACACGTTCGTGCCCAGCGAGAACCTCCCGACGTTCCTTCGAACTTTGGCCGAGTGGAACCCCGTCTCTTCGCTGGTACAAGCCGTGCGCGAGGCGTTCGGGAACCTCGATCCGTCGCTACCGTCGCCTGAAGCCTGGTCGCTGGCCAATCCCATCACCTACACGCTCATCTGGGTGGTCATCATCCTGGCGGTCTTCGTCCCCCTGTCGGTGCGCCGTTACGAGAAAGCAGCGAGCCGCTAGAAGTCGTCGTACGCGCGCATTCGGATCACCAAAGATAATGGTCGGTTATGGCCCTCAACGTTGCTCAGAAGCTGATCGAATCGCACCTCGAGAGCGGGGACATGGCCCCTGGGGAGGAGATCGGGCTCAGGATCGACCAGACGCTCACTCAGGACGCGACCGGAACCACCGTCATGCTCGAGCTGGAAGCGATGAATCTCGATCGGGTCAGAACAGAGCTCTCTGCGCAGTACGTCGATCACAACCTGCTGCAGACCGACGAGCGCAACGCCGACGATCACCTCTTCCTCTTGAGCGCCTGTCAACGCTTTGGAATCTGGTACTCGAAGCCAGGTAACGGGGTCAGCCACCCCGTGCACATGCAGCGCTTCGGCATTCCCGGCAAGACGCTCGCCGGCTCCGACAGCCATACCCCCGCAGCAGGATCGTTGGGGATGCTTGCCATCGGAGTGGGTGGGCTCGAGGTGGCGATGGCCATGGCAGGGGAGCCGCTCTACCTTTCGATGCCGGAGATCTGGGGCGTGAAGCTCGTCGGTGAGCTGCCACCTTGGGTCAGCGCCAAGGACGTAGTTCTCGAGATGCTGCGCCGCCACGATGTCAAGGGCGGACGCGGCCGCATCATCGAGTACTACGGTCCGGGACTCGACGGCCTCAGCGCAATGGATCGTCACGTCATCGCCAACATGGGGGCGGAACTCGGAGCGACCACCACGGTTTTCCCCGCCGACGACGAGGTCGAGCGTTTTCTCGAGTCCGAGGGCAGGGGCTCCGATTTCACCGAGCTGAGCGCAGATGATGGCGCGACCTACGACCTCGACGAAGAGATGGATCTGTCGGCCCTGCAGCCCCTCATCGCCAAGCCGTCGAGTCCAGGCAACGTCGTGCCGGTGTCCGAGGTAGCGGGGGAGGAGATCTATCAGGTCGTGATCGGCTCTTCCGCGAATCCGGGGCTGCGCGACTTCGGTATTGCGGCTGAGATCGTCGCCGGACGTCAGACACACCCACGCGTCTCATGCGACGTCAACCCGACGTCGCGTCAGACGCTCACCAACATGGTCAACCTGGGCTTCCTCGCCAAGCTGGTACGGGCCGGCGCACGCATCCACCAAAGCGGTTGCATGGGTTGCATCGGCATGGGCCAGGCCCCCGCGTCGGGACAGAACAGTCTGCGCACCGTGCCGCGTAATTTCCCCGGTCGTTCGGGCACGAACGAGGACTCTGTCTTTCTCTGTTCTCCCGAAACGGCGGCCGCGAGCGCGCTCACGGGACGGATCACCGATCCCCGCGAGCTCGAGCAGCTCTACGACATGCGGTTCCCATCGCTGGATCTCTCCGACGAGGGGCAGGCGGTCAACACCGATATGCTGGTAGCGCCTCCCGAAGAGGGTCGCGGGGTCGAGCTGGTCAAGGGCCCCAATATCTTGAGCTTGCCCGACTTCGAAGAGCTCCCCGATGAGCTCGAGCTCGAGGTGCTCCTGAAGGTCGGCGACAACGTATCGACCGACGAGATCATGCCCGCGGGTGAGCGCGTGTTGCCGTTCAGAAGCAACATTCCGAAGATCGCAGAGTTCGTCTACTACCAAGTCGACGAGGACTACCCGGCCAAGGCGGCGCAGCTTCGTGACTCGAGTGACGGGCACATGGTCGTCGGAGGAAACAACTACGGGCAGGGCTCGAGCCGCGAGCACGCAGCCATCGCGCCGCGCTGGCTCGGCCTGCGAGTGGTTCTCGCCAAGAGTTTTGCGCGCATCCACTGGCAAAATCTCGCAAACTTCGGGATCATGGCGCTCGAGTTCGTGGACGAGGCCGACTACGACGCCCTCGAGCAGGGAGATGTCATGCGGTTCGCCGAACTGCGAGACGCGCTCAGGTCCGGAGGGGCCTCGATCGAGGCTCACAACACGACCAAGGATCAGCGCTACGAGCTCAAGCACAGTCTGTCGAAGCGGCAGGCCGACATGCTGGTTGCCGGCGGGCTGATCCCCGTGTTCAAGCGCAAGCTGGAAACGACCTAGCAGCGCGACGCCGGCGGCTGACGCGCCCGCCGCGTCCTCCCCCAGGGAACCTCGCCGTTCTTGTGGATAGCGCCGTCTGACCAATGAACCTGGCGGTGAGAGACATTGATCTCAGACCCACGGGCGAACCGATCGCTTAACGATGAGTTTTGCTGCGCCCACCCGTCCTAGTGGGAGAACTCGAAGAACGGGAGGATTGGAAATGCTGCCTGAGAACGACAACGCCGCCCAACCCAGGGCGGGACGCCGCGAATGGATCGGGCTCGCCGTGCTCGCCCTCGCTTGCGTGCTCTATGCCATGGACCTGACCGTGCTGCACCTCGCGGTGCCGTCTCTCACCCGGGACCTCGAGCCCAGCAGCGCCCAACTGCTGTGGATCATCGACATCTACGGGTTCCTGGTCGCGGGGTCGCTCATCACGATGGGCACGCTCGGCGACCGGATCGGTCGCCGCCGGTTGCTGCTGATCGGCGCAGGCGCGTTCGGCGTCGCCTCGGTGCTTGCCGCGTTCTCGACCAGCGCCGGGATGCTCATCGTGGCCCGCGCGCTGCTCGGTCTCGCAGGGGCGACCCTGGCGCCATCCACACTGTCCTTGATTCGCAATATGTTCCTCGACTCGCGTCAGCGCACGGTCGCCATCGGGGTGTGGATCACCAGCTTCTCGGTCGGCGGCGCGATCGGGCCGCTGCTGGGTGGGGTAATGCTGGAGTTCTTCTGGTGGGGCTCGGTGTTCCTGCTGGCCGTGCCGGTAATGGTGCTGCTGCTGGTGCTGGGGCCGGCGCTGCTACCCGAGTTCCGTGACCCCGAGGCCGGCCGATTGGACCTGGTCAGCGCGGCCCTATCGCTCGCCGCGGTGCTGGCCGTGATCTACGGTCTCAAGCAGATCGCGCAGGATGGTTTCAGCTGGCTGCCGGCGATATCCGTCTTGGCGGGGCTGGGCGTCGGCGTCGTGTTCGTGCGCCGGCAGCGGGCGCTGACCGATCCGCTGATCGACCTGCGGCTGTTCCGGGTGCCCGCCTTCAGCGGATCACTGGCCACGTTCACGCTCGCCATTTTCGCCATGTTCGGCTCCTTTCTCTTCATCGCGCAGTACCTGCAGTTGGTATTGGGGCTATCGCCGTTGCAGGCGGGCCTGTGGACGCTGCCGCAGTCCGGTGGCTTCATCGTCGGTTCCATGCTGGCTCCGGTGATCGTGCGCCGGGTTCGTCCCGCCTTCGTGATGGGTGCGGGGCTCACCTTCTTGGCGGTCGGATTGGGGATCCTCACCCAGGTCGACGGTGCCGACGGACTCGCGCTCCTGGTGAGCTCGTCCGTCGTGATGTCCCTCGGTCTCGGTCCGGTGTTTACCTTGGGCACCGACCTGATCATCGGTAGCGCTCCACCCGAGCGGGCGGGGGCCGCGTCGGGGATCTCGGAGACCAGCGCCGAGTTCGGCGGGGCGCTCGGGATCGCGGTCCTCGGCAGCATCGGTACGGCCGTCTACCGCAGTGAAGTGATCGATTCCGTCCCGGCCGGGATTCCACCTGCGGCGGAGGAAGCCGCACGCGACACCCTCGGCGGCGCGCTGGCGGTGGCCCGGAACCTCCCAGGAGAGCTCGGCGAGGGCCTCGTCGATGCGGCCCACATCGCGTTCACGCAAGGACTGCAGCTGACCGCCGCGATCGGTGCGGTCGTCGCGCTCGGCATCGCCATGCTCGCGGCGACGCTGCTCCGGGAGGTGCCTTCCGGCTCCGAGCCCCAGGGGCAAGGGGACCTCGCGGCGGACAGCGCAGTCGCACCCGAGCCAGTTGTGGACCACGTCCTTGATGTCGCCGCCGCAGAATGTTGAGAGACGCCCAAGCGACCGCCAGGATCCTCGCACTGCGGCCCGGCCTTCATGCCGAAAGGGGCTGCGGGTGCGGGCCATGCGTGACGTCACCGGCTTCGGTAACGCCGGGTTCTAATACTAGGAATGGCTGCGCGACCCACCGTTGTCGTCTTCGACGTCAACGAGACGCTGTCCGACATGGAGCCGCTACGGCGGCGGTTCCTCGATATCGGCGCGCCGGGGCATCTCCTGGAGACCTGGTTTGCCGCCACCTTGCGAGACGGGTTCGCACTGACTGCCGCCGGCGCCTATGCCGAGTTCTCCGAGGTGGCTGCGGCCTCCCTGCGCGCGTCGCTGGCCGGTATCGACGATCTGCAGCGTGACACCGACGATGCAATCGCCTTCGTACTCGCGGGCTTCCCTGAACTCGAGGTGCACTCGGACGTGCCGGATGGCATGCGCAGGCTTCACGAGGCCGGCCTTCGACTGGTGACGCTGACCAACGGCTCCGTACCGCTGTCCGAGGCCATGCTGGCGCGCGCCGGGGTGCTCGATCTCTTGGAGCGCCGGATGTCGGTCGGTGAGGCACAACGGTGGAAGCCGGCCGCGGAGGCCTACCGTTACGCCACCTCTCAATGCGGCGTCCCGGTTGAGCAAATGGCTCTGGTTGCAGTGCACCCCTGGGACACCGATGGGGCGAAGCGGGCGGATCTGACCAGCGGCTGGATCAACCGCAAAGGTGGGCCCTACCCGGAGTTCTTCCTCCCGCCGGACGTGACGGGTCCCGACCTACCGGCGGTCGCCGACGCCCTGCTCGCGCTCGACGACTGACCGGCACGGCGAGCTCTCCTACCCTGGTCTGAGCCGCCTGGAGCCGCTCGGACATAAGGCCCAAAGTCCACGCTCGGCGAAGCAAGTCCTGGATGCCCCTGCCATGTCGTGCCTCTTCTCTGTAAGGTCTGTGAATCACGCGGGGGAGTGCTCAGACAACCAGGGAGGGTTTGCAGATATGCGCCGCACGATCGTTGCGCTGTTGGCCGTTGGGTTGTTGGTTCCTGTGATGGGCTCGGTCCAGGCTCGGGCGGTCTCGACGACACTGGTCGTGAACGAGATCGATTACGACCAGCCGAGTACCGACACCGCCGAGTTTCTCGAGATCAAGAACGTGAGCGGTGCGCCGGTCGGCCTCGATTCGTACGCGCTCCAGTTGGTCAACGGAACCGGCGGAGGCGCCGCGCTCTATCAAACGATCGACCTCCCGGACGTTGCTCTCGCCTCGGGGGACTACTTCGTCATATGCGGTGACGCCGCAACGGTCCCCAATTGCGACCTCGACGTCGCCCCCGACAGCAACCTCATCCAGAACGGCGCTCCCGACGCGGTTGCGATCGTTGATGGAAGCACGATCGTCGATGCGGTCAGCTACGAGGGTGACACGGGGCCACCCTACGTCGAGGGCTCCGGCACCGGCCTCGAGGACGACCCGGACATCGTCGATCTCGGCATCTCCCGGCTGCCGGACGGCACCGACACCGATCAGAACAACGTCGATCTCAGCGCGCGCTGCGTAACTCCCGGCGAGACGAACTCCTCTGCGACGACCAATTGCGTGCCGCCCGAGCCGGGCGTCCCGGCTCGCATCCACGAGATACAGGCGGCGACCCATTTCTCGCCGCTGGAGGGCGATGCCGTGCGCGACGTCCCCGGCATCGTGAGCGTGGTCGCGCGCAATGGTTTCTACTTCCAGGATCCGGATCCGGATGCCGACGACGCGACCTCGGAGGGCATGTTCGTTTTCACCGGATCGACTCCGGCGGTGGCGGTTGGCGACTCCGTGCTCGTAGACGGCACGGCCACCGAGTTCTTCCCCGGTGGCTTCGGCAGTGGAAACCTCTCGACCACCGAGATCACGGGCCCGAGTATCGACATCGTCTCGAGCGGGAACTCCCTGCCGGCACCTACCGTGATCGGAAACGGGGGTCGGGTTCCGCCGTCGGAGGTGATCGACGACGACGCCACCGGTGACGTCAACACCACGGGTTCGTTCGACGCGGCCACCGACGGGATCGACTTCTACGAGAGCCTCGAGGGCATGCGGGTCCGGGTCAACGACGCCGTCGCGGTGTCCCCGACCAATCCCTTCGGAGAGATCGCAGTCGTCGGCGACAACGGGGCGAACGCGACCCAACGTTCGGCGCGCGGTGGGCTCTTCATCAGTCCGACGGACTTCAATCCGGAGCGCGTGATCCTCGACGACGTGCTCGCGAGCATGCCCGTGGTCAACGTCGGCGATACTTTCACGGACCCCATCGTCGGCGTGCTCGACTACAGCTTCGGCAACTTCAAGCTCCTCGCAACAGCAACCCCGTCGACGTCGAGCAGTGGGTTGGGGAGGGAGCATACGGACGCGGCGGTGGCCGGCGAGCTGAATGCAGCCTCGTTCAACGTCGAGAATCTCGATCCGGGCGATGGTCCTGCAAAGTTTGACGGCTTGGCGCAGCAGATCGTCGACAACCTCGCGGCGCCCGACATCATCGGACTCCAGGAGGTCCAGGACGGCAACGGACCGACCAACGACGGGACGGTGGATGCGAGCGCGACGTATCAGGCTCTGATCGACGCAATCTCAGCCGCGGGCGGGCCCCACTACGAGTTCCGCGACATCGCGCCGCTGAACAATCAGGATGGCGGCGAGCCGGGTGGCAACATCCGCGTTGGCTTCCTGTTCCGGCCCGACAGGGTCGAGTTCGTAGACCGGCCGGGAGGTGACGCGACGACCTCCACGACGGTCACATCGGGGGCCTCCGGTGCCGAGCTGTCGCATAGCCCCGGGCGGGTCGATCCTACGAACCCGGCGTTTGACGACAGCCGGAAGTCACTTGCCGCAGAGTTCGAGTTCGACGGGCACAAAGTGATCGTCGTCAACAACCACTTCAACTCGAAGGGCGGCGACAATCCTCTGTTCGGTCGTATCCAACCTCCGGTCCTGTCGTCCGAGGTGCAGAGATTGCAGCAGGCGCAGGTTCTGAACGACTTCGTCGACAGCATCCTCGCGGTAGAGGAGGAGGCAAGCGTGGTAGTGCTCGGTGACATGAACGACTTCGAGTTCTCGCCGCCGCTTCAAACGCTCGCAGGCGAGGTGCTGACGAACCTCGTCAACGGGGTTCCGGCCGACGAGCGCTACTCGTTCATCTTCGACGGTAACTCTCAGGTACTCGACAACTACCTCGTGACCGAAGCCCTTCTCGGGGTGCCGCACGAGCTCGACATGGTCCACACGAACTCCGAGTTCGCTCGGGCTAACCGCCCGGCAGACCACGATCCGCTGGTCGGGCTGTTCTGTATCGACCAGACTGCGCCCGAGGTCGAGGTGAGCGCGACCCCGGACGTGCTGTGGCCTCCCAACCACAGGTACCGGAAGGTGACCACGTCGGTAGAGGTGTCGGACGATGCCGACCCAGACCCGGTCGTGGAACTGATGTCGGTCACCTCCAACGAGCCCGACGACGGCGAGGATGATGGGAACACGGTCAACGATATCGTGGTCGAGAACGACTTCTCCTTCAGGCTGAGGGCGGAGCGTTCGGGAAGCGGGGACGGCCGCGTCTACACCATCACGTATGCGGTCACGGATGCGTGCGGAAACACCACGCTCGCGTCGGCGACGGTGACCGTGCCGCTTAGCCTCTGAGTGTGATCGAGTCGATCGCTAAGGCCACGACCGACATCGAGAAAGGAGCCTCACAGCGAGCGCAGCTTCCGAGCGCGTAGCTCTCTACCTGCAGGACAAGCACCCCATCGGGGATGGGATTCGTTACGCGCAACGGGCAGAGGAGAGAGGCTTCGAGTCCGTGTGGCAGGCCGAGTCGCGCCTCGTCAGAGAGGCCACCGTGCCCATGGCAGCCTTTGCCGCATCTACAAAACGCATCAAGATCGGCTCGGGAGTCGTTAACACGTGGACGCGCAACGTCGGACTACTGGCGGCGACCTTCGTCACGCTGGACGACCTTGCGCCGGGCCGCGTGGTGCTCGGACTAGGGGCGTGGTGGGATCCGCTCGCGCGCAAGGTCGGCATCACCCGCCGTCATCCGCTTCGGTGCATGCGCGAGACGGTAGAGGCCTGCCGCGACCTCTTTACGCTCGAGGAAGTCTCCTATGACGGTGAGTTCGTCCACCTCGACGGGGTGAGGATCGACGTCGTCCACGGAGACTCGTCTGCGCGTGACATCCCGATCTACATTGGTGCCACCGGCCCCAAGATGCTCGAACTCTCGGGTCAGATCGCCGACGGCGTCGTCCTCAACTACATGGTCTCGCCGAGCTACAACGATCACGCGATGGAGCGACTCGAGGCGGGGGCCCAGCGGGCGGGCCGAAGCATCGACGACGTCGATCGCCCTCAGCTCGTGGTTTGTTCGCTCGACAAAGACCGGACGAAGGCCCTCGACGCGGCTCGCCTGCTTCTGACGCAGTACCTCGGCCAGCAACCCCACATCATGAAGGCCTCAGGCGTCGACTCGTCGCTGATCGAGGAGATCAACGCCGTGGTCGACTGGCCCGCCACCCACGAGGAGATCGAGAAGACGGCGGCCCTGGTTCCCGACGAGGTCGTCCAGCTCGTGAGCGCGTCGGGAACGCCGGATGAGTGCCGAGCCAAGGTGGCCGAGTATGTCGAACACGGCGCGACCTGCCCCGTTCTGTATCCACTCGGGGACGACGTCGACGCGATGATCGACGCCTTCGGCGTACAGGAAGAGAGGACTCTAGCTTGAGCGAATACCTGGAACAGGCGGGACGGTACCGCGATGACGTGACCCGTTTCCTGCGCGAGATCATCGCCATCCCCTCCCCGTCGTGCGAAGAGGCAAAGGTAGCGCGACGCATCGCGGCCGAGATGGAAACGCTCGGATATGACGAGGTCACCTCGGACGGGATGGGTAACGTCGTGGGTCGCATCGGCGGCGGCAGGACCAAGGTCGTCCTCGACGCCCACATGGACACGGTCGGAGTGGGAGACCCCTCGGCGTGGCCCCATGATCCCTTCGAGGGCAAGGTCAGCGATGGTGTCGTCTTCGGCCGCGGGGCTTCCGACAACAAGGGAGCGATCGCATCACAGGTCTACGGTGGGAAGCTCATGGCCGACCGCGGCCTCGACGGCGCGGACGTTACCGTCTACGTGGTCGGCACGGTCATGGAAGAGGATTGTGACGGCCTCGCACTCGGCTATTTCCTCACGGAGACCGTGACCGGCGTCGACGCGGTCGTGCTCGGCGAGTGCACCAACCTCGCCGTCTACCGAGGCCATCGTGGCCGGATGGAAATTTCCGTTCAGACCAGGGGGGTGTCGGCGCACGCGAGCGCGCCCGAGCGCGGCGACAACGCGGTTGCGGCGATGGCCCCGATCATCCTCGAGGTATCCGAACTGAACGAGCGACTTGCCGACGACTCTTTTCTCGGACGCGGAACGATCGCCGTAACCAAGGTCGAATGCGAGACGGCGTCCTTGAACGCGATTCCCGATTCGTGCACGATCTTTCTGGATCGCCGGCTGACCGCGGGTGAGACGCTAGAGTCGGCGGTGAAGGAGGTGGCCTCACTGAGCTCGGCGAAGAGGGCAACGGTCGAGGTTCTCGAATACTCCCGGCCCGCTTACACCAGGCTGGCCCTCGAGACCGACAAGTACTATCCGACGTGGGTGCTCGAAGCGGATCACCCGCTCGTCAGGGCGGGCGTGACGGCCGGCGAGGCGGCCCTCGGCAGTGCCCCGGAGGTGGACAAGTGGACGTTCTCCACCAACGGCGTGGCATCCGCGGGCCGTCTCGGGATTCCGACCATCGGATTCGGACCGAGCGAGGAACGGTGGGCCCACTCCGTGCTCGACCAGTGCCCGATCGACCATCTGGTGTCCTCGATCGCCTACTACGCGGCACTGCCCGCGGCCATCGCCGGTATCGGGGAGCAGAGATGAGCGATCGTCTCGACGATCGCGTGCATTGCCCGGCGCCGCCGTGGGTCGGCGGCGAGAAGCGCAGCCACTCGAGGAGTGGCTCAGCGGAAGGGGAACAGAGATGAGCGATCGTCTCGAGTTCACGGTCAACGGCGAGGAAGTCAACGTCGCGGCCGCGGAGGACGAGACGCTCCTCGACGTCCTGCGCGACCACCTGGGTCTGCTCGCCGCCAAGGACGGCTGCCAGCCCGAGGGTTACTGCGGCTGCTGCACGGTGCTCGTCGATGGACATGCGCGTGTGGCGTGCTCGCAACCGGCCTCGAAGTTCTCCGGCAAATCCATCGTGACCCTGGAAGGCCTCTCCGATCACGAGCGTGAGGCGTTCGCGCTGGCGTTCTCCGCAACCGGGGCGTCCCAGTGCGGCTTCTGCTCTCCCGGAATCGTGGTCAAGGCGCGCCATCTGCTCGAGAAGAACCCGCAACCGTCGCGTGACCAAGTGGCAAAGGCGCTCGCCGGCAATCTGTGTCGATGTACGGGCTACGTGAAGGTTATCGATGCGATCGAGCTGGCGGCGGGGATTCTGGCGGGCGACGAGCAGCCGCACCTCGATTGGTCCGGCCGGCTCGGATCGCGGACCCCGAAGTACCAATCGTTCGAGCTGGCTCTCGGCCTCAAGCCCTTCATCGCCGATATCGAGACCGAGGACGTGCTTCACGGAGCGCTTCACTTTGCGGATCATCCGCGCGCCGTGGTGACGAAGATCGACGTAACGAAGGCCGCGGCCATGGACGGCGTCGTGGGGGTGGTGCTCGCCCATGATGTCGCGGGGGAGCGCGAGGTGGGGTGCATCCACAACGATTGGCCCGCGTTCGTCGCCGAGGGAGAGACCACCCGCTACGTCGGCGACGTCCTGGCGGGGGTCGCCGCAACTTCTCGCCGAGTCGCTCGGCGGGCCGCTGCCGCCATCGAGGTCAGCTACGAGGTACTCGAACCGGTGACCGACCCCGAACGTGCGCTCGAGCCGGACGCGCCGAAGGTGCACGAACAAGGGAACCTGCTCAAAACGTGGGCGATCAAGCGCGGTGATGCCGAGGCCGCTTTGGCGGCATCGGATCACGTGGTCTCCGAGACGTTCCAGACTCAGTTCATCGAGCACGCGTTCCTCGAGCCGGAGTCCGCGCTTGCCTACGACACCGAAGAGGGCATGCATGTGCTGTCTGGGGGCCAGGGCATCTGGGACGACCGCCGCCAGATCGCGCGTCTGCTCGGCGAACCAGAGGAGCGAGTGCGGGTTTCGCTGGTGAGCAACGGAGGTGCGTTCGGGGCGAGGGAGGATCTCGGAATCAATGGTCACGCGGCGGTCATGGCGCGCGCGACGGGCAGGCCGATCAAGCTCACGCTGTCGCGCGAAGAGTCGATTCGCATGCACGTCAAACGTCATCCGTTGCGGATGACCTACACGGTGGGCTGCGACGCCACGGGCAAGCTTACTGCCGTCAAGGCGCGCATCGTGGGCGACACGGGGGCCTACGCGAGCGTGGGGGACAAGGTGTTGCAGCGGGCGTGCGGGCATTCCTGTAGCGCCTACGACGTGCCGGTAGTCGACGTCGAGTCGCGCGCGGTCTACACCAACAACCCGCCGGCCGGGGCGATGCGCGGCTTCGGCTCGAACCAGGCGAACTTCGCGATGGAGGGCTGCATGGATCGACTCGCGGAGTTGGTGGGCATAGACGGCTGGGATATTCGGTGGCTCAACGCCCTCGACGTGGGCTCGACCTTCGGCACGGGCCAGGTTCTCGGCCAAGGAGTGGGTCTCAAGAGATGTCTCGAGGCGGTCAGGGACGCCTACCGTGGCGCGCGCCACGCGGGCATCTCCTGCGCGGTCAAGAACGTCGGCGTCGGCAACGGGTTGCCCGAGTACGGGCGCGCGTCGGTGGAGGTCCAGGAGGACGGGTCGATCCTCGTACGTCATTCGTGGACCGAGATGGGCCAGGGCGTGCACACGGTGCTACAGCAAGTCGCGTGCGAGGAACTGGCGCAGAACGGGATCGAGCTCAAGCACGTGAGTGTCAGGGTTGATACCGAGCGCGAGTTTGCGACCGGACAGACGACCGCATCGCGCGGCACCTTTTTGGGTGGACTCGCAGTGAAGCGTGCCTGCGAGAAATTGAAGGCCGAGCTCAACGGGAATCAGCTGACGGACCTCGTAGGCCAGGAGTTCACCGGAGAGATCGAGTTCAAGCTCACGCAGCCGATGGACGACCCCAACCTCGAGCGATCCCACATCTGTTACGGATGGGGGGTCCAGGTCGTGATCCTGGACGAAGGCGGCAGGATCGAGAAGGTCGTGGCCGCCCACGACGTAGGGAAGGTCATGAACCGCAACCTGCTCGAGGGCCAGATCGAGGGCTCGGTGCACATGGGCCTGGGGCATTCGCTGACCGAGGAGTTCGTGGTCGAGGGCGGTTATATCCAAACCCCGACGCTGAAGTCGCAGGGGATCATCCCCGCGAAGGGGATGCCCGAGGTCGAGTGCATCTTCATCGAGGAGGCTCAGCCGGAAGGTCCCTACGGGGCGAAGGGCGTCGGCGAGATCGGGCTCGTGCCGACCGCAGGGGCGGTCGCCGGCGCGGTGCACGCCTTCGACGGCAAGTGGCGTACCACGCTGCCGATGAAGGACGCGGCGGCGGCCAAGGCGGCCCATCCGCGCGCGGTTGCCAAACTCGGTGCCGCTCGTCGCGCGGCGGGCGCTCCCACGCCGTCTTGAGCGTCGTCCTCGCGGGTGGATTGCTCGCCCACCCGCGCCGGGGAACGTTAGAGCGCGCAGACCTCGCGGTCACCTCTGGGCGGATCTCCCGGGAGGAGGAGCCGGTCGAGCGGGTGGACGTCTCAGGTTGCCTGGTGATGCCGGGCAACGTCTGCGCTCATCACCATCTCTACTCGGCGCTGGCGCGCGGGATGCCCGGTCCCGCCGACCCTCCTCGGACCTTTTCGGAGATCCTCGAGCGGGTGTGGTGGCGTCTCGACCGCGCCCTCGACCTCGAGACCGTGAAACTCTCCGCGCTGTTGGGGGCGGTGGAAGCGGCCCGAGCCGGCACCACGGCGATCATCGATCACCACGCGTCGCCCGAGGCCATCGGCTCGTCGCTCGACGCGGTCGCCGACGGGCTCGACGAAGCCGGGATGCGGGGCGTCGTGTGCTACGAGGTCACCGACCGCCACGGCGAGGAGCAGGGACGCGCCGGCGTGCAGGAGAACGCGCGCTTCCTCGCGGCGAACCAGCGGACCCTCGTGCGTTCGATGGTGGGCGCCCATGCCTCCTTCACGATCGGTCCGGCCACCATGGAGGCTCTGGTGGCCGTGGCCCGGGACAACGCGACGCCGCTGCACATCCATCTCGCCGAGGACGACTGCGACCAGCGCGACTCGCAGGAGCGTTACGGGCTTCGCACTGCGCATCGCCTGGCACAAGAGGGGGCGCTTACCGAAGGTGATCTCGTTGCCCACGGAGTTCATCTCGATGACTCGGAGCGCGAGCAACTACGAAGCTCGGGGGCATGGGTGGCCCACAATCCCCGCTCCAACATGAACAACGGTGTCGGTTACGCGCCGGTGCAGAGCATGGGCGAGCGGGTTGCGCTGGGAACCGACGGCATCGACGGGGACATGTTCGCGGAGACGCTCGCCTGTTATCTGAAGGCTCGGGAGGCGTCGTGGACGACGGGACCCGCGTTCGCGACCGAACGTTTGGCGACCGGGGCCAACGTAGTCGGCTCCGTATTCGGCGAGCCTGCGCTCGGCACCCTCGAGGCCGGCGCGCCCGCAGACCTCGTCGTGCTCGAGTACTCCTCTCCCACGCCACTCGACTCCTCCAACTTCGCCGGGCACTTTCTCTTCGCTCTTACGGCCGCGACGGTGCGCGACGTGATGGTGGCGGGACGATGGGTGGTGCGTGACCGCCGGCATCTGCTCGTCGACGAGGAGGAGCTTGCCGCGCGCTGTCGCACGAGCGCGCCTGCGCTGTGGGAGCGCATGGCCAACTTCTGAACGGGAGGAAGAGTGGGACGCACTGAAATGGGGGGCAGGGACTTTATCTCGACCGCCGACTGGTCGGTCGAGGAGCTCGGTGTCGCTCTCGACGCCGCGCGCGAGCTGAAAGGGGCTTTCAAGTCGGGCGAAGCTCATCGGCTGCTGCCCGACAAGACGTTGTTCATGATCTTCCTCGATCTCTCGACCAGGACACGCAACGCCTTCGAGGCTGGAATGACGCAGCTCGGCGGGCATGCACACTTCATCGACGCGAACACGTCACAGATTGCTCACGGCGAGAGCCCGCGCGACATGGGGATCATCCTGTCGTCCTACGGCCACGGGATTGCGATCCGCCACGACAAGGTGCCGGGCGAGGGCAACGCCTATATGAGGGAGGTGGCGCGGAACTCCGGGGCACCGGTCATCAACCTGCAGTGCGACGAGGACCATCCCACTCAGCAACTGGCCGATCTCATGACGATCGAGGAGGTTTTCGGCACGCGCGATCTGTCCGGAATGAAGGTGTGCGTCTCGTGGGCCTACGCGCCGTCGTACGCCAAGCCGATGAGCGTGCCCCAGGGACTCGCGTTGCTGCTCCCGCGTTTCGGGGCCGACGTCACGATCGCCCGGCCCCCCGAGTACCGGTTGATGTCGCACGTGATGGAGCGCGCTCGAGCCCTGGCAACCGAGGGTGGCGGCTCGATCACCGAGGTCGATGACATGGATGCGGGCTTCTCCGGCGCGCAGGTCGTCTATCCGAAGTCATGGGGGGCCGAGCACCTGTTCGGCAACGAGCAGGAGGCGCTGGCGCTCAACGCTCGGTACAAGGACTGGATCTGCGACGACCGGCGGATGCAGGTGGCCGGCGACGATTCGATCTACATGCACTGCCTGCCGGCCGACCGCGGCTACGAGGTGACCGACGAGGTCATCGACGGCGAGCAGTCGGTCGTTTTCCAGGAGGCCGAGAATCGTCTGCATACCGGGAAGGCCCTGCTGGCGCTGACCATAGGCGGCTACTAGCCGCCGGCCTGTGCTCGAGCCGGGCCGCGACATCGCCTGGCCGTCCGTCCTGCCACCCATCGTTATCCGGCTAAGTGTTCCGTGCGGACCAAACGCCGGATCGAGTTCCGCCGCCGGACCCATAGCTGGTTTGACGAGACCTTATGTAAGCGCTTAGATTGATGTAAGCGCTTAAATCCACCTAAAGTCTGCACTGGATGGGGGAAGTGGCCGAGCCGCAGGGACAGCGCCCCAACGTTTACCAGGTCGCCCAGCGAGCAGGGGTTTCGATCGCCACCGTGTCGCGCGTCCTGAGCGGGACGGGACCCGTCGCCCCCGAGACGAAGATGCGTGTGCTGGAGGCGGCCGCCAGCTTGAAATGGCGTCCCAGCCGTATCGCGCGGGCGCTGGCCGGCGAGAAGCACGCCGCAGTCGCGATCGTATTTCCGGATCTGTCCGGCCCGTACTACGCCGAGGTGATCCGAGGGTTCGAGGAGGCGGCCGTCGAGCACGGGAGCGCCACGTTCGTGCTCGCGACGCACGGGCGCGACAACGGTGACGAGATGGTGCGTGAGCTCGCGGAACGGTGCGACGGCGTAGTCATCATGGGCCGGACGGTCTCGGATGAGCTGGTTTCGGAACTGGTCGGGCTCGGCGCCCCGGTAGTGGTACTGGCCCGGCCCCCGGTCTCCGCCGCGCCGGCGGTGCGCTCCGAGAATCGCGCACCGAGCCTGTCGCTGACCTCCCATCTCCTCGAACACGGCCGGCGCCGGCTCCACTTCCTCGGCGACCCCGCCCTCTCGCCCGACCTCCAGCGGCGCTGGCTCGGCTTCGCTGAGGCCCACCGGGCGGCCGGCCTGGCCGCTCCCGACGAGCCAGACGTGTGCGGAGGGTTCGAGGAGGAGCACGGGTACAAGGCGGCGCTCGATCTTCTGCAGCGCGACGGGGAGGTCGACGGCCTCGTCTGCGGGAACGACCAGCTCGCGTCCGGCGCCTACCGCGCCGCCGAGACCAGCGGAGCCGCTATCCCCGGCGACGTTGCCGTCACCGGTTGGGACGGCATTGCGGCCTCGCGGCTTCTGGTTCCGGCCCTCACGACCGTGCGCCAGCCGATGCGGGAGCTGGGCGCTACCGCGTGCCGCCTGCTCGTGCAACGGATCGAACGACCCGAGGAGATCCCGCACAACGTCACGCTGCCCACCGAAGTCATCATCCGCTCCAGCTGTGGCTGTCCGAGTCGTCAGGGGGAAAGTTATGAAACCTAACCGGGTGAACCGAACGAGTCGCGTTCTGGTCGGCGCAGTGGCGCTGGCGCTCGTGCTCGCAGGGTGCGGTCGAACCGAAGATGACGGGGGTCGGGCCTCCGGGGAGCCGGAGGGCCCCGTCGAGGGAACCCTCCAGGTTTGGGCCATGGGGACCGAGGGTGAGAACCTCGGCGTGCTGGCCGAGGACTTCATGAAGGAGAACCCCGACGTCACCGTCAAGGTCACGGCGGTGCCCTGGGAGGCCGCGCACGACCGGATCGTGAACGCCATCGCCGGCGGGCAGGTCCCGGACGTCAGCCTCATCGGGACGACGTGGATGGGTGAGTTCGCCGGACTCGGTGGGCTCGACCCCACGCCCTCGAGCATCGATCCGGGAGCGTTCTTCGAGGGGGCCTGGGACACCACGGTGGTGGACGGCACCAGCTACGGCGTGCCGTGGTACGTGGAGACCCGCCTCCTCTACTACCGGACCGACGTGGCCGAGAAGGCCGGCTTCACGGAACCGCCGGGCAGCTGGGACGAGCTGAAGCAGATGGTCGGGGGCATCGTCGATGCCGGCACCGAGTACGGCATCTCGCTGCAGCCCGGCGGGACCGGCTCGTGGCAGACGTTCATGCCCTTCTTCTGGCAGCAGGGCGGCGAGATCGTCGACGACGGCGATGAATTCACGCTCGACTCGCCCGCCTGTGTCGAAGCCCTCGCCTACTACGACTCCTTCTTCGAGGAGAACCTCACGTCCGTCGAGGCCTTCGAGCTCACACTGGAGAGCGCCTTTGCCGAGGGTCAGATCGGGTCGTTCATCAGCGGACCGTGGATGATCGGGCTCGTCAACGATGCGGGGGCCGGGCCAAACTCTTGGACGGTCGCGCATCAACCGACCGAGGAGGCCGGCACCTCGTTCGTCGGAGGCGGGAACCTGGCGGTCTTCGAGCAGTCGGACAACAAGGCGGCGGGGTGGGCGTTCGTCGAGTACCTGTCTCAGCCCGAGGTCCAAGTTAAGTGGTACGAGACGGTCAGCGGCCTCCCGGCCGCTACTGCGGCCTGGGACGACGAGACACTGGCGGGTGACGAGCTGCTGTCGGCGTTCGGTGAGCAGCTCGAGGACGCCAAGTCGCCCCCTGCGATCGCGACGTGGGAGCAGGTCGCAGCCGCGATCGACTCCCAGATCGAGCAGGTCACGGTTGGTGACGCCACTCCCGAGGATGCGTGTCAAGCCATGCAGGAGGAGGCGTCCTCAATCGGGACCGGCCTGTGAGGGCAACCGCTCGAGCACAAGGGCGGGCGCGCAACGCCGGCGGCCGGCCCACAGGTCTCCGTCCGCGCCGCGAGGCGTTGGTCGGTTGGAGCTTCGCGCTCCCCTTCTTAGTGCTGTTTGTCGTGTTCATGGCCGGGCCGATCGCGGTCTCGTTCGTCACGAGCTTCACCGATCTGCGGGTCACCGACATCCGTGACCCGCTGAACGTAAACGTCGTCGGTCTCGACAACTACACCGATGTGCTCGGCGACCCGAAGTTCCACAAAGCTGCGGTGAACACCGCGCTCTACGTGCTGTTATGCGTACCGCTCACGATGGGGCTGGGCCTGCTGATCGCGGTGGGGCTGAACCAGGGGATCGTCAAGCTCCGTAACGTCTTCCGCCTCGGCTACTACCTTCCGCAGGTGACCAGCATCGTGGCGATCGCGGTCGTGTGGCGAATGATGCTGGGGACGGAGACCGGTCTCATCAACGGATTGCTCGACAGCGTGGACATCGACGGGCCGGGATGGCTGACCGACAGTCGTTTCGCACTAGGGTCGATCATAGTGATGACCACCTGGCGCGGGCTCGGCCTCCAGATGGTCATCTTCCTCGCCGGCCTGCAAGCGATCCCCGCCGACCTCCTGGAAGCGGCTGCGGTGGACGGGGCGGGGCCATGGCAGCGCTTCTGGCGGATCACGTTCCCGTTGCTCCGGCCGACGCTGTTGTTCTCAGGTGTGGTCGCGACGATCGGCTTGCTGCAATTCTTCGAGGAACCGTTCGTGATGACGCAGGGCGGCCCGCTCGACTCGACGCTGTCGGTCGCGTTCCATGCCTACAACCAGTTCAGCTTCGGCAACTACGGCTACACGGCCGCGATCAGCTACGTGCTCTTCCTGGCGGTCGCGGCGCTCACGTTGATCCAGTTCCGGCTCTTGCGACCGACGACTTGAGGAGCCGAGCGATGGCGACGGTTACAACTCCCTCCACAGCCACCGAGAGCCGCCCGGTCCGCCGGCCGGCCGGCGTGCGCGGCCGCCGCGGCCGAGGAATCTGGCTCCACCTGGCGCTGATCGCAGGGCTGGTGCTCGTCGCGGGGCCCTTCGTGTGGATGGTCCTGGGCTCGTTCAAGGAGACCGCCGAGCTGCGGCAGATACCGCCGACGTGGATCCCCGAACACGCAACGCTCGATAACTACCGTGATCTGTTCGATCGCCTGAACTTTCCCCGCTTCTTCTTCAACTCGGCGCTGGTGGCGATCTCCGTGACGGTGGGAAACCTCCTCTTCTGCTCGATGCTCGGTTACGCGCTCGCGAAGCTCAATTTCCCAGGTAAGAGGATGCTCCTGCCCATCGTCCTCGGCACGATGATGATCCCCGCCTTCGTGACCTTCATGCCGCTCTTCGTGCTGGTGGCGAACATGGGCCTCGTCAATACGCACGCGGGTTTGATCCTTCCCTTCCTCGCGCAGGGGCTCGGCGTCTTCCTGATGCGGCAGTTCATCAGCACGATCCCCGATGATCTTCTCGACGCGGCGCGGGTAGACGGCGCCGGCGAGTACGCGGTGTTCTTCCGGGTCGTGCTCCCGCTGTGCGGACCGGCCCTGGCGACGCTCGGGATCCTTACCTTCCTCACCAACTGGAACAGTTTCCTGTGGCCTCTTGTGGTCTCCAGCACAGAGGACCTGTACACGCTCCCGGTCGCGATCGCGCTGTTCTCGATCGGGCAACAAGAATCCAACCTGGGCCTGCAACTGGCCGGCTCGTTCGTCGTGATCCTGCCGGTCGTGCTGCTGTTCTTCGCCATGCAGCGCTACGTCATCCAGGGGATAGCGACCAGCGGCATCAAGTGAGGGCAACGGAGGGGGACGGACGATTGTCCGACAGAGCGCGCAAAGACGCACGGACGGATTGGGAGCAGCGTATCGGCCGGCGCTCGAGGTCCGAAGCCGGCGCGGATCAGGAGCAGCTGGCCGGCCCCCGGGGGCTGTGCTCGCGCCCGGGAGTAGGGCACGTGACCCTCGAGTGGGAACCGGTTGAGGGCGCGGCAGCGTACGTGGTCTACCGGGCCGACGGTGACGCCGAGTTCCATCTCCTGGACCACGGCGGTGGGGACGTGCTCGCCGTGCCGGCCCCTCCCTACGCGGATACGGACGCTGTGCCCGGCACGCGCTACGGCTACCGGGTAGCGGCGATGACGACGCCGGACGCAGCCATCGGAGAGCTTTCCGAGAGCGTGGAGGGGACGCCACTAGGAGGGGGCGACGGCGTGCCGGAGGTCGCGCTGCAGGTCGATGCGAGCGCGCCCGAGGGTCCGCTCGCGCGGCCGTGGTGGATGATCGGCTCGGAGCACCTCTCCCAGGTGGAATACGAGGGCGGCGAGGGCCCGGCGTCGATCGGGGAGGAGTTCACCGAGGCGCTCCGGCTGGCGACCAAGGAACTGGGCATCTCAGCCGTGCGTGCGCACGCGATCCTTCACGACGAGAACGGGGTTTATCGCGAGGTCGACGGCGCACCCGAGCTCTCGTTCGATGCCGTCGACGCGATCTACGACCGCGTGCTCGGGGCGGGCTGCATCCCGATCGTGGAGATGTCGTTCATGCCGCGGGATCTCGCGGTCGATCCGGATGCAACGGTCTTCGAGTATGGAGCCATCGTGTCGCCGCCTAAGGATTGGGACCGTTGGGCCGAGCTGACCGGCCGCCTCGCCGAACACCTCGTCGATCGTTACGGCATCGAGGAGGTCGCGCGCTGGGCTTTCGAGATCTGGAACGAGCCGAACCTCGAAGTGTTTTGGTCCGGCACCCAACAGGAGTACATGCGCCTCTATGAAGTGGCGGCGCGCGCGATCAAGGCGGTCGACGAGAGCCTGCGCGTGGGGGGGCCGGCGACGGCGGCGTCCGGATGGATCGAGGCCTTCCTAGCGTTCGTGCAAGAGCGCGATCTACCGCTCGACTTCCTCTCAACGCACGTGTACGGGATCCCACCACTCGACCTCCATGGCGTGCTCGAACGCTATGGCTTCGGTGCCGTGCCGGTCTGGTGGACCGAATGGGGCGTCAGCGCGCGCCACTTCGGCGACGTGATGGACGCCGCCTTTGGTGCGCCGTTTGTTCTCAGCGGGATCAAGCATGCACAGGAGACCGGGACCGCCGCGCTCGCCTACTGGGTTGTAAGCGATCATTTCGAGGAACTGGGTCGGCCCCAGGGACTGCTGCACGGGGGCTTCGGGCTGCTCACCGTTGGTAATCTCCGCAAGCCTCGCTACTGGGCGCTGTTGCTCGCGCAGCAGCTCGGAGAGCACAGCCTTCGGGTCGAGCTCGACGGAGATGGGGCGCGCTCGATGGTCGAGGCCCTCGCGACGAGCTCCGCCGACGGCTCGGTCGACGTTCTCGCCTGGAACGGGACCCTCGACCAGGACAAGCGTTGGGGAAGCCGCGCTCTCGAGCGGCGGTTGATCGTGCGTATCAGCGGCTTGTCGCGCGCGGGATACGAGGCCGTCGTCGCCCGCGTGGACGGCCGGCACTCCAACATCTCCGCACACTGGAGTCCCGAACGAGGATGGCCGGGCGAGGCCGGGTGGCAGGAGCTGCGGGCGCTCGACCGCCTGCACGAGGACCCTCTCGGCCTCGTGGCGGTCGAGGACGGATGGCTCGAGCTCGCCCTCGACCTGCCCTCTCCCGGAGTTGCACGCCTGCGCCTGACGCCGGCGCACTAAAGACCGGGATGGGAGATCGCGGTCATCACCCGTGGCGTTCGGCGAGCGCCCGCGCGTGACGCTCCCGGCCCGTCGCGCGGAGTCGCGAAAGGTACTCGGGCAACATCCCCTGGGTGTAGAGGGGCCCGCCCTCCCGGATCACGGTGACCAGCGGGTCGACCGCGGCCGGCGCGGACGCCACCATGCCGGCGTGCCAGTCGGACAGAAGGTGCATGGAGTGGTCCACCACAGCGGGTCGCTCGGCCGCGAGGTCGCGCTGTTCGTGAGCATCATCGATCGCGTCGAAGAGCATCACCGGCCGGAGATCCTTGAACCCGTCGTGGTAGGTGCGGATACACATGTAGCGATCGAAGCGGACTGCTCGCTGGCAGCTCCACGCGCCCTGTCCACAGACGAGGTAGTTACGTCCGTCTTCGTTACCGGAGCGGACTGCACCTGCGAATGGGCGCGCGTCCCAGATCGCCGGCACCTCTGCTCCTGCGAGCTCTAGGAGTGTCGCGACGACGTCGAAGTGGTAGTGGAGCGCCCGGTCGATGCGCGCCGGGACTCCCGGCCAGCGGACGATCATCGGTATCCGGCAGGTGATGAGGTCGGCGGTCTGGTGGTCGCCCCAGATGTTGAGCTCGCCGAGGTTCTCTCCGTGGTCGCCGGTGATGATCAGCACGGACTCATCGAGCACTCCGGCACGGTCGAGCTCCTCGAACAGCGCGCCGATGTGCTCGTCGGCATAGCGGACGCCGGCGTCGTAGGCGTCGATCCATTCTCGCAGAGCCTGCATGCTGTCGATCTCGCAGGGCATCCGGGGCCAGGGTCCACGGTCTCCGCCTTCATCGTCCCAGCCGCGCGGCTCGCGCGCGCTGTGTGGTCCGTGGCCGTCCCACAAGCGAGCCCTGACCTCATCGTTCAGCCATGCAGGCAAGGGCTCGCCGGCGAAGGGATCACCGTCGTCGTCGGGCACGCGATAGGGCGTGTGCGGATCCCAGTAGTTGACGTGGAGGTACCAGTCATCGGAGGCGGCGTTGCGTCTCAGCCAGTCGCGCGCGAGCAGGTTCACGTCATGTGCGCTCTCCATCCCGCGCATGCCCGGGTTGTAGATCTCGGTGAAGCCCGCGTACCAGTGCCACGCGGAGTGCCGTTCGCCGAAGGAACTAATCGACGCGGTGCGGAGCCCCGCCCCACGCAACACACTCATCCAGCCGGTGGTCGAGAGCAAGTCCTGTTCACGGCGCGCGGCCCCCTCTCCGAAGGGCACCGCCGCGCTGCCGCCATGACCGACGACGCCGGTATGGAAGCCCGTCCTACCGCTCCACATTGCCGTGCGCGACGGCAGGCACGGTGTGTCGGACGCGTAGCACTGTTCGAACACGAGCGCGTCGCGCGCGATGCGGTCGATGTTCGGGCTCGTGTCGCGGTGATAGCCGTAACATCCGAGATGGTCGGGACGCAGGCTGTCGACATCGACGTGGAGGATGCGCACGGACTATCGCTCGGCAGGTCCTCGGGTCGCGCGCCCCGCTAGGTTCAAGCGGCGTTCAGCGGCACGCGTTGGCCGTATCCTCGCCGGAGACATCCGGACAGGTGTTTGTACCCGCTCCACCCTCGTGATGATCGCTTCCCGCACCGCCGGCGAGGACGTCGTCGCCGGGCCCCCCCGACAGAACGTCGGCGCCGGCCCCTCCCGACAGGTGATCGTCGCCGGCGCCGCCGTAGAGGGTGTCCGCTCCATCTCCGCCCTCGAGCCGGTCGTCGCCTCGGTCGCCGAACAGCGCATCGTCGCCGCCGTTGCCGGTAATCACATCGTCGCCGCCGAGCCCGCAGATGACGTCGTCGCCGGGGGTTCCGCTCAGCACGTCGTCCCCGCGAGTGCCCAGGATCGTGCATCCTCGTGGATCTACGTTGAACTCCTCGACGGCCATGGGCGGACGGAGGCTCCGTTCGAAGCGCGCGTCGACGAAGGTCGTCCGCAACATGTCGTCTGCCAGTGCGTTACCGAGTGCGGCCATGATCATGCCCTGGTCGAGCGAGAGGTAGGAGTCCGACACGACGCCGGAGTCGACGTTGACGGAGTCCCTGAACCCCCACTTGGAGTAGATGTCGAAGTCGCGCTCCAGCCGCGCGAGGTTCGCCAGCGTCTCCTCCGGCGCCCAGCGCAGAGCGAGGAACGCGGCGTGAGGGGTCACGACGCCGTTCGTGTAATCCTCTGGCTCGGGAAGAGGTTGAGGATCCCGGCCCTCGCATCCCTCGAATCCGTAGTCGACCAGGGTGTTGTCGTTGTTGGACGGGTATCCCTGAGGATCCATGCCGATGGCCTCCACGCCATAGGCCCTGTAGCCCCCGTCGGGGTTGTTCGCGGGAGAGAAACCCCAGTAGCCGTAGAGCGCGTCCTCGAGGCCGTGGTGGATCTGGGCGCGCACCCACAGGTCGTGATTGGCTCGCCAGCTCCCCGGTGCCCAGACGTCCTCGGGGACGAACAGCGCCGGCATCAACGCTTCGAACATGCTCCCGCCCCACGCGGGCGTCATGCGCATACCGGCATACCGGTACGTCCCCTCGAAGACTTGTTCGCCGAAATAGAGACGATCGAACCCGACTGGGCGCATCTCCTGCCAGCTCCAGTCGCAACTGTCGGGAAAGCTTCGCCATGCTCCGAAATAGTGGCGCGGCGGAATCTCACCCTTCGCAATACCGATGTAGCTCGCGATGCGACTCTCGCTGACGATCGTGTCGTAGCAGCACGGGCCCTCTTCGGTGCTGGGATCGTAGTGGAACAGGATGCGATTCACCTCCGGCCGGTAGTAGAGGCCGAAGTCCATGCTGTCGTACAGGGTTCGCGCGCGCCGGTTCAGTTCGGGGACGCGGTTGGCAACAAGGTGTAAGGCGGCGGCGAGCCACCCGTTGTCGACCGAGGACAAAATGGGTGTGATCGGCTCGCCGGTGGGAGGCCACTCGGTCAGTTTCTCCCCGGTGCGGTGGTCGTACCAGTTGAAGTACTGGCCGCTCTGCTCGTGGCGTTCCATGTGCTCCAGGGTCGAGATCGTGTGGGCCAGGCGCGCCACCACCTCGTCGCGGCCGATGAGGTCGAGCTCTTGGGCGACGAGCGCGCTCCACATGTACGCGCCGATGTTCGTGGTGGAGGTCTCGACCGCGCGCGTGCCGTCGCTGAACAGCTTGTCGGTCGGCAGTCCGCTGTCGTCGTCCACCATGGCCACCATCGAGGCCCAGGTGTCCCGTGCGTAACGGAGGAGCACCGGCCGCGCGGCCCCCGCGTCTGCGCGGACGAACGAGCCACCGGACGCTTCCGTCGACGCGCTCGACGGAGTGACCAAAGCGGCGCCGACGAGTGCCGAGACCGTCGCTGCCGCCACCAACCGCCTGTAACCCAGGGACATGGCTCCCTCCTTGCCATCCCGGGCGCGGGCCACACGACCTGATGTCGAGGACCGGTGCGGGTGGCCCCCGCCGCCTGCTCCAGCCTGCATGAATGCGCTTACATACAAAGTAAGCGCTTTCATACGCCCTGTCAAACCTAAGAGGCTTCGAGGGTCATCGCTGCGCCTCGGGGGGCGTACCGACGATCTCCTCGTAGGCGGCCGGATCGGTGGCGCCCTCGGTCGAGAGCACCAGGGCCGTGGTGTTTCGGTCGATGCCGAGTGCGGCTCTCGCTTCGTGGTCGTCCAGCAACTCGAGCAGGCACGCGATCCCCGCCGCCCCGGTCTCCCCAGAGACGATGCCTGCGCCGGCGAGGGATCGCATCCCTTCGCGGGCGCGTTCGTCTGCGAGTGCGACGTAGGCGTCGTAGCCGCGCGACACGAGCGGCCAGGCGACGATCGACGGTGTCCCGCAGTTGAGGCCGGCCATGATGGAGTCGTGCGGTCCGGGGATCGTGACGATCCGGCCCGCCGCCATCGAGGCCAGGACGCAGGCCGAGACCTCGGGTTCCACGCCCACCATGCGCGGACCACGACGGACCCCGGCTCGCCTGAAGTGGCGCACCGCGGCGGCCGCCAGCGCACCTACTCCGATCTGAACGACGACGAGGCCGGGGGAGCCGTCGCCACGCTCGGACAACTGGTCCTCGATCTCCCAGAAGATCGTCGAGTAGCCCTCCATGACCCAACGGGGGACGTCCTCGTAGCCGGCCCACGAGGTGTCCGATATCACGAGGCAGCGCTCACCCGCTTCACGTGCGGAGCGCGCAACCGCCTCGTCGTAGGTCCCGTCCACGATCTCGCAGGACGCTCCTTCGCTCTCGATTCCCTCTATGCGCGCGGCCGCGGTTCCCGCGGGCACGAAGATCCGCGCCGAGAGCCCGAGCAGCTTGGCTATGCGCGCCACCGCGCGCCCGTGGTTGCCGTCGGTCGCCGCGGCCAGGGCCAGGGAACGATGCGGCGCGAGCTGAACGGCGAGCTCCTCGAGGCGACCCCATTCTCCGAAGCCTCCGACGTGTCTCTCGAGCGCCCGGTACACGCCCCAGGAGGCCCCGAGGATCTTGAACGAGGGCAGGCCGAGGCGGCTCGACTCGTCCTTGACCCACAGGCGCCCGAGGTCCAACTCCGCGGCGAGCGTCGGCGCCTCCCGCAGGTGCGAGCGCTCGTAGCCGGGCAGGCGGCGGTGATAGTCGAGTGCCGCTCGATCGGGGGCCGCGCCGGCCGCCTCGGAGGTGACCTGCAGGTTCCAATGGATCCTCGTCATCCCGAGCATCTTGACGCATGCCCCGCCCCGCCCGTCTCCTTGGTAGAAAGTACGACTTTCCTTCTTTCAGAAAGTGCATAAGACTGAGGCTGCCCCAAGGAGGCTTCGATGGCGGCTACCAGAATCAGAGCGAAGGGCCAGGTCACGATTCCACGTGAGATCCGGGAGCGCGCCCGCCTCGAGGAGGGCGATCCGGTCGAGGTAGAGATGGTTCCCGAGGGCATCCTCCTGAAGCCCCAGAAGGTGATCGACGCATCCCAGGCATGGTTTTGGACGCCGGCCTGGCAGGCGGGCGAACGAGAGGCCTCACTCGATATATCGTAGAGGGGCGCGTCGAGATCTCCAAGACGGGCGATGACTTCCTCGAGTCGCTCGACGAGTAACTCTCTGGCTTCGAGCTCTTGCCGACGTACGGAACAACCCATCGCTTCAACAAAGACCATGCCGCGCTCTCCGCTGAAGACAAAGAGCGCTTCAGGGCGGCGGTCACTAAGTTTGTTGCAGATCTCGAAGCAGGAAGACCCTTCCGCAGGGGGCTTCGCGTCAAGCGAGTGCGGGGGACCGACGCCATCTTCGAAATGACCTGGGCCGACGACGGCCGGGCAACCTTTGAGTACGGAGAGGAGCAGATCGAGGGGGAGCCACAAGTGATCTGGCGCCGAGTCGGCACCTACGAGGTCTTCGGGCGGACCACTTAGTCTCCTCCGGCGAGGTACCCACTCGGTCCTCGGGGAACGAACCGACCCCAACCCGTAGCTTCTGTGGGCTCTCCGTCGCGCGCCACGACGCGGCCGCGCGACAGCACGAGGCTGGGCCAGCCCCGCACAGTGAGGTCCGCGTAGGGCGAGTAGTCGACGTTCATGTGCAGGCGCTCTGCGACGAGGGGCCGCTCCGCAGAGGGATCGAAGACGACGATGTCGGCGTCGGCCCCCGCGCCGAGCTCGCCCTTGCGTGGATGCAGACCGAAGAGCTTGGCGGGAGTCGTGCAGCAGCGATCCACCCACTCGGTCAGGCCGAGCCGCCCCTCGACGACCTTTTGATAGATGAGCGCGAGCCTGGTCTCGATGCCCGGCACGCCTCCGGGGATCTGAGTGAAGTCTTGCCAGCCGCCACCGTCGAGCCCGGCGCGCTTGTCCGCGGCAGTGAAGGGGCAGTGGTCGGTCGCCACGACCTGCAGGTGACCCAGTCTGAGGCCCTCCCACAGCTCCTCGGCGTGGTGGGGGTCGCGCAGCGGTGGGGCGCACACGTAGCGGGCGGCCTCGGCCGCGGCACCCTCGTAGCGCTCGGCCGAGAGATAGAGGTACTGGGGGCAGGTCTCGGCATAGAAGTCCAGGCCAACCTCGCGCGCGCGCCGGACGCGCTCGAGAGCCGGTGCGCTCGATAGGTGCACGACGTAACACGCGGCCCCCGTGTTTTCGGCGAGCCGGAGCGCCCGCAGCACCGCGTCCGCTTCGGCCTCGGGGGGCCGCGTTAGCGCGTGGTAGCGGGGCTCGGTGTGCCCCGCGCCGAGCGCTTCGGCGCGCCGGGTCGCAACCGTCGCGTCGTCCTCGCAGTGGAGACAGACGAGCGCACGATACTTCTCGGCTGCCGTCATGACCTCGGCGATGATCTCGTCGGAGACCATCAGCCGCTCGGGATAGGTCATGTACAGCTTGAAGCTCGTAATGCCGGACTCGACCATTTCGGCAACGAGATCATCGGCCGGACGCGCCAGCTCGGTGATCGTCATGTGGAAGGAGTAGTCGATCACCGCCTTGCCTGCCGCCTTGCGGTGCCACGCGGCGAGGCCTTGGGCGAGCGACTCCCCCCGGTAAGCGGTGGCGAAGTCGATCACCGTCGTCGTCCCGCCGCACGCGGCGGCGACGGTTCCGCTGGTGAAGTCGTCGGATGAGCGCGCCACGCCGACCTCCATGTCGAGATGGGTGTGGACGTCGACCGCGCCCGGTATCACGAGCTTGCCCTCGGCCTCGATGGTGTCGTCCGCCCCGGCATCGATATCGCCGACTCGTTCGATCAGTTCGCCCCGAACGAGCACATCTGCACGCCTGACTGCACCGCCGGAGACGACGTCACCTCCGCGAATTAGCAGTGTTTGGGGCTCGGATCCGACCATCTTCTACTCCTCGGCAAAATGTTGAAGACTGGTCGCAGCGAATCATAGGTTGCAAGGGGAGGGTGAGCGTGGTCGTCGAGTCGCTGGAATCGGTTCTTGGAAATCCTGCAGCCGGCTAGCTGGAGCGAGGCGCTCGCGGCGAAAGGAGAGCACCCCGAGGCGGTTCCTCTGGCGGGAGGGACGGACCTCTTGGTCGAGCTCAACTTCGACCGTCGCCGCCCCCAGACGATCATCGATCTGACTCGGATCGCGGAGCTGGGCGAGTGGTCGCGCTCCGACGGTCACCTGCGACTCGGGGCGGGCGTCACCTATACCGGAGTGATCACGGAGCTCGCGTCCGAACTCCCCGGGCTCGCCATCGCCTCTCGCACGGTCGGATCTCCACAGATCCGCAACCGCGGCACGATCGGTGGCAATCTCGGCACCTCTTCACCCGCGGGCGACGCGCTCCCACCATTGCTGGCCGGCGACGCGCGCATCGAGCTCGCCGCGGCGAGGGGGACCCGTGTCGTCCCCCTGGATGAGTTCTGCACCGGGCCGAAGCGCAACGTCCTCGCCCCCGACGAGCTCATCGCCGCCATCCACGTGCCTTCCGCGCGCGGCCCCCAGCAGTTCTCCAAGATCGGCACTCGCAACGCGATGGTCATCGCGGTCGCGTCCTTCGCCCTGTCGCTCGATCCGCCGGCCCGCACGGTCGGAACCGGCATCGGTTCGGCCGGGCCCGTGCCCCTGCGTGCCGCTGCGGCCGAGCGCTTCCTCGAAGGAGTCCTGGACGACGAAGGTCTCTGGGAGAATCGCGGCTCGCTGCCCGAGACGGCCGTGCTGCGCTTCGGCGAGCTCGTGAGCGAGGCCTCGAGACCCATCGACGACGTCAGAGGATCCGCTCCGTACCGTCGTCACGTGCTGACGGTCATGGCCGGGCGCGCGCTCACGTGGGCATGGGACGACTATCGGGAAGTGACCTGATGCAGTTGCGGCTCACCGTAAACGGCCACGCGCGCGAGGTGGAGGACTCCTGGGAGGGGGAGAGCCTCCTGTACGTGTTGCGGGAGAGGCTCGGACTCCCCGGCTCGAAGAACGCGTGCGAACAGGGAGAGTGCGGATCGTGCTCGGTCTACCTCGACGGAGTGCTGGTGTGTTCCTGTCTGGTGCTCGCGGCGCAGGCGGCGGGTCGCGACGTAACCACGGTCGAGGGACTCGGAGACGACGGCGAGCTTCATCCGGTTCAGAAGGCATTCGTCGAGTCGGGCGCGGTGCAGTGTGGATTCTGCACTCCGGGACTGGTCGTTGCCACCCACGAGTTGCTGGGGCGCAATCCGCAGCCCACCGACGGGGAGATACGCGAGGCGCTGGCCGGCAACCTCTGCCGCTGCACGGGTTACGAGAAGATCCTCGACGCGGTGCGGTCGGCCGCGAGCAGGGGTTCCAGCGGGTGAGCCCCCTTCCTCGCGCCGTCATCGAGGGCTGCGCGATCGCCACGATGGACGACGCGCTCACCGAGCACGAGTCCGGCCATATCGTCATCGAGGACGACGTCATCGTTGCGGTGGGAGAGGGTGCTGCGCCTGCGCGCGAGTGCGACGTTCGCCTCATCGACGGGCGAGGCTGCATCGCGACGCCCGGCCTGATCAACTGCCATCATCATCTCTATCAGTTGCTCACGCGCGGCTGCGCGCAGCAGTCGAACCTCTTCGAATGGCTGACGGAGCTATACCCGATTTGGGCGCACATCGACGCGGACATGGAACGTGCGGCGGCGCACGCGGGACTGGCCGCGCTCGCTCGTTCGGGATGCTCGACCACCACCGATCACCACTACGTGTTCCCGCGCGGTGCAGGCGACCTCCTCGAAGCGGAGATCGAGTCGGCGCGGGCGATCGGTCTCCGCTTCAATCCCTGCCGGGGATCGATGGATCTCGGAGAATCCCACGGAGGACTTCCTCCCGACGAAGTCACCGAGGATCGTGACGCGATCCTCGCCGCCACGGAGCGGGCGATCGATTCGTGGCACGACCCCGCGCCGGGCTCGATGCTTCGGATCGCGGTCGCTCCCTGTTCGCCCTTCTCGGTGACCGCCGAGCTGATGCGGGAGGCCGCGGCTCTGGCGCGGGCGCGCGGGGTCAGGCTCCACACGCATCTGGCCGAGACCCTCGAGGAAGAGCAGTTCTGCCGGGAGCGGTTCGGCATGCGCCCGGTCGAGTACCTCGAGGAGCTCGGATGGCTCGGGAGCGACGTGTGGCTGGCTCACTGCGTCCACCTGTCGGACGGCGAGGTGCGGCGCCTGGGAGAGTCCGGCACCGGGGTCGCCCACTGCCCGACGTCCAACGCGCGACTCGGAGCGGGCATCGCGCCGGTCGCTTCGCTCACCAGCGCCGGCGCCCCGGTCGGCCTCGGCGTCGACGGAGCGGCCTCGAACGAGAGCGGCGAGTTGGGTCCCGAGATCCGCCAGGCGCTACTCGTCGCACGCATCGCCGGCGGTCCTGCCGCGCTCACCGCGCGCGGTGCGCTCGCGCTCGCCACTCGTGGCGGAGCGCGCTGCCTCGGGCGCGACGAGGTCGGATCGCTCGAGGCGGGCATGCAGGCGGACATCGCGCTGTGGCGACTGGACGACCTCGGACACGCGGGGATCGAAGACCCGGTTGCCGCACTGGTGCTCGGTTCGCCCCGCCCGGTCGAGCGGCTGCTGGTCAAGGGCCGCGCCGTGGTCGAAGGTGGGCAGCTTGTCAACTCCGGCGAAGCTTCTATCGCGGCGGACCTCGACAAGGCCTGCCGCAGGCTGCGGGAGACGGCATCTTGAGCGCCGGCCGCATGACGCCCACGAAGGAAAGGCGCAGCGCGCCTCCGGTGCCCGGTGGGGTCGGGGAGAGCGCGCGCCGTCAGGACGCGGTGCCGAAGGTCAAAGGTGAATTCGCGTTCTCGTCCGACCTCTGGGCCGAAGGCATGCTGTGGGGCGCCACCGTACGTTGCGCCCATCCGAGCGCCAGAATCCGGGCGATAGACGTCACCGATGCATCGGGTGTCTCCGGCGTCCACGCCGTCCTCACGCACGCAGACGTCCCCGGTCGCAAGCTCTACGGCATGGAGATCGTCGACCAACCGGTGCTGGCCTACGACGAGATTCGCTACCAGGGAGAGCCGGTGGTCGTGGTGGCCGCGGACCACCCGGAGATCGCGCGGCGCGCCGCCCAGATGGTGCGCGTGGAGTACGAGGTGCTCGCCCCCCTCGTCGATCCCGAGGGAGCCCTCGAGCCAGACGCGCCGAAGCTGCACTCGTCGGGAAACTTGATTCGACACGCCCGTATCCGGCGCGGTGACCCGGCCGCGACGGCAGATATCGTGGTGGATGGGATCTACGAGACGGCCATGCAGGACCAGGCGTTCCTCGGGCCGGAGTCGGGCCTCGCGGTCCCCGCCGACGATGGCGGTGTCGATCTCTACGTTGCCACCCAGTGGCTTCACGTCGATCTGGAGCAGCTCGCCGCCAGCCTCGGGCTGCCCGCGGACAAGGTGCGCATCACGCTCGCCGGCGTGGGGGGCGCGTTCGGTGCGAGAGAGGACCTGTCCATGCAGATTCACTGCTGCATGCTCGCCCTTCACACCGGCAGGCCGGTGAAGATGATGTACTCGCGCGAGGAATCGTTCTTCGGACACGTGCACCGCCATCCGGCGCGTATGCATTACGAGCACGGCGCCACGCGCGCCGGAGAGCTGGTCTACGTCAAGGCGCGCATCGTCCTGGACGGTGGCGCCTATGCCTCGAGCTCGACCGCCGTGTGCGCCAACGCGACGGCCTTCGCCTGCGGGCCATACGAAGTACCCAACGTCTTCGTCGACGGTCTCGCGGTGTACACGAACAACCCGCCGTGCGGCGCGATGCGCGGGTTCGGAGCAGTGCAGACCTGTTTCGCCTACGAGTCCCAGATGGACAAGCTCGCCGCTGCCCTCGCCATGGATCCCGTCGAGCTGAGGGCGAGAAACGCGATGACCACGGGGTCCACCATGCCCACGGGTCAGGCCGTCGAGGGACCCGTTCCGGTCGCCGAGCTGCTCCGACGGGTGAAGGCGATGCCGCTTCCCACCCGGGACCGTGCGATGCCTACCGACCTGCGCGCGCTGCCGGGGGGCGTCTCGAACACGACGCACGGTGAGGGCGTCAGACGAGGCGTCGGCTACGCGGTCGGGTTCAAGAACATCGCCTTCTCGGAGGGTTTCGATGACTTCGCCACCGCGCGCGTGCGTCTCTCCGCCCCCGGCGGTGAGCCGCTGGTCGAGGTTCACAGCGCGGCGGCGGAGGTCGGTCAGGGTGTCGGGATCATCCAGGTCCAGATCGCTCGCACCGAGCTCGGCGTCGAACGGGTGATCCTTCTGCCCGCCGACACCACCGTCGGCTCCGCGGGCTCCTCGTCGGCGTCGCGCCAGACGTGGATGACCGGGGGTGCGGTGCAAGCCGCGAGCGGGGCGGTGCGGGCGCGCCTGCTGGAGCGGGCGGCCGCGGACCTCGGTGAGGATGTGGGCGACCTCTCGGTGGACGGGGGCAAGGTCGTGTCCTCGCACGGCGGGGTTCTCGCCTCGTTCGCCGATTTGCTACAAGAGGACTCCATCGAGGAGACGCGCGAGTACCGTCATCGAAAGACCTACCCGATGGATCCCGACACGGGCCAGGGCGACGCGCACGTTGCGTTCGCCTTTGCGGCTCACCGTGCGGTGGTGGACGTCGATACCGAACTCGGGCTCGTGCGCGTGGTCGAGCTCGCGACCGCGCAAGACGTCGGGAAGGCGCTCAATCCGGTCGCGGTCGAGGGCCAGATCGAAGGCGGAAGCGCTCAGGGACTGGGCCTTGCGCTCATGGAGGAGATCCAGGTAAACGAGGGCGAGATCCGAAATCCGTCGTTCACCGATTACCTGATACCGACGCTGCTCGACATGCCCCCGATGAGAATCGACGTACTCGAACTCGGGGACCCGGAAGCGCCCTACGGCGTCAAGGGTGTGGGAGAGCCCCCGACCATCTCGTCCACGCCGGCCGTCGTTGCGGCCGTGCGGGCCGCGACCGGCCGGGCCCTGGAGCGCGTCCCCGTACGGCCGGAAGACATCGTCGAACCGACCACAGGGGGCGGCCCGTGACCGACCGGGCTCGTTTGATCGCGGTGGCGAGGGGTGATCAAGCGCCCGACCTCATCGTGCGCGGTGCGCGCGTTTTCTCCGCCTTCACCAAGGAGTGGCTCGACGCCGACGTCGCGGTGGCGGAGGGGCGAGTGGCCGGACTGGGCAGTTTCGAGGGCGAGGAGGTCGTCGACGGCCGGGATCTCTACCTCGTCCCCGGCTTCATCGACGCTCACGTTCACATCGAGTCCTCGAAGCTGATGGTGGACGAGTTCGCGCGGGCGGTGCTTCCGCACGGCACCACCGCCGTGGTCACCGATCCGCACGAGATCGCCAACGTGCTCGGTACCGATGGAATCCACTGGCTGCTCGATGTCTGTGAGGACCTGCCCCTCGAGGTCTTCGTGATGGCCTCCTCGTGCGTGCCGGCAAGCCCGTTCGAATCGCCGCGCCGGCCCCTCACCAGCGGGGACATGGAGTCGATCCTCAGGCGCAGCCATGCGCTCGGGGTCGCGGAGATGATGAACTTCCCCGCGGTGATCGCCGGGGACTCCGACGAGCTCGAGAAGCTTGCGGTCAGGGGGGCGACGCACGTGGACGGCCACGCCCCCGGCGTGCGCGGGCGCTCGCTCGATGCGTATCTCGCGGCGGGAATCCGCTCGGACCATGAGTCGACCACCTACGAGGAGGCTCTGGAGAAGCGGCGCAAGGGCATGTGGGTGTTGATCAGGGAGGCGTCGAACGCGCGCAACCTGATCGACCTCCTGCCGTTGGTGAAAGAGTACGGCCCCGAGAACTGCGCCTTCTGCACCGACGATCGCGAGCCGGACTTCCTCGTGAGAGAGGGGCACATCAACCACATGTGCCGGCTGGCGGTCGCTCACGGTCTTTCTCCCGAGGACGCGATTCTGCTGTCCTCTCTCCACCCCGCTCGCTACCACGGCCTCACCGACATGGGTGCCATCGCTCCGGGATTCAAGGCCGACTTCTTCCTCATGCCCGACCTCGAACGCTTCGCGCCGGCGCACGTCTTCAAGGAGGGCGCGCTGGTGGTCTCCGACGGCCGCGTCCTGCCGTTCAGGGGTCGCGAGGTGCCGGTTTGGGTCCGCCGGTCGGTGCGGAACGCGCCGGTCGGAGCGGAGGATCTACGGGTCGTCTCCGGCGGGAGCGCGCTGCGGGTCATCGAGGTCATCCCCGGGCAGCTGCTGACGAGAGCGCGCGCGGAGACTCCGAGACTCCACGACGGGCTTGCGGTCGCCGACCCGGAACGCGATCTCGCCAAGATCGCGGTCGTCGAGCGCCATCACGCCACCGGGCGGATAGGCAAGGGCTTCGTCACCGGCTTCGGACTTCAGCGCGGTGCGTTCGCCTCGACCGTCGCCCACGACGCCCACAACATCGTCGTGGTGGGCGCCTCCGACGAGGACATGGCGAGATGCGTAGATCGGCTCGAGGAGATCGGTGGCGGCATCGTCGTCATCGAGGATTCACGGGTGGCCGGGGAGCTGGCGTTGCCCGTCGCGGGACTGCTGTCCGACGAACCGGTCGAGACCGTCGTCGAGCGCATGGACCACCTCCACGAGGTACTTGCGAGCCTCGGCGTGAAGATCTCATCGCCCTTCATGACCCTGAGCTTCCTGGCTCTGTCGGTGATCCCCTCGCTGAAGATCACCGACCGAGGGTTGATAGACGTGGATCGTTTCGAGATCGTTCCGCTCGAGCTCGACGACGACGGCGACCTCAGGTGAGATAGAGCCGCACGTAGAAGATCCCGAAGTAGATGATGAACGCCGCCGCCGCGATGTACATCATGGGGTGGACGTCCGAGACCTTGCCGCGCGCCAGTTTGAGGAACACGTAGGAGACGAAGCCGGCCCCGATGCCGTTGGTTATCGAGTAGGTGAACGGCATCACGACGATCGTGAGAAACGCCGGTATGGCGAGCTCGAGATCATCCCAGGGGACGTGACGGATGTTGGTCATCATCAAGAACCCCACGATGACCAGCGCCGGAGCCGCGGCTTCGAACGGAACCATCTGGGCAAGCGGCGAGAAGAAGATCGAGAGCAGGAACAACACTCCGACCACGACCGCGGTGAGGCCGGTGCGCCCCCCTTCGGCGATCCCTGATGCGCTCTCGATGTAGGTCGTGTTCGAGGAGGCCGAGAACGCGCCCCCGACGGCCGCAGCGGCAGAGTCCACCGCAAGCACGCGGTCGACGTCGGGGAGACGGCCTTCCTCGTCGAGCAATCGCGCCTCGCGGCCGAGGCCGATGGCGGTGCCCATGGTGTCGAAGAAGTCGGACAGCATGATCGTGAAGACCGCGAGGATCGCGGCGATGATGCCAAGCTCGGCGAAGAAGCCGAACGAGAAGTTTCCGATGAGCTCGAAGCTCTCGCCCGAGGGGAAGTCGGCAAGACTGCCGTAGTTTGCCTTCCCTCCGAACGCCTCTCCGTCGAGAAATGACTCGTTGACGATTACAGCCGCGACTGTGCTCGCGACGATGCCGATCAGCAGCGCTCCCCTCATCCTGCGCGAGAACAAAAAGAGCGTGAGGAGAAGACCAAAGAGAAAGACCGCGATCGGCCATCCCTGGAGCTCGTTGGCCGCGCCCAACTGTAGTGGAGGGTTTGGCAGCGTCGTCGTAGTGACGAAGCCGGCGTCTACGAAGCCGATGACCGCGATGAAGAGACCGATTCCCACCGCAATGGAATGCTTGAGCGGCAGCGGCACCGACTCCATGACCGCCTGCCGGAACCTGGTGAGCACGAGTATGAGGATGACGATGCCCTCGACCACGATGACTCCCATGGCCTCCGGCCAGGTCAGCTGCGAGCCTCCGACCAACTGGAAGGCCACGACTGCGTTCAGCCCGAGCCCCGCCGCGATGGCGAAGGGGTAGTTCGCGAAGACCCCCATTGCGATGGTCGTGAGCCCGGCGGCGAGCGCGGTCACGGTCAGGACCGCCTCGGGCGCGAGGGTGACGCCGTCGCGATCCGGTATGGACAGGATCAGCGGGTTGAGAAACAGGATGTAGGCCATCGTCATGAAGGTGGTGAGCCCTGCGATGACCTCGGTGCGAATACTGGACCCGCGCTCGGTGATCTTGAAGTAGCGGTCGATGCCACCTCCACGCGTGACTGTCTTGGCCACGTTCTTCCCCCTTGGGACCCATCCGACCGCGGAAGCGATGATCGGCTCCGCGCGACGGCGATTTGAACCGACCGGGTCTTCATATCAAGGCGAGCACCGGGAGGGAAGTGTTTCCCGCGCCGAACCAGGGCCCGGACACCGTGCAACCCTCGGTGTCCAAGACAAACAGATAGCGCGTTTATCTCCCTGGCAGGAAGTAGCATGTCCTCACCGGTTGATCTAGGAGGCTTGGATATGCAGGGACACAGCACCCTCATTCTCTGTGACGCATGCGGTCGCGCGATTCCCGACCAGGCGTCCAAGGAGGTTCTCTACCAGGTCGACAAGGTCCGTTACCGCCTGGAACTGTGTTCCACCTGTCTCGACGGCGAGATGAAACGACACAATGGACACCGCGGCGTTCCCGGATTCCGGAAGCGAGCTGCCATCGTCATCAATCTGACCTCGGCAGAAGAGCTTCCGGGCTCGCTTCCGGTTGGCTGACGCCGAAAGCACCTTCGCCCGGCACCAGCGCCTCCAGCCCCCTCAGGTCGATGTTTCCAGCACAATCGTGACGAACCCTATTGACCGCGCAGTCAAGAGGGATGTGAATAGAAGCAGGGTGACCGGCCAAGGGGCGCCGATCGTGTCGCGGGAGTGAGCTCGTGGTGACAAGAAGAATATTTGTCGTGGCTTGTGCGCTATTGCTGGTTCCGTCGGGGAGTCTTGGCACGACCGGAGCTCTCGCCAAGACCGATGGCTCACCTCCGCAACACGCGTCGGTGCCCGCGTACCTTGCGCTGGGAGACTCGCTTGCGACCGGGGTGGGCGCTTCGAACCCGGACGAGACCGGTTACGTGCCGCTGTTTCACAACTACCTTCGCCACAACCTGGAGTGTGGCGCGCGGGGCTCCTCGGAGGTATGTCCCTCTCTGCGTCTCGAGAACATCGCCGTCAGCGGCGCGACGACGACCACCCTCGTTCAAAACCAACTACCCCTAGCGCTCGACGAACTCGAGGCTCGTAACCAGGACGACAACCCCCGTAACGACGTCGAAGTCATCACCATCGACATCGCGGGAAACGACGCCTTTGCTCTGTTGGGCGTTTGTTCGGGCGGAGTAACACCACAGTGCGCGGGGGCGATCCAAACGACGTTCGCGACGATCGCGCAGAACCTGACCCTGACCCTGTCGCAATTGCGGGCCGCTGCCGGAGAAGACACGGAGATCGTCGTGATGACCTACTACAACCCCTTGGTGGGTTGCCGGCTATCCGCCTTCGTTCCTCTCGGTGATCTGGTTCTCGAGGGCGGCCCGGGCCTCCCGGTAGGGATGAACGACATCATTCGCTCCGTCGCCGCCGGCGTCGATGCATCGGTCGCCGAGACCTTCGGACTTCTGGGCCCGGATGATCTCGTCGGAGGCGCGGACTGCCTCCACGCAGACGATTCCGGATATCAGATCATTGCAGACGCGTTCGCGGACGCGCTCGCCGACTGATCGACAGACGCTGCCGGACCGCCGGGCTCAATAGCCGCCGAAGTAGTCGAGCTCCTCAGGAGCGATGGGCCTGAGCGCGTTTAGGTAGTCAACGGCCGCCTCGTCGTCCAGCTCGGAGTAGACGACGTACGCGCTGGTCTCGCCTAACTCGACAAGGGCCACATGCCTACCGAGCGAGCTGCGCTCGAGCTCGGTGAGATGAATCTGGCGCCCCCCTTCGGCAATGACGGTCGTGCAACTGCCCACGGTCTCGCCGGAGCTCAGTCCCGCGAGATGGATGCCGCACCCCGCTTCAGAGATGTCAATTTTTGAGGCGAGAGGACTTTGGAACGCAAACACGTAGTCGTTTCCTCTGCGATACCTGAAGTCGACCCATTGCCCGAAGGAAAGAGCGATGGGACGCACCCTCTCCGCCTCGTATCCCGGAAAGATCCGGGTTGGCTCGTAAGTCTGAAAGGTGAGAGCCGCTGCCTGCTGTGCGACCCGGCGATTCTCGTCGGTCCTTTCTTTGAGCCAGAGACCGGCGACCGTCAGCAGCGAGAGGGCTGCGGTGAGAGCAAGTCCCAGTAAGAGAATCCTCGTCCGCGGCAATGGCCTTCCGTGACGCTTCGCTCGGCGCGCGAAGACCCCGGTCAGAATTATCGCCACCAGCAGGATCAAGGGTCCGAAAACCAGCGCGAAGAAGACAGGGCCCCAATACCATTCGCCGAATACCGGACCGGCGACGGTCATGTTTGACCTACCCACCGCGGCGCAACCTCGAGCGACGACGGAGGCGCGAACCGGTGGGAGCTCATGCCTGGGGCCGGGGTGAGGTCATGCCTTAGCTTCGACGTCCTTCGCACCGCGCCTAAACGGCCGCACCTCTCGACAGTGGGTCTAATTCTGGGATGGAGGACGCAACCGGGGAGAGAATAGGGCCATGAACCTGAAGTCGCTGCGCGCCCATTGCCTGCGCAAGCCCGGTGTTACGGAGAGCTACCCGTTCGGACCCGGTGCTCTGGTCATGAAGGTCGGGGCCAAGGTGTTCGCCATCATCGGTGAGGACGAGGAGCCACTGCAGGCGAGCTTCAAGTGCGAGCCGGAGATCGCCGACGTCCTGCGCAACACCCACGCGGCCGTCAGGCCCGGCTATCACCTCAACAAACGCCACTGGAACACGGTCACCCTGGACGGCACGGTGGAGGACTCGGACGTCTTCGATTGGATGGACGACTCCTACGACCTGGTGCTGGCGGGACTACCCCGCCGGGCCCGCGACGAGATCGTGGGGGAGCAATGACGAACGGATCCCGATGACCTGGTCGCTCTCGGGCGAACGGCTCCTCTTCGACTGGTCCAGGTCCCCGCCGGATACAATCTGTCTTCGACGCGACAAGGAGGCCTTATGACCGAGTTGTCCGACCGCTTCCAGGCATTGCTGTCCGAGTTCGAAGACATGACGGACGAGGTGACTCCGCAGGAGGCGGCGCGCTCCTTGGACGATCCCGCTCTGCAGATGTTCTGGCGTAAGTGGCCGGAGTTGAGCTACTGGGCCGGCTCACTGTGGCGCGAGCTCAATGAGGATCTCGACGATTCGGCCTCACCGGCATCCGACGGCGTCAGCGATGTCGGTGGCAGCGGCTGAGATGGCGATGCTCAAAGACGTCATGACCGACGAGGTGTTCACGATCAGCGCGGATGCCTCGATGGTCGAGGCCGCGCAGGGGATGGCGAAGGGCAAGTTGGGATCGGCCTTGATCGTGCAGGGGTCGTGGCTCGCCGGCATCATCACCGAACGCGACGTGCTGCGGGCGGCGGCCTCGGGCGACGACCTCAACGGCGTCAAGGTCAAGGACTGGATGACCAGAGATCCGATCACGGCTTCCCCCGAATCGTACACCGAGGAGGCGGCCGCAACCATGTTCACGCACGGGTTTCGCCACCTCCCCGTTACCGAGGGCCACGAGATCTTGGGCGTAGTGAGCCTGCGCGACGTCCTCAGCGCGCGCATACGCCGTCGTTCCTAGCCGCGCGAGCGCCCCGCTTCTCTTAGAACGTCAATGACGCGCGCGTAGACCTCATCTGGCTCGCCGGTCCCATCGAGGCGGTGAAGTATCCCCTTGCGATCGTAGAACTCGAGCACGGGCACGGTTTCTCGCCTGTAGATCTGAAGTCGATCCCTAATGACGTCCTCGGACGCATCCTCACGCTGCTGCAGCGGCTCACCGTCGACGTCGCAAACACCGGGAGTGCGGGGTGGATTTTTCGTCAGGTTGTAAACGTGTCCGTTGGGGCAGGTACGGCGTCCGGCGATGCGGACGAAGACCTCCTCATCGGGAACCTCCAGGACCAATACGGCCTCGGCTCGGGAGTCACCGAGGTCGCGGTCCATCGCCTGCGCTTGATTCAGGTTGCGCGGGAAACCGTCCAGGATCCATCCGTCGGGGGCGTCGGGCTCTGCCAGCCGTCGGAGCACCATCTCCGTTACGAGGTCGTCGGGCACCAGACGGCCGTCCTTCATGAAACCCTGGGCGCGACGGCCCAGGTCGGAGCTCTCCGCGACCTCCGCTCGCAGCATGGCGCCGGTGGAGATGTGAGGAACGCTCAAGTGCTCGCCGAGGCGCTCGGCCAGGGTTCCCTTGCCTCCTCCGGGAGGTCCCAAAATCATGAGTCGCCGGACCACATCGCTCTCCTCGATCGGCGGCTTGCACTGAGCGCTCGTCCCGCTCGAGCCACGGCGAGGCGGGCTCGAGACATCATTACGTCATGCGCGTTCGGCCTGCCACCCTCGACGCTGTGAAGGGGATCCCGGCGATCTACGCTCCCATCGCGCGCGAAACGGCCATTCCTCCTCGGTGACGCGGGGGTGACGGAGCGGTGACGCACGCCTGCCAGTCTGGGGCGCGCTAAGAGAGCGTTTGCGTGTACGCGCTCGGCCCAACTTCTGAAAGGAGACCGCTATGCCGGTTCTCTCTGATCCGACGGTCGTCGAGGAAACTTCGCCGGCGGATATCACTCTCGATGACGGACACGGCGATGGGGCCGTGGGGGCCGGAATCTCCACGGAGGCCGAAGAGGCCCCCGTCAACGGGCTCATGGCCGAGGAGCGGCTCGAGGAGAGGGGCGATCTCCAGATCGAGGCCCCGGGAGCTCCTCAGGTCCCGATACCGGCTCCCTTCCCTCCACCGATATTCCTGAGGAAACGCGCCGTACGAGGTCGCTATCGCAGTCCCGGGATCGGGTGGCAGCTCGAGTTGCGTATCGACGTCGACGGGTCGAAGCCCTTGAAGAAGGTAAGCGGCGACTTCTTCTCGACCACCGGAGCGACCACCAGTTACTTCGGTTCCTTTATCGTCAAGAACCCGACCGTCACGACGACGGCGAGTGAAGTCAAGATCGAGGGTCTAGGGACGTTCACCTGGGCGGCGTCGGCCCCCTTCATTCGGGTGACGATTCCGCGCGTCACCATCCTGCAGTCGCCGAAGCCCGCCACTTTGCAGTTCATCACTCCACCCAGCACGCCCGGCGCGAGCTATCTCTGCCCGTTCTCGTCGCCCTACTTCCGCACGATTCAGTTCGAGCAAGATTCGGTGGCGGGCGCCGTTCCGTTCATCTCCTACAACACGGGCTCGCTGCCTCAGCCGCCGGGAAGCCCCGTAAAGACGCTAACCGTGCCCCAAGCCTTCGCGGATGGTGGTATCGAGTTGCAGCTTGCGGGCACGCCGAACGTCATCCCGGTCTCGGCGGCAGGGAGCGACACCAAGTGGAACGACAGCGAGCTTCACGCTGCGATGGTGAATCACTTCAGCTTGTTCGCCAACGTGCCCCAGTGGAAGGTGTGGCTGCTGGTCGCGACGACGCATGTCGGCGGCTACCGCGGCATCATGTTCGACTACAGCGACTCGAATCAGCGCCAGGGAGCCGCGGTCTTCTACGACGCCATCAAGGGCTCCGACGCGGCAAGTCAGCGGGCGCAACTTCGCACCTACGTCCACGAGTTGGGGCACGCCTTCAATCTGCTCCATTCGTGGCAGAAGAACCTGGCCGATCCGCCGGCACCGCTCGGATCCAATGGAGGGTTGGGCGATCTTTCGTGGATGAACTATGCCTGGAAGTATCAGCCTCCCGCTCCCGCTCCCGGTGGCGAGGCCGCCTACTGGGCTGCCTTCCCCTTCCAGTTCACCAACAACGAGCTCATCCATCTCCGGCACGGCTTCTACAAGAACGTGATCATGGGCGCGCACGCGTTCGGAAAAGGCGCCGCAGACATAGACCCAGAGATGTTCGACGAGCCGATGGTCGATAACTCCGGACTCGCGCTCGAACTTCGCGCGAAGGACACCTTCGAGTTCGGCGAACCGGTGGTCATCGAGCTCAAATTGAGCGCGACGGATCTGAGAGGTCGTCAGACGCATGGGTTCCTCCACCCCAACGACGACTTCGTCTCGGTGGCCATACGTGAGCCTTCGGGCCGAACGCGCGCCTTTCAGCCGATGATGCGTCACTGTGCCGACGAGGAAAAGACCATCCAGCTCGACCCCGCCCAGCCGGCCATCTACGACTCCGCTTACATCGGTTTCGGCAAGGACGGCTTCTACTTCGACCAGCCGGGCGAGTATCTGCTGAGAGCCCAGTACATCGCCACCGACGGGTCGCGCGTCATGGCGCCGGTGGTGCGTTTGCGCGTTCGTCCCCCGGCATCGCAGGCGGACGAGCGAGTGGGCGAGTTGCTGCTCGGCGAGCAGCAGGGTCAGCTTCTTACGCTGCTCGGCTCGGAATCCGAGGCCCTTGCGTCGGGCAACGAGGCGCTCGACACCCTGCTCGAGGAGCACGGCGAGCACCCGCTATCCGTCTATGCCCGCCTGGTGAAGGGCGTCAACGCCGAGCGGGACTTCAAGTACCTGACCGTCGACAAGAGGCTGCACGTCAAGGAGGCGCGGCCTCAAGAGAGCATCGACTTGCTGTCGGATGTCGAGCAGGCATCGGCAGGTGACGAGGGGGTCGACAACATCACCCTCAACCTGGCGATGCGTCGACATGCCCGAGCGGAGGCCAAGGCCGGCAACCTCGAGCAGGCGAGCGACGTCATGGACCGCATGGTCACCATCTTCGAAGGTAAGGGACTGAACCCCCAGGTCCTGCAGCGCGTGCGCCAGCAGGCCGAGGCGACCAAGGCCGCGATCGCAGCAGAGACCGACGGGGGATCATCAGACGACGAGGAGTAACCTCGCCCGGATGACATCGCCCGAACGCGACGACGGGGGGCATGGGCCCCCCGTCGTCCTTCTATTGCACGGACCGAAGGGCCCCCACCCCGCCGGCGTAGCGGTTCCCGTCCGGGTTGAGCTCCGCAACGAGGGGCCGGATGAGCTATGGATGGTGGGCGTCGTCGACGGCTCCGAGGGTGGAGTGCGTTACCCGCACTACCTGCCCACCGTGTCGCGCGAGGGAAGGGTCGTGGCCCAACCTCCGCCGCCCGAGGACCCGCTCGTGGGACCGTTGCGGGCGGTGGACTTCCGGCGTCTGGCCCCCGGCGAGGCGTTCGATCCGACCGAGCCCCGGCAGGGCGCGGCCTACCTCCCGTTGTCGACACTCACCAACTTCATTCCTCTGGAATCCGGGAAGTACGGCTACCGCGTGGAGCTCTCGACCGAGAGCGACCACCCCGATGAATGGCTGGGACGCTTCAACCAAGAGGGCGAGCGTGAGGCCGTGCTCGCGCTGATCGCGAAGGTGCCGCGCCTGCGAGTGGCTTCGAACTCACTCGAGGTCGAAGTGCGCTGAGGAAAAACCTCGCGCTCGAAAGGAGCAGGTGGGATTCAGGCGGAGACCGCCTCGGCCATCTTGTTGGGCTCATGCTCGCGCCTTACTCGTTCGGCCGCGAGGATGAAGCCGACGCCCCACGCGGTGGCCACTGAGGCCCAGTAAGCGTTGAGCGCGCTGGCGTCACCGGGATTGGCGATCGAAGCCAGCCCGAAGAGCACCGACGAGAGCCCAGCCGACCACGCGGGCAATCGCCACCCGGCAGGCCTCGCAGCCGCCAAGGCGGCGAGTCCCACGATGATCAGCGAGAACGCTCCCATTGCCGACCAGTGGCCGTAGTGGAGTACCTGTTCGAGCTCTTCGTTCGAGGAGGTGCCTTCCCTGGCAGCCGCATTGAACTCGGATTCGGAGGCGTCGTCGTCAAGGCCTTCGAAGATTTGTGGCGCTACACGAGAGGCCTCGAGCCCGATGCGAAACTCGACGAACGAATAGACGAGCAACGGCACGACCGCGAGCGCGGCGGCAACGGCCAGTGTCTTGCTCACATTGATTGACGGACGCAGCAACTCGGCGCGCCCAGGATGCAAGACAACGAGAAGCAACGGGATGACCAGGAACGCGCCGACGAACGGGTCAAAGTAGCGATCGACGACGAGCGTCACACCCACGAGCAGCCACAGCGCGATGACGACCTGATACATCTGAGCGATTCTCTGCCCCGGCCGCCGAACGTGGCCGAGGAGGCCGGCGAGGCTCATCACGAAGATCCAGCCGAAGGCGATCTCGTGAACCCGGTGCGACACCGCTCCCTCGTCGAGGAACCATCCGAGCACCGCAAAGGGAAGCGGCGACATGAACCCGTGCATCAGGGCAAAAAGAGCTAGCAGGACAAAGAAGACGATCATGCGGGCTTTGCTCGGCGTGCCGGCTGCCGTGGTCTCGGATTCGGGTGTCGTGTCGATGGGTGTTCTTGCCATGCCCATTAGAAGACCGTTTTTCGTCCCCATCTGCAATGCGGGTAATTCGGATATCTCGGGCGAACTGCGCAGGAAACCCCTAGATGTCACTTAGGGGCACGAGGATAATGACTCGGTGCCACACGACAACCTTCTGAGCGGCCGAACCACGCGCCGCGCACCCTCAGCGACACAGTCGCCGGGCGCGCGGACGGTTTGTCGCGGGCTCTACTTGATCGCGCTTCGCAGCGCCTGGATCGCGGTGGCCGTCTGCGCCCTTGCCCCCGCCATCGCCGGCTTCTGGGCACTGTGGGGGCAGAGCTCGCTCGACGCCTTGTTCCGATCGGGGGTCTTCTCCGTTGATCCCGAGCTCCCGAGCCGGCTTGGCGAGATTGGGATCGGTACCGAGGCGCTGCTGCAGGTCGACCTGGTCTTCCGACTGCTCAGTTTCTCGATCTTCGTCTTAACGGGGATCGTGATCTTCGCTCGGAAGTCCGATGACTGGATGACCGGCTTGTCGTCCGTCCTGTTGCTGTCCGCAGGAATGGCGTGGTTCGCGCCCCTGAACCTGCTGGACGAGAATTCCGTGCTCCGCACGATCTCCAACTACATCGGACACTCCAACCCCTTCTCGCCCGAAACCGCGCTCACCGTTCTGGGTATGTCGCTGCTCCTGTTCTTGTTGCTCTTCCCGGATGGTCGCTTCGTGCCGAGCTGGACCCGCTACATTGCGTTGACCGCGGTCGCGCACGTACTGTTGTGGCTCGCACTACCCGGATCGGCCATCGACCCCGCCACGTGGCCAGAGGCGTTGAGGATGTCCGTCGTGGTTCTCGCCGCCGGGTTCGGTAACGCCGCACAGATCTTCCGGTACTTCGCGGTCGCCAGTCCGACCCACAGGCAGCAGACGAAGCTGGTCGTCTCCGCGCTTGCCACGATCGTGTTCGCGGTGGTGTTTCTCTTCGCCTTCAATCCTGGGCTCGGCTCCGGTTTCGAGAATCTGACTCTCGTCACGCCGCGCGTCGAGGCGATCTACAACCTCGTCCTGTTGGTCCTGCTCTCGCTTGCAGTCCTGCTCTTGCCCATATCCATAGGGGTTTCGGTGTTGCGCTACCGGTTGTGGGACCTCGACGTGCTGATCAACAGGACCCTGGTCTACGGGGCTCTGACCAGCGTTCTCGCGCTTGGCTACGGCATCATCGTGGTAACCATCGGGACCTTCGTGACACGCTCCTACTTCACGGTTGCGGTGGCCACGCTGCTGGTATCACTCGCGGCTCAACCGCTGCGTCGTCGCATACAGGACCTCATCGACCGGCAGTTCTATCGAGCGCGCTACGACGCGGCCAACACGGTCGACGACTTCACCACTCGCCTGCGCCAAGAGATCGACTTGGAAACTCTGTCGAACGAACTCTTGTCCGTCGTCTCTCAAACCGTCGCGCCGACGGGGGTCTCCGTCTGGGTTCCTCGCAGCCCCGAGCGCGCGCCCGGATCCGATGTCGCAACGATGTACCGGATCGCGTTCGCGGTAGAGGGAGGACTGGCGCGCATCCGCGGCGACGACTTCGACGAGATCGAACTCGATCACGCGGCGGTCGAAGCGTTGCGCCGAGCGCCCGGCCCCCTTGATCTGGACAAAGACGAGCTCGTTTCTCGCTCACTCGAGTGCTTTCGCGAGGTGTACGTCAAGCTCGCCGTGCCCCTGGTCAGCCAGGGCGAGCTGGTTGGTGTGCTCAACCTCGGCCCCCGAATGAGCGAGACCGACTATTCGACCCAGGACTACCGTCTGCTCGAGAAGCTGAGCAGTCATACCGCCGCTGCCGTACGCGTCGCACTGCTGGTGCGCGAACACGACAACGACCTTCGTGAGCGTGAACGCATCGAGAGCGAGATGCGCGTTGCCCGGCTGATTCAGCAGCAGCTGCTTCCCAAGAAGCTTCCCCAGGTCGAGGGCTGGGACGTTGACGTTCATTACCACCCCGCACGCGACGTCGGAGGGGACTTCTACGACTTCGTCGAGCTTGCCGACGGTCGCATTGTGCTCGTCGCCGGGGACGTGACGGGAAAAGGAGTACCGGCAGCGCTCGTCATGGCGACGACGCGTAGCTTGCTGCGAGGAGAAATTACCCGTCTACCCAGTCCGGCCGAGATTCTAAGACGAGCCAACGAGCAGCTTTGCAACGACATCCCGCAGAACATGTTCGTCACGTGCATGTGCGCGATCATCGATCCGGCAACCGGAAGAACGGTCATGTCCAACGCCGGCCACAACGTTCCGTACATCAGCAATGGGTTGCGCGTGAGGGAGTTCAGAGCGACGGGCATGCCTCTCGGCCTGTTGGAGGACGTCACCTACGACGAGAGTGAAACGACCCTGCGACCGGGAGACTCATTCATCCTGCACAGCGACGGACTCGCGGAGGCGCGCAACGAATCCGGCGAGATGTTTGGGTTCCCTCGGATGAAGACGGTGCTCGAGGGCACCGATAGCCCGGAAAGCGCGATTGGCAGCCTGCTCGACGAGCTGCACGACTTCGCCGGACCCGACTACGAGCAGGAGGACGACATCACGCTCGTGGTGCTCCAGCGCCTCCCGGAAAGGGACTCATTCAGCGCCTTGACGAAGCCCAGGGTGATAGAGGCCTCGGTAACGTTCGAGGCTGGTTCCCGCCGGGCCTGAAGCGCTACAGGACCGAGCCCTCCATCACGAGGTCGCCCTCCGCGAAGCGAGAGGGGCGAAGCGCGTGGAGATCGAAGGACGAGCACGATCCCTGCGTGACGAGCTCCGCCACGGCGCGCCCCGCGGCCGGTGCATGCATGATCCCATGACCCCCGAAGCCCACGCACAGAAGGAATCGGTCGATCTCCCGGCTGGCTCCGACGATTGCGTGATGATCCTGCGTCTCGGGATAGAGCCCTGCCCAGCAGCGCCGGGGATCGATGGCGGCCTCTTGCACCAGCGGGAAGCGGTTTCCGATCCGCTCGGCGAGCTGGTCGAGGAACCGAGGGTCCAGCATGCTGTTCCAGCCGGGTTCGTCTTTCGGATTCGAGTAGGCGATGAGGTAGCCGCCTCCGACCTCGCGCCGGACCAGGACGCCGGTCTCGAAATCGACACACATCGGTGTGAGCGCGCGCGAGTGATGGGGCGCCGGCGCGAAGGCCAGGTTACGGCGCACGGGGAAAACCGGAACCTCGATCCCCAGCACTCCCCGACGGAGCGGGCATGTGCTCCCGCCGCATTGACGACGTAGTCCGCGCGAAGTCGCTCCTCCATGGTCGTGACGGAGAAGCCGGCTCGGCCGCGTTCTATGGCGATGACTTCCGAGTTGAGCCGTAGTTCCGCGCCGAGCGTGCGAGCCTGGCGCTTCATCGCCTCGACCACGCTGTGAGGATCCAGGAAGCCGTCGCGCGCATGGAAGCTTGCGCCGCGCAGGCCGTCGATGCGCACGATGGGCGCCCGTCGCCCGATCTCGGACGGTGTGAGCCATTCGGCCTCGACCCCGAGGGAGCGCTGCAACTCCATGGACTCGCGCAGGAGCCGTTCGCCTCGTTCGGTTCCCGTGGCGAACAAATAGCCGGTCTGATGGAACTCAACGAGGTCGCCGGGCGTCGCTGCGAGGCGTTCGAACTCGGTGATCGAGTAAAGGGAGAACGCGATGTTGACGGGGGTCGTGAACTGTGCCCGCACCCCACCGGAGGCACGCGCGGTGGACGCTTGACCGACCGCCCCCGCGCGCTCCAGCAGTACGGCCCGCTCGACTCCAGCTCTCTTCAGCTCGCAGGCGATCGACAGTCCGATGACTCCGCCACCCACGATGAGCACGTCGTAACGTGGGTTGACGGTCACCGGGACGTGTCCCCGAATGAGGCTCGGCTGTAGGCCGCGAGCGACAGCGCTGCGCTCAGGTGCCACAGACCATGGAACTGCTCGGGCGAGTCGGGATCGCACCATGGTGACGAGGTTCTTCCCAGCGCGTGCGCCGCGATGCCCAGGGACAGAGCCGCCCACGCCGCGTGCAAGGCGCGGCGCTCGGGCCGGAGCCGGCGCGTGATGCCCGTCAGTTCGAGGAAGGCGACCTGCGACAACACCGTGAGCATCGAGAGATCGTGAATGGTTCTTGCGCCGCGGGGTTGGGGGCCGTGATACAGCCAGCTTCCCAGCCCGGTTGCGGCCACGCAGGCACCGAACATTATGCGCTGCGCTCTCCGGCTTCGTGGCCCGAGACTCGCAATGATCCACCCTCCCGAAGCGACGAAGCCCAAGCTGGTGACGGCGTTGCACGGCTGCGCCAGGAAACCCTCCGAGATGCGCTCGCAGTCCGACGCCCCCAGCCCGGACCTCCGCCGTCTCTTACGGACATGCACGGCGAACCACTAGTGTCATCTGGCGAGAGCGGGAACGATGGTCATGTTCTCCACGCTGCGAAGTACCTCCGGAGACACCTTGACCTTGGAGGTCCGGTTGCCACCACCGAGGATGATCCACTCTCGCTGTAATACTCGATCGTCGACGAACAGCGGGACGCCGTGAGGGAGTCCAAAGGGCGTGACGCCTCCGATGCGCATTCCCGTCAGCGCGGCCGTCTCCTCGGCATTGGCGAAAGACGCCTTCGAGACTCCCATCTCTCGTTTGACCGCGCGGTTGACGTCGAGCGATGTCGTCGCCAGCAGCACGCAGGCCGAATATCGTCTCGGGCCCCGCTTGGACACCACGACGATCGTGTTGGCGTTGTTCTCCATCGGGAAGCCGTAGTGGCTCGAGAAGGTCTCGGTATCGGCCAGGTGCTCCTCGCAAGGAAGGACCTCGTAGGGGATCCCCGTAGCATCCAGCACCGCGCCGACATCTGCATGAAGCCGTGGAGAGCTATCGGCCATGACCGACACACCGGTTTATTACTCGGTTGCAGTTCAGCGCCTAGCCGCGGCGTGCATGGACGATGCCGACCATGCCTTCCCAATTTCCATTCTCGTCCCGGGACGAGTGGAGGGTGCAGCGGAAGTAGTAGTTGCCACGCTTCTTGAACCCGCGTACGACCTTGTTGCGGCTGTTGGTCTTCAGCTGCTTCCGCCCGAGTCGCCAGGTTTTGCCCTGGTTATACGATTTGACATCGTGTGGCCCAGAGGTCGGGTTCTTCCAGACGACCTTCTCCCCGATCTTCGCGAAGTGATGTCCGCCGGCACTCCACTTGTTATTGGCCTTGGCCTTGATAACGACTCGCGCCGAGGCGGGCTCCACCGAAATGAGTGTCGAACCGGCGGCCAGCACCGCTGCCACCAACAGCCGGGTCATCCTCGTCGCCATCGGGATCTCCCTCCAAGCTTGTGATCGACCAGCAAGCGCCTGTTTTCGAGCATGCTCGCCCCCTGAGGAGGAATCCTATCGGTGCGCGGGCGGGTACGGATCCATTTCTCCACCACAGTAAGACGCAGGAAGGGGACAGGACCACGGGCAGGGACCAGCGCTTGACTGAGGTGTAAGAATTCCTCATCGAGGCGAAGCCCGCGGGGGTTTCGGATGAATAAGGGGGTTGTGCCTATGCAACGGCGCACGCGGCTGCTCATCGCAGCTATCTCGATCGTGGGTCTCGTGGCTGCTTCGCTGCCGCTCACCCAGGCGGCGGCGGATCATGTTCCAAACGACGAACACAGTGACAACATGGAACGGCTGTTCAATATGCCGAATGGTAGAGAAGGCACCTTGGCTGGCACCAACTCCGACTTCGCCTTCTGGGGTGATCGAGCCTATGCGGCCAACTACGGCTCATTGCGTATCTTCGACATCTCGAACCCGGCGGCTCCGGTCCTGGTCTCAGACACCTCATGTCTCGGGCCGCAGAACGACGTCTCGGTGTGGGACAGCGACGGCGACGGTAGTGCCGACCTGCTGTTCACCTCCACCGACTCCCCGATGACCGATCCAACCTGCGCGGCCACCTTGTCGACAACCGGGGCGTCCGCTGACACGTGGGAGGGCATCAAGGTCTTCGACATCAGTAATGAGGCCGCCCCGGCGTTGATCGCCTCAGTCCCCCTCGATTGTGGGTCACACACTCACACTCTCTATCCGTGGACTCACCCCGTGAGCGGTAAGGAGTTCGTCTACCTGCTCAACTCCTCGTACCCTCTGGGTGCCGGCGCGGTGACGACAGGCATCGAGGCCGACGCCACCCAAACTCCCATGCGGCGTGCGGGCGAGAAGAACGACGGGACCGACTGCCTCGAGCCGGAGCCCGGCGAGGCCAAGCCGAACGGGGTCCACGACAAGATCTCGATCGTCCGGGTCGACCTCGAGGCGCCCGAGACCGCCGACGATCGCGTTCCACACACGTCCGGCACGGGTTGGACCTACACCAACGTGATCGAGCGTCCGCTCGACGGCGCGACCCAGAAGACCACCCGCACCTCGGGTGGGCGTCACTTCACCTTCTCGGCGTGTCACGACATCAACGTCTTCGTCGAGCTGGAGCTAGCGGTGTCTGCTTGCTGGGAAGAGGGGCAGTTCTGGGACATGTCCGACCGGCTCAACCCCGACGGCACCCTGAACACGCCCGGTCCGGAGAACCCCAAGTTCCTGCGCCGGGTGCGCAACCAGGAGGTCAGTGACCTCTTCCACTCGGCGACCTTCACCTGGGACGGCAAGTACGTCGCCCTCGAGGACGAGGCCGGTGGCGGCGGCGACGACCGCTGCCGCGACCCCGAGGACCTGCAGGGCCGCATGTGGCTCTACAGCGTTAAGGGCGCTCGCCTGATCAGCAGCTTCAAGATTCCCCGGGCGCAGCCGCCGTTCGCCAACTGCACGGCGCACAACTACAACTTCATCCCCACCACGGACGGCCAATACATCATGGCGTCCGCGTGGTATCAGGGCGGCACCTCGATGATCGACTTCACCGATGTCAAGAATCCCAAGGAAGTCGGCTTCTACGACGCCAACAGCCCGATCACACCAGGCGGGCCCGACGTCGCGTCGAACGCCTGGTCGTCCTACTGGTACAACGGCTTCGTTCACGTCAACGACATCAGTCGCGGCTACGAGGTCTACGAGTTCGACGAGCCTTCGATGACGGCCACGGCGCAGACGCTCGAATGGCTGAACCCGCAGACGCAGCACGATCTGATCGCGCAGACCTACACCAATGCATCCAAGATCACCCTGAAGAAGAACAAGAAGCGGTGGTCAGGGAAGGTGTCGTCGAACGACGAGCGCTGCGAGTCGGATCGCACCGTGAAGCTGAAGAAGGTGCGGGAGGGCCGACGGGACAAGACCGTGAGGACGACGACGACAGACGAGAACGGCGCCTACCGCATGCGCTACAAGGCCAACGAGGGCCGTTACTACGCCAAGGTCACGCGGTCGGAGTTTGCGGACGACATCAACACCGTCGTGTGCCTGGGTGCCAGATCGAGATCCATCAGGGTTAAGTAGCAACTCTGAAGGCTTGATCCGCAGAGCAGTGGCGCCGGCCCCTCGCGAGGGGCCGGCTCCATGTCTTAGAGGCCTGGCCAGCTCGGTCACGCAGATAGCTCGAAAGGGCTAACATCGGACACGAGCAAGATGGACCAGGGGTCGGAAACCGAGGGGGGACCCGAGACTGACATGAGGCGTCTCGTCGCGATCTATACCGCAGGCGCACTGCTCCTATCGCCGTTCGCCGCCTCGGGCGTATCGGCGTCGGACGGTGACGGCGCACGACCGACAGACGCGGGGACCTGCGGAGGTAGTTCGGCCACCATCTTCATCCAACTGGATCGCTTCGCCGACGAGTCCTACTACGAGTCGTCTGGTTTCAAGGTTCTCTGGAAGCCCTATTACTGGGCCGCAGAGGGACAGACCGCTACGTTCCGCATCGCCCGCGTAAGCGACGACTGCGACGATCAGGTCGCAAAGGCGTGGTACGCCGCCGAGAACGGCACAGCCATCGAGGGCCAGGACTTCACTCTTGCGGATGGCGAGACCAGGCAACTGTATGACCCAATCCACGGGGTGGGGTCGGGGCCGTATTACCAGGACATCACTTTCCCGGTGCATGCCGACGGCCTGGCCGAGGCCGTGGTCGAGAAAGCGTTCGTCAAGCTCACCCGGTACGACAATGCTTTTGGGGGTGAGCATACGCGTGCCCCCTTTTACTTCATCGACAACCAAACCTCTGAGTTCGCCTTCGCCGAGCCGGCCTACTCACACTCGGAGTTCGGTCCGACGATGCCGGTACCGGTCTTCCGGGGGGGCCCGGCGGATAGCTCTCAGACGGTCAACTTCAGCGTGGAGGGCACCGGTGCCAACCCGGCGGTCGAGGGCGAGAACTTCGAGGTCGACGAACCGAAGACCGTGACCTTTGCAGCAGGGGAGCGCGTCAAGGTCATCGACTTCTCGATCATCAACAACCAGGAACCCGATGGAGACAGGACCTTCAAGATCTCGCTCGAAGGCCAGTCGGCACAGAACGAAACCGAGATCACCTTGATCGACGCGGGCGGCGACCCACCGGTCAAGCCTCGTAGCCGCTTCCATCATCCGCGCCAGGGTTGGAAGTACAAGCGCAGCGATTTCCGCATCAGGGAGATACATACCTTTGCCTTCGATGAAGGCGGTCCAGAAATTGCGTGGGCCGAGTTCGGGCTGCGCAAGAAGATGCGTAACGGCAGTTGCTCATGGTGGACCGGGAGCAGGTTCAAGGGCGGTAAATGCACCGCTAAGAAGTGGTTAGACATGAAGCGCTTCGGCGACTTCGCCGGCAAACTCCTGTACATCTACAACCTCAAGAAACGGCTCGGCCCAACGCAGGGCACCCGGATCAAGAAGTACAGGGGCTTCACGCGCGTTGGGAACATCGCGGGGGCGAGGGAGTCAAAGCTCGAGAAGGGCCGCAACGTCAGCAACTTCAAGGTCAAGCCCTGAAGTGGTGCGGCGGAGCCGACGCGCCCCTCTGACCTAGAGAGGCGGGTTTACACCAAGCGCCGGTCTGTGGCCCAGCGAGTTAGTTCGTGACGGCTCGACAGTTGCAGCTTGCGCAACACGGCCGAGACGTGGCTCTCGACCGTCTTGGTCGAGATGTGCAGCTCCTTGGCGACCTCTTTGTAGGCGTAGCCGC
>JBOGWX010000067.1:0-1515 GCA_050694055.1 Actinomycetota bacterium
GAGACTTGGCCAGCGACTCCAGGATGCTGCGTTGGCCCGGGGACAACGTCAGCCGAGCTGCAGGCGGAAAGGACATGGACAGAATCTATCATGATCCGCGCGTCTATTTATGTATCACTACACTAGATGGTTTCGTCACGGGACCAAACGGGGGAGTTGGTAATCCGCTCGGTGATGAGGGCGAGCGGCTTCACGACTGGATGTTCTCCGAAAAGACCGAGGCGGATGCTGAGATCCTTGAGGAGGTCTACGCGACCACGGGAGCGATTCTGTTGGGTAGGCGAATGTTCGATGTCGGGGTGGAGCCCTGGGGTGATCCCCCGCTCTTTCGGATCCCTGTATTCGTGCTGACGCACGAGACCCGTGACCCGCTGCCAAAGCAGGGTGGTACGACCTACAATTTCACGGCTGTTCTATGGCTCAACGGGTTTGAGGGGATGGATATCCGGTGTGTTCGGTTGGTTCCATACGAGCTTGACGACAAGGTGTCCCGGCGTCGTCCAGAAATCATAGCTATCCGGCTCGCGCAATGGGGAATACCTCAGAGGAGTCTGATTAGCCTGAAGCGTTCTGCAACCACGAGGGTTTCGTCGGTTATCTCGATACCCGACCAGAAGCTTTCGTGCGCGGCACGCCAATCTGCAACCGACTCGAAGCCCTCACCCTCGTCATGCGCGAACTGCATGGTGATCTGACCCGCCGGCACGGTGCGCACCTCTGTTGTCTCGATGACGACAACGGGGCGTTCGTCGAAATCGAGAACAACGAAGCGTTCTCCTACCTCAGGCAATGACTCGTTCGTGTACGGTTCGTATTCCTCGCGGAGGCTCGCACTGGCGGTCTTCTTGCCCTCCAGCACCGCAGCGACCAGGTCACGACGCAGTTCCGTGCGCGAATGACCGAACTCGGCCGGTCGCATGCCCTCGATACCGTTCATCCGGCGGAGCCTACTCGTCCGTTCCCGCTGTTGCCCCGGTCGCGCTGCCAGCTGCAAGGAATCGCTTGAGGTCGTCGAAGCCTCGGAGGGCGACAGTAACCTCCACCACGAAGGCCCCTACGGATTGAACCCGTGCTACCGCCAGGGTCATGGCGACGGGCATTCCCAACAGATACCAGCGGATGCCGACACGCCAGCGCACGCTGCGACTCGCCAGGTCCCGCACGCCGGCCCAGCCGTGGGTCGCCGCGATCACGAGGAAGGCCGGCAGCGTGACTCCGAAGATGGTGCCGAGCGACTCACATAGAGGGCCAGATCGAGGGCAAGCAGTCACCTCGGGTCAGAGCCGACGGCAGCGCGATCGGGAAGATGATCGCATAGACCATGATCAGGTACGCCACCACATGCGGGGCGGTCGTACGCTATTCGGATGGTGGGAAGCCCCGGGCTCGTCGGACGTGAGCGAGAGCGGCAGGTCCTCGACGGTCGGCTCGAACGGGCCGCCGCCGGAGAGGGAGGTCTCCTTCTGCTCGCGGGCGAGGCGGGCGTCGGAAAGACGAGCGTGGCGGAGACAGTGC
>JBOGWX010000068.1:0-4613 GCA_050694055.1 Actinomycetota bacterium
TGCGTGACGGGGCAACGGTCGTGACCCCATCGGAGGCCATCGTTCCCGGCGATGTCATCGTTCTCAGCGCAGGGGATGACGTCCCCGCTGACTGCCGACTTGTGGAAGGTTTCGGCGTTCGCGCCCTCCCTGCCAAGATAGGTGAGACACTTCACTCCTCGGTAATTACTGTTGAGGGCGGGGAGGTGTCAGGCGATTGATGACCACAATCCGTTCGATGCTGGCAGACCAGTCGATGGCGGGAGAGCCGGAGCGGAGGGGCGACGAGCGAAGCGAGGCGCCCCGTAGCGGAGGGTCTTCCACTGGCGAGCGCGCAGTCGCGCCCGGGCCGCCCGACCCTGAAGTGCCGGCCCGCCACGTCCGGCGACGATTTACGACCGCCTACAAGCTTGAGATCTTGCGGAAAGCGGACCGCTGTACGCGGCCTGGCGAGCTCGGGGCGTTGTTGCGACGCGAAGGCCTCTACTCGTCGCATCTGGTGACCTGGCGCCGCCAGCGCGCGGCCGGGTTGACGCCGAAGCCACGGGGACGGAAGCCGACGTCCTCCGATCCCCGGCTGAAACAGGTGGAGCGGGAGAAGGCCGCCTTGGAAACGGCCAATCGACGACTCGAACGCCGTCTGCAGCGGGCGGAGACGATCATCGCCTTCCAAAAAAAAGTTGCCGAGCTCCTGGGGATCCCGTTGAAACCGTTCGAGCCCGACGAGAACGAGTGATGCAGGCCATCGAGGCGGCGAGCCCGACGATGGGGACGGCGGCGGCCTGTGCCGCGTTGGGCGTGGCCCGGGCCTCCGTGTATCGGCAGCGACAACCCGCGCGATCGCCGGCGGCGCGGCCGGTGCCGCCCCGCGCGCTCGCGCAGGAAGAGCGGCAGGCCGTGCTCGACACGCTCCACAGTGAGCGGTTCCTCGACGCGGCCCCCGCTCAGGTGCATGCGACGCTGCTCGATGACGGAATCTATCTCTGCTCGCCGCGCACGATGTATCGACTGTTGGACACGGCCGGCGAGATCAAAGAACGCCGCGATCAGGTCCGCCGGCCGCACTACGCCGCGCCCGAGTTGCTGGCCACGCGGCCCAACGACGTCTGGAGCTGGGACATCACCAAGCTGCTGGGCCCGGCGAAGTGGACGTACTTCTATCTCTACGTGATCCTCGACATCTTCAGCCGCTATGTCGTCGGCTGGATGCTCGCCCCCCGCGAGACCGCCGCCCTCGCCGAGCGGTTGATCGCCGAGACCTGCGCGAAGCACGCGATTCAACCCGGCCACCTCACGATCCACGCGGACCGCGGCGCCGCGATGCGCAGCAAGCCGGTCGCGTTGCTGCTGGCCGATCTCGGCGTGACGAAAACCCACAGCCGGCCGCACGTGTCCAACGACAATCCGTTTTCGGAAGCGCAGTTCAGAACGCTCAAGTACTGTCCGCAGTTTCCCGAGCGTTTCGGATCCCTCGAAGATGGGCGCGCCTTCGGGCAGGCCTTCTTCCGCTGGTACAACCACGAGCATCGACACAGCGGGCTTGGCTTCCTCACGCCCGCCGTCGTGCATTTCGGCCAGGCGGCCACCGTGCGCGCGCATCGCCAGCAGGTCCTCGCCGCTGCCTATGCCGCACATCCCGAGCGCTTCGTGAAAAGACCGCCACAGCCGGCGGATCTCCCCACGGTCGTCTGGATTAACCCACCTGTCAAAAAACCGACGCGTCAGGATGCCCCAGGAACGACGATCATCACCTCGGTCGACCTTCAGCACCCCCCGATTTCCAGTCCCAGCGACCCACCGGCCGCCGCGATGATCGATCTCGACGCGACTCTAATTTCTTCACCCTTGGTGTCTCAATGTCATTGACAGCGCCCGAAGACACCCACGTTCCGATCTAGGATCACCAGCGATCGGTTGGAGAACCGGACGGGACTTGGGATGATCGCCGTGTGGCAATCTGTTAACGGTCGGTACGGTTCCCTCAAGTATCGATACGCGCCAGCGGTGACCTGCACCGCAGCGACGACCGAGTCCGTCGGTGAAGTCCTCATGTGGAGAAGCAGTGTGGCGCCGAGCTCATGTCGTTTCTCCGCGGCGGGCATGTTCAGAAGCAAAGTTCGTGGATCTCGCAGGCTGGGAGGTGCAGGGACCACCGCGCCATACTGAAAGACTTGTCCATTAAGGAGGTCGCATATGAAAAGCATCCAGGACGTGATTCAGGTGGAGTCAGGAAAGAGTGCAGCCGCCGCCGCCGCCCTCGGGCTAGTGACCGTGGCGTTTGCGGTCGGTGTCGTGGTGCCGACGCCAGCGTCTGCTCAGATTACATGGGGAACTACGTACCACAATCCTGATCAGACGATGTACGTCTGCGTCTGCGACGGTGGCGACATGTGCGCGCCGTGCGCGAGCTGAACGGGTATCGGGGCGTACGTAATTAGCAGTTCGAACCGTAGGATACGAAGTCGCCGTAGCGCGGTGGTCCCTCGCGTAGCTACGCCAAGACTGGCTGGGACCTCGAAGTGTCATCAACGCCATTGAGGAACCAGCGGCGGCTTACGTACGAACACAACACAAATCGCGCGACCAGGAGTGGCTCGACATGTATCGACGCACCAAGGCAACGCACGCATGTGGCATGCTGGCACTCTCGATCGGACTCGTTGTCGCATGCAGGGCCGCCCCGAAGCCCACGCCACCATCCTCGGCGCCCGTGAAACCGATCGACACGAGCTTCACGAAGCTCCAGACCGCTATTCTTTCGGGCGCGCCATCAGCAGATCTGGCGGATGTGGCGATCACGCCATCTGGTGACGCGTACTTCATGGATAGCCGCACGAAGTCGGTCTCACAATTCAGTCCGGCTGGTGAGCAGATCAGGCGGTTCGGCGGTGCAGGAGGGCGCCCGGGCCAGTTCACCATTCCGTGGCGACTCACCGTCGATCCGTCAGGCACGGTCTACGTGCTGGACATCAAACAATCGCGGGTCCACGCGTTCCACGACGGCGTGTTCACGAAGGCCATCGCTTTTGCGCCGACTGGAATCACCGCGCAGGACGTCATGGTGACCGAGTCCGGGATCGTCTACGTCGGTGGCTACCGCCATTCGACCGCCAGTGACACGGCCAAGAACACCGTACACAGACTGGCCGACGACGGGCAGGTCGTATCGTCGTTCTTTCCACTCGACCGAAAGACCGAGACGCTGAACCTCCGCGTGATTGCCGGCGTCTCGCTGGCGCGGGGTCCCGGCGACAGCGTGTTCGCCGCCCAGGTCACGGAAAGTCAGGCCGTGCACTTTTCAGCCGACGGAGCGCCCTTGGCTACGGTGGGTCGGGCAACAGCAATCTATCGGGAGCCGGTCAGGCTGCCGGTTTTGTTGCACAAAGTATCTCGCGAAGAACTGAAGGCCTTCCTGTCCGAGTGGACCCAGCTGGTCAGCGTGATTCCCGGCCCGGAAGCGCGCCTCATCCTGGTGTACGCGGTTTACAACCCTGTGAGGTATGCCCTGGACGTGTACGAGAACGGGGTGCTTGTTGCCGAAGGCCTCGGCAGCGAATGCAAGCCGGTTGCGTGGCTGCCCGATGGGCGCCTCGTATTTAGTGACGTTCGCGGAAAGGATGTGGCGCTGCACTCGTACGAGTGGGCCGAGTCCGTCGCGCACAACAGATGAAAAGGAGGCGTCTATGGTACGGCGCATAGCGTGGGGCGTGCTCATCGCAGGTGCGTGCATCATATCTGCCATCGGCACCTGGCAGTGGCGCACGTCGCGGGCCGAGACCGAACGCCGTGCGATGGCCAAGGAGCGCCTCTCGTCAGGTGCGATAGCGGACATTCGACTGGAGCGTGTGTGGGTTGATCGATACGCCGCGCCGCCTGTCAGTGGCGCCGGCCTCGCAGCGCCGTGCACCGCCGTCCCGCGAGCGAACTGCGACGAGGTCAGCCGGCGAGGCGACCACGCTCCTATGTCCACTCAGGGAGTCGCTGACCGCCCTGCCGGATTGCGGTCACTCGTCGGCTTTCACGGCGACGAGCGCCATCTCCTGCTGATTCTCTTTGCACCAACTGATTGCTCGCTGTGTCTGCAGGAGTCCGCGCTGTGGCGAGAGCTGGCGGCCGCCTCCGGCAAGGATGTCGAGGCATCTCTGGCCGTCGTGGCGATTGTCGATCGTACGACCCCCGAAGAGATGCGCACCGTCGCGCAACAGCTGGGGCTGTCTTTTCCGATTTTCGTAGACGCGGCGTCTCGCGTTCGGGAGCTCCTGGGCGCGGAAACGACACCGTTCAAGGTACTGCTGAGTGCCGGCGACGAGGTGAAGCTGGTGGACGGGCCGAACCAGTTGACGACCGCGCAACAGGAGTTTGCTCGTCGAGTGCGAGAGGTCACGCGACGGGGCCCAGCCTGACGCAACCAGGGCTGGTCAGAAGTGTGCCGGGCGCAAAGGACCATCGAAGTCATGAGGAGATGAGGTATGACGAACAACACTGAAGTGGCAGCATCGAAGGCGACAAAGGGCGCAGCGCTGGGCCTCGGGTTGGTAACGGTCGCGTTTGTGGCGGGTCTCGTGACTCCCGTCCCAGCCGATGGGCAGATCGTTTGGGGAACGACATACATGAACCCAGACGGAACTATGGTC
>JBOGWX010000069.1:0-26646 GCA_050694055.1 Actinomycetota bacterium
AGAGAGTCCACGATGCAACCCGAGATATGGAAGCTGGTCGAGTGGTGACCCAAGAGCAGTAGCGCCCCTTCCACAGTTTCGACCGTTACCGACGCCGACCGTCGGATTTAGTCGAAACTGTGACCCCGTCGGTGTTTCAAAGAAACAACTGTCGGCGGGCGAGGGCGCTGCGTATCTGAGCGGCCACCACATGTGGTCGATGAACGACATCGTTCCATTCGAAACGCAGAACCCGCCAACCGAGCGCGACCAGCAGGTTCTGACGCTCGTTATCCCATTTGATCGATCGCACTCCGGCGTGCCACCGCACGCTGTCGATCTCGATGGCGAGTTTTTCGTCCGGGTAGGCGAAGTCGAGATGCAGGGTCAACCCCCGACGTATCTTCACCGGAAACTGACCGGTTGCATTCGGAAGACCGAAGTCGCGCACGAGCTGGCGAAAGCCGACTTCGAGCACGCTGTGGTGGGGCCGCGGACAAGGCTCCCTCGTCTGCAGCAGGTTGCGCAGAGCACTGGTGCCCGGAACTCCGGGGCCGGCTATGGACTCGAAGTGGCGCTTGATGTGGTCGTAGCGAGTACGGCCCTGGCGCATGGCCGAGTCGAAGGCAAGCTCGAGTTTGTCCGGTGGCAGAGTAGTTGCGATGTCGATGAGTGTCTGTTCGGCACTCGTGACGCGCACGACGTCGATGCGCTGTGAGGGCAGTTCGCAGGTCTTTCTCTGGTGCACGATCACCCGGCCCGATCGCAGCCGCCGCGGGGTTGAGACTTCGATGTCGGAGCTGTCAATGCCGTCCAGTCCGAGCAACCTTGCAGACGTGGTGTGCGAGATCAGCGCGCCCTCACCCGCCCACTTGTAGCCGGCGACGACTCGACGCATGAAGGTGACGGGCGATCCTCTTAGTGCGTAGACGCCACTCAACAGCCTGATCCACTCACCCGATTCCAGCTTCCGATCGATGGCCCGTTCGCTTAACCCATCCGCGATGGCCTCGCCCCGGCAAATCACGCCGTGGTTCTTGAGGGCCCGTATCTGACTCCTGCGCGCGGCGACATCGAAGGCCATGGGAGCATCGCATCAGGCCCGACCATCTGAGGCTGTGACGTGCGTCACAGTTTCGACGAAATCCGACGGTCGGCGTCGGTAACGGTCGAAAGTCCGACGAGGGTCGCTTAGTCCTCGTGGAGGTTCTCGGCCCCCAGTTCCAACGGGACGTCTCCGGCCGGATTGACGACCAGTCCCATGAAGCCCTGTTCGACGGCGACCTTGAGGATCTCGGACGTCTCCAGCAGCGTGTAGCGGCCGCCGTCGGGGCGCCAGGAATCGAGCTCGCTCTCATCGGTAAACACCGGCAGCAGGTGCTCGCCCTCCTCGTTGGCGACCACCGGAACACTCTCGTCGCCTTCGACCGTGTCCTCGTCGTCCTCGACGAACGGCAGGATGACCGTCGCCCGGTAGAGCATGTCGATCACCGGCTCCCATGCCTCGAGATCGCCGGCACGAGAGGCGTCCGTGGCCGCCTCCAGGAGGCGGCTCGTGAGCGCCGAGCGCTCCTGGCGGCCGTTCTCGTCGTTGAGCGAATCGAAGATGTTCACCGTGGTTCCACTCGCGCTCGCATCGTCACCCTCGATCACGCCCTCTGTGCCAGCAACATCATGCGGCGACGATCAAAGACGTAATCGTCCCCATCCCGCTCGAAATTCATGCCCGTGGCGCCCCCGTGGTCGTCGATGAAGCGTCTGACCTTCTCTATGCGCTCCTCAGGAAACTCCTCGGACCACATCCAGGTGGACAGCCTCTGCTTCTCCTCGACGATTCGTTCCTCGACGATTCGCACTCCCGCAACGCGTAGAAGCGTCCGAAGGGCGCTCGGCGGTCGCGACGAGGCGTGGCTCGGATCTCTCACCGTCTCGAGCTGGTTCATCACGATCGCTTCCTCGTAGCGTTCGGTGGACACCTGATCCACGATCAGCATCTTGCCGTCGGCCGCCATGACCCGGCGCATCTCCTTTAGGACCACAAGGGGCTCCCAGATGTGATGGAGCGTCTGCGCCGTGGTGACGAGATCGACCGAGCGAGAAGCAACGGGCAGGCGCGCGCCGTCGGCCACGATGAGCTCCATGCCGGTGAAAACTCCGTGCGCCTGCAGCAGCATGGCCGGGGTCAGGTCAACCCCTATCAGGCGTCCGGCCACCGGCTCGAACAACTGCAGGAAGTTACCGGTGCCCGCGCCGACCTCCATGACCACATCACCTTCGCCACACTTCGAGAACTCGACGACTCCGAGAGCGTCGAAGCGCCCCCGGGTGCGTTCCGCGAAGGTCGTCGAGGCGCGCTCGAATTCAGATCTCAGTACCTCGGTGTGCCACCGATCAGACACAAGCTTCTGCCGCCACCGTGGTCGAGACGACGCCCCCACCGAGCAATTCCTCAGGGCTATCGGCGTCGTAGAAGGCGGCCGACTGACCGCGGGCCACCGCGTCGACCGGTCGTTCAAAGTCGATTCGAAGCTCGGTCTTCGTTGCCGAGGAGACCATGGCCGGATGCACATCGCCGTGCGACCGGTACTGAACCAGAACGCGACGACCTTCGGCGAGCGGCGCGTCGACGTAGCCGACCTCGGAGACGGTGAAGCCGTCACATTCCAGTTCGTCGCGGGTGCCGACCACGAGCGTGTTCGTGCCCGCGTCGATGGCCCGAACGAACACCGGCGTTCCCAGCGATATGCCGAGTCCCTTTCGTTGCCCGACGGTGTAGCGGGCGATGCCGCGATGCTCGCCCACCAGCTCTCCCGACGAGGTCACGATCGAACCAGGGCGGTTCGCCTCGGGGATGTGAGCCTCCACGTGAGCACCGAGATCACCACCTCTCACGAAGCAGATCTCCTGAGAGTCCGGCTTGTCGGCCGTGCGAAGCCCGAGCTCGGTGGCGATACGACGCGTTTCGGACTTGGCCATCCCCCCGACGGGGAAGACGGTACGGGCGAGCTTGGCCTGATCGAGCATCCACAGCACGTAGCTCTGGTCCTTGTTGTCATCGACGCCGCGCAGAAGCCTGTAACGACCGTCTCGTTCCAAGACGCGCGCGTAGTGCCCCGTAGCCAAGACGTCCGCTCCAAGCGTTTCGGCTCGCTCGAGCAGGGCATCGAACTTGATCCATTGATTGCAACGCACGCAGGGATTGGGGGTTCGCCCGGCCGCGTAGTCGGCGTGGAAGTTGTCGATGACGGTCTGCTCGAAGCGCTCGGCGAAGTTCAGCACGTAGAAAGGAATTCCCAGAACGCCGGCGACGCGTCGAGCGTCGGCGGCGGCACCGACGTTGCAGCAGCCGGAGTCGAGGTTGGCGGCCTCGCCTCGCCATAGTTTGAGCATGATGCCGGTGACGTCGTAACCCCGCTCAACGAGCAGTGCGGCGGCTACCGATGAGTCCACCCCACCCGACATAGCGACGACCGCTCGCTTGTTGTTACCGAGCACTACCCCACCGTCCGGGCGCGCTCGACTATCCCCGGCAGGACATCGAGCACCGCGACGACGTCCCCCTCGGTCGACTCCCGGCCCAGCGAGAACCTCACGCTTCCCTTCGCCACCGCGCGCGGAACCCCGATGGCAAGAAGCACATGGGACGGATCGATGGCTCCTGACTGGCAGGCGGAGCCGGCGGAGCACGCGATACCGGCGGCATCGAACAGCAGGAGAAGTGTCTCGCCGTCGGCTCCGGCAAAGCTGACGTTGAGCGTTCCCGGAACTCTCGAGCTGGGATGCCCGTTTAGCCGGACTCCGTCGATGGTCCCTTCTATGCCCTGCCACAACCTCGCCCGCAACCCACCTACTCGGTCGATCTTGTGGTCGACCTCCTTGGAAGCGATCTCTGCGGCAACGCCCAGCCCCGCGAGACCGGGCACGTTGAGCGTTCCGGAGCGCAGCCCCCCCTCGTGGCCCCCGCCGTGGAGCAGCGGCTCGACCGGCGTGTGACTGCGTGCGAACAGGAAGCCGACCCCCTTCGGACCTCCCAGTTTGTGGGCGGAGAAGGCGGCGAAATCGACGCCCAGCTCGTGCAGGTCGACCGGGAGGTTGCCCAGCATCTGGACCGCGTCCGAGTGCACGAGGGTCGATGGATTGACTTTCTTCACGGCCCGGACGATCTCGGCAAGCGGTTGAGCGGTGCCGATCTCGTTGTTTACCGCCATGACCGATACCAGCAAAGTCGAGGGACGCACCGCGGCCGCGACCTCCTCGGGGTCGACCAGACCATCGCTCCCGACCGGCAGAACCGTGACCTGGTAGCCGTTGTGGCCGAGCCACTCGACCGAGTCCAGCACGGCATGGTGCTCGAAGGCGGTCGTGACGATGTGGTCTCCGTTGCCTCGCAGCTTGTGCGCCGCCCCCTTGATAGCCAGATTGTCGGCTTCCGTGCCTCCCCCGGTGAACACGATCTCGGCCGGACTCGCCCCCACGGCGCCGGCGACCCGGTCCCTGGCATCCTCAACCAGCTCACGGGCCGCTCGCCCGTAGGCATGGACGGACGAAGGGTTGCCGAAATCGCCCCGCAGAACGGACACCATGGCGTCCGTCACCTCGGGCAGCACCGGCGTGGTCGCGGCGTAGTCGAGATAGCGCATGGCCTTCAGGATAAGGGGCATCACCCCCACTGCGGGTAAGGAAGTGAAAACTCGGGAGGCGTCTCATGATCGGCCTGAAGAAGCTCAGAGACCTATCGGTCATCGACGACGGGGGCCACGAGCGGAGTCTGCCGCTCGCCGCCGCGAGCGCGCTGCTGAGGGTGCGAAGCTACCTCCTCGTGCTGTCCGACGACGAGCGACAGATGGCGATCTTCGAGGACGAGAGCGACGAGCCGGGGCGGCTCATCAAGGTCATGGGAGGCGCCACGCCGAGCAGTCCCGACGAGCGAGCGGACCACAAACCCGATTTCGAGTGCATGGCCCTCCTGGAGCCGTTCGACCGCTTCGAGCACGGAGCCGTCATAGGGATCGGCTCGGGCTCCAAGCCCGAGCGCAACCGGGCGACGCTACTCACGCTCACCGAGGATGGACGGCCCGAGGCCGGCTTCGAGATCGTCGATCTCAGCGCGCTCTACAACCGGCTGCGCACGGACCTCGAGGATCTCAACATCGAGGGCAGCGCCGTCGTGGGCGACGCTTTTCGCCTCATGCAGCGAGGCAACGGCCCGAAAGGACGCAACGCGCGCGTCGATCTGGACGCCGAAGCGGTGCGCGCTGCCCTGGCCGAGGGCCGCGCGGTGCCCGCGGACTCGGTGAACGCCATCGAGTTCTACGATCTCGGTCTGCTGAAGGGGGTGCCATTGTGCTTCTCGGACGCCTCACCCCTGCCCGAGGGACGCATGGCCTTCATCGCGTCGGCCGAGGTCGGCGATGGCTACGCCGGCTCGTCACTCGGACTGATGGGCTCGCACGGCGCCGTCGAGCTCAACGAACCGGTGGACCATCACCTCAAACTAGAGGGTCTGGCCGCGCGCGTCACCGACGATGGCCGGATACACCTGCTGCTGGTGAGCGACGCCGACGATCCGGACCAGCCCTCGCCGCTCATGGAGGCCTACCTGAAGGCGTGAACCGAGGCGGGCGCGCTCGGGGCCGGCCTCCCCGCGAGGAAACCGGCCCCGATCGAGCTGGTGAAGCGAGCGGCTACGGCGCGGCCACCGCCGCTTCGGCATCGACGATCCCGAATCCGTAGACCGTCGTGTAGGTGCCCCTGGTGTTCGCTACGGGGGTTCGAGCGGTGGACCTCAACACGCTCTCGACCTCTTCTCGGTCGCGACCCTGGGCCGTGAGCAGTGCGGCAACGCCTGCGACGTGAGGCGTCGCCATCGAGGTTCCGGCGTAGAAGTCGTACCCGGGAGTCCCGACGTCCTCGGTGCAGAACCCGCCCGCCTCGGCGGGGACGGTCGAGATGATGTCCTCTTCGCAGGCGAGGAAGGCCGCACCACCGGGGGCGGCCACGACGTTGGTCGGAGACTGGTCCAGGGCGAAGTTCGAGTAGCTCGCTTTGTTTTCGAGGCGATCGGTGGCAACGACGCAGAGCGCGTTCGGATCGAACGCCGGTTCGCCGCAGATGGAGGCAAAGTCGTTGCCCGCCGCGGCAATGACCACGACGCCCTTGGAGACCGCGTACTCGATCGCCTCACGGGTGTCCGCCAGAACCCCGGTGATGGCGAGCGCCTGGATGCCGGGCAGTGCGCCCAGGCTCAGGTTGACGACGTCGGCGCCGTTGTCGGTCGCCCAGCGGATCCCGGCGCCGACCTCGGCGAACGAGCCACCCTCATTGGTGAGCACCTTGACGGCCAGCATCTTGGCCTTGGGGGCGACACCGGCGATTCCGATGCGGTTGCCGGTCGTGGCCGCAGCGATCCCTGCCACGTGCGTGCCGTGGGGATGCGAGCCTTCCGCCTGAGCCTCCGGCGGCCCGGATTCCCAGTCGCCGTTTCCGCAGGGCCCGTCCTCGGCACAACCGGTGAAGGTCGCGCCCCCCACGATCTTCTTGCGGAGGTCGGGATGGGTGAGGTCGACGCCAGTGTCCACGATGGCGATGACCTGCCCCGCGCCGCTCGAGGTGGCCCACGCCTCTTCGGCATTGATCTGCTTCGGGCCCCACTGATAGGGCTCGTAGTACTGATCGTTGACGCTCTTCCTGACGGCCTGGGCCGCCGGGCCCACGAAAACAGCAGCGACGGCCACGGCCATCACCGCGCCCAAAACCGCGATCAAACGACGGCGCATCGGTTCATCCCCCTTGATGAGAAGAAGCTTCATGAGAGAAAAGCTTCAGATACTTAGAAATATGGTTCGCCCACCGCCGGCTCAAACCTGCTTTGTCACCTGAAGGATTCGACGCCGGGTCACGGGACGAGATGCTCAGTAGAGGATGCGGTCGTCCCTGGCGAACCAGCGGTCGAAGATGCCGCTGGCCTCGGCACTGGGCAGCCGCGTCAACCGTAGCGAGCGATCCGTCTCTCCCGACGCAAGCTCCCGGTAAAGCCAGTCGTCGTCGAAACCGATGGCGGCGGCTTCGCTACGCACATTTGCGTATAGCACCCTGGCTACGCGCGCCCAGTAGAGGGCGGCCATGCACATGGGACACGGCTCACTGCTGGTGTAGACGACACAGCTCTCGAGCCGATGATCGCCGAGCGCGCGACACGCCTGTCGAATCGCAAGCATCTCGGCGTGAGCGGTAGGATCTCGGTCGGCGAGGACCCGGTTTCGCCCGAGACCGATGACCTCGCCGTCTCTCACTACCACGGCCCCGAAAGGCCCTCCCACGTCGTCGTCAAGGGCCTCTGCCGAGAGGTCTATCGCCATCTTCATAAATCGTTGGTCTGCTTCATTGGCCATGGGCCACAATGTTGCCTCACCTCGGAGGGCGCATGCGGATTCCGGCGGATTCCCCTCAATGACCCCTGGGGGCCTGCCGATGGACACCAAGTGCCCGACATTCATGATTTCTTGCGATTCGTCGTGGAGAACAATGCCTCCGACTTACACATAAAGGCCGGCTCTCCGCCGAGCGTGCGCGCCTCTGGACACCTCGGTCGCACCGAGTTCGCTCGCATGAGCGGTGCGGACACCGAGCAGGCCGCCATGGCGATGATGAGCGAGGATCACATCGCCGAGCTGAAGGCCAAGGGCGAGGTTGACTTCGCCTACTCGGAACCGGGCGTTGGCCGCTTCCGCGTCAACGTGCACCGGCAGCGCGGCAGCATCGCCATAGCCGCGCGTCTGGTGCTGGCGTCGGTTCCGTCCTTCCACTCACTCGGACTTCCGCCCGCGGTCGAGAAACTCGCCGGAGAGCACCGCGGTCTTCTGCTCGTCACCGGACCGACGTCCTCGGGAAAGACGACTACGACGGGCGCCATCATCAGTCACATCAACGCAACGCGCCCGGCTCACATCTTGACGATCGAGGACCCGATCGAGATTCTCCACAACGACCTGATGTCCGTGGTGACGCAGCGTGAGATCGGCATGGACACCGGAGACTTCGCAACCGCGCTGCGCGCCGCCATGAGGCAGGACCCAGACGTCATCTTCGTCGGCGAGATCCGCGACACCGAGACAGTTCGGGCGGCGCTCCAGGCCGCCGAGACGGGTCACTTCGTGGTTGCAACCATGCACACCACCGACGTCTCGGAGACGGTGAACCGCGTGATCGACTTCTTCCCTCCGCATCAGCAGAACCAGGCTCGTGTGGCACTCGCGAGCACGATATGCGGGGTCATCTCGCAACGACTCCTCCCGCGCAGCGGCGGGGGCCGGGTGGCGGCCATCGAGATCATGGTGATGAACGGCCGCATTCGCGATCTGATCCTGAACTCCGACAAGACCCACTTGATGCACGAGATCATCGCCGAGTCGAGCTTCTACGGGATGCAGACCTTCGACCAGGCACTGCTCGGGCTCTACCGCGAGGCCCTCGTCTCACTCGACGATGCGAAGAATGCAGCGACGAGCGCCCACGACTTCCAGATCGCACTCCGAGCCGAGGGCCTACAGAAGATCTAACCACGTGCGTCACCCGTGACCGAAAGGACGCCCGGCCCTAGTAACTCGTTGCAACCAAGTGCGTTGAGGGGCCGCCTCAACCTTTAGTCTCTCGCCGCATGCTCTCCTCAACAACGGCTGCAGTGCACGCCCTCATCGTTGCGCTTCTCGGCTTCTCGCTAGGCTATTTCATCGTCGGCGCAGCCGTCGGTGCCCGTCCCGTTCCTCGCCTGACGAGATTGGCGCTCGCCGTTCCCGCCCTAGTGGTGTGCTCCTTCGCGCTCATGCTCGCCCACATGGCATCGGGAGGGCTGGTTCTCTCCAATGTGTGGCTCGTAAGGACGACCCTGCTCGTGGTCGCCGCAGTCGCAATTACGCTTCGACTGCGAACGAGACGATCGGATTCCGCTGCGGTCAAGTTGAGCCGGTCGGACTCAGTCTGTACGACGGCACTGATAGTGCTTGCGCTCGTATTGTGGTGGGTGCCGGTGTCCGGCGTGCTTCCCCTGCATCTTGTCCCCGACACCAACCTGCACATGGGCTGGGCATCCCAACTGATGAATGGTGAGTCCACTCCCTCGACGGTGGTCACGGGCGATGTCCCGAATTATTATCCCTGGCTCTATCACGCCGTCATCGCCACGCTGGCTTCGTTCGTTCCGGGGGAGACGGCGTTCCATGCGCTGGGTCCCCTGCAAGCGCTCCTTGTCGTGGGGATGACTCTGGCGTTAATCGCCCTTGGACGACAGATCACCTCTCGTATGACGACGGGTGTCGCCGCCGCTTTCTTTGGGGCGCTCTCCGGTGGCTTCGGCATCGGGCTCCTATTCGATGGCGACCTTGTCGCGCGGATACCGGACATGCCGGCCCTCAGAATCCCTTTTCTTGCGGAGATGCTGTCGCGGCGTCCCCACAACTTTGCGTTCAACAACTTGGCTCCCCCTTATCCCAGGGATTTGAGCTTTGTGCTACTCGTGGTGTTCTTGCTCCTCCTGGTCATCGGGCTGCAACGCAATAGCAGAGCCAGTCTCGCCGGCGCCGGCACCGCTCTGGGTCTCGTCGGCCTCGCCGGGGGCGAGGCGCTCCTCGTTGCGTCGGGAGTTGCTTTGATCTCCTGCCTCGTCACGCGCGAGCGGGGTCGCCTCAAAAGGCTTGCATATGTCACGTTGCCGGCCGCGGCCGTTTACGCGACCTGGCTGGTGCCGGTCGTCGTCAACTATCTTCGCCTCGACGGCTTCGTCAACACCACCCACATCCCGGCGGTGGTGCTCGAACCAGCCTTCTTCTTGTTGTCGTGGGGCATAGCGATCCCGTTCGCCGTCGTGGGCGCGTGGTGCATGCTCTTTCGCTTTGTCGAAGACCCGGCCATGCGCGTGCCGCTTGCCCTGATCCCAACCGCGAGCGCCTTCATGCTCTCTGATGCCATTACGGGACTCTTGGGGGACGCATTTCTCACGCTAGGCAGGGATCACAGGTACTGGTCTCTCTTCCATCTCGGCGTGGCTCTGGTGGCTGGGGTGGGAGCCACAGAAATATGGGCGCGCGCGTGGAAGTGGAGATCCCCGGCCATCGTCGGAGCGGCCCTCCTGATCGTCACTGGATGCCTCGCTCCCCTGTACGGCAGCTTGGCTTACACCGGCGTCGAGCCTCCGGATGAATTGTTAGGAGACACTCTCCGCGGCGAGACGACGATTCTCAGCGCGATGGCTCCTTCGCCCGGCGCTCGCTGCGTTGCGGCGGTCGCCGGGAACGGGCTCGCCCGACGAACATTTGCCTATACGGGGTTTCGACTTGTCTTGTGGGTGGCCGGTCAGACGGACCGCAACTGGGCCCGAATTCGGTGGACGGAGCTGGCCCGCACGGTTTCCAGAGACGAAGAGCGCCTCCGAGATAACGCGACCCTGACTCAGGGCTTAGCTGGTGAAGATGAGTGGTCGAGACTCGTGGAGAAATACGGCGTCAACCTTGTCGTGACGCGATCGAGGTTTGCAGACTCACCCGTCTTTGAGGAACTGGAAAGAGAGAGGTTCACGGCGGGAGATCAAAGTCTCACACTGGTGACGGTTTCTCCTTGTAATGAGTGATTCGCAGCCCTATCCGATCGGAAAGCTGCGTGCGAACAGCTCTGAACCATCGATGGCATGGACAACCGACACTTTCACCTCCCGGTTCGGGCCGGCGGGATCGAGGTCGACGACGGCCACGGCCGGCATCGCCACATGGGTCAGCGTGTGCTCGGGGTCCAAATTGGGCTGAAAACCGGTGGGAAAATCGGTCCCCGAACAGTTGAACTCGTAGAGCTCGCCGAACTCGAAGTGGTGAATCAGTCGCTGACCGTGTGAGTCGCCGGACATGATGAACACAACGCCCTCCAATGACGCAAAGAACTCGAGAAGCTCGTCGCGTTCGGTGGTGTAGACACTGTGCCAGCCGGGATCCTCTGGAGACTTGTTGCGAAACACCATGGGCGAAGCTACGACCTTCACCGGCGCATCTGAATCGATCATGCCCTGTCTGAGCCATGCCTTCTGCTCGAACCCGAGCCGCGACTTGTTCTCATCATCTGGCGCGTCCGGGTCGGTCGCATGCAACCGGCAATCAAGGCACCACACATGTACGTCTCCCCAGCGCACATCGAAGTAGTCGTTGCCCGGGTTCGCATGAAGCTCATCGAAGGCGGTAACCGTGAACGGCTCGATCGTCGCCGACCACCCGTTGTCGGCCTTGTAGTCATGGTCGTCCTGCCAGAACATCAGCGGACTCGCATCCAGGAGTTGGCCGACCTCGCGCGTCCGAAGAAGCCTGATCCAGCGGGCCTGAAAGTGATCCGCTGAGGGCACGGTCGAGGTGTGATCGGCATATCCCCAATCCCCCGCGTGAAGATAAAAGTCGGGGTTGAGAGCTGCAGCCGTCGAAAAAGACGAATACGAGGTCACTCGCCCTCCCGTGCAGCTCGCGAAGACGAACCTGGAGGCGGCACCGGCGAGGGGCGGGGTCCTGAAACGCGCCGGAGTACTTGCAGCCTTGGCGCCCCCGGTTGCGGGGACCGCTCGCCAGTAGTACGTCGTATCGCCCTTTAGATCGTCGAGCCAGGCGTGCACACTCTCGAGGCGCCCGCGCGGGGCGAGCGGGCCAAGGCGTCGAGCCCCATCGAGGCTCTCGTTGTCGGCGTATTCGAAAGAGATGTCGGTGGGAATAACGGTGCGTGCGGTGACGCGGGCCTTATAGGAGGCACCGTCGGGCACCACGGCGCCGGCGAAACGGTACAGAACTTCCTCGGCACGGGACCGGCGGTCCGCGGCCTCGACCAGAAAGCTGCGGAAGAACGCCGCCGAGTTCGAATCGCTGTCGAGGACGTTGCCCACTACGCCGGCGAATCCCGCCTTCAGGGGCTCGGTGTCCCGAGCGGCCAACGAAAACATGCGACCCTCAGTCTCGACGGAGCCTCTGAGGTTCTCGCCTCTTGCAACAAGGCGCAGCGCGAAGTCCGTGGCGTCCCGGGGCAAATCCCGCCTGGCCAGCACATGACGCTGCTCGACCGCATAGCGGCAGAGGAGCGCCTCGCCCGAGCGCACGACCAGTGCATAGCTCTCGTCGAATGACGATCGTCCGAGCACGCCTGCCTCCAGCATGCCCTCCAACCTCACGCGACAGGAAACCGCCACGTCTTGTGCCTGCATGCCGTGTACGACGACCGGCTGAGTCATGTACTCGGTGTGGGTGCGGTCGTCTCTCACAGCCATGCGAGTGGCCGGGCCGAAACGGAAAACGCCCGCGCCGTCGGAGCGCGCCAGCGATCCTCCGTAGCGAAAGCTCGTCCATACATCCCGCCATCCAGGCCCATTTCCCGCGAAGGTGTCCTCGAAGACGGGCTCGAGGGTCCGGGAGCGTGGCTCGAGGCCGCGGAAGTCACAGGCCCCCAGGATCGCGCCGCCCAGTACCGCCAAGCCCCCGCCGAGCTTCCGGAGGAAGCCTCTCCTGCTAAGAGCCATAAGCGGAAAGTATGCCAGTTGGCGGCGAAGAGCCCTTTTCAATGATGGCGTCGGTGAAGATAGCCCGGCTGCATTTCTTAGCCTTGCTACACTCCCTCCATGTTGTCGGATCCCACCTCGGCGGCGGTGGCCGGCGTCCATTCACTCATCGTCGCGGCAGCATTCCTGATCTTCGGTTATCTCTTGATCGACGCCCTGCTGGGGCGGCTTCATCTTGGTTTCGCAATTACTTGCGGTCTCTCGATCGCGGGCTGTGGGGGCTTCGTGACCGCCATGATGGTGGCCCACATCGTGACGGGCGGAGCCGTGCTGTCCAACCCGGTGCTTACCCGAGTCATCACCGGAGTAGTGGCTGTGGTTCTGGTCGGCGTGAAGGTGCGGCGCGCTAGGCGCGCTCGAGTGGGGGGACGCATTGACGGGCGCGAGGCGTCGCTCATAGCAGGCTTGGTGGTTCTAGGGCTACTGCTCTGGTGTCGCCCGGTATTCAGCGAGCTCCCCCTCGACTACCGGGGCGACACCAAGGTGCATATGACGTGGTCGAGTCAGCTTCTCAACGGCGAGTCGACGCCGTCGGGGCGCATTACGGGGGAGATCCCGAACTACTACCCGTGGCTCCTCCACGGGTTTACCGCGTTCCTCGCTCAGTTCGCGCCGGGGGGGAGAGCGCTTCACGCACTCGGACCGATGCAAGTCCTGTTTGTCGTGGGCAGCGTGCTCGCTCTATATGCGGCCGGAAAGAGCCTGAGCGGCCGAGCCGTGACGGCGGTGGCGACCACGGTCTTCGGTGCGCTTGCCGGGGGCTTCGGATGGCTCGTGGCGCGCGGACCTGCGCTGATCCTCAATCCTCGCGACCCGGAGACCTCTCTCCGCTACTGGGGCGACCTGTTCCAGAAGCGCTCCTACAGCTTCGCATTCAACAATCTCGTCCCGCCCTTTCCCCGGGACCTCACGTTCGCGCTGATTGCCGTTCTCGTCGTGTTGCTGGTGATCGGCCTATCCAAGCGAAGCACGCTTTCGCTCGTCGCGGCCGGCATCACGCTGGGCATGATCGGATTGACCGGAGGAGAGACTTTCATCGTCGGCGGCCTCACGGCGTTGGGAGTCATAGCTTTTGGGCGCGATCTGAGCCTGATGCGGCGCCTCAGCGCGATACTGCTCCCGGCAGGCGCGGTTTACTCGGTTTGGCTGGTGCCGCTCGCGATCAGCTACATACGCCTCGAAGGCTTTGGCAACACGGCCGCGGGGCTGGTGACTCTCACTCCGCTATCGGTCCTCGGAGCCTGGGGCATCGTGACGCCCTTCGCGGTATACGGTGGGTTTCGCTGGATTCCCAAAGCCCGCTCCGACCCCGTAGCGCTGGTCGCGCTCGTGGCGCTGTCGAGCGGCCTGGTTGGGCTCGTATTCTCGAGCCTCATTCCGACCCTATTCGGTGCGGGCTTCACGACACTGGGTCGCGCCCACCGATACTGGCCGCTCGCCTGCTTTGGCGTCGTGCTCTACGGGGGCCTGGGGGCGGGTGAGCTCCTGATCCGCCTCTGGGAATCGACCCGAACTCGTGCTCTCGCCGTCGGGGCGGGCCTCGCGGTTGCCGGGGCGGCGGTCGCCTCGCCGTGGCTCGGGAGCTCAGCGATCGCAGAGATCCCCGAGGATCCCCTGCTCGCGTCCTCGATGCGCAACGATAAGGGCACGGTGCTCAACGTGCTGTCCCCGCGGATGGGCGGCTCCTGCGTGGTCGCGGTCCCCTCCGAGCTCAGCCGGCCGGTGGGCTCCTATGCCGGATACCGGCTGGTGCACTTCCCGGGCTCAACCCGGCATCAGGCGGGCATCCGCTGGATCCGGCTTCCCGATCGCATCCGGCAGAAGGTGCGAACCGCAGACAACCAGATCCTCACCGCCGCACGAAGCGGACCCGAGCAGTGGCGACAGACCGCTCAGAAGCACGAGGTCGACATCGTGGTCATCCCGAGCGATCGGGTCGCTCCGTGGATCCTAAGCGAGTACTCGACGAGCCCGGCCTCGGGGACGCGCCGTGACTACGTGGTGGTGTTGCTCGACTCAGACTGTCGCAACATACCGCCGGGGTGGACCGATCCCTAGATGGCCCCCCTAGATACGGGCGCTCACTCTTCCGGTCGGCCACCAACCCTTCAATCGATGTGTCGCAGCAAATCTGTCGAAATCAAGAACTGGCCGGTTCCACGGGGGGAACATTCAAAGCTTCCGTCCGGCACCGGTAGCCGGCGTGTTCCTCGGCCTGAGGCCGGCCCGCCGTCTGTGCGTCGGGAACTCGGTACACGTCGATCAGGCGGCTCTCGTGGATCTGCTCGAGCTCCTCAGCTTCGGCCAGCAACTCGGGAGGGGATTGACCGAGCAAGGGCTTCTCGTGAAACAGGTAAGGCCTCTTTGCTACGACGACATGATCGATTCCGTACCTCTCGAGGACCTCGTAGTTGTCGCTCGGAGCTTCGAAAAACGAGCGAGTATCCAAGAGAATATCGATCACCTGGGTGAGCATGTCCGGTCGCAGGTATGGAGCCATCCCTTCGGTAATCGCCACACGACCCGTGAACACCTGAAACGTGCCGCCGGTTCTTTGATTCACCAGGATGCGCGCATCGCAGGGAAGGTTCTCGGAGATCCAGTTCATCGCCCGCAAGGTGTCGGCGCCCTGCTTCCGCTTGTATCGTCCTATCTCTTGTGGCGCGTTTAAAGCGACGGCGACACAGACTCCTATTGCTATGGCTAGGATCGGAATCCAGACCCGAACTCTGGCGAGGTAGTAGAGCGCAACTTCGACCACGCCCAGTCCAACCAGTAAGAGCATGAACGCGTCGTACGACCACAAGCGTCTCTGGGCAAAGGAGGCCGGCACATACGTGTCGTATGTCGAAGACATGGTGATCGTGATCATCAAGAGCCCTGCCCAGGTGACAAAGCCTGCGGCGGCGAGTGGACGAAGGGGTTTCGGTGCAAGAAAGAGAAGCAGTAGCGCCACAACCCCCACTCCGAGGAAGATCGCAGTGTAGCCCGAGCGGCTCAACCCGCTTGTGGTGGACTTTGCGACATACTCCTCGAAGATCGTCCCGGGCAGTTCGTACCAACCGTCGTTCATCTCGATCCGAGATCCCGGTTGCAGATACGGGGGTTGGTTAACTCGTCCACCAGCGAGATAACGAGTCGGGTCGAAGGTTCCCCCCCGCGTGTCTATCCCTTGGTTCTGATCCACGGCATTGAAGGCTGCGTCTCCACCCGACAACGCGAGGCCTGCAAGGACGAATGCGCTGAAGATGCCCCCCGCGACCAGCCCCACCTTGAGAACGTGCCGGAACGATCGCTCCACCAGCAAGAACCAGAGCGCGTAGGCACACAGAAATCCGATACCAACCGAAGTTGGAACGAGGTGAATAGTTCCCGCAATGCCGAAAGCGATGCCCGCGACGACGGCGACGAGCGGACGGCCCTGGTTGCGCAGGGCGTTGATTGCCAAGATCAAGCCGGTGACTAGAGCTAGACGAGCGAAGGTCTCCGCCCCGTACCACCTCTGCGGACTTATCGTGAGTGATGCTCTGAAAACCCCCGAGCTGGCGCCGGCCAGGATCGCCATCAATGGCGCGCTGTAGCGCAGGCCAAGTTCACGTCCCAGGGCCCAGCCCGCAATAATGCTTCCGATCAGAGCGAGGCTCAGCAGGGGCGCCAGCAGCTCAAGGGGATCATCCGTCAGGAAACTGAATGCGGCATTGAACGCATTGAAACTCAGTTTCGAGACTGTCGGGGCGAAGAGTTGACCCCACTGCAGGGTGGCGTCGGGGACCTGACCCGCGTCCGCGATCTCGAGCCCATCCGCCCAATACCGAAGCGGGTTAGCGCGGCCGAGATTGAGGAGGGATGACTGTCCCTGGAGCGTAGCGAAGGCGATCACCACGGCAGCGATGAAGCCAATCCCCGTCAGCCAGCCATCCGTCCGAATCTCTTCGCGTAGCGCCGTTGCTCGTTCTCGAAGCCCAGAACGCCGGTAGCCCGAGTAGAAGAAGACAAGAGTTAGTAGCGCGACTCCCCCAAAGCAGGTGACAGGATTGAAGCTGCGGAGGAGTACGAGGACGAAACCCCACCCCGCCACCGTCCCTAAACCCAAACCGAACACGCACGCAATCTGAGTGGGCAGCCTTGCCTGACCAGCCTTGAACACCGCCAACGTCGCCCCCAGGCCGGGGACGACCACCAGCAGAGTTATCAGTAAAGGGATGGGCATGGGGTTTCGGAGGTCACCGCCGGGACTCTATCAGCGCGCGGAGCATCATCTCTGGTTACAAGACTCTAGATGAAGTGGCTCTTTACCCTCCGTCCATCCCAGCGTACGTCCGGGATGAGCACATCTCGATGCCGCTCTATGCGGTCCGAGTGCTTCTGCAGGTCCTCCAGCATGATCGTGATCTCGGCATCCACATCGTGCGTAGGGATGTAGCCCATGTTCAGAAGGTTGCCGTGATCGGGCTCGTAGAAATGCTCCTCCTGCTCCGTGCGAGGGTTCTCGACGTTACGGACCTCGACTTCCATCCCCAGGCCGGCGGCGGCCTTCTGTACCTTCAGGGCCAGCTCGGCAAGGTTGTAGACCTCTTCGAACTGGTTGAGCACGCGGTACTCGCCGGCCGCAGGTGGATTCTCGAGCGCCAGCGTCAGACATTGCATCGAGTCCCGCAACGGCAGGAAACCGCGTTTCTGTGACCCTTTGCCGAAGGGAGTCAAGGGATGACCTATGACCGCTTGACAGCTGAACCGGTTGATTGCGGTACCGAAACACTGGTCGAAGTCGAGCCTGGTCAGCAGGCGCTCGTCGTCACCCATGTCGTCGATGCGAGTGCCGAAGACGACGCCTTGCATCACGTCGGTCGAGCGCAGTCCGTAGATCTTGCTGGCGAACATGATGTGGTTGGAGCCGGAGACCTTGCTCCAGTGATAGAAGGAGTGAGCCTGGCGCGGGAAGGGCAGACGGTCCTTGCGGCCCCGGTACTCGACCTCGAAAAAACCCTCGGGAATCGCGACGTTTGGCGTTCCGTACTCGCCCATCGTCCCGAGCTTCAACAAATGGGTTGCGGGGGCCAGGTCCCGGATCGCGAAGATCAGATTGAAAGTCGATCCCACGTTGTTGTGATGCACGTCGACTGCATGGTGGACGTCGATCATCGAATACGGGGCGGAGGGACACTCACCGAGATGCACGACAGCGTCGGGACTGAACTCTCTGAAGACGCCTTCGACGAGCGAGTACTCCTTGAGATCACCTTCCCAGTACTGTAGGTCGCGGTCGAAGGTCTCCTTGAACACTTTGAGACGATCGTCGATCGAGGCGATCGGCATCGCGCTGTCAGAGTTCATCTCCGCGACCCACCTGCGCCGGGAGTAATCGTCGATACCGGCGACCTCGTGACCGCGCGCGGCCAGGTGCTGGGCAAGGGCCCAACCCAGATAGCCGTCCACTCCGCAGATCAGCACTCGCATACGCTCGTTCCTTTCATCAGCTCTTCATTGAGACGCCCCGCGCTCGGCGCCGGGCCGGGAGCGCGTCGAAGCTCCCCAACCCGCAGGAAGCGCCGTCACGATACACGCAAGCCGTCGAGGCGGACACCCTGCGGAATCCCTGCTCCAGTGCCCCTTGGGAGTCCGCTTCAGGCTAGTTGTCGGGGCCCTCAGGCGGGGTCTCCCGGAGGCGGCGCTCGAGGTCGGCTATCTCCTTGTCGAAGTTGGCCGCCGAGCCCTTGCCCCGGCGCCGTTCGAAGTCCCGCATCCGCTTGGGGTAGCCGATGACCTGGGCGTCGTAGACCGGGATGCCGTGGCGCTCGCAGAATTTGCGACCCTGACCCGCGTCGCGCAACGCGGCACGCGCGTGGTCGCCGTCGCGATCCACCAGCAGCAGTGAGGTCGGGTTGGTCGTCGTGCGCGGCTCGATGTATCCCTCCACGCCCTTGTGCTCCGCCACCCACTGATTCAAGTGACGGAGCTCAGGCCCCTTCTTGCGATTGAAGAGACTGCGCCACCTGTCGCCGATTCCCAACGCGTTCGTTGTCTCCTATCCCTTGCGGGACTTCACCTCTTCGATGAGCTGAGGAAGGATCTTCAGTGCATCCCCCACGATACCGAGATCTGCAATCTGAAATATCGGCGCTTCTTCGTCCTTGTTGATGGCGACGATCTTCTTCGCACCCTTCATTCCCACCATGTGCTGGGTGGCGCCGGAGATACCGAACGCGAGGTAGACGCTGGGCTTGACCGTGGTGCCCGTTTGGCCGATCTGCATTGCATAGGGCACCCATCCGGAGTCGACCACCGCGCGCGTGGCACCGACGGCGGTGTTACCGATGGTCGATGCGAGCTCGTCGAGCAGCTTGAAGTTGCCGGCCTCCTGGAGCCCTCGGCCACCGGAGACGACCACCGGCGCCTCTTCGAGCTTGGGACCCGTGGTCTCCTCTTCGTGACGCTCGAGCCGCCTGGCCTTCTTGAGCTCGTCGCCGATCGACACCTCGACGGGGATCACGGTCGCCTCTCCACCCGCCGGGCTTGCCTCGAAGGACTTCGGTCGGACCAGCACGAGCTTCGGAGAACCCTCGAGCTTGACGTCCACCAGCGTGGTTCCGCCGAACATCGCGTGCTGCGCACTGCCGAGATCATGAATCTCGCTCACGTTGCTCATCAGGGTCGAGCCGGTCCTGGCGCTAAGCCGGCCGGCGATGTCGCGCGAGTCGTAGTTGGCGGCGAACAGCACGAGCTCGGGCGAGTGCTCCTGCACGAGCTGATACAGAGCCTCCGTCGCCGGCTGCGCCACGTAGTCGGCGTAGACCTCGTCGTCGCTCGCGTAGACGGTCGAGGCGCCGAACTCTCCTAGCTCCTTGACCGCGTCGTTCGAGCCCGGACCCAGCGCAACCGCCTCGACCTCGGCCCCCGGCAGGTCGCGCGCCTTGGTCAGCATCTCGAGGGCCGTCGAGTCGACCTTGCCGTTGTGAATCTCCGCGAGAACCCAAACCTTCGCCACATTTCCTCCTTATCGCGATCGTCGAGACGATCGCTCAGATCACCTTCGCTTCCTTGAGGAAGTCCGCGATGCGAGCGGCGGCCGAGCCGTCGTCCTCGATCACCTCACCCGCCTCACGCTCCTCGGCCCTGCCGACGCTCGCCACGCTCTGGTTGACGGTCACGTCGTCGCCCGACAGGCCGAGGTCCTCGAGCCCCCACTGCTCGACCGGCTTCTTCTTGGCGGCCATGATCCCCTTGAACGAGGCGTAACGAGGCTCGTTGACTCCGGCGGTCACCGAGATCAACGCCGGCAGCGGCGACTCCACGACGTGGTAGCCCTCCGCGGTCTGGCGATTGACCTTGATGCTCCCCTCGGCCCCCTCGAAGCTCTTCACGAAGGTGAGCTGCGGCAGCCCGAGGAACTCCGCCAGGCTCGACGGCATCGTGCCGGTGTAGCCGTCGGTCGACTCGACTCCGGCGATGACGAGATCGAACTCGCCCGCTTTCTTGATCGCCGCGGCCAGCACCTTGGCCGTGGTGAGGGCGTCGGCTCCCGCCAGGGCGTCGTCGCTCACCAGGACGCCCTTGTCGGCCCCCATCGAGAGACCCCGTCTGACCGCCTCCAGGGCCACCGCCGGGCCCATCGAAACGAGGGTCACCTCGCCACCGTGCGCCTCCTTGAGCTGCAGGCCGGCCTCCACTCCGAATTCGTCCCCGGGATCGAGCACGCCCTGGACGCCGTCACGCTTGAGGCGCTCGCCGTCCAGCTCGCCGGGAAGGTTCGGATCGGGGATGTGTTTCACGCACACCGCGATGTTCAAGACGGTCCTTCCTTTCCATTTTCTTACTGCGATGGGTGCTTGCAATAGCAAGCAAAATCACTGTACCCCGAAAAATCAGGGTGATGCCGCGGCGTAATGAGCGACGCCGTCGCGGCTCGTCAGCACCGCCGCGCCGTCGTCCACCACCAGATCCAGATGGGCGACCACCTCGCTCACGGCGAGGAAGATCTCGTAGCCCCTCACCCGGGGATAGAGCTTTCCGGCCAGCTCGAACGGGCTGCACCCCGCCCCGTCGAGCGCCCGCGCCACATGGGCCTTGCGGCGCAGATGGTGCGCGATGGTTCGAGCGATGAGCGGCTGCGGGTCGGTCACCGGCTCGCCGTGACCGGGGTAGGCGAGGCCCAGGTCCATGGCGATCATGGCGTCGAGCGAGTCGAGGTACTGCCTCAGCGAGCGCCTTCGCTCGGTCCCGTCCTCGACGCTCGGCTCCATCAGGGGATTGGGGGACACATCAGGCAGCAACTGGTCACCCGCGAACAGCGTTCGGCTGCGCGGCTCGAGATAAACGAGGTGCCCTCCCGTATGGCCGGGGCTGAAGTGACTCTCGAGGATGCCGTCGTCGAACTCGAAGATGTCGCCCGGATGCACCGGTTTCATCTCGTCGTGGCGTAATGGGGGCCGGGGCTCCTGTTTGCGGGCCTCGTCCATCTCGAGCAGCAACTCGAACGGGAAACCCTGGGACAGCAGCAACCTGCCCCACTCCTTGCGCAGCCCGGGACGTTGGAGACGCTGCAGCTCGCCCGCGGGAAAGTGCATCGTGGCGCACGTTTGTTGTGCAACTGCGTGCATAAGCCCGAAGTGGTCGGGATGGGCATGAGTGATGAGAATGCGCTCGAGTCGCTTCAGGTCGTCGCCGATGAGCTCGAACAGCAACTCCTCGGACTGCGGCAGATTGATCCCGGAGTCGATGAGAGTGACCGGCTCCGCAGTGATGAGATAAGCGTTGACGGGACCGATCGCATAAGGGGTGGGCGTCTCGAGACGCCGAACTGGAAGCGCTGACACGGCCCGAGTCTAAGAGGGTTTCACCAACTCCGATCACCAGAGGATCGCTCGTTTTGTCTCGTTATGCGGCACCAACCGAGCGAAGACTCATCGGTTCCTCCGCGACATCGCTACGCTCCGTCCTCCTCTTCGGTGGCGACGCAGAACTCGTTGCCCTCGGGGTCGGCCATGACCGTCCACGACGCGTCCTTGGGAGTGCCGATGTCCACGATGCTGGCGCCGAGCTCGATGAGCCGGTCGACCTCTGCGGCTCGGTCGTTGGTTTCGATGTCGAGATGGACCCGATTCTTCTGCTGTTTCGCTTCCGGGACCTTGATGAACAGCAGCGGCGTCGCACCCCCTATCGAGGGCTCGATCCAGAAGTAGTCGTCGGTCTTCTGAACCACGTCGTAACCGAGGACCTGGGACCAGAACTCGCCGACCCGCGCCGGCTCGGAGCAGTCGAAGGTGACCGAGTGGATCCTGCTCGTGGTCATCGAACCTCCTTGCCCCTGAGTCTGGCCCTCGTTCGTGCGCTCGTCTAGTCCTTACCGTTGCCCCATGAACTCCGCGCGCCGAGCCAGCCTCTTCGCCATGAGCCTGAAGATGGGCACGTGAAAGGGCCACAGCAACCACCAGTAAAGCCGGCCGAGCAGCCCCCTCGGGCGAAAGTAAGCGGTCTGCCGCAGCTCGGACCCCGGGTCTCTATTCACGACCCTGAACTCGACCCACGCCTCGCCGGGCACGCGCATCTCTGCCTTTAGCAGCAAGCGCTCCGGCCCGGTTTGCTGGACCGTCCACCAGTCGACGCGATCTCCGGGCTCGAGGGTGCGGTCCGGTCGTTCCCACTCGAGGCCGTCCCCTCCGAAGACATCGTCCATGCGTGCGCGGATCCACCACGACCAGCGCAACGGGTACCACTTCGGGTCACCGCCGATACCGGCGATCTCCGCGCGGAGAGCTTCCTCCTCGGCCCCCGAGCGGGCGCGTTGCATGTCCACCAACATGCCGTCGAGTGATCCCGGCGGGGGTCTCAACCAAGGATCGGAAGACGAGTCGAGAAAGTCGACCTGAGTGCTCATCGCCCGGCTCACGGACTCCTTGTAGCCGACCGGGTCGATGTCTGGGAAGATCCGTCTCGCCGAGTCGTCGCACACGATGACCTCGTTGCGCAGCCCGTCAATCAACGGCTGCGCTATGGCCGAGGAGATCGGCGTGACGAGGTCGACCCAGTAGGAGCTGAGACGAGGCGAGAGTACGGGCACGCCGACGATATAGCGCTTGAGTCCCCGCACCTCCGCATAGTCCAGGATCATCTGTTTGTAGTTGAGGACCTGCCGTCCACCCACCTCGACGACCGTGTTCGCGTGGAGATCGACGGTCGCACCGCCGAGCAGGTAGCTCGTGAGGTCCCATTCCCCGATCGGCTGAATGCGCGTGCTCAACCAGCGAGGCGCGATCATCGCCGGCAGTCTCTCGGTGAGGTGGCGCAGCATCTCGAAGGCCACCGAGCCGGATCCGATGACGATGGCCGCACGAAACTCGAGCACCGGAACGTCGCCCTCGGCCAGCACCCTTCCCACTTCGTGGCGCGACTTCAGATGCTGAGAGAGCCTGTCGTCGCTTGAACCGAGACCGCCGAGATAGATGATGCGATCGATCTTTGCCTTCGCAGCCGCGCGCGCGAAGTTGGCTGCGGCCTGCTGATCCTTCTTGACAAACCCCTTCGCCTCCATCGAATGGACCAGGTAGTAAGCCACCCTGACGTCGCGCAGCACCCGCTCGAGCGAGGACTCGTCTTGGAGGTCGGATGCGATCGCCTCGACTTCAGGATGTCGTTTGCCGATGTCCTCGGGATGCCGCGAGGTAGCACGAACCTCGTACCCGCCTTCGAGGAGCCGGGGAATCAGCCGGGAGCCGACGTAGCCGGTCGCCCCGGTAACGAGAACGCGAGTCACGTCACTTACCCACGAACTTCGCCTTTCCGGGCCCGCTGGCGGCGAACGATTCCATGCCTATCTTCTGGTCGTCGGTCGAGAACAGTGCGGCAAAGGCCTGGCGCTCGAGCGTCAACCCGGTGGCGATGTCCACGTCGAAACCCTGCTGGATGGTTTGTTTCGCGGCCATGAGCGCGACCGTCGGCCCCGCGGCGAAGCGCTCCGCGATCTCGACCGCCCGCTCGTAGACCTTGTCCGGTGGCGCCACCTCGGCGACTAGCCCGATCGACCGTGCCTCGTCCGCGTCGACGAAGCGACCGGAGTAGATGATCTCCTTGGCTCGGCCCACGCCGACGAGCCGCGGGAGACGCTGAGTGCCCCCCGCTCCGGGAATCACGCCCAGAAGAATCTCGGGTTGCCCCAGCTTCGAGTCCTCGGCACAGATGCGCAGATCACAGGCCAGGGCGAGCTCACAGCCTCCGCCGAGCGCGTAGCCGTTGATCGCAGCGATGGTGACCTGCGGCAGTTGTTCGAGCCTGGTGAAGACGTTCTGGAAGCGTCCGATGTAGCGGTACATCGTCGTGGTGTCCTGGGTGGCCATCTCGTTGATGTCCGCACCGGCTGCAAAGACCCGCTCGCCGCCCCAGACGACCACGGCCTTGGCGCTCTCGTCGAGCGCGAGTGCATCTACCGCCTCACCGATCTCGGTAGCCACCTGCTGGTTGAGCGCGTTGACCTTGGGGCGGTCCAGCCTGATGGTGGCAACCCCGTTGTCGGACACCTCGTAGTTCACGAACTCGCCCACGCGCCGGCCTCCGTAAGGTCGTTGGAATCGGATGGCTCAAACCTATGACGTACGGGAGACTTCAGGTGCAATGGACCGTTCGATAGCGTAGGTGGTGCCGACGTCAATCCTTGAGGAGGAATCCGCGTGCCGGACAAACTGCTCGAACAACTAGTCGAATGGCTCCGCATCCCGTCGATCTCCTCGGGAGGCGGCGACCCACTCGACCTCGAACGTGCGGCGGAATGGGCGCGCAACTACATCACCGCCGCGGGGGGTGAGGCCGAGGTCGTGGGCACCGACTTGAACCCACTGGTGGTCGGCGAGCTTCGTGCCGCCGATTCCAACGCTCCCACGGTGCTGATCTACGGCCACTACGACGTGCAGAGCGCCGATCCGGTCGATGCCTGGACGACTCCTCCGTTCGAGCCGGAGATTCGTCACGATCGTCTCTACGCCCGAGGTGCGGCCGACGACAAGGGCAACTTTTTCCCGCTGCTGTATGTGGCGTGCGAGCTGGCGCGCTCCGGCGAGCTCCCCGTCAACGTGCGAATGCTCGTCGAGGGCGAGGAGGAGGTCGGCGGCGACAGCGCCGGCAAGTGGGTCGCGGACGACGAACGCGGCGCGGATGTCGCCATTGTGTTCGACGGCGAGATGCTCGACGAGGCGACGCCGGCGATCACGCTCGGGGTACGAGGCATGGTCTCGATGGCCGTGGACGTCCGCACCGCGCGAGAAAATCTTCACTCGGGCCTCTATGGGGGCACGGTGCTCAACGCCACCCACGTGCTGACCCAGATGCTCGACGCGGTGCTGCCGGGGCCGGATGGCAAGCTGCGGACCGAGCTGCGCGCGGGCCTCGTCGAGCCGGCCGAGGACGAGCGCAAAGCCTGGGCGCAACTGCCCAGCGCCGCCGAACTCTTCGAGCAGGTCGGAGGCACGCCGATCCACGAGGCCTCGGCCGAGACCTACTACGAGCAGAACTGGGCCGACGCCTCGATCGACGTCAATGGCATCGCGGGCGGCGACGCGGTCCAGCGGCGGACGATCATCCCCGCGACCGCGAGCGCCAAGCTCTCGATGCGCCTGGCCCCCGACCAGCGCGCCGCCGACCTGGGGGCCGTCCTGGAGAACCTGCTACGGAGCGCGGCTCCGGCGGGGGCGAAGGTCGACATCTCGTGGCACGGCGCCGACCCGGCGGCCTTCGATCCCGCCGACCCTGCCTTGAGGTTGGGCGCCCAGGCACTGGAGGAGGCCTGCGCAGCCGCGCCGGCGTTGGTCCGCTCGGGAGGCTCGATCCCGGTGCTCGCGGCCTTCGCCGAGCGAGGGATCCCGACGATCCTGAGCGGCTTCACGGGTCCCGAGGACAACTTCCACGCCCCCGACGAGAGCTTCCGGCTGGAGAGCCTGCGCCTGGGCGAGGCCTCGGCGAGGGCGCTGTACGAACACCTGGCGAAGCTGGGCTGAACCAAGAGTCCTGTTCAGTCCTCGTTTCGGCGGTGTGGGGGCGCGGTTATCACGATGCTTGGTCGGCCGCGGTGACGTGCGTCACAGTTTGGAGCGGCACACTGGGGCACGGTTGATGCGCCCGAATTGCGAGGGTTAGGCTGGCGCAGGCATTTCCAGCGGAAGGGCGGCAATGCAGGAGACTAAAACCCGGGCTCCGGCCGACGAAGAGCCTCCCACTCCGCGCCCATCGTGGATTCGAATCGTAGCCATCGCGGTGGCCCTGGCGATGCTCGGAGGCGTCCTCTACGCGACCTGGCAAACGGTAGCAAGCAGCGGAACCGATCCAGAAGCGAACGAAAGCCCGGGGGCCGGAGTCGCAGAGCCAGACTTCTCCCTAACCGACGAAGAAGCGATCGAGCGGTTCAAGGACTTAGAGGCATCCCAGATCGCCTCTTACGAGAAAGTAGACATCACTTCGGTAAGCGACTTCGCAGGGCCTGGTTCGTTCAAAGACAAGGTGGTCAAGGAGCTGAGACAGCTCAAAAGAGATGACGTCTACGCCATTCTCGCGATGAAGGATCAGGTCCTGGAAGTCACCGCCAATACGCCCGAAGAGATCAGCATCGAGGAGACCGTGACGCTGAACATTAAGTTTCGCGATTCCTCGGGTGGAGACGTCACCAGTAAAGGAAAGCCGCAGCGATTGGTCGTTGATTGGACGCTTGAACCCTTCGAGCGGGGATGGCTGCTCACAGAATCAACCGCTATCGACACTCTTCCCATCAAATGATTCCAAGAGACGGGAAGGTTCTTGTCGCCGTCATTCTGGCTCCGCTTGCTCTTGCAACACCCAGTTCAGCTCAGACTTCAGGCGGCGGAGGCACCATCACAAGAGGCATCGACACGACAAGCATCAAGATGAATGCTTACGAGTACTCGACGCCACAGCCGGAAAGCGCTGGAAACATCTCGGGCGCGCAAGCCGGCTCTGAGAGCGGTGCTCACGAAAGGCCGCCGGAGCCTCGGTACTCGTTCATCGACAACATCTGCCGCATGGCCCCCGGCAACATCGCCGGGCGGGATCCCATCTTCGACGGCGAGATCTCCGGCTGCTTGCTCGGCTTCCGGCCCGGGGAG
>JBOGWX010000070.1:0-41787 GCA_050694055.1 Actinomycetota bacterium
ATCCTCGAGCGCGCACGCGTTCTCGACGAGCTGGCGCCCGGAGGTGGCCTCGGACTGGTCGAAGAAGATCATCGCCGCCCCGAGACGGTCGGCCTTCTCGCCACCCCCTGGGATCGCGGCCGACAGAAGGGCGCGGGGGAGCGGCAGCAGAAGTCCGGCGCCGTCTCCGGTGAGCGCGTCGGCGGCGACGGCCCCGCGGTGCTTGACCCGGCACAGAGCCTCGACGGCGAGTTCCACGATGGCGTGCGACGGCCGGCCCTGAGCGTCGGCGACGAAGCCGATCCCACAGGCGTCTCGCTCCCCTTCGTACGGATGTCTGCGTTCCATAACCCATCCCCGAGTCGGGCCGGGGCACAAAAAAAGCGCCCCGGACGATTGCGGGAGCGCCGTTGCTCGGTGAAGCCAGAACCGTATCCCGTCCGGCGGCCTGGTTCAACGAACGACCTCGGCACGGCGCCCGAACCACTGCCGCCTACGGGCTGCTTGACAGACTTAGTTAGGGAACCCTAACCTCCATACTGCCTAATGCAAGAAGTTCGGCCTACCGAATAGACTGAGGAGGACGGTCATCGACATCACGAGAATACGACGGACGACCCTCGCGCTCGCGCTGCCGGCCGTCATGCTCCTCGCCGCAGCTTGCGGCGGGGACGAGGACGGCACCGGGGGAGCAGGCGAGGGGGCCGAGGACACCGACGTCACGCTCACGGTCTACTCGGGCCGGGAAGAGGAGTTCGTGGGAGCACTGCTCGATCAGTTCCAATCCGACGAGGGCATCGAACTCGACGTGCGCTACGGCGACTCCGCCGAGCTCGCCGCTCAGATCCTCGAAGAGGGAGACGCCTCTCCCGCCGACGTCTTTCTGTCCCAAGACGCCGGCTCGTTGGGAGCGGTCGCCGCGGCTGGATCCTTCGTCGAGCTCGACGACGCCATCCTCGAACGCATAGACGAACGCTTCCGCTCTCCCGAGGGACTGTGGGCCGGGACGTCGGGGCGAGCGCGCGTCGCCGCGTACAACACCGACGCCCTCTCCGAGGACGACCTGCCCGACAGCATCGAGGCATTCACCGCCCCCGAGTGGAAGGGTCGCATCGGCTTCCCTCCCACGAACGGCTCGTTTCAGGCCTTTGTTGCGGCGATGATCGGGACGCAGGGCGAAGACGGGGCGCGTAGCTTCCTCGAGGGCCTCGTCGCCAACGACCCGCAGCTCTACGAGGACAATTCCTCGACCGTGCGCGCCGTCGCGTCGGGTGAGATCGAGGTTGGATTCGTGAACCACTACTACCTCTACGAAGTCTCGGCCGAGGACGGCGAGATCCCCGTCGCAAACCACTTCTTCGAGGGCGGTGACGTCGGTGCTCTGGTCAACTCCGCCGGCGTGGGTGTCATGGCCACCTCGGACGCACCGGAGCAGAGCGAGACCCTGGTCGATTATCTGACCGATGAGCCCGGGCAGACCTATTTCGCCGACGAGACCTTCGAGTACCCGGTCGTCCCCACCTACGAGCCCCAGGAGGATCTCGTTCCCCTCGAGGAGATCGAGGCTCCCGATATCGACCTGTCGGACCTGGGGGCCACGATCGAGCCGGCACTGGACCTGCTCGCCGAAGTTGGACTCCTCTAGGCGCCGGCGAAGGAGTTCGAGAAGGAAACGGAGGAGGAGAAGGAATCGCTGAGCGTGCGCTGAGCGCGCCGAGGGCATCGAACGGGGGCCGGTGGTTGAGCGGTCTGCGCTTCGGCGCGCGCGTGTCACCGCGCGCCGGCCTTGTCGCCCTGGCGCTTGCGGTCTCCGCGCTCATGCTGCTTCCCATCGTCTATCTCGCGCTGCGCGCAGGGGAAGCCGACGCATCGAGCTGGGACCTCATTCTCAGGAGCCGTACCGTGTGGCTCGCGCTGCGAAGCATCGGACTGGTGGTGGCGGTGACCCTGTCGACGCTGCTGATCGGCGTGCCGCTGGCGTGGCTGACGACCCGCACCGATCTGCCGCTGCGCCGGTTGTGGGCCGTGGTCGTCGCGTTGCCTCTGGTCATCCCGAGCTACGTGGGCGCGCTCGCGCTGATGGCCTCGCTCGGACCCAGAGGCATGATTCAAGGCCGGCTCGAGTCGTGGTTCGGCATCGAGAGACTCCCCGACATCGGCGGCTTCCCCGGGGCCTTCATCGCGCTGACCCTGTTCACCTATCCCTACGTCTATCTGCTGGTCGCCTCCGGTATCAAGGGCCTCGATCCGAGCCTCGAGGAGGCCGCCCGGAACCTCGGCCGCACGCCGGCCCAGACCTTCAAGGAGGTCACCCTTCCGCTGCTGCGGCCGTCCATCGCCGCAGGCGGGCTGCTGGTGGCGCTGTACACGCTGCACGATTTCGGGGCGGTCTCACTGATGCGCTACCAAGCCTTCACACAGGCCATCTACCTCCAGTACAAGGGCGCGTTCGACCGAACCCCCGCTGCGATCCTCTCGCTGATGCTCGTGGCCCTGGCGGTCGTCGCGCTGTGGGCGGAGCGACGCGCGCGCGGGCGCGCTCGCTATTACCGTTCCGACTCGGGCTCCAAGCGGCCCCTCGCCCCGTTGCACCTCGGTCGCTGGAAGTGGCCCGCGCTCGCGTTCTGCTCGGCGGTGACCCTGGCCGCGTTCGTCGTTCCCGTCGGCGTGCTCGGCTTCTGGCTGGTGCGCGGCGGAGGGGACGCCGCGGTGATCGCCGAGACCGTCACGGCCGTCGGCGGTTCGGTGTCCGCCTCCGCGCTCGCCGGGGGCCTCGCCGTGCTTGCAGCCCTGCCCGTCGCGCTGATCGCAGCGCGCTACCCGGGGCGATTGACGTCGTTCACCGAGAAGATGTCGTACTCGGGTTACTCGCTTCCCGGTATCGTCGTCGCGCTTGCGTTCGTGTTCTTCGCGGCCAACTTCACTCCTGCGATCTATCAGACACTTCCGCTCGTAGTCATCGCTTACGTCGTTCTGTTTCTGCCGCAGGCGAGCGAGCCGTTGAAGGCGTCGCTGCTGCAGGTTGGTCCCCGCATCGAAGAGGCCGGTCGCGCTCTCGGTAAGAATCGAGCGAGGGTGTTCGCGGCGCTGGTGGTCCCCCTCATCTGGCGGGGGGCGTTGACCGGCTTCGCCCTCGTCTTCTTGACCGCGATGAAGGAGCTTCCGGCAACCCTGCTCCTGCGACCGACGGGTTTCGAGACTCTTGCCACACGGGTGTGGACGAGCGCGTCGGTGGGTCTGTTCGCCAAGGCGGCGCTTCCCGCGCTCGTCTTGATCCTCGTATGTTCGATCCCTCTGTACGTTCTTGCTCGTCGAGTCGAGGTAGAGAAGGTCGAGGTGAGGTCTGATTAGGTTGCCCGGGGCAGATCAGCTCGCTCTCCGGTGTGAGCACGTCGGCAAGTCGTTCGGGAGCACCGTCGCCGTCGATGGGTTCGGCTTGCCTCTACGCGAGGGAGTTCTACTTGCCCTCTTGGGGCCGAGTGGTTGCGGCAAGACGACCGCGCTTCGCATCATGGCCGGCCTCGAGCGCGCCGACGACGGTGACGTCTGGGTGGGTGACCGGCAAGTGCAGGGTCGCGGCATATTCGTTGCGCCCGAGAAGCGACGTATCGGAATGGTGTTCCAGGATTGGGCCCTGTTCCCCCATCTGGATGTCTGGCACAACGTGGCCTTCGGGCTGCCGCGCCACGAGCGTTCGCGCGTTCACGAGGTCCTCGGCATGGTGCGACTCGAGCGTCACGCCGAGCGCATGCCCCATGAGCTGTCGGGCGGCCAGCAACAGCGCGTGGCCCTCGCTCGCGCCCTGGCCCCGTCGCCTCGGGTGATCCTCCTCGACGAGCCGTTCTCGAACCTGGACGCCACACTCCGGGCGAAGGTCAGGGCGGAGGTGGCCGAGCTCCTGCGAACGGCGGGAGCCACCGCGATCTTCGTGACGCACGACCAGGAGGAGGCGTTGTCCATCGCCGACGAGGTGGCGGTCATGGCCGAAGGCCGGGTGCTGCAGCTCGGTGCGCCGCACGAGGTTTACGGAGCACCGCGCACGCGCGAGGTCGCCGGGATGATCGGCTCGGGCAACTTCTTCTCGGGGCGGGTCGAAGGGGGCCGTATCGGCACGCCTCTGGGGGTCGTCCCCGCTCCCGGCTTAGCCGACGGACCGGTCGACGTGCTCGTCAGACCGGAGTCGCTCCAGTTGCGCCGCAGCGCAGACGGAGGAGCGAGGGTCGTGCACGCGGAGTTCTACGGCCACGACCAACTCGTGCAGGCGCGTCTCGACGATGGGACCATGATCGATGTCCGCCTGCTCGGAGCGCGGCCCGATCTCGCGCTCGGGGTTCAGGTCCGTGTGGAGCTTACCGGTCCCGTGCAGTTCTTCGGCAAGGACGGAGCGGTGTCGCCGTTGTGCGGGATCAGCGTCCTGTCGAACGGCAAGCTCGCCTCGAGTCGATGACACACCAACACTTCGGCCACCCGACTGCTCGTGCTGAACGAATCCCAAGCCGCGTCGTTCGTCGCGCAGGACAGACAAAGCGCGCCCGGCTCGTTACGCTGACGACATCCAACGCCCTAACCCGGAGGTCCTAACTTGCTGTCTCCCCGCGTCCTACAGGCCATGAACGACCAGCTCCAGGTCGAGCTCCAGAGCGCGTACGTTTACCTCGGCATGGCCGCGTACTGCGAGACGGTCAGCCTCGGCGGGTTCGCGCGGTGGCTGCACAAGCAGGCCGAGGAGGAGTACGACCACGCCATGCGCTTCTACACCTTCATCAACGACCGCCAGGGAAAGGTCGAGCTGAAGACGCTCGATGCTCCCCCGAACGAGTACTCGTCTGCGCTAACGGTGTTCGAGACGGCTCTCGAGAACGAGCGCAGCGTGACCGCTGCGATCAACAAGCTCTATCAGCTGGTCAACGACGAGAAGGACTTCGCATCTCAGGCGTGGCTGGACTGGTTCGCGACCGAACAGGTCGAAGAGGAGAAGACCGTCAGTCTCATCGTCGATCAGTTGAAGATGATCGGAGACCGCGGCGAGGCTCTGTTCATACTCGACAAAGAGATGGCGTCGCGCCCTCCGACGCAACTATAGATTCAGCTTTCTCCTCACTCAGGGCTCCTGTGTGCGACCCTCAGTGCGCAGTAACCCCCGCGGCCAGGTCTTTGCCCGGCTGAAAAGAGGCATCGAAGGGGGGCGATTGGGTTGCTGGGCGCCGTTTTCGTGCTCCGAGCCTCGAAAAATGAGGTCTCCCGACACCTTTCCTGTCTGGCTACCGCTGACCGGTTGCCAGAGAGCAAACGTGCTCAAGCGGGCGCAACCAACCCGGGTGGCAACCCAATTCCCCGTTGGTGCCCGGGTTAGCTCCCGTGCGCAGCTCGAGAGGTACTCGACGGCTACGACAACGGCGTGAGCACCGATTCCGCCTCGGCCCCCATCTCCGACGCGACGCGCTGGCAGAGTTGGGTGAAGCCTCTCGGCGAGGTGCCCGCGTGCGCCGTCACCAGCATGCCCAGCGCCCCGTCGCTGCCGAGAGGAACGACGCAGCGCGCCACGAGGCCGTCCTCGAAGCCGAGGGGACGGTAAGGGAACGCGCTCGTGCTCAGGTCCTGCTCCACCAACATGCCCTCTGCGACCGCGCTTGCTAGAGGCAAGAGAGCGGCGATGATCTCGTCTTCGGTCGCCGGCGGACGCCATCCCTCGTCGGCGACGAACAGCCTCACGGGAGGGCCGCTGAGCAAGAGGGCGGCGAACTCGCACGACAGCGCCCGTGCCGCGTGGGCCGCGATCGCGCGCGCTGCCTCGTCCACCGAGCCGCGCGACACCGACGCGATCGATTCCACCGCTTGTCGCACCTCGAGCTCGTCCGCATCCCTCTTGGCCTGCGGAACGTCGCGCTTAGGAGAGAGAGCTTCCGATGCTACGGAGCGGAGGTCGTCGTCGGCTAACGAAGTGACTCCCTCACCGGAGACGACGACGAGCGAGCCCTCGTGCTCGACCGCAGCGATCTCGCTCGTCCAGTAAGGGCCGAACGCGCGGAAGGGCACACCCGAGACCCTGCGCGCGAGGCCTGAGTCGATCGCCTGATACAGCAGGGGCTCGTTCTCGGGGTCGGCCGACACGTTGCCCGCCCATCCCTCACCGCGTCCGTGCCCGCCAACGTTGAAGAGCCGGTCGCCGTCGATGCGCTCGAGGACGAAGAGGTCCTGAGCTCCGGCCCTCTCGGCGCTCGCCGCCCAGCTCATGAATCGCCCTCCAGGCTCGGGACGTAGACGGAAAAGCGAGTCCAGCCCGAGACGCGCGAGTAGTCGATGCGGCCTCGAAGGTCCTCGACCAAGCGACGAGCCGAATGCAGCCCCAGGCCGGTTCCGTCGGCGCGCGACGGGTCGGTTGCATAAGCCCCGAAGAGACGGGGAAGCACGTTGGGATCCACCCCATTGCCGCTGTCCGCCACCGTGATCGTGGCGCCTGCACCCTGAGGCGCAACGATGAGATGAACCGAGGTTTCGTGCGGCGCGTACCTCAGCGCGTTGTCAAGCAGATTCAGCAGCGCACGCTCGAGTCTGTCCGTATCGGTGGTGACGGCGATCTCGGGGGCTTCGACGATGACCTTGCCGGGTCGCCCGGCGGTGCCGGCCGCGGCAACCCGCTCGACCACCTCGTCCAGTGCCACGCGCCGGGGCTGAAGCGGGGTGTTGGGGCCGAAGCTGTCTTTGAGGAACGCCTCGGAGATCATTCGCTCGAGCCTCTCGGACTGTCGCACCACGCAGTCCAGGAAGTAAGCACGTTCCTCCGGAGTGAGTTGCTCGTGGCGGGTCTCAAGCGTTCTCGCGCAGCCTGCGATCGCGGTCAAGGGAGACCGGAGATCGTGTTGCATCGTCGCCGCCAGTAGGAAGCGCTCTTGACCGAGGTCGTGCAGTTGATTGCGGAGCAGGCCGAGCTCGCGCTCCTGCACGATGAGGTGCGCGAGGAGCGCGATGGGGGCCGCGGTCGAGCGCAGTTCCCGCGCGTCCACCTCGGTCGAACCAGCGGCGATCACGACGCAGATGGATGCATCGTCCAGCAGAGAGGTCAGCGCGGTGACGGAGTCGTAGGTCTGCCAGGGAACGTGCAGCGGAGTGTCGGGACCGGCACGGGCGGTATCCAGCTCATCGGCGAAGTGCTTCACCATCTTCGTCGTGTGCGGCGAGGCCTTACCCGGCGGTCCCGCGGTAGCCGCATCGGGGCCGCCCGCGGCCAGCAGCTCCGCATCCTCGGCGGTAGGGGGCAGCAGGTAGACGGCCAGAAGGCGGGTCCCCAACCGGGGCGAGAAGCTCGCGAGGAGGCTGGCGATGCCCGTCTGGGGCACGCGCACAGATCTGAGTGCAAGCGCGATGAGCTCGTCCGAGCCGCGCGCAACCTGCTCCATGACACCTATTGTCGACGGATCCACCTACAAAGTTGAGTTGCTCTGCTTGTGCAATGAGGTGCAGTAAACGAGTCTGATCCGGTCAGGGCGCCGGGAGGACCCACAGGTTGTTCTGAAGGTTATGGCCGAGCGCAACCTTGCCGTCGGCGACCTGCAGAGTGCGAGTCCCGTCGGGACCGACGTCGACGACCGTTATCTCGGCCCCCGGCATGAGCTGCTGGCGTTCGAGGTAGAGCATGACGTCGTGGTCGAGTTCGATGTCCTCGAGCAGTCGTCGCAGGGTTCCCCGGTCACCTGCCTGCATCTGGGTCACGGGCTTGAGCTCACTCCACGGAATCGACCCCTCGGTGCCGGGGATGGGGTTGCCGTGCGGACAGGTTGGCTCGCCATCGAGCTTGGCGAGGATCGACTGCTCGACCTCGGCCGTCATGACCTTCTCCCAGTCCTCGGCCTGCTCGTGACACTGGTGCCACGGGATCCCGAGAATGTCGACCAGCATCCGTTCGGCCAGGCGGTGGCGCCTCACCAGCGTGGATGCCACCAGCCGGCCCTCGTCCGTCAGCACCAGATCGCGGGTGCCCTCGACGCGCACGTACCCCTCCGCGATGAGGCGCTTGATCCCCTCCGAGACCGTAGCCGGGGCGAGGCCGAGGCGCTCCCCGATGCGGGCCTGGACGATGCGCCGGCCCTCCTCCTCGAGCTCGTAGACGGCCTCGAGGTACTCCTTGGAGGCGGGGTTCAGAGCGCGAAGATCGGGCGAGGGTGCATTCATTACACGAGTGTAAGCTCTCGACGATGTCTGCCGCCAATGGTCCCAAGAAACGAGAGAAGATCCTGCTGCTGGACGGGATGTCGCTCGCGTTTCGGGCCTACTACGCGCTGCCCGAGGACCTGCAGACCTCCGACGGCACCTTCACGAACGCCGTCTACGGCTTCACCTCGATGCTCATCAAGGTCCTGCAGGACGAGAAGCCCGCCTACATCGCCTGCTGCTTCGATCTCGGCGAGCCGCTGCAGCGCACCGAGGAGTTCGCCGATTACAAGGCCACCCGGACGGAGGCCCCCTCCACCTTCGGCCCCCAGATCCCCTTGATCCGGGAAGTGTTGAAGGTCATGGCCATTCCCATCTTCGAGCTGCCGGGCCACGAGGCCGACGACCTGATCGCGTTTCTGGCGCACTACGCGCGGGACGCCGGCCTCGACGTCCGCATCGTCACCGGCGACCGCGACTTCTTTCAGTGCGTCAACGACCGCATCCACGTGCTCTACAACCGCCGGGGTATCTCCGACATCGTCGAGATGGATCCGGACGCGGTCGAGAAGCGCTACGGCGTAGCTCCCAGCCGTTACGTCGACCTGAAGGCGCTCGAAGGCGACACGAGCGACAATCTCCCCGGCGTCCCGGGGGTCGGAACCAAGACCGCGGCGAAGCTGGTGCAGCGCTACGGAAGCGCCGAGGAGGCCGTCGCCCACGCGGAGGAGCAGACGCCGAAGCTCGCTCAGAATCTCGCAGCCCACGGGGAACAGGTCGCCCTCAACAAGAAGTTGTCGACCCTCGCCGAAGTGCCCGTCGAGGGCGTCGATCTGGACGACATGCGAATGGGCGGCTGGGATCGAGAGGCGCTGACCGAACTGTTCAACTCGCTCGAGTTTCGTAGTCTTCTCGAGCGGTTGCTGGCGGACTTTCCCGAGGCCGCAGAGGGCGAGGGCGAGGCGTTCGAGCTCGAGCTCCGCATCATTGCGAGCGAGCCCGAGCTCGAGGAGCTGGCCCGGGAGCTCGACCGGGCCGGTTCCTTGGCGCTCGATCTCGTGCCGACCGCTCCCCGGCGTGGCCCGCGCTCGCTGGCGTTCTCCTGGGCGGACGGCGCGACCGCTTACGTACCGTTCGGAGCCGAGGGCTTCGAGGCGGGTACCGTCGCGCGCGTCCTTGGTCCCGTGCTGCGGGATGCCAAGGTCGGCAAGCGCGCGCACGGCGCACGCGGAGTGGTCATCTCGCTCGACGCGTCGGACCTTCATCTCGAAGGACTGAGACTCGACACACACATCGCCGCCTACTTGCTCGACCCGGGCGCGAGCGGCTACGCATTGGACGAGGTCGCTCGCAAGTACACCGGCCGCGAGCTCCAGGCGGTCGAGGGCGTCGAGCGAGAGGAGGCGGACGAGAATCAAGAGGCGTTCGACTTCTCGGAGCCGGTGCTCGAAGCGGAGGCCGAGGATTCGAGTCTTCGTGCGCTGGCGGTGGCCCAGCTCGCCGCCGCACTCGAGCCCGAGATGCATCGTCTCGGTATGCACGAGCTCTACGAGGACATCGAGCATCCTCTTATCGACGTCCTCGCACGCATGGAGAAGTTCGGCGTGAAAATCGATCTCGACTACCTCGATGGTATGGCGACCGACCTCGACAAGCGCATCGGCGAGCTCGAGGCGGAGTGCTACGAGCTCGCGGGCGAACGCATCAACCTGGGCTCTCCCAAGCAACTGCGTGAGCTGCTCTACGAACGGTTGGGGTTGAAGACGACCCGCCGGACCAAGAGCGGGCTGTCGACCGACCAGCGCGCGCTGCAACAGCTGGTCGGGAAGCACCCGTTCGTCCAGAAGCTCATCGACTACCGTGAGCTCGCCAAGCTCAAGAACACCTACATCGACGCGCTGCCTCCGCTCGTCGATCCCAACGACGGTCGGGTCCACACCACCTACGACCAGACCGTTGCGGCGACCGGCAGGCTGTCTAGCACGAATCCCAACCTTATGAACATTCCTATTCGCTCGGACCTGGGGGCCCAGATACGCCGGGCGTTCGTACCCGAGAGTGGTCACACGATACTGTCGGTCGATTACTCGCAGATCGAACTGCGCGTCATGGCCCATCTGAGTGAGGATCCGATTCTCCTCGAGGTGTTCGGCACGGACGAGGACATCCACGAGGCAACCGCGCTGCGCGTCTTCGACATCGATCCGAGCGCGATCGAGACCAGGCATCGCTCGACGGCCAAGATGATCAACTACGGCCTGGCGTACGGGATGGGGGCGCCCGGTCTCGCCGATCGTCTGAACATCCCGGTACCCGAGGCGCAGGACATCATGGACACCTACTTCGATCGCTTCGACGGCGTCGCGGCGTTCCTGGACCAGATCGTCAGGCAGGCCCACGCCGATGGATTCACCACCACGTTGTTCGGGCGCAGGCGCTATCTGCCGGAGCTCGGCAGCGGCAACCCGCGGGTGCGAGCCATCGGCGAGCGCCAGGCACTCAACGCTCCGATTCAAGGCACCGCGGCGGACATCATGAAGCTTGCCATGATCGGCGTCGACCAGGCTCTGCGCGAGGAAGGCCTGGCCACGACCATGATCCTGACCGTGCACGACGAACTGGTCTTCGAGGTGCCGGGCGGCGAGGAGAAGGCGGCGAAAGAGCTCGTGGAACGGGAGATGACCTCGGTCGCCGACCTGAAAGTGCCACTCAAGGTCGAGGCCTCGTTCGGCCCGAACTGGGCGGACGCCAAGAGCTGACCGCAGTCACCGCCTGCCGGCGGGAGGGTGACGAATGGCTGAGACGGGTATCTACCCCGGCGGGCCACGTGAGCGTGAGACGAGCTGGGGCCCCGGGTGCGTACATCGAGCGGGGGGTTTGGTGTGCAGGAAGCAAAACGTGGGGCCACGTATCGAACGCTCGACGAACAGGAGGGCAAGCTCTCCGCCGCCGAGGAGCGCTTCGAACGCGGACGTCGCACGACCGGGTTGTTTCTGGGACCCGTTGCGCTGTTGGTGATGCTCCTGCTCCCGTTCGATCTGGAGCCGGCCCAGCAGACTCTGGCCGCGATCTTCCTCTTCGTCGTCATCTTCTGGATCACCGAGGCGATTCCGATCCCGGTCACGGCCGTGCTCGGCCTCTGCCTGTGTGTGGCACTCGGTGTTGCCGATGGCGACACGGTCTTCGCCGCGTTCTCGTCCTCGACCATCTTTCTCTTCATCGGGGGATTCATCATTGCCGAGGCGATGATGGTGCACGGGCTCGACACCGTGGGGCTCGTCTAGTGAGCCACTCCGAGGCACTCTCGGACCCTCAGGTGTCGCCTCACGCGCCCCTCAGGGTCCCAGAGGGGACGCGCGTTTGAGCAGGTCACGGCCCAACGCCTATACTTTCTGGGCTCTCCTTCTCGGGGGGCAAATCCCTGTTAGGAGGAGATCCACCTAGATGACGCAAGATCAAGACGCAACGCAGGTGGCTGCCGCGTCTGCCCCCGAAGAGCGGCTCGAAGAGACCATTCCCGACGGCAGCGGCGGGACCATCACCCGCACTGCCCCCTCCACCTCCGGCGAGACCTTCGCCGGGGGAGAGATCGTGCTCAACGATGTCGGCGACTCACAGGAGGCCCTGATGGCGGCCATCGAGGCCACCATCAAGCCCTTCGATGAGGGCGACATCGTCGAGGGAATGGTCGTGAAGATCGACAAGGACGAAACCCTGCTCGACATCGGCTACAAGTCCGAGGGCGTGATCCCGGCACGCGAGCTGTCGATCCGCAACGATGTCGATCCCGGCGAGGTCGTCACCGTGGGCGACCGCATCGAGGCCCTCGTTCTGCAGAAGGAAGACGCCGACGGGCGCCTCATTCTCTCCAAGAAGCGCGCCCAGTACGAGCGCGCCTGGGGCAAGATCGAAGAGATCAAGAACCGCGACGGCACCGTCAGCGGACCGGTCATCGAGGTCGTCAAGGGTGGACTCATTCTCGACATCGGCCTGCGCGGCTTCCTGCCGGCATCGCTTGTCGAGATGCGCCGGGTTCGGGACCTTCAGCCGTACGTCGGCAAGGAGCTCGAGTGCCGCATCATCGAACTGGACAAGAACCGCAACAACGTCGTGCTCTCCCGCCGCCGGTTCCTCGAGGAGAGCCAGGCCGAGCAGCGTCAGGAGTTCCTCACCAGCCTCGCCAAGGGGGAGATTCGCACCGGTACCGTGAGCTCGATCGTCAACTTTGGAGCCTTCGTGGACCTCGGTGGAGTAGACGGGCTGGTCCACGTGTCCGAGCTGTCGTGGAAGCACGTCGATCACCCGAGCGAGGTGGTCGATGTCGGCCAGGAGGTTCAGGTCGAGGTGCTGGACGTCGATCTCGAGCGCGAGCGCGTGTCGCTCAGTCTCAAGGCCACCCAGGAAGACCCGTGGCGTCAATTCGCGCGCGCCCACGAGGTCGGCGACGCCATCCAGGGTCGCGTCACCAAGCTCGTTCCCTTCGGAGCGTTCGTCGAGCTGGACGACGCCATCGAGGGACTCGTGCACATCTCCGAGCTCGCCGAGCATCACGTCGAGAAGCCGGAGGACGAGGTGCGGGTGCACGATCGCGTTCCGGTGAAGATCATCGACATCGACCTCGACCGCCGTCGTATCAGCCTCAGCCGCAAGCAGGCCGTCGCCGAGGGGGCCGGCGCGCCGGGAGCGGAGATGGAGCTCGAGCAGGACGAGATCGAGGCCGAGCTCACGGCCGAGAGCGCTTCCGAGGGCGCCGGCGTGCCGACCGAGGACGTCTCGGAGCGCCCCGAATCGGCCGCGGAGCTCGCCTCGGCCGTCGAGGAAGCCCCCGAGCTCGTCCCGGAATCCATCACCCCCGAGGCGGGAGTCTCGCCCACCGACGTGGGCCAGGCCGCCCCGCCCGAGGAGCGCGAGGAGGCAGAGCAGACGAACCTGATGGCGCCGGACCACTCGCCCGAGGGTCGAGAGGGGCTCACCGCCGCGGAGGGCGACAAGCCCAACCTGGAGACCAGGATCATGCAAGAGGACTCCGACAACGAGCCCGGCGGCGCGGTAGAGGAGCTCGCCGCGGACGAGGAGCCGGCCCCGGTTGCGGAGGCGGCCGAGACCTCGAGCGAGAGCCTCGAGCCCTCCGAGGGCGGCGACGAGGAGTCGATCGAGTCGATCGTCGAAGACCTCAAGCGCGAGCGCGGCCAGAACCAGTAGAGCGACATGCTGGTAGTCGGGCTCACGGGAGGCATCGGGTCCGGGAAGACCACGCTCGCCGCTCTGCTGGCGGAGCGGGGTGCGCAGATAATCGATGCCGACACCATCGGCCGGGCAGCTCTGCGCCCCGACCAGCCGGCGTGGCACTCGGTCGTCAGCCAGTTCGGCGAGGAGATTCTCCAAGCCGGTTCGCTGGAGATCGACCGTCAACGCCTGGCGTCCATCGTCTTCAACGACACGAACAAGCTCGCGGCACTCAACGCGATCGTGCACCCGGTCATCTTCAACGGCATCGCCAACCGGCTCGAGCGTCTCGCACACTCCGGCGAGGTGGTGGTCCTGGACGCCGCGCTCATTGCGGAGCTTCGGCTGGACGACCAGCTCGATGCCCTGATCGCCGTCGTCGCCGGCAAGGGTGTTCGCAAGGAACGTTTGCAACGCAGCCGCGCCATGGCTCCGGTGGACGTCGAGGCCCGCATGGCCTCTCAGATGGATCCCCTCGAGGTCGTCACGCGCGCGGATTTCGTGGTGCACAACGACGGTGACTTCGAGGCTCTGGTCGCGGAAGCCGACCGGCTGTGGGCGGAGCTGGAGAAGCGACGCCTGGCCAAGCGGTCATGACGTCCGGCTCCGCTGAAGGGCCCGGCCGGGGGGAGGGCATCGAGATCGTCTTTTTCGATGCCGGAGAGACGCTGCTCGGCCCCCATCCCTCGTTTCATGAGCTCTTCGCGCGGGTGTGCGCAGAGCACGACTACGACGTTCCGCCGGAGCGCGTGCTCGCAGTACAGGCCGAGCTCGCACCGCATCTGATCGATCTGGCAGAGGACACCGGCGTCGACAATCCGTCGTTCTCACGGGCCGCGTCTCAGAAGTTCTGGGGTTACCTCTACGCCCGATTCCTGGAGACGCTGGGCATCGTAGACATGGAGCTCGCCGCCGCGCTGCTGAAACGCTTCTCGACGAGCTCGAGCTACAGGTTGTTCGACGACGCCCTCACGACTCTGCACCGGTTGCACGAGCAGGGCTACCGACTCGGGCTCATCTCCAACTTCGAGCAGTGGCTCGAAGAGCGGCTGATAGAGCTCGAGGTCGGGCAACTCTTCGACGTCACCGTGATCTCGGGGTTCGTCATGATCGAGAAGCCCGATCGAGCGATCTACGAGCTGGCACTGGAGCGCGCCGGAGTCGAGCCGAGGCGGGCCGTCCACGTCGGCGATTCCGTGACGATGGACATCGAGCCGGCCGCCGCGGTCGGCATGCAGACCGTGCTGCTGGACCGCACGGGGCGCTATGCGCGTTCCCCGAGCCTGCGCATCGAGTCGTTGGAGGAATTGCCCCCGCTGGTAGCGAAGCTGTAATAGAGCAAAACTAGGGTCGTACAAGAGGTGGGCCGTGGGGCACGACTACTCCAGTGTCGATCGTCGTTTCGCGCAGCTAGATGCGCTCTACCGGCTGGCATCGGTGGGTGGGGCAGAGGGTCACGAGGGACTCGTGATCGGCGAGACCCTGCGCGTGACGCGCGAGGTCGTCGGTTGTATCAGACCGGCGTTGTTCCTGGTCGAGGACGGCCGCGAGGAGATGCGAGTGCTCAGTCCCTCGAAGCCCGAGGGTTCGCTGCTGCTCTCGGAACCTTCGATCGTCCGGCGCGTCTACCAGTCCGGCCGGGGAGAAGCCGTCAACGACGTCCTGGCCGACCCCGACTCGAGCCCCTTGCTTGCCGACGAGCTCGGGGCTCAGCAATTCGTCGCTGCGCCGGTAACGGTAGGAGACAAGCGGATCGGCGTCGTCGCGGGGGTCAACTCGTTGCGCGGCAGTTTCACGGACGACGATCTCAAGCTCATGACCGTCCTCGGCGATCAGGCCGCGCTCGCACTCGACAACTATCAGCTTCGTTCGACCCTGCACCGGCAGTTCCAGGAGATCGAAGGTCTTCACCGGCTCTCGCGGCTGCTCACCTCGGCCGAGACCCCCGACCAAGTGATCGGCGAGTCGGTACGCATAGCAGCAGACCTCATCGAGTGCGAGAAGGTGGCGCTGCTTCTCCACGACGACGAGCGCGCCGAACTCGTCGGACATCCCCGGGTCGTCGGCATGACTCCGGACCAGGCGCTGAAGCTGCGTATTTCGATGAGCGAGCCCTCGCTGTCGGCGAGCGTGTATCGGACGGGCGCCCCACTCATCTCAAACGATGCCGGCCACGACAACTGGGTGAGCGTCGAGATCCGGAAGCTGATGGGCATCGAGACGCTCCTGGCGGTTCCGCTGGCGACCGGCGGGCGGCCTCTGGGAGTGCTCAAGGCGGTCAACGCGCGTAAGGGCTACTTCGACCAAGGCGACCTGCGCTTCGCCACCATCCTCGGAAGCCGGATAGCCAGTGTCATCGAGTCGAGCAGGGCGCGCGAGCGCGAGCGTGCTCTCGTCCAACGACTGCGCGAAGCCGATCACACCAAGAGCGAGTTCGTTTCGATGCTGGCGCACGAGCTCAAAGGACCCATGACGAGCGTCATCGGATTCACACACGTACTCCAGGAACAGTGGCGCGAGCTCGATGACGATCGCCGCGATCGGATCGTGGACCTGGTTGCCAAAGAGGTCGGACGGCTGTCGCGTCTCGTCAACGATTTGCTCGACCTCTCGCGCATGGAAGCCGGAACGTTGCGGTACGACATGGAACCGGTTGCGGTCCAAGACGTGTTGCGCAGCGTCTTGACGGTTCACACCTCGCTGTCCAGCCGGCATCGTTTGGTCGACTCGATTCCCGAGGGCCTTCCGAAGGTTCTCGGCGACCCCGATCGCATACGCCAAGTGCTGCTAAACCTCCTGGCCAACGCGGTGAGGCACAGTCCCGCTAGCACCACGGTGGAGATAGAGGGACGTGAGTTGCCGGACGGAGCTTGGGTCGAGGTCTCGGTGACCGACGAGGGCATCGGTATCAGCCGTGCCGATCAGAGGCGACTGTTCTCGAAGTTCGTGGATCTCGCAAAGCCCAATTGGATCCAGAAGGGCACAGGACTCGGCCTCTACATCACGAAGGGCATAGTCGAGGCGCACGGAGGCCAGGTCAAGGTGAGGTCGGCGCCGGACGAGGGCTCGACCTTCTCCGTCACCCTTCCGATCGCCGGATAAGGCGGTTGATGGACCGCACTCGGATAGCCTGCCTCGATGATTTCCCGAGACCGCCGGCTGCGAATCGCCTTGTTGACCTATCGGGGGCATCCGCACGTCGGGGGCCAGGGCGTGTACGTGTACTACCTGAGTCGCTCTCTCTCCGAGCTCGGTCACCGCGTCGAGGTCTTCTCGGGCCCCCCTTATCCGGAACTTGCGCCGGAGGTCGGGTTCACGGCCGTCCCGAGCCTGGATCTCTACCGGCCTGAGGATCCCTTCCGCAGGCCTGCGCGGCGCGAGTTCCGTTCGCCGGTCGACGTACTCGAGTACGGTCTCATGTGCAGCGCTGCGTTCCCCGAGCCGTTGACCTTCAGCCTCCGCGCCGGCGCAGAGCTACGGCGCCGGCGCGATGCCTTCGACATCGTCCACGACAACCAGTGCCTCGGCTACGGGTTGCTTGCGCTGCGAGCATGCCTGCCGCTGATCGCCACCATTCATCACCCGATTACGATCGACCGCCGCCACGAGCTCCAACGCGCTCCCACGCCGAAGCGCGCGACGGCTCTTAAGCGCTGGTACTCGTTCACCCGGATGCAGGGACGCGTCGCGCGGCGATGTTCGAGAATCGTTACCGTCTCCGAAGCGGCGCGTCGGGACGTCATCGACGAGTTCGATGTCCACGGCGAGCGCGTGAAGGTCGTGCACAACGGCGTGGACACAGAGCTCTTCCGACCCGTCGAGGAAGTGCGAAGGGTTCCGGGGCGCGTCATCACGCTGGCGAGCTCCGCGGTTCCGATGAAGGGCCTGGCGGTGCTGGTCGAGGCGGTTGCCAAGCTCGCAACCGAGCGCGACGTCGAGCTGATGGTCGTGGGCAAGGGGGGCGGCGACCAGGCGCGAGCGTTGGCGCAGCGCTTCGGCGTCGAGGGCCACGTGGCGCCGGCGGGACGTGTGGACACCCTCAGGCTCGTCGAGCTGTTCGCCGGCAGTGAGATCGCGGTGGTTCCGTCGCTCTACGAGGGCTTCTCGCTGCCCGCGATCGAGGCCATGGCGTGCGGCGTGCCCCTCATCGCCACGACCGGAGGAGCGCTGCCCGAGGTGGCCGGACCCGACGGAGACGCGGCGCTGCTGGTCGAACCCGGGGATGCGGGAGCACTCGCCCGGGCCATCGGCCGGCTCCTCGACGACCCCTCGCTTGCTGCGCGCCTCGGGGCCGCCGGGCGCAGGAGGGCGCTCGACAGATTCTCCTGGCGCACCACCGCGCAGGCGACCGTCGAGCACTACCGAGCGGTTCTCGGCGCGGCCACCTCTCCCAGATCACCTTCATGCTGAGCCTCGACTACGACCGCTGGGATCCGGCCGCGGGCGAGTTGCTACTCGATGTGGGATGCGGGCGCGGACGCCACAGCTTCGAGGCCATGGTTCGCGGGCTCGACGTGGTGCCCTTCGACCTCGATGAGATCGCCCTGAGCCACACCGAGAGGACTGCTCGGGATCTGCGCGCGACGGGTTTGATTCCAAAAGGCGTGCTCGGCGGGTGCACCAGGGGCGACGCGCACCGGCTTCCGTTTTCGGACGGGGTCTTCGAGCGCGTGATCGCATCGGAGGTGCTCGAGCACATCGAGGAGGACGCGGCAGTCATCGATGAGATCTTCAGGGTGCTGAAACCCGGTGGCAGTGCGGTCGTTACGGTTCCTCGTTTCTGGCCCGAGCGGGTGTGCTGGGCGTTGTCGGATGAGTACCACAGGGTCGAGGGCGGGCACGTCCGCATCTACACCGGACACGAGCTGCGTCAGAAGCTGCGCACCGCCGGATTCGAGGTCACGGACTCGCACCACGCACACGCTCTGCACTCCCCGTACTGGTGGCTGAAGTGCGCCGTCGGCGTCGAGGAGTCTCCCCGCTCGGTGATGCTGTACCGCCGTTTTCTCGAGTGGGACATCATGACGAAGCCGCGCGTCACGCGACGGCTCGAACGAATGGCCGACCCCGTGCTCGGCAAGAGCCTCGTCGTCTACCTCCGCAAGCCCGAGGACGGACCATGAGCCTCGCGCCTGCCGAGCTCGACGCCACGGTCTCGTCGATCGCACGCGCCCAGCTTCCCGACGGCGCCATCCCGTGGTACCCGGGCGGTCACGTCGATCCCTGGAACCATGTCGAGGCGACTATGGCCCTCGACGTGGGAGGGCGGCATCTCGAAGCCGGCCGCGCCTACCGGTGGCTCGCCACCGCGCAGCGATCGGACGGTGCCTGGCCGGCGTCGGTTCGACGTGGACGCGTCCGGGACGCCACGCTCGATGCGAACTTCAGTGCCTACGCGGCCGCAGGCGCGTGGCATCACTGGCTCGCGACGGGTGACCGGAGCTTCGTCGGGTGGATGTGGCCGACGGTCGAGCGCGCGCTCGACTTCGTGCTACGTCTTCAGAGAACGGATGGTGCCATCGCATGGGCGCGCGATGCCGGCTACCGCCCGTGGCCCCGGGCGCTTCTCAGTTCTTCCTCGTGCATTCACCTGAGCCTCGGATGTGCGATCTCGCTTGCCGGACTTACCGGCAACGAACGCCCGGACTGGGAGCTGTCGCAGACGAACCTCGCACACGCGATCGGCAATCGTCGGAAGGCCTTCGAGAACAAGGATCGTTTCTCGATGGACTGGTACTACCCGGTGCTCGGGGGAGTCCTTCGACGCGAGGCGGGGGCCGCGCGGATCGATTCTCGATGGGAACATTTCGTGGAGGAGGGTCTCGGCGTGCGCTGTGTCGCGGACCGTCCGTGGGTAACCACGGCCGAGACGTGCGAGTTGGTTCTCGCTCTTGACGCACTCGGCTTACAGGACCGGGCCGAGTCCCTGTTCGACTGGGTTCAGCACCTCAGGGCCGCCGACGGCTCGTACTGGACGGGCGCTACCTTTCCCGACGGTACGCGCTGGCCCGTCGAGCAGACGACGTGGAGCTCGGGGGCCGTGGTACTGGCATACGACGCGCTCGCCGGATCGAGCGACACGTCGGGGTTCTTTCGAAGCGAAGGGGACGCGGTCCCGGTCGCCTCACAACCCCTCGCCGACCCGTTCTAGGACGCGCAGCGACGCGGTCGCGCTCAGCTCGGAGAACGCGCCGGAGCACAGGGCTCGGCGGTAGACCTCGTAGGGAGGACGGCCGCCCTGCGCCGGGTCCTCGAAGACGTCGTGTATGGCGAGCAAGCCTCCGCGCTTCACGTGCGGCGCCCAGCTTGTGTAGTCACCCAGCGCGGAACCGAGTGCATGCGAACCGTCGATGAAGACCAGTGCGAGGGGGGTTCCCCAGTGCGACGCGACCCGCTGAGAGTCACCGATCACGCCGACTACGACGTCTTCGAGAGCGGCCGTCGCGAGCGTGCGGCGAAAATGCGGCAGGGTGTCGATCGCACCGGTCGTGGTGTCTACCAGCCGGAGATCGTGGTACTCGCCTCCGGCCTGGTGCTCTTCTGAGCCGCGGTGATGATCGATCGAGAAGAGAGTCGTTCCCCCCTCCCGGGCGGCCGCGCCCAGATACACCGCCGACTTCCCGCAGTAGCTGCCGATCTCCAACAGGGGGCCGAGCGAAGCGACGCTTCTCGCCGCCTCGTATAGAGCCAGGCCCTCGTGCTCGGCCATGAAACCGATCGCCGCGTCCGCAACTCGTCTGAGATCGTCGTCCATGGCGCAACCCTCTCAGAGTTTCCGTGACCCGGTTGGGTACAATTCCCCACCAGCTCCCCCCCTATCCATCGGAGGCTTCCGTGACGGACGTCGAGTTCCTGCCGGCCCTCGAGCAGGCAAGGCTGATCAGGCAACGTGAGGTGTCCTCGCTCGAGCTGGTCACGATGTACCTCGAGCGGATCGACCTGCTCGACGAGCGGCTCAACGCCTTCGTCACCGTGGTCGGGCCCGAGACCGAGCGCGCCGCGCGCGCCGCGGACCTGGCCGTCGCCCACGGCGATGAGCTGCCGCCGTTTCACGGGGTGCCGATCGCCATCAAGGACCTCGCCGAAACCAAAGGGATCCGGTCGACTTTCTCGTGCGAACCGCTGGCCGAGTACGTCCCCGACATCGACAACGCCGCGGTGCGCCGCATCCGCGAGGCGGGGTTCATCATCCTCGGCAAGACCAATGCCCCCGAGTTCGGAACCGTTCCCCAAACCGAGAGCCGGCTCAACGGCATCTGCCGCAACCCGTGGAACACGGAGTTCACGCCGGGAGGCTCCAGCGGCGGCGCCGCGGCGGCCCTGGCCGCCGGCATGATCCCGGTGGCGCACGGCAGTGACGGCGGCGGCTCGATTCGCATTCCCGCCTCGTGCTGCGGGCTCTTCGGGATCAAGCCGGCGCGTGGTCGTGTGTCGAACGGGCCCCGCTTCGGCGAGGTGATGGCCGGCTTCTCCACCGAGGGGCCGATCTCCCGCAGCGTGGCGGATGCGGCGGCCCTGCTCGACGTCATGAGCGGCTACGAGGTGGGCGACCCCTACTGGGCGCCCCCACCCGAGCGTCCCTTCGCCGAGGAGGCCGCGGCGGACCCGGGGGTGCTGAGGGTCGGCTTCACGCTGGTCGGCGGCAACGACACGCCGGTGGAGGACGAGGTCGCCGGCGCGGTGCGTGACACCGCCGTGCTGCTGGAGTCGCTCGGCCATGAGGTCGAGGAGATCACGCCACAGTGGAACGAGCCCGAGCTGACGAGCCACTTCATAACCATCTGGCAGAGCGGGTCGTGCTACTACGCCGGCATCGACCCGGCCGCGCTCGAGCCGTTAAACCGCGTCCTGGCAGAGACCGCCGCGGGCACGACGATGGACGCCTACTTACAGGCGCGCATCCAGGTCGAGGCCTTCGCTCGCAGGGTGGTCGGGTTGTGGGACGACTACGACGTCATCTTGACGCCGACGATGCCGCAGACGCCGCGCCCGGTCGGTTGGATCTTCGAGGAAGAGGATCCCTGGATGCAATTGGTTCGCGCCGGAATGGTGGTGCCGTTCACCGTGGGGGCCAATATCACGGGACAGCCCGCGGTAAGCGTGCCGCTCCACTGGAGTGCCTCCGGGCTGCCGATCGGCTCACAATTCATCGGCCGGCCCGCGGACGAGGCGACGCTCATTCGGCTGTCCGCGCAGCTGGAGGAAGCCAGGCCCTGGGCGAACAAGCGCCCGTTGGTGTCGCCTTCATGAACCGTCGTCCTCGCAGTTCATGACGGCTCGTTTGTCCCGTACGACGAATCGCATCGAAAAGCAACTCGTGGGAACGGCCCCGCAAGTACCGCGGCGGATCCCGGCCGTCGAGATTCTGTTTGATGGTGTAGCGGGACAACCACGTAGCCATCTGGTGGAGCGTCACGCGGTTGGCTTTCAGCTCGGACCGGTTGACGTAGACGCCGTGGGCCATGACGCGTTCGACGAGATCCCCGGCGCGGCCCCCGCTGAAACGGGCGTTGAGGTCGGCCGCCAGCCGTTTACCGCCGATGGGCAGACCGCCGCTGTCCTGCGGGTAGGGCATCATGCCGTGATCCGCGGTGACCATCAGGACCCACGAACGGCGTCCCACCGTCGCGTCGAGTGTTCGCACGAGCGCGCGCAGTGCCCGGTCTTGGGCTCGCAGCACCCGGCCGACCTCGGGTGAATCCGGGCCCCACCTATGACCGGCAGCGTCGGGCTGCTTGAAGTTGACGTACAAGAGATCCGGAACCTCGTCGGCACCGAAGCCGTGCTCCCGGATCAGGTCGGAGAGAACCTCATTCTGAAAAGCCGTGTAAGCGGGGCTCGAGGCGCGCACGGACAGGTCGTCCAACGGATGGTCGAGCCAGTGGCCGTCGGCCCGGCCGTCGGCCGCGTCGAGATCGCGCGTGTGCTCTTCGAGCAGAGAGGCTTCGTTCACGGGCGGCAACTCGTAGAGGGATGAGTTCCCCTTGATAAAGCCCGACGAGTCCAGGAGCACGGCGAGGTCTTGGTCCCCACCGGGATGGCTCGAGCCGTGCCCGACCATCCCGAGATGCCAGTTGACCGTGGCGAGCAAGCCGATCTCTGGTTCGTTGCCGCGGGCCTCGTCGTAGAGGTCCGCCAGCGTCGGGACCTCGAGCAGCGACGGATCGTCGGCGAGCCAGGGATCGATGAAGTCCCCGGCTCCAGCGCGCTGCTTCACGGACACCACGCCGTGTTCTCTGGGATAGACACCCGTCCCGATCACGGCGTGAATCGGAGGTGTGTTCGAAGGCGTCGAGCCGAGGCTCATGTTCGAGTAAGAGGCTCCGGCGGTCCCCAGCTTGCGGAGGTAGCCCACGGACTGGGGATGTGCTTCGAGAGCGTTGACGCCCGCTCCGTCCCAGACGAGGGTCACAACCAGCCTCGGAGGAGATGCAGTGGGGCTCAGGACCTCCTTCAGCACCCGGCCCGGGCGGTTCGGCCACTCCTTGAATCGGATGAGCTCGGCGGTCGTGGGAGCCAGGTCGACCATCCTCGCCGGCTTCGCGACCTCGCCGCGCGGCTCGATGAAGCCCGGGCCGTAAACGACCAGGGGGACGTCTCCGAGGAAGTCCCACGGTCCGGTGTGCGGCGGCATCCCGGCGATGCCGACGAAGTGCGGCCGGCGAGCGACGAAGGACAGTTCGGGCGACCGTCGTGGATACCAGCCCCGCCGGACGCGTCCCACCAGTCTCTCGACGGCGGCACAGTCGGATTTGACGCGGCCCCCAGGGGGCCCGGCCCGCTGCGAGGGCGGTGGTGTGTCGCCCGAATCGGGCGTGCAGGCCGTCAGTGCCACCAGCAAGGCGCAGACGGCCCTCCATTTCATGCCCGGCATCGTGCCACGCGAGCGGCCGGTAGGCCTCTCGCCCGCAACACCGCCGCTAGTTACACTCTTGTGATGCCTCCGTTCAAGGTCGAAGCCGAGTTTGCTCCCGCGGGTGACCAGCCCAAGGCGATCACCGGCCTGGCTGCGCGCGTCCAGTCGGGAGAACGCTTCTCGACACTGTTGGGAGCCACGGGAACGGGCAAGACCGCCACCGTGGCCTGGGCGCTCGAATCGATCCAGAAGCCGACGCTGGTCATCGCTCCGAACAAGTCGCTGGCCGCTCAGCTCTGCAACGAGTTCAAGCAGTTCTTTCCGAACAACGCGGTCGAGTACTTCGTCAGCTACTACGACTACTACCAGCCCGAGGCATACGTGCCCTCGAGTGATACCTACATCGAGAAGGACTCCTCGATCAACGACGAGATCGAGCGCCTGCGACACGCCGCGACCAGCGCTTTGTTGCAGCGCAACGACGTCCTCATCGTGGCCAGCGTGTCGTGCATCTTCGGCCTCGGCTCGCCCGAGGAATACCTCAACCAGACGGTGAGCGTGGCTCGAGGCGGGACCGCCGACCGGGACTTCATCATCGACAAGCTCATCGACATTCAATACGAGCGCAACGACGTCAATTTCGTGCGCGGCAAGTTCCGGGTGCGGGGCGACACCATCGAGGTCTTTCCGGCCTACGAGGAGAAGGCCATCCGCATCGAGCTGTTCGGCGACGAGGTCGATCGCATCGTCATGCTGGACTCGCTCACCGGCGAGATCATCTCCGAGCTCGGCCACTACGAGGTCTACCCGGCATCCCACTACGTCGCATCGCAGGAGCGCCTGACCAAGGCGATCGCGGCGATCGAGATCGAGCTGCAGGAACAACTGCAGCGACTCACGAGCGAGAACAAGCTGCTCGAGGCTCAACGCCTGCGGATGCGCACCGAGTACGACCTCGAGATGCTGCGCGAAGTCGGCTTCTGCAACGGAATCGAGAACTACTCGCGCCACATCGAGGGCAGAGCCGCAGGGACCAAACCGAATACGCTCATCGACTACTTTCCCGATGATTTCCTGGTCGTGCTCGACGAGAGCCACGTCGGGGTTCCTCAGCTCAACGGTATGTACGAGGGCGACAAGTCGCGCAAGGAGACACTGGTCGAACACGGCTTCCGGCTCCCGAGCGCCCTCGACAACCGTCCGTTGCGCTTCGACGAGTTCCTCGACTCGGTGGAGCAACTCGTGTTCATGAGCGCGACTCCCGGTCCCTTCGAGCGCAAGTTCGGCGGGGAGTTCGTCGAGCAGATCGTTCGCCCTACGGGGCTCGTCGATCCCGAGGTCCAGATCAGGCCGACGAAAGGTCAGATCGACGACCTCATGGAGGAGATCAGGCAGCGCACCGAAGCGGGCGCGCGCGTGCTGGTCACCACGCTCACCAAGAAGATGGCAGAGGACTTGACCGACTACTTGCTCGAGTCGGGGATTCGGGTGCGCTACCTCCACGCGGACATCGATACGGTCGAGCGCATCGAGATCCTGCGCGACCTCCGTCTCGGTGAGTTCGACGTGCTCGTCGGGATCAACCTGCTGCGCGAGGGCCTCGATCTGCCGGAGGTGTCGCTGGTGGCGATTCTCGACGCCGACAAGGAGGGCTACCTGCGGTCGCAAACCTCGCTCATCCAGACCATCGGACGAGCGGCCCGTAACGTGGACGGTCAGGTCGTTATGTACGCCGACGAGGTCACCGACTCGATGCGCCGGGCCATCGACGAGACGCAGCGACGCCGCATGATCCAACTCGAGTACAACGAGGCCAACGGCATCAACCCGACCTCGATCCGCAAGGCCGTCTCGGACATCCTGCTGTTCGGACGCGAGCGGAGAGAGACGGTCCCCACGAAGTCCAAGAGCCGGCGCAGCGAGCCCTTCGGTGGGGGGCCCGATGACCTCAAGCGGCTCATCCTTCAACTCCAGGAGGAGATGCACCAGGCTGCGGAGGATCTCCGTTTCGAGTACGCCGCCCGCATCAGGGACGAGATCAACGACCTCAAACGCGAGCTGCGCGACGTCGGCTAGCGGCGCGGGTTAGACGACCTTCGGCTTGGGTTCGGGCTTGCCCTCCGGCGTCACCGTGGCGACGCAGTACAGGAGCTTGAAGCGCTTGGCGATGCGGTTCGCACGTTCGATGACCTCGAAGTAGTAGTCGAGCTTGCTCACGACCGTCTCCCGGTCGCCTCTTCTCACGGCGGAGCGGATGGTGCCGAGCGACGAAGCCGCTTGGGAGTACATGGCCAGCATCTTGGACACGCGCCCGTCGACCAGAGGTCCGGGAATACCCCTGTTCATGTCGGCGACCATGCGCTCTAGGCGCTGTTGGAACTCCCTGGAGAACCCGGGTCCGAACGCCCGACCGTCTCGTTCGAGGGTGTCTACCTCTTGCTCGAACATGAGCGAAACGTCGGAGTAGAAGTGGAAGCATGTCTCGTTCGCCCTGGCGAAGAACCGATCGTTCAATACGCTGAACTCGTCTTGCCAGTTGCAGTCGAGCGGGAGGTCCGAGAAGTCGGTCGCAAACCACAGTTGCTCCGCGGTCTCGGCTCGCACCGTCTCGGCGGCGAAGTACTCAGCGGGGGCACGCGGCGGAACGTCCATGACGACTTCGGTCGCGTCGATCAGTTCCGAGGTACCCGACAGGAGCTTGGCGTGGTGCTCGAGCAGATCCGCCGGCGGAGTCACGGACTTCGCTTCCTCCACGAAGTCCTCGAGCTTCTCCATGTTGGCCTGCTCCATCCGCCGGTACTGCTCGAAGGAGACCTTGATCGCAGGTCGCTCGATGTAGACGAAGTGTGAGGCGCAGAGGCGAGCCATCTCGGTCGTGTACTCCGTGCGCGACGGTGCTCTGTCCTCGGCCGCCTCGCCGGCACCGGCCACGGTCGCCCCTCTCTCGGTTTGGAACGGCGCGGTGCAAGAGGTCAGCAAGGCACACGCGATGGCCAGCCCCGACACCGCCCGAGCACACAACTTGATCCCCACCTCGGCTCCGTTCCGACGGGCCCCCGCCCGGGGGCTTGGTTCCCTGAAGAGTCTGTGCTCGGGAGCGGCCCTTGAAACCCAAAAATTGGATCATTCTTTTCTCGTTGCTACCGAGGTATCTCCGACCGTGACGGGCTGCGAGGATGTCTGCCGATGCGATTGGGGCGGCGCGTACACCGGTGGCGGCTGCCGGGACGCCATCCGGAGGACAAGACGATTCTGTCGCTGGCCGTGCCGGCGCTGGCCGCGCTGGCCGCGGACCCTCTCTACTCGCTGGCAGATACGGCCTTCGTCGGCAACCTCGGCGCCGAGGAGCTCGGCGCGGTTGCAGTGGGAACCGCGGCGTTCACGGCGTCCTTCTGGCTCTTCAGCTTCCTCGCCTACGGCGTCACGCCGCGGGTCGCCCGCTTCGTGGGTGCGAACGACGAGCGAAGCGGCGCCAGTATCGGAGTTCAGGCGCTGATCATGGCGGTTCTGATCGGCTCGGGCGTGACGCTGTTCGGCGTGGTCTTCGCCGGGCCGATCGTTCGATTGCTGGGCGCGGGCCCGCAGATCGAAGGACTAGCGGAGTCCTATCTACGCATTCGCGTCCTGGCGTCGGCGGCCGTGCTGATCGGCCAGGTGGGGCACGGGTGGCTGCGCGGCGCCCAGGACACCAAGACGCCGATGTACATCGCGGTGGGAGGAGCGCTGATCAACGTGGCGCTCGACTACCTGCTGATCTACCCGTTCGGCATGGGCGTGCAGGGTGCGGCATGGGCGACGGTGATCGGCCAGAGCCTCGCGGCGGGGGCCTTCCTGTGGGTCCTGATTCCTCGGTTCAGGCGCGCCGGCGCCGCGTGGGCGTTCGAACGCGAGGTCGCAGCAGGCCTATTGAGGATCGGTGCCGACCTCGTAGTGAGGACCGGCTCGCTGCTCGGGGCGATGACGCTCGCCACCGCGGTCGCGGCGCGCATGGGTCTCGGCTCTCTGGGCGCCTGGCAGATCACGATGCAACTGTTTCTGTTCCTGTCGCTGGTGCTGGACTCCGTGGCGATCGCCGCCCAGGCGCTGGTAGGGAAGCACCTCGGAGCGGGGACCCGGATCGAGGCGAAAGAGGTCACCGTGCGGCTGATGGAGTGGGGGTTGTTCCTCGGCGTCGCTAGCGCGGCCGGTCTCTATCTTTCTCGCAACCTGCTCGCGGCCACTTTCAGCAGCGACGATGCGGTGGTGACGTCGGCCACAGCGCTCATCGCCTGGCTGGCCCTGGTTCAGCCTCTCAATGCGCTCGCCTTCACGCTCGATGGGATCCTGATCGGGGCCAGTGACACACGCTTTCTGGCCACCTCGATGCTCGGCTCGTCGGTTGCCTACGCGTGCGTGTCGGTCATGGCCCTGAATTTCGGGTGGGGGACCGCCGGCCTCGCGCTCGGGGCGACGATCTGGATGACGCTGCGCACCGCCACCACTGCGTGGAGGTGGCGTAGCGGTCGCTGGACCCTGATCGGGTGAGCCGGGCAACCGCCGGGGGAAATGCCAGGCCCCCGGTCGCGGGTCCGGGGGCCTGGGGGCAGATGGCCGTGGAAATTCGTGTTGTATCCACTATGACGTACAACGCGTTCATATGGTTTCGCTTCCCACGCTATTTTTTGTGACTACTTCGTGTGGTTTTTGCGAATGGCTCTCGAAGATCAGAGAGCGCGCGGGTGCCGAATCTGAGGGACTCCTTGATCCCGTCTCCGGCATTCGGCCTCGAGCCGGGGGCTCAGCCTGCGGCCGTATCCGAGGAAGTGTCGGGTCCTGCTAAGAAGCCCGCCCGGCAGCACGAAGTCTCCGAGCCTCCGCGCGACCACGAAGTGGAGCCGGTCGCCTTCCGTCACGATGTCGCCGAGGAACGCGGCGTTGTCCTGACCGACGAACTTCTCGGCATGGGTCTGGAAGGTGATGCAGGCGGGACCCCCCGCCGGGCACGGGAGGCCGCGCGGGAGACGGGCCACGAAACCATCGGGCGCGGCTCTCAGTCTGCTCACCGGCGCAGAGAGGGGCCAACCATCTCGGACGAAGGTGACCGACGGCCGGCCGATGCGGCCGATCGCCCGGGTGGCGTGCTCCCGCCATCCGGCTCCCTCGACTCGCTGCCAGGGACCCGGCACCGAGCCTGCAGGAGCGGGATCCGATCGACCGAGCTCGACCTCGCCGGACGCCTCCCAGGAGCGCGGCGCCTCGTCGAGGCGATCGTGCTGCCACCAGAGAATGCGCAGCGGCGTGACCTCGATCCAGATGCGCGTCCAGTACCACGCCTGAGCCTTGAACAGCGGCCAGGGAACTTGCCCGAAGACCGCGGGCAGCTTGCGCCACGAGCGCTGCAGATAGCGATCGGTGTTGGCCTGTAGGTCGGCGTCCCGCACCGCAGCCTTGCCCAGCACCAGCACGGTCGGCGGCTTGTCCAGAGTGAGCCCGACCGCGTCGTCGAACAGCAGGGAGACGTTCGGGTTGCGTCTCGCCCGCTCGGCCTTGGCGGGATAGGTGACGCCGGTCGAGACGTCCACACTGCGGTGGTCATCGTTCAAGTAGGGCGTCACGGGCCATGTGATCGGTTGTCCCGAGCGGGTCAGCGACGCGTAGCGACAGGTGAGCGCCCGCGCCATGATCGGGACGACCTGGGTGGGCCAGCCTGCGGGGTTCTCGTGGGGGTCGAGTTCGGCGGCGAGGTCAGACAACCTTCTCGAGCTCCTCGAAGCAGCGCTCGATCTCCTCCTCGGTTGAAAAGAAGTGAGGCGATATCCGGAGTGCGTCGCCGCGCTGGTCGAGCACGACCTCGCGCTTGAAGAGCTCGTGGAGGATGCGCTCGGCATTCGGCCGTCCGCCGGGGACCCGCACTCGAATCAGTCCCCCGCGCTGGTGCTCGCTTCGTGGAGAGAGGAGCTCGAGGCCGGCCTCGTCGGCGTGTTCGATGATCAGTGAGGTCAGTTCCTGGTTTCGGGCGCGGATGGCCTCGACGCCGACCTCGAGGATCAGGTCCATCCCCGCCGACGCGGTCCAGGCCTGGGGCAGCGTGTAGGTTCCGGCTTCGAAGCGTCGGGCGTCGTCCCGCAGGTCGAGCCTCGAGCGATCGAAGTCGAACGGCTCCTTGGTGCCGAACCACCCGACCACGAGCGGCTGCATGGTCTCGATCAGGTCGCGCCGGCAGTAGAGGAAGGCGATGCCCTGACCGCCCATGAGCCACTTGAGCGCTCCCGACAGCAGGAAGTCGATTCCGAGCTCGTGCACGTCCACGGGCACGATGCCGCTTCCGTGGAAGTCGTCCACGACCACCAAGCTCCCGGCGTCGTGCGCGGCCTCGATGATCGGAGGGAGGTCCATGATCCACGACGACTCGAACAGCACCCGGTTGATGTTGACTACCGCGGTGTGGGCGTCGATACGGTCGATCACGTCGGTTGCCTCGACCCTGATGCCGTCCGGAGAGGGCACGAAATCGAGCTTCGCCCCCCTTCGCTGCTGGGCCCTCCACACGTAGCCGTTGGTGGGGAAGTCCATGTCGGAGAGCACGATCTTGTTGCGCTCGTCCAAGTCGAGACACGAGGCGATCGACGACAGCCCGGACGACACGGAGGGAACGATGGCCACCTCGTCGGAGTCCGCCCCGATGATCTGGCTGAACTGGTCGCGGCACTGCTCGAGCTTGGGAAGGCCGTGGGCCAGCCACAGCTCCTCCGGGCCGAGGCGTTGCCACAGGTCGAGGTGCTCGCCTGCGGCTCGCCGGGCGCGCCGCGAGAGGGGGCCGAGCGATGCCGAGATGAGGTAGGCCCGCTCGGCCAGGATCGGAAACTCGTCCCGGTAGGCGCCGTAGTCGGTCATGACCGCAGGCTACCGCCCCAGACGAGTTTCCCTTGAGCCTTGGTTGAGGACGAGTTTCGCGAAAGTCCTTAACTTCACTCTGTGACCGTATTACCTTCCCCTGAGTCACTACTCGAGGAGGAGTGTCGAATGTACGAGTTTCTACTGTTCATCCACGTGCTGATGGCGATCGTCTGGGTGGGCGGCACCATTCATCTGCAGATCATCGGAACGAGACTGGCGAGCGCGAACGACGCCGTTCAGTTGGCCGGCTTCACCAAGCAGGCGGAGTGGATCGGAACGCGCGTCCTGACCCCCGCATCGATCCTGATAGTCATCGCCGGGGTCATCATGACGCTGGATCGGTGGAACTTCGAACAGCTCTGGATCATCATCGGGCTCGCGGGCTTCGGGTACTCGTTCGTCAACGGAGCCTTCTTCCTCGGCCCCCTGTCGGGCAAGACCAACAAGCTGATAGAGGAGAGGGGAGTGGAGGATGCCGAGGTCCAAGGCAACATCCGAAAGCTCTTCACCTACGGGCGGATCGAGCTCGTAATCCTGATCGTCGTGGTCTGGGCGATGACGATGAAGCCGACCCTCTAGGCTGGTCGAGAGCGCGAAGAATCTGAATACGAGTTACACGCGCGTCGTTTACCCTGTGAGCCGATGCCTCCATCTTCGTCCCACCGCGGCAACCTCGTCATTCGGGGGGCCCGAGAGCACAACCTCAGAAACGTCAACCTGGAGCTGCCCCGCGACGCCCTCATCGTCTTCTGCGGGATCTCGGGCTCCGGGAAGTCCTCGCTCGCCTTCGACACGGTCTACGCCGAGGGCCAGCGCCGCTATGTCGAGTCACTGAGCGCCTACGCCAGGCAGTTTCTGGGGCAGATGGACAAGCCCGACGTGGATTTCATCGAGGGGCTGAGTCCGGCCATCTCGATCGACCAGAAGTCGGCTCCCAAGAACCCTCGCTCGACGGTCGGGACGATCACCGAGATCTACGACTACCTCAGGCTCCTGTTCGCCCGGATCGGCAGGCCTCACTGCCATCTCTGCGGCCGGCCCATTGCGCGCCAGACTCCCGAGCAGATCGTGGACCAGGTCCTCGAGCTGCCGGCGGGTACGCGCTTCCAGGTGCTCGCGCCCATCGTCAAGGGACGCAAGGGCGAGTTCACGCAGGCCCTCGAGGAGCTCGCCCGCCGCGGCTATGCGCGCGCCCGGATCGACGGAGAGGTGCGCGACCTCTCGGAGAAGATCCGGCTCGATCGCTACTTCCAGCACGACATCGACATCATCGTCGACCGTCTCGTTCTCAAAGAGGGGCTCAGAAGCCGGCTCAACGACTCGATCGAGACCGCGCTCGAGCTGGCCGATGGCGTCGCGGCGATCGATCTGGTCGACGACGCCTCCGAGGACATCATGTTCAGCCAGCACTTCGCGTGCACCTACGACAACATCAGCTTCGACGAGCTGGCGCCCAGGAACTTCTCCTTCAACTCGCCCTACGGGGCGTGCGAGCGCTGCGACGGGCTCGGGACACATCTCGAGGTCGACTCCGAGCTCGTGATCCCGAACCCGGATCTCACGCTCGACGAGGGGGCCGTCGCCCCGTGGGCGGGAAAGAGCGAGTACTTCACCCGCCTGATCGACGCTGCGGCATCGACGTTCGGCTTCCGGACCGACGTGCCCTTCAAGAGGTTGTCGAAGACGGCGCGCGACACGATTCTGTACGGGGACGACTCGGAGGACATCCACGTCCGCTACAAGAACCGCTACGGACGGCAGCGCTCCTACTGGACGGTCTTCGAGGGCATCATCACCTGGCTCGAGCGCCGGCGTGACGAGACCGACTCGGATTACGCGCGCGAGCGCTACGAGCAGTACTTCAGAGAGGTCCCGTGTCCGAAGTGCAAGGGCGCGCGCCTGAGGCCGGAATCGCTTGCCGTGACGCTGGGCGGCCAGAACATCCATGAGGTCAGCGCGCGGCCCATCGGCGACGTCTACGACTTCCTGCGCAAGCTCGAGTTGAACGACCGCGAGACCTTCATCTCAGAACGACTGCTGAAGGAGATTCACGCTCGCCTCGGCTTCTTGCTCGACGTGGGGCTCGACTACCTGACGCTGTCTCGTAGCTCGGCGACGCTGGCGGGCGGCGAGGCTCAGCGCATCAGGCTGGCGACGCAGATCGGATCCGGGCTCGTCGGTGTTCTCTATGTCCTCGACGAGCCCTCGATCGGCCTTCACCAACGCGACAACCGGCGGTTGATAGACACGCTCGTCCGGTTGCGGAACATGGGGAACACGCTGATCGTCGTCGAGCACGACGAAGAGACGATCCGCGCCGCCGATCACGTCGTCGACATCGGACCGGGTGCGGGGGAGCACGGTGGCGAGATCGTCTTCTCCGGCCCCCTCGAGGGCTTGATCGGGCACCAGGACTCGCTGACGGGTGACTACCTCGCGGGCCGGCGGAGCGTCGCGATACCCGAGCGGCGCAGGCCGGCGGAGCGCGGCGAGCTGGTGGTCAAGGGGGCCCGGCAGCACAATTTGAAGAACATCGACGCCGCCTTCCCACTCGGGAACTTCATCTGCGTCACAGGTGTTTCGGGATCGGGCAAGTCGACGCTGGTGAACGACATCCTCTACAAGGCGGTGCACCAAAAGCTCAACCGGCAGGCGCGCCTGGTCCCGGGCAAGCACCGCTCGCTCAAGGGGATCGGCGACGTCGACAAGGTCATCGACATCGACCAGAGCCCGATCGGTCGTACGCCCCGAAGCAATCCGGCGACCTACACCGGCGTTTGGGACCATGTTCGCAAGCTGTTCGCCAAGACCCAGGACGCGCGCCGGCGTGGCTACCAGCCCGGGCGGTTCAGCTTCAACGTCCGTGGCGGACGCTGCGAGGCATGTATGGGTGACGGCACCATCAAGATCGAGATGCACTTCCTACCGGACATCTACGTTCCCTGCGAGGTCTGTAAGGGCAAGCGCTACAACCGGGAGACCCTCCAGGTTCGATACAAGGGCCGTAATGTCTCGGAGATCCTGCAGATGAGCGTCGAGGAGGCCTGTGAGTTCTTCTCCGCCATCCCGCCGATCGCGCGCCATATGACCACGTTGCGAGACGTGGGCCTCGGCTACATCAAGCTGGGGCAACCGGCGCCGACGCTCTCCGGCGGAGAGGCTCAGCGCGTCAAGCTCGCAAGCGAGCTGTCGAAGCGTTCGACGGGCCGCACCCTCTACATCCTCGACGAGCCCACCACCGGTCTGCACTTCGAGGACGTGCGAAAGCTTCTCGGCGTGCTGCACCGCTTGGTGGACAACGGCAACACCGTCGTGGTCATCGAGCACAACCTCGAGATCATCAAGACGGCCGACCACATCATCGATCTCGGACCGGAGGGCGGGACGGGAGGGGGCGAGATCGTCGCCGCCGGTACGCCCGAGGAGGTCGCCGGCGCCCCTGGTTCCTACACGGGAGAGTTCCTCCGCCCCCTGCTGGAGCGCCGGACGAAGGCGTCTTCCCGGCGAGTTGCCGCCGGCAAGACGCGCAAGCGCACCGCCGCCAGGCGCTCGGCCTGACCGCTCGGCTCGTTTCGTGGGCGTAAGGCGTGGGCAAGACCCGTCCAAGGACCCGATATGGAGTGAGCCATGACGGAGAAGCCGCGCTCGAAGGACCCGGAGCTCAATCAGTACGAATCAGACGAGGACTACGAGCCACAACGCCAGGACGCCGAAGGCGAGATCGCAGACGTCGATGCCAACTACGACGGCAACGAGATCGCCGACGAGCGCGTCCGCATCGAGCAGCCATCGGGCGAGGAGGCCCCCCGAGCCTGACGCGGCGGGGTGCCTCCACTAGGGTTGTGTCCGTGATCGACGAGCGCAACACCATCGATGTGGTGGTCGAGATTCCCAAGGGGAGCCGCAACAAGTACGAGTGGGATCCCGAGCGGCGCATCTACAAGCTCGACCGCCGGTTGTTCTCGGCCACGACCTATCCCGCCGATTACGGTTTCATCCCGCACACGCTCGGCGAGGACGGCGATCCGCTGGATGCGCTCGTGCTCCTGGAGGATCCGACCTTCCCCGGTTGTTGGATACCGGACGCTCGTCCCGTCGGGATTCTGTGGATGGAGGACGAGAAGGGCCATGACGCCAAGATCATCTGCGTCCTCGACACGGACCCGAATTGGAAGGACATGAGGTCGCTCGAGGATTTTCCCTCGCACATCATGAGCGAGATAGAGCATTTCTTCGACGTCTACAAGATGCTCGAGCCCAACAAGTCATCCTCGACGCAAGGCCACGAGGGAGTGAACGCGGCGTGGCGCGAGATAGAGGCTTCGTTCAAACGGGCCGCCGATCAGCCGCACGCGGACGGATAGCGGCTTGCTGCAGTTGCGGCGTGGACTCGCCGGGCTGTTTCGGGTGTGATCGCGCGCGAAGGGCTCAATTCTGGGTCTCTATGCGCGCTCGGCGAACCTTTCGACCCAGAAAGGCCGCAACCGCATTGCGGGAACCAGGCACAGGTATCATGTGGCCTCCCGGGCGCTTAGCTCAGCGGGAGAGCGCTGCCTTCACACGGCAGAGGCCACTGGTTCGATCCCAGTAGCGCCCACAACACCGAACGTCGGACGCCTGGGTTCTCGGGTGGGCCCGCCCGGTGCAACGTTCCGCTCTCCCGTAATCGTGGACCTCTCTAGACTGCGGTGATGGCCCCCGCCCTTGCAGTCGAGCGTCTCACCAAGCGCTTCGGAGACGTCGTCGCGGTCCACGATCTCAGTTTCTCGGTCGAGCCGGGGCAGGTCTGCGGGCTGCTCGGTCCCAACGGGGCGGGCAAGACTACGACCGTGCGCATCCTCCTCGGTCTGGTTCACGCGTGTAGTGGCCGCGCCTTTCTGCTGGGCCGGCGGGCGAAGGCGGGGGCCGAGGTACTGCGTCGTACCGGCGTGCTGGTGGAACAGCCCGCCTTCATCCCGCACCTCTCCGGCCTGCGCAATCTCGAGTTCTTCTGGCGTTCGGGCCGGGAGGAGTGGCCACCGCCCAACCTCGAGGTCGCCCTCGGCATCGCCGGGCTCGAGGACGCCGTGCATCGCAGGCTGAAGACCTACTCACAGGGCATGCGCCAGCGACTGGGGATCGCCCAGGCGCTGCTGCGCAAGCCGGACCTGCTGATTCTCGACGAACCGACCAACGGACTTGATCCCGGGGAGACGCGCGCCGTGCGCGGTTCTCTGAAGGCGCTGGCCCACGAGGGAATCACCGTGCTGCTGTCCAGTCATCTTCTCGCCGAGGTCGAACAGGTGTGCAGCCACGCCGTGGTCATGGACGAGGGCCGCTTGGTTGCGGCCGGCGAGGTGACCACGATCATGGCCGCGTCCACCAGCGTGTACGTCGAGGTCGACGATGTCGCTCGCGCCGGCGAGGTGCTCGCGCGGTTGGCCGGGGTCGGCTCGATAACCACCGACGCTCCGGGACTGACCATCGAACTCAACGGCTGGCCGCGCGCCGAGATCGTGGCTGCGCTGGTGCGTGGGGGCGTTGGAGTGAGCACGGTGACGACCCGCAACCGGCTCGAGGAGGCGTTCCTCGGTCTCCTGGACAAGTCATGATCCGAATCGAGCTCGTCAAGCAGCTTCGGCGATTGCGGACGTGGATTGCATTTGCGATCCTCGTCGGAATCCCGGTCATCGCAGCAGTTGCGAACAAGTTGAACCCGGAGGGAAACGGAGGTGACGAGGGCCCGCCGTTCGCCGTCGCCACCACCGCATCCGGTTTCAACCACGCATTGGCGTCGCTGGGATTCCAGAGCGTGTTCTTCCTCGTCATCGTGGTCGCTCTGTTCGCGGGGGAGAGCATCGCAGGTGAAGCTAATTGGGGGACGCTGCGCTATCTGCTGGTTCGCCCGGTGGCGAGGCACCGTCTGCTGCTGACCAAACTGCTGGTGGCGTTCGTCTTCACGACGGCCGCAACCTTCGCGGTGACCATATCGGGCCTCGCTTCGGGGGTCGCCTTCTTCGGCTGGGAGCCGCTGCAGGGTCCTTTGATCTTTTCGACTCCACAGGGCGAGGCGCTCTACGGACTCACCCTGTCGACTTTGTACGTCATCGGAGCGATGCTGCCGGTACTGACGTTCGGCGTCATGCTCTCGACCATGACCGACATTCCCGCCGGCGCGATCGGCGGCGCCTTCAGCCTATCGATCGTCTCCCAGATACTCGATGCGATCACCGGTCTCGGCCCGGTGCGGTTCGCCTTGCCGACGCACTATTCCAGCGCGTGGATAAATCTCTTCTTTCCGCTCGATGACCCGTTCGAGATGGTCCGAGGGACGATGTTGCACTTCGCGTACGCCGCGGTGTTCGTCGGCGTGGCTCTGTGGTGGTTCAGACGCAAGGACGTGCTGTCTTGAGTAACGAAGCCGCGCCCTAGTCCGAGTCGGATTCTTGCCGGCGGTCTATCCAGGCGACGAACCTGTCGACGTCACCGGATCCCTCCTCTGCGATGTAGGTATCGGCCCACCTGCGTATCTGATCCTCCGAGAAGCCCTTGCCCTCGAGCAACGGCCGTGCGTCGTCGGCGAGCATCCGTGCTCCCTCGATTTGCATGGTCGGAGGTGTCGCCTCCTCGACTCCCGCGTCGCGGGGGCGCTCCGGTTCGATGTCCTTCATCGCTCTCTCCTTGTCCCTTTGGTATCGTCCTGCAGTGTTCCCGCGTTGTAGCCCGTTATGCCGCGCACTAACCTAAGGGCATGATCACAGGGATCGTGCGACCAACCGTTGTGCTGCTGGTGTCCCTCTTGGCGGTCGGCGCGCTCTCTCCGGTCACCGCGGAGACGACCTGGCGTCCCAAGACGAGACCGGCGATTCGTTGGTCCCACGAGCGTGAGGGATCGGTGAGCTTCGCCGTCAAGGACACCAAGGGGCGACTCCACGGCCACCGCGCCGCCACGACGGTTCACATGGCGAGCACGCTGAAGGTCATGTTCATGGTCGCCTACTTGCGGCGAGCTTCTGTCCGAGGGCGCAAGCTTCGAGCTTCCGACAAATCATTGTTGAGGCCCATGATCCGCTGGTCCGACAACGACACCGCGACTCGCATCGCCGATCTGCTGGGACCTCGGCCGATGTACCGCCTCGCGCGCAAGGCAAAGATGAAGGATTTCTCTTTCACCCGCCCGTGGGGGCTAAGCAGCAGCTCGGCGCGCGATCAGGCTCGGTTCATGTTCAAGCTCGAGCGCTACATCCCCAAACGCCACCGCGGCTACGCACGCTGGCTTCTCGCGCACATCGTCAAGCGGCAGCGTTGGGGGATCGGAGACCTGAGGACGCGACCTTGGAGGAAGTTCTTCAAGGGAGGCTGGGGCTCGGGTACGGGGGCCGTGAACCATCAGATCGTGCTGCTCGAGCACAAAGACGGCACGAGAACCGCTCTCGCGGTCATGACCACGAACAGTCCGAGCCACGCCTACGGCAAGAGAACCTTGAAGGGCGTGTTCGCCCGCCTGCTGCGCAACCTGCCGTAGGTGGCCCGCGCCGAAGGGAGCAGACTTGGGAAGACTCGACGAGCTCGACTTGTCGCTGAAGCTGTCGCGCAAAGAGGAGGACGAGCGGCTCGAAGCCGCCCAGAAGAAGCTTCTGGGGCTGAGGCTGGAGCTGGGCGGCCTGCTGGGAGGGCCACTCGGCCCCCCGGTGCTGGCGCTGTTCGAGGGATGGGATGCGTCCGGAAAGGGTGGAGCCATCAAGCGGCTGGTCGCCTCTCTCGACCCCCGGCACGTGCGCGTCGCCCAGTTCGCCGCGCCGACGTTCGACGAGAAACGGCATCACTTCCTGCAACGCTTCTGGGACCAGCTCCCGGGCTGGGGCGGCATGGCCGTCTTCGACCGCTCCTGGTACGGGCGCGTCCTGGTCGAGCGCGTCGAGGGTTACGCCACGACCGAGCAGTGGACCCGCGCCTACGCCGAGATCGTCGAGTTCGAACGCTCGCTCGCGCTCGAAGGGATGATCTTGGTGAAATTCTGGATGCACATCTCGAGCGACGAGCAACTCCGGCGCTTCGAGCGCCGCAAGAACGAACCGCTCAAGTCATGGAAGCTCACCGATGAGGACTGGAGGAACCGCAAGAAGCGACCCGAGTACGCGTCCGCGGTCGAGGACATGGTCGAACGCACCGATCATCGCCTCGGTCGCTGGCACCTGGTCGAGGGTGATTCCAAGCGCTACGCGCGCGTCAAGGTCATCGAGACGGTCATTAGAGAGATCGAAAAGGCGGCCGGCTAAGTACCAGGCGTGCCCGCCAGTGTCCTCAGGATCTCGTCGCCGTAGCGGTCGAGCTTTGCCGGGCCCACTCCGGGGACCTCGGACAGCTCGACGAGGCTGTCCGGACCGGCGGCGGCGATCGCTTCGAGGGTCGAGTCGTGAAAGACCACGAAGGCCGGCACCTCGTCGGCGCGCGCCCTCTGCAAGCGCCAGCGCTTCAGCGCTTCGACCGCCGGGTCGTCCGAAGCGGCGCGTCGTCTCGTCGCCGGCAGAGGTGGTCGCGCGGACTGCGGACCGACCCCCAGCTCGGCGAGGAAGCGACTCGCCTTCGTGTTCGAAGCTAGGACCCGGGTGAGGAACAGGTGCTTCTTTGCGCGCGTGATCCCGACGTAGAGAAGCCGCCGTTCCTCGGTGACGGCCTCATCGCTCTTGGCTCTTTTGAAGGGGAGCTCACCCTCCTCGAGTCGGACGAGGAAGACCGCCTCGAACTCGAGCCCCTTCGCTCGATGCAGCGTCAACAGGTTGACCCCGCGGCCCTCGCCTTCGCTGGTGAAGCGAGCGCGCAGGTCCGCCACGAAGTCGTTGAGCGTGGCTCCGCCGTCGTCGAACTCCTCGGCGAGCCGCACCAGGCGGGCGAGGTCGTTCTGCCGGGTCGTCTCCTGCTCGCCCAGTCCCTCGGGCGGGCTCGGCAGCCGGCCCTCTTTATCCGCTGCGGCCCTGACGCGCTCCGCGACCTCGGTGGCGCCGGGCGGGCGCAGCCGGCTCAACAGCCGCCGCGCGGCCGGACGAGAGAGGAAGTTCCCGCCGCGCACCTGAAAGGGGATCCCGGCCCCCACCAGCGCCTCCTCGTAGTCCTCCGAGCGGAAGTTGACCCGGTAGAGGATCGCGATGTCCTCGTGAGCGACACCCTGCTCGTGCAGTTCGTTGATCTGACTCACGACGAAGTCGCGCTCGGTCTCGGCAGTCGTGAACGGGCGGGCCTCCGGCGGCGAACCGCTCGGCAGGGATGCCTCGAGCACCTTCTCGGCCCCCCCGAGCTGCGGCACCAGCCGGTTGGCGAAATCGAGGATCTGCGGCGTCGAGCGATAGTTCGTCTCCAGCCGGATGACCTTGGTGCGCGCGAAGCGCCGGGGCATCTCGAGGAGGTGGCTGGGCGTCGCTCCGGTGAATCCGTAGATCGACTGGTAGTCGTCGCCGACGACGCACAGGTCGTCCCGTCCCCCGAGCCATCGCTCGAGCAGGGTCTGCTGCAGCGTGTTGACGTCCTGATACTCGTCGACCGTGAAGGCGGAGTAACGAGCCTGGAAGCGCTCGCGCGCGTCGAGCTCGTCCTCGTGCATGCGGATGGCGAGCTCGAGCAGATCCTCGAAGTCGACGAAGCCCCGGTCACGCTTGCCGCGCTCGTAGCGCGTGAAGACGCTCTGCATCAAGTCCGACGGAATCGGAGGCTCGTGCCGGCCGAGGTTGCCCACATAGGTCTGAGGAGTGAGACGGCGGTTCTTGGCCCACTCGATCTCGGTGGCGAGGTCGCTCGCGGGCCGGAAGCGAAAGGCCTTGGGGAGGGTGTTGGCGATCTGGCGCAGCGCCACCACCTTGCTCGGGAGAATCTGCCCCGGGGGATTCTCTGCGAGGTTACGGAGCTGCCCCAGGGCAGCGGAGTGAAAGGTGCGGGCTCGGACGCCGCCGACGCCGAGCTTCTCGAGCCGGTCTCGCATCTCGCCCGCGGCCTTGTCGGTGAAGGTGACGGCCAGAATCGCGTCCGCGGCGAAGTCCCCCGAGGCCACCTGACAGGCGATTCGCCGGGTGATCGTCGTGGTCTTTCCGGCCCCCGCCCCCGCGAGGATGCAGACGGGTCCGCGCGTCGCTCCGACCGCTCGCTGCTGCTCGGGGTTGAGCCCCTCGAGGATGCGCTCGATGTCTGAATGGGTCACCTGCACACGTTAAAGGGTGACTGCGACACCTCGGCCGATTTCACGCTCCCGGTTCGTCCGCCCCCCACACGCGCCAGCCCTCGCCGGTATAGGCGACGTAAAAGAACGCCAGGCCCTCGCTCGTGACGCCGTTGCGGTCGTACATGACCACGCGCACGCTCTTTTTCGTGATCTCGCGGCCACAGGCCACGGTGAAGAGATCGTCGTTGGAGACTCGGGCCGCATGGGTGACGATGATCCCCTGGCGGCTCTTGGTGCTGGCCCAGCGTCCGTGCGTCGGGCTTGCGCTCGGCTCCGCCAGTCTTCTCAGGGCGCGGTCGTCGTCGCGAATCACGGCATCGTTGAAACGGACGGCGATCTCGGCCGCCTCTTTTGCGGCTCTCCTCGGAGGGGTTCGCAGACGGGATGCGTCCGGGCAACCGCGTCGCAGGTCTTCGACGCGCCTTCCGAGCGCAGGGTCGCGCGGAGCCACGACGTCTTCTTCGAGCGTTTGGTCCGGAGGATCGTTTGCCCGGCGAACCGCCACCGCGGTGGCCGCCACGGCGACGGCCGCCAGCGCTATCGCCAGAAAGGCTGCACCGGCGACCGTCGCCACTCTGCGCACACCAACTCTGTGCCGCATCCGCGGACTCTCCGCAGGGGCCGCGGGAGCATCCTCGGCCCGCTGCCGAAGCCACCTTGCGAGCTGCGCTTCCACGTCGGGCTCGCTCAGTCGCTTGCTCAGGCCGGCCAGCCCTCTGGTCTCGAGGGCGGCGAGCGCCGCATCGGAGCATTCGAGGATGTCGGCGACACGCCGAGGGTCCAGACCCTGCTCGTGCAGCAGGACGAGCGCCGCGCGCGTCCTCGGCGGGAGGCGCAGCCAGGCGGTCTCGAGACCGGGGCCGGGAGCCGGACGCCGCATCAAGCCCGCTCGCGTGGCTCCGGCGACGATAGATCGCAGCATCCGGCCCTCGAGCACGTCGGGCCCCCGCAGATCCTGCAGCGAGCCCATCGACCGTCGCCAGGCCCCCAGGGTCAGGCGCGCGGCCAGACTCTCGTTTCCCGTAACCAGCCACGCGAACGAAAACGCGCGCGGCACGTACTGCGAGTACGAGAGGTCGAGCTTGCGCTGAGTCGCCGGCCGCACGAACCTTCCTTCGGGGACGCTGTGTGACCCCTTAAGTCTCGCGCCGCCGGGGCGATGACCGGGGGCACGAGACCCGGCGCGCGGCCCCGAGCAGTCCCCACCCCGCCAGCAGGAAGAGCGCGTTCTGCAACGGGTCGACGCCGAGGCTGGAGATCCTCGAGGAATCGACGGAGGCTTGACCGGAGAACCCACCGAGGGCGAAGCCCTGCATTCCGATGACGAAGCAGACGGCGCCGAGCACCGCGAGGGTGTTCTTCAACCTGCGAATCATGTCATTCCTCCTAGTGTAGTGCCTCATAATTAGTCCGACGCTTGAGCGAGCGCCACCCGTCCACGCTTTACCTTCTCGAGTATCGACTCGGCGCTTGCGGTCCACACGAACGGCTTGGGGTTGTCGTTGTGCGCCTG
>JBOGWX010000071.1:0-3567 GCA_050694055.1 Actinomycetota bacterium
TCGTGGATCCCACCGGAGCACATCCTGGAGCTGCGCGCCCGGGTGCGCCTGCGCAAGGCCCTGCTCGACGAGCGCAGACAATGGCAGCAGCGCATCCAGGCCCAGCTCTATCACCAAGGCGTTGCTCCCGGCATCGGACTCAGCACTCTGCAGGGGCGGGCGCGGCTCGCCGACGCGAAGCTCTCTCCCGCCGGTCGCCAGGTCATCACCGTCGGCGAAGCGATGCTCGACGCGCTCGACGACCAGCTGCGGCCGCTCGACGTGCAGCTGAGATCGTTCGCCAAGGCTCAGCCCGGCTGCCGCGCGCTCATGGGTCTTTACGGCGTCGGCGGCCTCACCAGCGTCGCGGTCCTCGCCGAGCTCGGGGATTGCCGGCGCTTCTCTAACTCCGACGACGCGGTCCGCTATGCGGGCCTCGACATCACCGTCTATGACTCCAACGGCAAGCGTCCCCCCGGACACCTGTCGCGCCAGGGCCCCGAGATGCTGCGCTGGGCGCTCTACGAGGCGGCCCAGTCTGCGGCCCGGAGGACGTCGCCGGACTACGCCTACTACCTCAAGGCCAAAGACCGCATCGACCACAACCGGGCGTGCCTCGCGGTCGCCCGCAAGCTGTGCCGGCGCGCCTATCACATCCTCAAGGAGCTCGGCGACGCCGCCCTCCAGCCGGTCGATGCCGACATCCATTCAGCTCCCGCGTCCAGCGGGCGCGTCGAGGTCGCCGCCTGAGATGGCCGCCGCGCGCGACGCGTCCCACATCACGCCGATGGTCTCTGCGGCCGGCTCCCGCATGCCTCCTGTCGCCACGGCTCGTTCGTGGACGTCCTTGAAAGACCGAGCGGCCGCAACGCTTCACCCGGGGTCCACCCCATCACTCATCATGTCGCCGGAGCTTGCTCCGAGCACCGAGATAAGGCTGGGCGACCGCGCGCGCGACGACGTCTCCCTCACAGCTCGTGGGGAGGTGGTTTGTATCGGCTGACGCTCCTTGCCCCCCTCGCGCTCAGTGTGCGACGGTCCTCGCCGGCGCCAAGGTCGTTCGTCCTCGCGTGCGCTGCGGGCGCTCCACCTTGACCCCGGCTGCGGGTCGTCGCGCAAGGCCGCTTCGGGGGGAAACAAGAACAAACCATTTCAAGCACAAACCCATTCAAGACACGGGTTCCCGGGTTGTTGACCGGGGGTCCCTCTACAGATAAGGAGGCTCGGGTAACTGGGCAACAAGAAGCGTCGAGCAGGGTCGAGACAGAACAAGAGAGATCACTGGGGGTTTCATGAGATTCGGTAAGGCTGGCTGGTTGTATCTGATCGTTGCACTCTCGTTGATCGCGGCCGCGTGTGGCGGCTCGGACAACGGCGACTCGGGTGGCGGGGACTCCGGCGGAGGAGAGGGCTCCGGCACCGGCGAGCACTCGGAGTTCTTCGATCAAGCGCAGTTCGAAGAGCAACTCGCACAAAGGGAGATCACTCCGGAGGGTCCCGAAGGCGAGCCGTGGCTGCAGGCCATCGAGCCCGAGATGGTAGATACGAGTGAGTTCCGCGCGGAGCCTCCGTGGAACGTGTGTTTCAGCAACGCGGCGGTCGACAACCCATGGCGTGTGGTGGGCTTCGAAACGATGAATGCAGAGGTCGATGCCCAAAGTGACATCGGTGAGTTCAACGTCGTCGACGCGGAGGCGAACGACGAGAAGCAGATCAGCGACATCCAGGACCTGGCGCGCGGCAACTGCGATGCACTGATCGTGTCGCCCAACACGACCGAAGCCCTCACTCCCGCGGTCGAACAAGCGTGCGAGAACGTGCCCGTCATAGTCTTCGACCGCGGCGTCAACACCGATTGCCCCACGACCTTCATCCACCCGATCGGTGGCTACGCCTTTGGGGCGGACGCGGCGGAGTTCCTCGTCGACAACATCGACTCAGGCGGCAACATACTGGCGCTTCGCATACTGCCCGGCGTGGATGTCCTGGAGACGCGCTGGAGCGCGGCCAAGGAGATCTTCGACGACTCGGAGCTCAACGTCGTCGGTGTGGAGTTCACCGAGGGCGATGCCGCCAGGGTCAAGTCGATCGTGGGTGACTTCATCCAGCGCTTCGGCACCATCGACGGAGTGTGGATGGACGCAGGTGCCACGTCGGTTGCCGCGGCCGAGGCCTTCGAGGACAACGGCATGGGGGTTCCACCGATCACCGGCGAGGACCAGAACGATTTCCTCATCAAGTGGCAGGAGGACGGCCTAACCGCCGTGGCTCCCACCTACCCGACCTATCAGTGGCGCACGGCGGTCCTGGCTGCGACCCAGATCCTGTCGGGCGAAGAGGTGCCCAAGGAGTGGGTGCTTCCGCAGCCGAGGATCGACGAGAGTTCGCTGGGCGACTACGTCGCACCCGACATGCCGCCGCTGTTCTACGCGCTGTGTGGATGCCAGGAGATGGACGGCTTTCCCGAGCGCTGGTCGGAGTAACACACTGAGGATCGCGGGGTGGCCTCCGTCGGAGGCCGGAGCAGGTGGGGGGCGGGTGCCCGAATCACTCGCCTCCCACCTTTCAGTCCGACGTGACGAGATGAGGTCGCATAGGTGAACCGAATCGGCGCGAACACCTGGATCTGGAGCTCGCCGCTCGACGACGAGGCTCTCGCGCGGCACGCGCGGCGACTGTCCGAATGGGGCTTCGATCTGATCGAGCTCCCGCTCGAGACGCTCGACGACTGGAGCGTCGCAGCCGCGCGCAGGACGTTGCGGGAGACCGGACTAGGCGCGGTCGTGTGCATCGTCATGTCGTCCGACCGGGACCTCGTCCACCCCGATGCGGCGATCGTGAAGGCCACGCAGGACTATCTGTCTGCGGCGGTGGAGGTCGCCGCGGAGCTCGATAGCTCCGTCGTGTGCGGGCCGATGTACTCCTCCGTCGGGCGAACCTGGCGAATTCTCCCGGAGCAACGTCCGTACTTGCTCGAGCGCTTGGCTCAAGCACTGGCTCCGGTCGTCGGACGCGCCGAGGCCGCGGGTGTCAGGCTCGCGATCGAACCCCTCAACCGGTTCGAGACGTCGCTATTCAACACGACCGGGCAGGCGCTGGAACTCGTAGAGGAGGTCGATTCACCGGCGTGTGGCCTCCTGCTCGACACCTTCCATATGAATATCGAGGAGCGCGACCCCGCGACCGCGATTGCCGCCGCGAGGGGTCACCTGGTTCACTTCCACGCCTGTGCGAACGATCGCGGGGCGCCGGGCGACGACCACCTCGACTGGGAGGGGCTTGCGTCGGCACTTCGTCGGGTCGGCTACGCGGGCGCCGTCTGCATCGAGTCGTTCACCGCCGCCAACGAAGCCATCGCAACGGCGGCGTCGGTCTGGCGTCCGCTCGCGGTCTCACAAGACGACATCGCCACGCGCGGACTGAGTTTCCTCCGGTCCCTGCTGGCTCCAGCAGAGGAACGGAGATGAAGTTGTGGCCGGCAACCGGACAAAGGGGTTGAGCATTTGAGCTCGAACACGGGCGGATCGAGAGCTTTGGGGATCGGCATGGTGGGCTATCAGTTCATGGGCCGGGCCCACTCGCACGCGT
>JBOGWX010000072.1:0-4513 GCA_050694055.1 Actinomycetota bacterium
GTCGTTGACGCATGGTCCTCGAGCTTTAGCAGAGCAAGCATGTCTGGGCGTCTTCTCAACTACGCGTCCTTCTTGGTTACTTCACTGCTTAAGTCTCTCCTACAGCCGAGGCCCGACCTGGTGGTAACCATGACCGACCCTCCGATGATCGGGCTCATAGGTTGGCTGGCATCAGCTCGGTATCGATGCCCGCACGTCGTTGTCTGCCAGGACGTCTTCCCCGATATCGCCGTCGCGCTGGGGAAGATGCGCAGTCCCTTTGCCATCGCGGTGTGGCGAAAGCTCAATCGCCGATTAAGACGACGTGCGGCTCGAGTCATAGTCGTTGGGCGAGACATGCGGATGAAGCTTCAGAGAGAGGGCTTACCCGAAGATAAGCTCGTCTACATTCCCAACTGGGCTGCTCCTCAGGTAGTCGATAAGCGCGCGACAGCGGAGGTTCGCGAGCATCAGCGTTGGTCGGGTCGCTTCGTCGTGATGCATGCCGGCAATGTTGGGATCGCCCAGAATCTTATGGTTGTGATCGAAGCAGCTGAGCTGCTTAGAGGTGACCCCGATATCCTGTTCGTCTTCATGGGCGATGGAGCGGCAAAGCCTCGCCTTGAGCAGGAAGTGACTCGTCGCCGTCTGGACTCGGTTAAGTTTCTTCCCTATCAGCCCAAGGCGCAGGCTCAGGCCGTCATGGCAGCCGCCGACATGCATCTGATTTCACTTGCTCCGGGTCTCTTGGGATGCGCAACACCGAGCAAGACCTATGGAATCCTCGCCACCGGACGGCCTGCGGTGGCAGCTGTCGAGGCCGGCTCTGAGGTCGCTCTCACGATCGAAGAGTTGGGCTGCGGTATGAGGTCAGAGCCAGAGCCCCAGTGCCTCGCCGAGACCATTGCAAAGATGAAGGTCAGTCCGTTAGACGAGATGGGAAGACGAGGTGGTAAGGGACTCGAGGAACGTTTTCAACGCAGCCGCTTGACGTCCCGATACATAGCAGTATTTGAAGAGATCGTCGCTCGGTGATTCTTGCTGACTGTAACCTTGCGCGGCCCTTTCGTCTCTTCCTGCTCAGTCCCGAATGCCGGATCTGACGAGGCCCGTGGAGCGCGGCAAATTCTGTCGAGGTTCCCTCTTGCTTTCCTCGGCGCCAGCCGCTTCCTCATAGACCGGAACCCTAAGGAGTAAGAGTCCGAAGAAGACCCCGAGCGCCATCACCAAAGCTAGGAGCATGAAGCCGATCTCGGCGTTCGCCCGGGAGATCACCAACCCCAGCCATCCGAGACACACACTCGAGAAGCAAAGAAATCCTACGGCAGCGGGCACGGGCAGCCCGGCAGCTACGAGGCGATGAGAGATGTGATCCCGACCGCCCTGGAACAGCGGACGACCGTGACGCCACCGACTGAACAGAACGATAGTTGTATCCAGGATTGGGAGACCGAGGACTACGACCGGTACCAGGAAAGTGACTTGAACCAGGTTGTCGAATCTCAGATGTATCCCAATGACGGCTAGTAAATAGCCAAGGAAAGTGGATCCGCTATCTCCCATGAAGATCTTGGCGGGATGCCGGTTATGCGTGACGAAACCAAGTGCGGCTCCTGCGAGGGCCGCGGCCACGATGCTAAGAGTGGAGAAGCCACCGGCGATGGCCATTATGGCAAAACTGAATGCCGCGATACCAGAGAGGCCCGCCGTCAGACCATCCATGTTGTCCAGGAGATTGAATGCATTGGTAATGCCCACGATCCAGATGATCGTGAGCAAGAAGTTCAGAGTTGGGGAGGGCAGGATAGAGACTTGTAGTCCAGCCGCCCACGTGGCCGCTGCCGCCGTAACGTGAGCTGCGAGTCGCGGGGCCGCTGGCAGCGAGCGGACGTCGTCGAAGAGTCCCAGGAGCCCTAACGCGATTGCACACACCAGGGGAACGAAGGAGACGGCAACGGGACGCTGCTCCGTCAAGAGGGACAACAGAAACAGAAATCCCATGCTGATGAGCCAGCTGACCATGATCGCTAGGCCGCCCAGGTACGGAGTGGCTTCGCGGTGCTTCTTATAAGTGTGGGGGTGGTCCAGGATGTTGAAGCGCCGAGCCAGCTTCCCGCTTATCGGAGTTACGCCGAAAGCGACGCCGAACGACAAACCGAGCGCAGCAACTGCTAGAAAAAAAGTCTGCGCCATCATTCCCCTCTAGATTCTGCTTGCTGGCCCGGCAGAAAACTATATCCGCACTTTGCTGCATCAAGGCGACAAGGAGGAACTTCTTCCCAGAGAGTGCACTCGGGACTGGCCGGGCAAAGTGTATCGTTTGGCCTGTTGCTGCTCAATGCAGAGGATGTCTGCGATCGAGTTATGGCTTGGTTAAGGCAATAGGGGGATAGGTGCATTACCTGATAACAGGGGGCGCGGGATTCATCGGATCCCACTTCACCGACGCGCTGTTGGCTCGAGGCGATGAAGTGACCGTCCTGGACAACTTCTCGACGGGGCGGATGGACAATCTCGACCACCTCGATGGGCAAATCCGGTTGATGCACGGCAGCGTTTTGGACGCGTTGCTGGTTGACGAGTTGGTTGCAGAAGCGGATGTGGTCGTCCATCTGGCAGCAGCCGTAGGGGTGCGGCTGATTGTTGAGCGCCCTTTGCGAAGCTTCGTCACGAATATTCGTGGCTCTGAGACGATCTTTGAAGCAGCTCATCGCTACCGTCGCAAGGTACTCCTGACTTCAACTTCAGAGATTTACGGGAAGAGGTCAGCGGGTGCCTTCCATGAAGACGACGATCGCGTTATCGGAAACCCCAAGGTCTCCCGTTGGGCATATTCAACGGCCAAGGCCGTGGATGAGATCTTGGCTTTTTCCTATCACCGCGAGCGAGGTCTGCCGACTGTTATCGCGCGTCTGTTCAACACCGTTGGACCGCGCCAAACAGGGGCCTACGGGATGGTCATACCTCGCCTCGTCACGCAGGCGCTAAAGGGAGAGCCCCTCACCGTTTACGGAGATGGTCGCCAAACACGCTGCTTCTGCCATGTGAACGATGTGGTGCGAGCGCTGTTGCTCCTTCTATCAGAGCCTGAGGCGGAAGGAGATGTCTTCAATGTCGGGTCAACCGAGGAAGTATCGGTGCTAGAGGTCGCCGAACGCATCCTCGATTTGACAGGTTCTCGATCTCGTATCGAGATGATTCCTTACAAGGAGGCATACGAGAAGGGATTTGAAGACATGCGGCGCAGGGTCCCAGACATCTCAAAGATCGGTTCCCTCATTGGATGGAAGCCGGAGCTGTCACTCGAAAGCATCTTGGCTGAGGTGATTGAGCACGGTAGGCCAGCGGTCGATAGTTGATCTCTGCCGAACCTGAATGAGCCGTTTGGAAGATCAGCGTCGTTCGAGTTGGATCCTCAGGGAACGCACCGAGCTCAGCTTGCCCTTGAGGGAAGGCCCCGGCTCCGCTTCACCGTTCTCCTCTTCGATGGAGGCCGTGAAGCCGTCGGGCGCCTGGACTCGGACCGAGAACTTGTCGGGGCGCACCGTCGCCTGCGGGACCAGCGTCCAGTCCATCCCGCTGCGGCCGCCGGACGTGTCGAGCGCGTTCGGAAGCCGGTAGTTCACCTTCATCGTCGTCGCGTCGCCCGACTCGAGCACAACGATGTCCCACACGGTCGGGAAGCCGGCCTCGTCGTCGGCGACCGCGGGCCGCGCTTCGCTCCCGACGTCCACCGTGTGCAACTGGGCCCCCTGGGGCAGCATGGCGTTGAGAAACAAGCGGTTCAAACCCTCCGGGTCGCTATCAATTTTGATGTCAGTCAGCGGTGAACCCCCCGAGGGCGCGCGGTTGCGGACCTTGATGGTGGTCGTGACCTCGGCGCTCCCGTCGTTGGCGATCACGATGTTGGTGTTGACGCTGCGCCTGAGGAAGTAATCGACCTTGCTCGCGGCGAGGTTGTTGTTGAAGACCATCTGCACGTTGGGCCCGTAGCTGTCGTAGGTGCCGGCGACCTCTGCGCTGACCAGCGCCTCCTGGGCCCGGTCGTCGGATGAGTACACCTGCAGGTGCCGGCTCGAGGCGGCCTCACCCATGCCGCCGAGCAGCTCGGGCGCGTTGACGTCGGCGGTCGCGATCCGCTCCCAGAACTCGGTGATCAGCGCGCCGAGGTAGGCGTTCTGCGCGTCGTTGTTGGGAAACTCCTCGTAGATGGACTCGAGCAGCACCCGGCGGGCGTTGTCTTCGGAGACGGCGACGTCGAGCCCCTCGGCCTGCAGCTCGCCCGTGCCGCGCGACAGCATGCCGAGCGCGATCGGGTCCATCGCGAGGACGCCGTCGAGCTGCTGGCCCTTGGCATTCTCGAACATCTCGAGCAGCACCTCGGAGGCGACCGGGAGGTTCGGGGTCATGTTGACCTGCTGCCACTGCTCGAGCGAGGCGAACGGATCGTAGCGCGTCTCGTACCACTCCGGGGCATTCGCGGGTTCCATCGGGATCTCGGTGAGCTGCGCGATGGGCGCCACCTTCTTCAGCC
>JBOGWX010000073.1:0-40028 GCA_050694055.1 Actinomycetota bacterium
ACTGAACGCATGACGCTGCACCTAAATGCATTTCGGGGAGAACCAGCTATCACCGGGTTTGATTGGCCTTTCACCCCTATCCACAGGTCATCCCCCAGGTTTTTAACCCTGGTGGGTTCGGTCCTCCACGAGGTCTTACCCTCGCTTCAACCTGCCCATGGATAGATCACCCGGCTTCGGGTCTAGGACATGCGACTGAACGCCCTATTCAGACTCGCTTTCGCTTCGGCTACGTCTCTCGACTTAACCTCGCCACATATCGCTAACTCGCCGGCTCATTCTTCAAAAGGCACGCCATCACGGTCGCAGACCGAAGTCTGCAACGACGCTCTGACTGCTTGTAAGCGCACGGGTTCAGGTACTATTTCACTCCCCTCCCGGGGTACTTTTCACCTTTCCCTCACGGTACTGGTTCACTATCGGTCGCTAGGAAGTAGTTAGCCTTACGAGGTGGGCCTCGCGAATTCGTACGGAATTTCTCGGGCTCCGTACTACTTGGGAACACCATCGGGAGGTCAGACGGCTTTCACCTACAGGGCTATTACCTTCTCTGGCCAAACTTTCCAAAATGTTCGGCTAACCGCTGACTTTGTAACTCCCCGACCCTTCTGGTGCAGGATCAGATGGGTCCCACGACCCCCCTGTGGCAACGCCACCAGGCTTTGACACCACAGAGGTTTGGGCTCATCCCGTTTCGCTCGCCGCTACTCAGGGACTCACTATTTGTTTTCTCTTCCTCGGGGTACTTAGATGTTTCAGTTCCCCCGGTTCCCTCCTCAGGCCCTATGTGTTCAGACCTGGGTACCAGTGCATGACCACTGGTGGGTTTCCCCATTCGGACATCTCCGGATCAAAGATTGCTTGGCGTCTCCCCGAAGCTTTTCGCAGCCTGCCACGTCCTTCATCGGCTCCTAGCGCCTAGGCATCCACCGTACGCTCTTAGTAACTTGGTATAGATGCTCGCGCTCGCTATGGAGTTTCCAAGGTTCTGTGAAGTCGATCGAACTATTCGTGAACCGTTTGTTCAGCAGTCTCGCCGAGGCGATCCTGCCGTCCCCGGGGCGAAAAAAACCGCCGGTTGGAGGCCGGCGGGGGCGCTGAGGCGGTGGCACGCGCGGTGCTACGCCGAAGCGGTGTACCCCTGGGAAGTTAGCTGCACGAAGAGTCCTCTCGTCTCCTGAACAACCCCGGCATCCTATGAAACCCTCCCCGCCCCCGTCAAACGGCGCGGTCGGAGCTCCTGAGTGCCGAGCGCTGCACAGTCTACACGCCCCAGGGGCAGCCAGAGCCGCCCCCGACTGGATAGCGGGGTCAGAAGACGTGGATTTTTGCGACCATGCCCTTCCACTCGCCGCCGACCTTGGCCGAGTGGATGGTGCAGCGGAACCAGAACTTGCCCTTCTTCTTGAGGGTCTTCTTGACGGCGTTGCCGTTCTTGGGCTCCAGGACCTTCTTCTTGAGCGTCCAACGCTTGCCGATGTTGACGGATTTGACGTCGTGGTTTCTAGCCGTGGGGTTCTTCCACTTGACGACGACCTTGCCCCCCTGCATCTTGGCGTGCGTCGTCTTGGGACCCCACTTGTCGCCCGACTTCGCTTTGACCACGTAAGTCGTGGCTGTGCTCGCCGGCGGTGCCGCCACCGTCAGCGACCCTGCGACCAGGGCCAGCACCAGCATCAGCTTCGACATGCTCGACAGCATCGAGACCTCCCCCTCAGCTCCATTGCTCTCCGTTTACAGCGCCGAATCATCGTATTCCGACTCGAAACTTAGGTGTCCCACAACGGGCGTGGGCCCCGGAAGGATCCCGGGGCCCACTCCTTGTCCTCGTCCGGCGCTTAAGGCGTGAACTGCCTGCCGGTGTACTTCAGGACGTAGAGCCCGAAGTCACGGTCGCTCATCAGAACCGGGAGCGGCCTCTTGCCCTTGTTCTTGATCGGGAACGTGCCCCAGAAGTTGTTGCCTCGTCCGGCGATGAAGTGGCCCACCTCTCGGACCCTGTTCTGGCCGAACTTCACGACGCGCGCCCCGGCGTGGTAGTAGCTGATGTAGCCGAGGTAGTTGCCGCGTGGGTCGGTCTTGACCTCGTGCACCGTGAGGTCGCCGAAGCCCTTGGCGTAGCGAGGGTCGAGCGACTCGGAAACGGCGTACTCGCCCTTGTGCTCGAGCGTCTCGCCGTCGAACAGCTGCACGTAGCCCCAGCCGTCGAACTCACCCGACACGTCGACGCTTTCACCCGGCGTCCCGATAGGCGGCAAGGCCGTGCCGTCGTCCTGCGCCGGGTCCTGACAGACAGCTTCGTCGTAGGGCGTGTTCAGCAGTTTGAAGCCCGTGTCGCGCCCAACGAAGAGGAACGGAATCCCACCCTCTACTGAGGTGCCGATGACGGCGCTGCAACTGCCGCCCGCGGCGGCGTTCGAGTTGAAGACGATGATCCCGGCGTAGCCGGCGTTCTCGACGTTGGTCGTCTTCTCGGTGAACGTGCAGGCGCCGCGCGTTACCAGCGCGATCTCGTCCGCCGATCCCGGCGCCGGCACCGCGGGATCGGCGTTACAAGCGCGTCCCGCCCAGCGAGTCGGCCCGGTCAGCGAGTTCTGGTCGTCGACGGGAGGCGTGCCGCTTCCGTTGGCCGTGTCGAAGGTGTCGCCGGCGTTGGGACCGGAGGTGATCTCTCCCACCAGGCGGAAGGGGTTGAAGTCCTCGTCGGTGCCGAGGACCAACTGGTTGTCCTTACTCCACCAGGACTGGTGCGCGTTGCCCTCCGGAGGGCTGAAGCCCGTGAGCGGGTCGGGGTCGGGATAGTCGTAGTCCTCGACCACCACGGGATTGGCAGGGTCTTCGACGTTGAGCAGCACCCAGCCGATATCCCAGTAGGACACCATCATGTGCATGACGCCGTCGATCCGCTTGACCTGCATGTCGTGGATGAAGATCGCGCCGCCGTTGGCGACCTGGTCGCTGATCACCAGGGGGTCGACCCAATCGTTCAGGCCCGTCTCCGCGATCAGGACCGGGTTGGCCGGATCGCTGATGTTGAAGATGTCGACGTCGGGGAACTCCTCGTTGTCGACCTGAACGGCGTAGGCGTTCCCGTCGTCTTTCCACCCCATGACGCTGTGCACCGAGTGCGGCGTGACACATCCGGGCCGGCAGTCGGTACCCCCCGGTCCGCCGCTCGTCCAGTCACCGAAGTTCTGCACCAGCTTCACCGGGTTCGCCGGATCGGTCACATCGACGATCGTCATGCCGCCCACGTTCGCGTCGATGCTCGAGTCGCAGGGCTCGCTCGAGAGCAGCAGCAGGTCCCGCCCCTGGTAACGGATGACGTGCACGCCCTCGCCAGACCAGTCGTTGCCGTTGGCCGGGATGGAGGTGACCAGCTTGGGCTTCTTCAGGTTCTTGAGATTCACGACGTGAACCTCGGAGTCGTTGGTCCCGCCGGGACCCTCGGTACAGGCTGCAACCCACTCACCGAGATAGGCATAGCCGCGGTGATAGGTGACGTCGCTGATGACCCCGTCGGTGTCGGTGAGCTTGAGCTTGCCGATCGCCTTCATGTTCTTACGCGATTTCGGAAGCCCCGGCACCGGCGGACTCAACTCCTCGCGCTGAGCCTGCGCGATCGCGCGCTCGTAGGGCGAGTCGATGACTCCGTCGGTCATGCTCCTCTTCGAGTGATCCTTGGCGTCTTCAAGGGCTGTCTGCTGCCCGGAGTCCGCCACGGCCCCCGATCCAAACAGTGATACGGCCAGCGCAGTGGCGGCGAGCGCCACTAGGATTCTCTTCAAGCTTCCCCCTGATCGATCGCGTCCCTCCACACCGAGGGACTACACCAATAGTCCACCGGGAATGTAGTCACCACTTAACGTTCAGTCAATCTGTACGAGCGAACAATCCTCTGACATTCACTGTCTACTATTGGAATAGTGGACAAAAACGGCGGATTTTTCCGTTATGGGCGCTCGTTTCTCACCAGGTTGTACGCGCGCAAATCGTGAAGCTGCTCGAGCAGCCGCTCGGCGGCGGGTCCTCCGTGCGAGGAGCGGGCCGCAACCGACGCGCCCGGAGCCAGTTTCGCAAGGTCATCCGGCCGCAGGAGGTCGTGGTGGTCACCGAGGAGCTTCTCGGTGACCACGCCGCCCGAGCTCTCGACCTTGGCCACCAGGCGACCGGCGACTTCGTGCGCCGAGCGGAATGCGACGCCCCGGGAGACGAGCAACTCCGCGACGTCGGTGGCCCACGAGCTCCCGAGCTCCGCGGCGTCACCAAGCTTGTCCTCGTCGAGGCTCAGACCCGACACCATCGCGGTCGTGCCCCGCACGCATCCGCGGGCACGCTCCACGGCCCGGAAGACCAACGACTTGTCCTCCTGGAGGTCGCGCGCGTAGGCCAGCGGCAGTCCCTTTATCAGGATGAGCAGAGAGCTCAGCTCTCCCACCGGGGCGGCCGCGCGACCGCGCACGAGCTCGGCCATGTCCGGGTTGCGCTTCTGCGGCATCATCGACGAGCCCGTCGACCACGCCTCCGGAAGGCGGGCAAAGCCCCACAGCGGCGACGTCCACATGACGATCTCCTCTGCCAAGCGGCTGAGGTGCACGCCGAGCATCGCGGTCGCGTACACGAGATCGCACGCGAAGTCCCGGTCCGAGACCGCGTCCATCGCGTTGTCGAACACTTTGTCGCAACCCAGTGCGCGCGCGCCGATGGTCGCGTCCAGCGGCAGCGTCGTGCCCGCCAGCGCCCCGGCCCCCAGCACCCCGACGTCGGCGGCCGCGCGCGCGGCTTCGAGCCGCACTCGGTCGCGCGCCAGGGCGAAGCCGTGCGCCAGCAGATGGAAGCCGACGGTCACCGGCTGAGCCGGCTGTAGATGGGTGAGTCCCGGCATCACCGTGCCCGCGTGTTCCTCGGCGCGCGCGGCGATCACGTCGACGAGCCGGGACACCTCGTCGAGCAGCTCACCGGCCGCATCCCGGCACCACAGGCGGAGATCCTGGGCCACGAGGTCGTTGCGGCTGCGGCCCGCGTGGATGCGCGCGCCCACCTCACCGAGCCGCTCGGTCAGCTCGCGCTCGATCAGCGAGTGCACGTCCTCGTCGGAGGGGACGGGGGCCAGCCCGCCGGCGCGCCACTCCTCCACCAGGGCGTCGAGCGCGTCGTCGATCCGAACGAGCGCGTCCGGCTCGAGCAGGCCGGCCGCAACCAGCACCCGCGCGTGGGCCTTGGTGGCACGCGCGTCACACTCGAGCAGCGCCAGATCGACCCCGATGGACGCGGTCAGGCGCAGCATCTCGTCACTCGGTCCCCCGGCGAAGCGCCCGCCCCACAGCATCGCGTTGTCCTCGGCCATGATCAGGCGCCGTGCACGCGCGCCCACTGCTTGGCGGGCAACCCCCAGAGGCGCACGAAGCCGGCCGCGTCCGAGTGATCGAAGGCGTCCCCAGTGTCGTAGGTCGCGAGGCCGTGGTCGTACAAAGAGGCTCTGCTGCGGCGCGCCACGGGCAGGCACCCCCCGGGAGTGAAGCGCAGGCGCACTTCGCCCGTCACGGCTTCGGTCGTGGTGGCGGCGAAGGCCTCGACGGCCTCCCTCAGAGGCGTGAACCACAGTCCCTGGTAGACGAGGTCCGCCCACAGCGCGTCCATCCGGCGCTTCTCGCGCGCGAGGTGCCGATCCAGGGTGAGCGTCTCGAGGTCCCTGTGCGCCGCGATCAGAGCCAGGGCGGCGGGCGCCTCGTAGATCTCACGCGACTTGATGCCGACGAGGCGATCCTCGATCAGATCGATGCGACCGAACCCGTAGTCTCCGGCCAGCTTGGTGAGCGAGTCGATGACGTTGTAAGGGCTCAGGTGCTCGCCGTCGAGCGCGACCGGTGACCCCGCTTCGAAGGTGATCTCGACGTCGCGCGGCTTCGAGGGCGCAACGCCCGGCGAGGTCGTGAGCTCGAACACCTCTTCCGGCGGCGGTACCCAGGGATCCTCGAGCACGCCGCATTCGATGCTTCGCCCCCACAGGTTCTCGTCTATGGAATAGGGAGAGGATTTCGTCGTCGCGATCGGGAGAGCGCGCGCTTCGGCGTAAGCGATGGTCTCGTTGCGCGTCATCCCCCAGTCGCGCACGGGCGCAAGCACCTCGATGTCCGGGGCGAGAGCGCCCAGGCTCACCTCGAAGCGAACCTGGTCGTTGCCCTTCCCCGTGCAACCGTGCGCCACGGCGCCCGCACCGGTCGCGCGCGCCACGTCCACGAGCACCTTCGAGATGAGGGGCCGGGAGAGCGCAGAGACGAGCGGATAGCGGTCCTGGTACAGCGCATTCATGGTCAGCGCGGGAAGCACGTAATCCTCGACGTAGTCCTTTTTCGCATCGACGAGGCGCGCCTCGACGGCCCCCAACTGCGGCGCGCGATCGACGGCGGACTGCAGGTCTCCGGGCTGACCGACGTCCACCGCGACCGCGACGACGTCGTAGCCCTGCTCCCTCAGATACGCAACTGCCACAGACGTATCGAGCCCCCCCGAATACGCGAGCACCACTTTTCCCTTCGACGTCATCGCTCTAGGTCACCTCCGCGGTCGCTTGTTCGGTCCACGCCGCCGCAAGGCGAGACGCGGCTTCTTCGTTGGGCGTGGCTACGAAGATCGTGTCGTCGCCGGCCACGGTCCCCACCACGTCTTCGTTCGGCGCCAGGTCTATGGCGCGACCTACGGCCGCCGCGTGACCGGGGGCCGTCATTACCACGACGAGGTTGGCGGCCGTGCGCACGGTCAACGCAAACTCCTCGAGGGTACGCAGGAGGTTGCGCGCCATGAGGTCGCCGGCACCTCTCGGCATCTCGTCGGGCAGCCGGTAGACGAAACCGCGCTCGGCCCGAAGCTTGAGGGCTCCGAGCTCCTGCAGGTCGCGCGAGATGGTCGCCTGCGTGACCTCGTGTCCCGCGGCGCGCAGCTCGTCGACGATGTCCTTCTGGCTCGAAGCTCGTCCTTCGCGCAGGAGCCTGGTCAGGTCACGTCGTCGCGTGGACCGCATCGGTCACCTCCTGAAGTATGTGTAGTCCGCGCTCCAGCTCGTCGTCGGTGATGACCAGCGGAGGAGCGAAACGGAGGGTGTTGGCCGCGGTGGCGTTGAGGATCAGCCCCGCCCCCAGCGCGCGCCGCACGATCTCGTTCGCGATCTCGCTCGAGAACTCCACGGCCAGCAGGAGGCCTCTGCCTCGAACCTCGGCCCCGGGAAACACCTCGCCCAACGCGGACTCGAGTCGTCCGCCCGCCCGCGCGGCTCGCTCCACGAGTCCCTCCGACTCGATCACGTCGAGCGTCGCCAGCGCCGCCGCGCTCTGTACCGGCCCGCCGCCGAAGGTGCTCGCGTGATCGCCCGGGACGAAGCTCGCCGCGACCTCGGGGCGAGCCAGGCAGGCGCCCATCGGCAGGCCGCCGGCGAGCGCCTTGGCCAGGCAGATCACATCGGGCGTCACTCCGTCGTGCTGGAAGCCGAACCAGGCGCCGGTTCGGCCGAGGCCGGTCTGCACCTCGTCCACGACGAGCAGCGCTCCGACCTCGTCGCACAACGAGCGCGCCTTCGCCAGGTAGCCGGACGGTGGAACCACCACTCCGGCTTCGCCCTGGATGGGTTCGAGCAGCACGGCCGCGACGTCGTGGTCCACTGCGCGGGCGAGCGCGTCGGCGTCTCCGAAGGCGACGTGCGAGAAGCCTTCGACGAGCGGAACGAAGGGCGCTTGCTTCGACGGCTGGCCGGTGGCGCTGAGAGCCCCGAAAGTTCGCCCGTGGAAGCCGCCCTCTGCGCAGACGATGCGTGTGGCCGCACGTCCCTCGACGCGCGCGTGCTTGCGCGCCAGCTTGAGCGCGGCTTCGATCGCCTCGGCCCCCGAGTTGCAAAAGAACGAGTGCATGCCATTCGTCAGCCCGGCGAGGCGTCGTGCCAGTTGTTGCTGAGGAGCGGTCTCGAACAGGTTGGAAACGTGGACGAGCTCCCGGACCTGGGCGGCGACCGCCTCGGCCACACGCGGGTGCGCATGCCCGACGCTCGCCACCGCGATCCCCGCGAGGAAGTCGATGTACTCGCGACCCTCGGAATCAACGAGCCGTGCCCCCCGACCGGAAACGAAACGCACGGGCGATCGCTGGTAGGTGTTCATCAACTCGCTGCCGGTTGCAGTCATTGCTTGCCTCCGTAGTCATCGAACGACTCATCCGAGAGCACCTGCGTCCCGATGCCCTCGTCGGTGAAGACCTCGACGAGCAGCGCGTGCTCGACCCTGCCGTCGAGGATGTGGGCCTTGCCGACGCCCGCATGCAACGCCGCTACCACCGAGGTGGCCTTGGGCCGCATGCCCGCGGACAATCCCGGCAACATCGCCTCGAGATCGGCCAGCTTCAGCTCGCTGACCAGTGAGTCGCGATCGCCGAAGTCGGCATAGAGCCCTTCGACGTTGGTCAGATAAACGAGCTTCGCGGCGGCGAGCGCGGCGGCGAGCGCGCCCGCCACGGCATCGGCGTTGACGTTGTGCGCCACGCCATCCGTGTCCGGTGCGACGCTCGCGAGCACCGGAGTCCGTCCGTCCGACAGAAGCGACGACACCAGCCCGGCATCCACGGCGGTCACCTCGCCCACGAGACCCAGGTCCTCTCCCCGCGCTCCCGTGGCGCGCGCGACCTGCACCAGGCCCCCGTCGGCGCCGGACAGGCCCACCGCGGACAGCCCCGCGGCATTGAGGCGGGCGACGAGATCCGAATTGATCGAACCGATGAGCACGCGCCGGACGATCTCCATCGATTGTGTGTCGGTCACCCGGAGTCCGCCCACGAAGGTCGGCTGTATCCCGGCCTGCGCCATCGCCTCCGAGACCTGGGGGCCACCGCCGTGCACGACGACGAGGTTGATGCCCACCAGCGCCATCAGCGCGAGGTCCTCCGCCACCATCGACGCCTTGCGCTGGTCGTCGAGCGCCTCGCCACCGATCTTTACGACGACCGTTCGTCCCCTGTAGGTGCGAATGTAGGGCAGCGCCTCGGTCAGCACGCCCGCTTTTGCCAGAGCGTTCCTCACGTCGTCACCTCGGCGTTCAAGGTCACGTACTCCTCCGAGAGATCCGCGGCGAGCACCTCCGCCGCCGCTCCTCCCCGCTCGAGCGTGACCTCGACGGTGAACTCCTCGGATCGCATCGCCGAGGCCGCGGCCGCAAGCCGGCCGGCGGGCTCGCCGTTGCCGAACAGCAGCTCTCCGCCGATTGCGATCGACGTCTCGGTGAGGTCGAGATCCCGGTCAACCGCGCCCATGGCGGCGAGCACCCGGCCCCAGTTGGGATCGGCGCCGTGGGCGGCGGCCCGCCACAGGGTCCCCGAAGCCACCGCCCGGCCCAAGCTGACCGCGTGATCCTCGTCGCGCGCTCCGTCGACGCGCACCCGTATGAGCTTCGTGGCTCCCTCGGCGTCCCGCGCCATCTTCAGGGCCAGCTCACTGCAAACCCGCAAAAGGTCGTGACGCAGCGCGTCCGGATCGACCTCCGGGCCCGTCCCCGTCGCCAGCGCCACGACCGAATCGTTGGTGGACTCACACCCGTCGATGCACAGCCGGTTGAAACTGCGGTCCACGGACTCGGCCAGCGCGCGTTGAAGCGTCTCCTGGCTCACCGAGGCGTCCGTCCCGATGAACGCGAGCATGGTCGCCATGTTGGGCGCCACCATTGCGGCCCCCTTGGCCACGCCGGTCACGGTTGCGCCGCTCGCCGTCGAGCGCGCGACCTTGGGAAAGGTGTCGGTCGTCAGGATGGAGCGCGAGAAGTCACCGACCTCGGGCGAAAGCGAGGCGACCGCAGGAGGCAGCGCAGCCGAGATCAGGAGTGGATCGAGCGGTACTCCGATCGGACCGGTCGAGCAGACGAGGACCTCGCCCGGCTCGCAGCCGAGGGCCGAGGCCGTCGCGCAGGCCGCGCGCTCGACCGTCTCCCGGCCCCGGCCACCGGTACAGGCGTTGGCGTTGCCGCTGTTGACGACGAGGGCCCTCACGGACCGCCCCAAGGCGGCCCGATTCCAGTGGACGCATTCTGCCGCCGCGGCGTTGCGCGTGAAGGTGCCGGCCCAGGCGGCGCGGCCTCCGGCCACGAGCAAACCGAGATCGAGCTCCCCTGCGGGCTTGATCCCGGCCGCCACGCCCGAAGAGCTGAGCCCCTCCGGCCACCGGGTCATGGCCAGACTCCCGCCGCCTCGAGGCCCTCGCCCTCGGGCAGACCGAGGGCGAGGTTGGCGTTCTGCAGCGCTTGACCGGCTGCGCCCTTGCCGAGGTTGTCGAGCGCGCCGGAGCACACGAGCCAGCCGCTGCGGTCGTCGATGCGCGCCGCAACGTGTGCGGCGTTCGAGCCGGTGGTGGCCTTGGTGGCGGGCCAGTCGTCGAGCACCTCGACGAAGTCCTCTCCGGCGTAGGCGGCGCGCAGCACTTCGGTTGCGGCGTCGTCGGAGAGCGGCGCGTCGAGCCGGGCCCGCACGGTCGCCAGCAGCCCTCTGCTCATGGGGGCGAGGTGAGGGGTGAAAGAGATGGGTGCGTCGAGGCCCCCGAAAGCACAGAGCCCGCGCTCGATCTCGGCCACGTGGCGGTGCGACACGCTTCCGTAGGAGGTCACGCTGGCTTCCGCCGCCGCCAGGGACAACTTCTCGGACGGTTTCCGCCCCGCCCCCGAGGTGCCCGAGATGGCGTCCACGACCACCGGTCCACTCACCAGCTTCTCCCGGGCGAAGGGCACGACCGCGAGCAGCGTGGCGGTCGGATAGCAGCCGGGGTTGGCGACGCGCCGAGCGCCGGCGAGGCTCGGGCGAACGAACTCGGTGAGGCCGTAGACCCACCCTTGGTCGGCCCGAAAATCGTCGGCCAGGTCGACGACCAGGGGGGCCTCGATCCCTTCGATATGCCGCGCAAGCTCGCCGTGGGGCAGACAGGAGAACAAGACATCGGCTCGCACCGAGCACGCCTCCTGCACCGAAACGAGCACCCCGTCGAGCGCGGCGAGGTGAGGGTGGACCGCGGCGACCGGCGCCCCGACGCCGGCGGCGGCAGACGCGGCCACGACCGCGAGGTCGGGGTGGCGCGCCAGCAGGCGGAGGAGCTCACCTCCGCTGAATCCTGATGCGCCGAGAACCACTGCAGTGGGCATAGTAGCGCAAGTTTATGCACATTACCGAATGATTATCAAACCGAGGCCCCTCTGGGGCGGCGCGCGGCGTAGGAGGAGGGAAGCGAGGTATGCATGGGTCCACGGCATTCGACGCGGAGGTCTGATGAACGACATCTGGTTACAGATCGTTTTGGTGCTGGCGCTGGTGATCGTCAACGCGCTGTTCGCCGGTAGCGAGATCGCCCTCGTGTCCCTTCGGGAGGGTCAGATCCGAAAGCTCGAGGAGGGGAGCAAGAGGCAGCAGACGCTGGCGCGCCTCGCGCGCGATCCCAACCAGTTCCTGTCGACCATCCAGATCGGCATCACCCTGGGTGGGTTCCTGGCGTCCGCCACCGCCGCGGTGTCCCTCGCGCGGCCGCTCGTCGACCCGCTCGAGCCCCTGTTCGGCGAGCTCGCCCGACCGGTGGCCATCGTGGTCGTCACGCTGATACTGACCTACGTGACCCTGGTCTTCGGTGAGCTGGCGCCCAAACGCCTGGCTCTGCAGCGCGCCGAGGGGTGGGGCACCTTCGCAGGTCCCCCCTTGTCCTTTCTCGGCAAGCTCACGAGGCCCGTGGTGTGGTTGCTCGGCAAGTCGACCGACTTCACGGTGCGAATCTTCGGAGGAAACCCCTCAGCTCAGCGCGAGGAGGTCGGCGAAGAGGAGCTGCGCGACATGGTCACGACGGGCAGCGGATTCAGCCGCTTTCAACGAGAGATACTGACCGGGGCCTTCGAGATCAAAGAGCGACGCCTGCGCGAGATCTCGGTTCCTCGTCCCGAGATCTTCTCGCTGCCGGCTGATTGCCCCGTGGAGGAGGCCATCTCCAGGCTGCTAGAGAGCGGGCACTCACGTGCTCCGGTCACCGGGCGCGACATCGACGACATGGTAGGGATCGTCCACCTGCGCGACCTCATCGGCAACAAGGGTTCGCTGCGGGAACGCGCGCGCGAGGCGACCACGCTTCCCGAGACCTTGCCGGTGATGAACGCCCTCAGGGAGATGCAGCGCAACCGAGCGCAGATGGCGATCGTGATCGACGAGCACGGCGGAGTCGACGGGCTCGTAACCATCGAAGACCTGCTCGAGGAGCTGGTCGGAGAGATCTACGATGAGTTCGACAGGGATGTGTCCGGTGTCGAGCGCAGCGACGACGGCTCCGTGGTCGTGCCCGGCAGCTTCCCGGTGCACGACCTCGAGGACATCGGCGTCGAGCTCCCGCGCGGGGAGTACACCACCGTCGCGGGCGTCATGCTGGACCGACTCGGTCGGGTTCCCGATAAGGGGGAGTCGCTCGAGATCGACGAGTACCGTCTCGAGGCCTTGGAGGTGGCCCAAAACGCGATCACCAGGATCCGCATCGCGCGCCTGCACGAGCACAACGTCGGCAGGGACGGCTAGCGGTAAGTCTGCCGGCGAAAGACGTCGGTAGACAGCGATGCCACCCGATCGAGGATCAGCAGGCCGTCGAGATGGTCGATCTCGTGCTGCAACGCCCTCGCCTCGAACGCGTCGGTCGCGATGACTCGCTCATCTCCGTGTTGATCGATGCCCTGCACCACTACTCTCTTGGAACGAGCCACGTTCGCGGTGAGGTCGGGGACGCTCATGCAGCCCTCCCGGCCGGCCTCCCGGCCCCAGGAATCGACCACGACGGGGTCGACGAGGCAGACGAGCCCGTGGCAGGTCCTGGTCCTGGGGTGCCCCGTCACGTCTACCGCGATCACCCGGCGGTTGACGCCGATCTGCGGCGCGGCCAGCCCGACGCAAGCGGGTGACACCCGCATGGTGTCGATCAGGTCGGCGACGAGCTCGCCCGCGGGGCGCTCATTGAGTTCTTCAGAGCGGAGCTTCAGGACGCGCTCGGGAAGCCGCAGGACCTCACGGACCGGCATTAGAGAATGTCGGATTCGATCGCGTTGATCGTGATATCCACCCCGAGCTCCTCCTCGAGGTTGCCAAGGCCGGCCCTGAGGTCCTCACTCGAAAGGTCGCGGCCCGCGGCCACCTCCAGCATCAGGGCGTAGACGGGAGTCTGGTCGGATCCGATGACGCGCGACGAGAGATCGGTGATGTTCACGCCAACGCTGCTGAGATGCTTCGCGACTCGGTACACGATGCCCGGGCGGTCACCACCGTAGACGGAGATGACGTGCGTCGGCTCGACCACGGCCAGATGCGCCTCGTAGACGGGTCGAGCCGTGACGACGAGCTCGAGTTCCGAGGCGACCGAGACAAGCCGGCTCTCGATCTGCTCGGGGGTAACTCCCTCGGGGAGTCTCACGATCAGCATCATCGAGAAGTGGCCGCTCAGGATGGTCGACGTCGCGTCCTCGAGGTTGCAGCCGTCTTCGTACAGAACGCGTGTAACCGCAGCGACGATGCCGGTTCGGTCGTTGCCGATCACGGTTACCGCAGCAAGAGAAGTCCCCTTCATCTGCCCTGCCAGACTAGCCGTCCGACCGGGCTCGCCGAGCGGCCGCGTCCAGAATGGTTCGGACGTCTTCGTCGCCGACCTGAGCGAAATCGTCGAAGTGCTCCCCCACCGCCAGAAACGGCCGGGGCGTGGCGAGGACGACCACTTCGTCGTAGAGCTCACGCAGTGGCTCGACCGACTCCGGCGGACAAACGGGAATGGCGAGCACTAGGCGAGCCGGGTCGTGCGCGCGCAAGACCCTCTCGGCGGCCTTGGCGGTGCCGCCGGTGGCGAGGCCATCATCTACGACGATGACGGTCCGGCCGGCGAGAGGCGGCTCGGTGCGATCGCCGATCCACCGGCGATGGCGGGCCTCCACCTCGTCGGCGGTCCGGGCCACGAGCCGGTCGAGGACGTCGGGTGGGATCCCCATGCGGTCCACGAGCGGACGGTTGATGTACACGACGCCCCCGCTGCCAACCGCACCGATCCCCAACTCCGGCTGGTCGGGGGCTCCGACCTTGCGCACGACCACGATCTCGAGGGGAGCTTCAAGCCCTCTCGCCACTTCGTCCGCGACCTCTACACCGCCGCGCGGGAGCCCTACCACGACCGGCTCCGCCGCGCGCAGCTCACTCAGCTCATCTGCCAGGGCGACTCCGGCCGCCCGCCGATCTGGCCATCTGACGTACGACATGAGGGGCAAGCAAACCTCTAGCGGGTGTCCGACGCAAACGGCCGAACCGGATTCAGGCCCCCATCTGGGTCGTCTCGAGGGGAGCCACCCTGACGACCACGCGGTGATCGCCCGGCCGGTGCCAGGGGTAGCGGTCGTGCCGGGTGTACTTCCGCGCCATCTTGTCGATGAACGCGTTGCCCTCGTCGTCGACGATGTCGGCCACCACTCCCCGCACCTCGAGGTACTTATAGGGGTTGTCCGGGTCGATGATCGACAGCGCGACGCGCGGCCGACGGGAGAGGTTGTGATACTTCTGCCGTCCGGTCGTCAGGCTGAACAGCACATGGGTGCCGTCGTAGTCGTACCAGACCGGAGTCGAGTGCGGCCCTCCGTCCGGACCCAGTGACGCAACGTGCGCGAAGCCACGCGTGGCCATGAGGTCCTGGTACTCCTGAGGAATCTCCACCGGCGAGTGCTCCGTCTTCATCTCTCGGGCCTCCAAATGCAGTAAGCGGGGGATATTCGGCTACAAGGCTTCCTCCATGCCGGCCATTCCCCGGCCCGGCTTGCGTAAAACCAGCCATGCGTAACCCTGATTACATGACGACTCCCGCCACGCTTGGCCGGCTGAAGGCCTCCGGTTATCCCGATCGCACCGTCAAGCAGGAACTCCGAGCCAACCTCCTCACACGGCTGCGATCGAAGCAGCGCATCTTCCCCGACATCGTCGGTTACGAGGACTCGGTCATCCCATCGCTCGAGAGAGCCGTGCTGGCCGGTCACGACCTGATCATGCTCGGCGAGCGCGGTCAGGCGAAGAGCCGGCTGATGCGCTATCTGGTCGAGTTGCTCGACGAGTCGATTCCCATCATCGAGGGCAGTGAGGTCAACGACCACCCCTACCGTCCGGTCTCGGCGATGGCCCGCAAGCTGGTCGAAGACCTCGGGGACGAGACGCCGATCACCTGGGTGGGGCGGGAGGCGCGCTACGCCGAGAAACTCGCGACGCCGGACACGGCCGTGGCGGATCTGATCGGCGACGTCGATCCGATCCGGGTGGCCGAGGGACGGTATCTCGGAGACGAGCTGACGATTCACTATGGGCTCGTGCCGCGCGCTAATCGCGGCGTCGTTGCGATCAACGAGCTTCCCGACCTTCCGGAGCGCATTCAGGTCTCGCTCCTCAACATTCTCGAGGAGCGAGACATCCAGGTGCGCGGCTACAAGATTCGTTTGCCGCTCGACCTGATGCTGGTAGCCAGCGCCAACCCCGAGGATTACACACACCGCGGACGCATCATCACTCCACTCAAGGATCGCTTCGGGACCCAGGTGCGCACTCACTACCCCCAGCGCGCCGAGCAGGAGATCACGATCATGGAGCAGGAGGCGCGGCTCCCGCGGGGCGAAGACGACATGCCACTGCACCTCCCGGCTCATCTAAAAGAAGTGATTGCGGAGCTCTCTGCACAGTTGCGGGCTTCGTCGCAAGTCAACCAGCGGTCCGGCGTCTCGGTCCGCTTCTCGATCGGTGCTCTCGAAACGCTTGCTGCCGGCGCGGTTCGGCGCGCGGTCTTGACCGGAGAGCAACAGGCGGTGCCCCGCACGGTGGACCTGTACGCGATCATCCCGGCCGCGATCGGCCGCATCGAGTTCGACATGCTCGAGGAGGGGCGCGAGATCGCGGTGTTAGAGCGCGCCCTCAAGCGCGCCCTGCTCGAGGTCTGGCACCACCGGCTCGGGGGCGAGGACACCTCCGCGTTGACGCGGGCCTTCGACGAGGGCCTGGTGGCCGAGACGTCGGAGGAGATGAGTGCGCGTGACTTCATGGGTCAGTTCGAGGGCGCAGCCGAGGCCGGCTTCCTCATCGAACGGCTCGTGGGCCGGCTGGATCTCCCCGACGATTCCGTAGCGGTACGTGCGAGCGCGCTCGAGTTCGCATTAGAGGGACTTCACCTCACGAAACAGATAAACAAGGAGCTGACCGAGTCACCGGGACGCTGGCGCTTTCAATCGGACATTTAGAAGCGGACATTTAGGAGCACCATGAGAAGCCGCTACAGCAAGTGGGACGACTCGCAGGACCCGCTCGGAGACGAGGTGGATGTCGACCAGGTGCTCGCGGAGATGTCCGAGGACTTGCTGTCGGGCTACGGGGGCCGCTGGTCGCTGCGCGAGCTTCACCGGCGCGGCATGCAGGGCCGCAGTGGGCTCGACGCGATGCTCGGACGACTTCGAAGAGCACGACGCGAGTGGGCCGAGCGGAGCAATCTCTCGGGTCCGCTTCAGGAAATACGCGCCGAGCTCGACGAGATCCTCGGCCTGGAGCGAGCCTCATTGGGCAACGAAACGAGTGAGGAGGCTCAGCTCAAGCGCATGCAACTCGACGCGCTTCCCCGCCACCCCGCGGGCGCGCTGCGCGAATTGCAGAGCTACGACTTCAGCTCGGGCGAGGCCAAAGGGCGCTACGCCGCGCTCATGGACCGGTTGCGACGGGAGGTGCTCGACAGCTACTTCAAATCGCTCATGGGATCGATGGGCAGCGTGACCGCGGAGGACGTGGCGCGCATCAAAGACATGATGGCCGAGCTGAACGAGATGATCGCAGCACACAATCGCGGTGACGAGGTCGACTTCGAGGGCTTCATGACTCGCTACGGGGACATGTTCCCGGAGAATCCACGCGACCTCGATGAGCTTCTCGAGATCCTCGCTCGGCGGATGGCGGCTATGAGCAGGCTCATGGCAAGCCTCACCTCACAGCAGCGCGCCGAGCTGCAGGCTCTTGCCGAATCGGTGCTCGGCGATCTCGACCTCGCGTGGGAGATGGACCAGCTCAACCAGAATCTGCGCGAGCTGATGCCCAGCCTTCCATGGGACGAGGTCACACCGAACCTGGGCGATCAGGAGATGCCCATGAGCGAGGCCGTCGACGCCATCGAGCGCGTAAGCGAGATGGAAGAGCTCGAACAGACCATGTCCGGTGACTACGCCGGCGCGACGCTCGAGGACATCGACGAGGAGCAAGTGCGTCGCGCCCTCGACGAGGAGGCGGTGGGAGACCTCCAATGGCTGAAGAAGATAGAGCGGGCTCTCGAGGAGGCCGGCATCGTCAACCGCACCAAAGGACGGCTCGAGTTGACCGCGCGCGGCGCCCGCATGATCGGTGAACGCTCGCTCACTCAGGTGCTCGATCGCATCCGTCGCGAGCCATCCCATCGCGCGCGCGGGGGCCAGTCCGAGCCTACCGGGCAGACCAAGCCGTGGACCTTCGGGGACACCGACCCGATCTCGGTCGAACGCACCGTGTATAACGCCGTCTTGCGGTCTGGTCCGGCGCGAGTCGTGAAGCTGGCACCCGAGGACTTCGAGGTCGTCGAAACCGAGTCTCGACCCCGCACGGCCACCGCGCTGCTGCTCGACCTTTCGTTCTCGATGCCTCTGCGGGGCCACTGGGTTCCGGCCAAGCGCATGGCGCTTGCACTACACGCGCTCATCGTAGGCAAGTACCCGCAAGACAGCCTGTACCTCATCGGCTTCTCGGACTACGCACGCCGCATGGACGCGACGGAACTCGCGTCTGCGGGTTGGGAAGACGTGCACGGAACCAACATGGAGCACGCCTTCATGCTGGCGAACCGAGTGCTCGCCAAAGATCCTCGTTCGATCAAGCAGGTAATCATGGTGACGGACGGCGAGCCCACCGCCCATCTCGACGACGGGTACGCGCTGTTCAACTGGCCCCCCATCCCCGAGACCATCGAGAAGACTCTTCGTCAGGCGATGCAGCTTGCGCGCTCGAACATCTCGATCAACGTCTTCATGCTCGAGTCGTCACCCGGACTCGAAGAGTTCATGGGGAGGCTGTCCTCGCTCGCCGGTGGGCAGATCTTCAGGGCCGACAGTGCGGAGGTCGGGCAGTCGGTGATCGGAAGCTACCTGAGAGAGCGCCGGCGTCGGGCCTCCTAACGGCGAGAGCGCCAAACTCCGGATTGTGTTCGTGCAGCAACCCCGGTACTACCGCTCGAGTTCCTCGATGACCTCTGAGCGCGCGCCCTCAAGTTTCTCGACGACGTTGTACCGCTCGCGCTGATCCACGACTTTCTCCGCGTGTTCGATCTCGTGGCCCGGCAATGCGATGAAGCGAAGCGGCTCGGCTCGAATTTCCTCGTACTCGGTGCGGTCGATGAAGATTCGCCGATCGCAGCTCATATGGCCGCATTCGCACAAGATGAAGAAGCCCAGCGCGCCCGCCTCCGCAGCGCGCTCTTCGTTGCGGTCTCGAAAGCTCATCTCGTTGCGGCCGACACGACGCTGCCGCTCCTCGTCGACCCAGGGCCCGAGGAGGTTGCTCGAGCACACCGGACACACCAGAGCCGCGCCCTCGGGGACGGATACCCGGCGCGCACATTCCGCGCAAAAGCCCTCAGTACTTTGCATGATCGCGTCCTACTTTCCGCTCCCAAGGCAGCCTTGCCGACGGGCGCCGGGCGATAGCTCAGGGCTCGTCGCCGTCCTCCCTACCCAGCATCCCCTGCATCACTCGGCGACCACACCAGCGTAGCCCAAGCGCCACTACAGTTCCGGTCAGAGCCGCGAGCCCGGCGACGAGGGGGCCGCCGCGCAGCGTCGCGGCCGTGACGAGAGCAACCACGACCAGCACGATCTCGATGCGGAGCTCGATGGAAGCGGGGGGCCGAACCAGACCCTCACCGACGCCGGTGGCCAGGCCGATGAGACCCGTCAGCAAGCTCACCGCGACGAGGGGGCCGGCGACGCCCTGATCGTCTCCTTCTCCTCGCAGCTCCACGAGCAAGGCAACGACGAGGGCGCCGGCCACGGCAAGTCCCGGTGGCCACCACCGCCGGTAGCGGCGCGCCGTACGCATGAGTTTCCCCGCGACCCCCATACGCCAAGTGTGACCCTTGAGCCGGTTCCGTCTCACCACCCCGGGAAGCTGGACACCTTTGCGTTCTCGCGACCGCTCACCGGTGCTCAGACCCATAACGTGTCAGTGACGCACGTCACAGCCGGAATCGGGCCCAATCTCGGACACTCTTAGCCATGGCAACGAGGCACCAACTTCTTGCTTATCTCAGCCGCAAGCAGTTCGGGCTCGTCACGCGGGCGCAACTGCTGAAGATCGGCTTTTCCTCTTCTGCCATCACACGCGCTCACCACAGGGGTGAGCTGGCTCCGTACCTTCCGGGTGTCTGGCGAGTCACCTCCGCACCGAGGTGTTGGGAGCAACGCCCGCAAGGTGCCGTTCTCTGGGCCGGCGAGCTCACTGCGGTCTCGCACATCACGAGCGCTTACCTTCAGGAGCTGCTCCCACGGGCCACGGCATCAGTCGAGATCACGACGAATCGTTCACCCGCGAGACGACCCGGCATCATCGTCCATCGCTGCACTCTGTCACCCGGCGAAGTGGTCAACGTGCGAGGCATACCCTGCACGAACGTCTACCGCACGCTGGTCGAGGTTTGCGCTTCGCAGCCGGTGCCCACGAGCGAGGCAGCATTGGATGCGGCCCTTAGGATGGAAAGAGCGACCTTCGATCGCCTCCGTGTCTACGCCGAGAATGCAGCAGGACGGTCGGTAAGAGGAAGTGCGACCCTTCGGCGTCTGTTGAGCGTGCGTGGTTACGACGAGGCACTCTCTGAGAGCGAGGCCGAAAGCCTGTTTGCACGCCTCATGCGCAGGGCCGGCCTTCCCATAGGTCAACGCCAGGCGCCGAGGGATGGACTAAGAAGGGGCCGAGTTGACTTCCTCTATCCCGAGCAAAATCTCGTCATCGAGATCGACGGCCGCAGGTGGCATGCCGGGCGAAGTGAGCGCAAGCGCGACAAGCGCTACGACAATGAGCTCAACATAGGCGGTAAGCGAGTCTTGAGATTGACCTGGGAGGACCTGACGGTCGAAGAGGCATACACGCTCGACATCGTGGCCAGGGCTCTGGGCATCCAGGCCCTGTTGTAGAGGACGGGTCACGTTTGAGGTCTGAGCACCGGTGAGCGGTCGCGAGACCGCAAAGGTGGGCTAGTCTCGCCGGACGGTCGGCTCGATTCGGGGGTTGATATGGCAGCAGGAGGCGCGCGCTTCGACCTGCCGTTGCTCCGGCAGCTTCGGACGCGCGACCTTCGGGCCTCCGGCGACAGCGCGATCAGCCCGGAGACCCGTTCTCTGGCCCCCCGGACAACCCACGCAGACAAGGTCGTCAAGTCGATCTGTCCTTACTGCGCGGTGGGCTGCGGGCAAAACGTCTACGTGGACGGCGATGCCATCACGAACATCGAGGGCGATCCCGACTCCCCCATCTCGCGGGGTCGGTTGTGCCCCAAGGGAGCAGCGACCTACGAGCTCGTGACCGGGCCGCAGCGCGAGGAGAAGGTCCTCTACCGCAAGCCGTACGGAGATAGCTGGGAGACCATCCCACTCGATAAAGCAATGGACATGGTCGCCGAACGAGTTGCGGCGGCGCGCGACGATGCCTGGGAGGACAAGTCCAAGGACGGTCGGCCCTTGCGCCGCACGATGAGCATTGCGCATCTCGGTGGAGCGACGCTCGACAACGAGGAGAACTATCTCATCAAGAAACTGTTCACCGCGTTGGGCGCGGTGCAGATCGAGAACCAGGCGCGCATATGACACTCCTCCACCGTCCCCGGTCTGGGGACCTCGTTTGGCAGGGGTGGGGCGACCACCTTTCAGCAGGACTTGGCGAACTCGGATTGCATCGTCATCCAGGGTTCGAACATGGCCGAGTGCCATCCCGTCGGCTTTCAGTGGGTGATGGAAGCGAAACTCAAGGGGGCGAAGATCATTCACGTCGATCCGCGCTTCACGCGCACGTCGGCCGTGTCTGACATACATGCGCCCATTCGGGCGGGCACCGACATCGCCTTCCTCGGCGGGATCATCAACTACGTCATCTCAAACGAGCGTTATTTTCGCGACTACCTCGTCAACTACACCAATGCGACCGCATTGGTGGACGACGAATTCCGCGACACCGAGGACCTCGACGGCCTGTTCTCGGGTTGGGACGAGGAATCCCGTTCCTACGACACGAGCTCGTGGAGCGTCGGGGGCAACGATATGACGCTCACCGACGAACGCTGTGTGTTTCGGATCCTCGAGCGTCACTTCAGCCGCTACACACCCGAGATGGTCGAGGCCATCTGCGGGATCGACCGCGAACTGTTCCTTCAGATCGCCGAAACACTTGCGAACAACTCGGGCCGGGAACGGACGAGCGCCTTCTGCTACGCGGTCGGGTGGACGCAGCACTCGGTCGGAGTCCAGTACATCCGGACGGCGGCGATCCTGCAGTTGCTTCTCGGGAACATCGGACGACCCGGAGGCGGGATCCTCGCGCTGCGCGGGCACGCGACCATCCAAGGCTCAACGGACGTCCCCACGCTGTACAACCTGCTGCCCGGCTATCTACCCATGCCGAAGTCCGCCTCAGATGTGACCCTCGGCGACTACATCGCTCATAACCGGGCGGACTCTGGCTGGTGGGGTGAGTTTCCCAAGTACATCGTGAGCCTGCTCAAGGCCTACTTCGGAGAGAGAGCAACGGCGGATAACGACTACTGCTTCGACTACCTCCCGCGCCTCACCGGCGACCACAGTCACATGACCACCGTCTCTGAGATGGCCGACGGCAACGTCAAGGGCTATTTCGTGATGGGAGAGAACCCGGCCGTCGGATCGATGAACGCGGCGTTGCAACGAAATGGGTTGAGACAACTCGACTGGTTGGTGGTGCGCGACTTCCACCTCATCGAGACCGCCGATTTCTGGAGGAGCGCCCCGGAGATCGAGCGCGGCGAGGTCGCGCCCACCGACATCAAGACCGAGGTCTTCTTCTTCCCCGCCGCTGCGCACACCGAGAAGGACGGAACCTACACGAACACGCAACGCCTTCTGCAGTGGCACAACAAAGCGGTGGAACCGGCGGGCGACGCGCGCAGCGAGTTGCACTTCATGTACCACCTCGGCCTGAGACTCAAAGAGATGTACAAGGGTTCGCGCAAGAAGCGCGATCGCGCCATCAAGCACCTTTCGTGGGACTATCCCACCGAGGGCGCGCGCGAGGAACCGCTTGCGGTCGCTGTGCTCAAGGAGATCAACGGCTTCACCATCGCCGACGGGCAACCGGTATCCGGTTTCACGGAACTAACCGCCGACGGCGGCACCGCGTGTGGCTGCTGGATCTACTCGGGCTCCTTCGCGGACGGCGTGAACCAGCCGGCGCGACGCAAGCCGGGCCGGGAACAGAGCTGGGTGGCGCCGGAGTGGGGTTGGGCGTGGCCCGCCAACCGCCGGCTGCTCTACAACCGGGCCTCGGCCGACCCGGAGGGCCGTCCCTGGTCCGAGCGCAAGCGCTATCTCTGGTGGGACTCCGAGAAAGGGTCTTGGACCGGCGAGGACGTGGCCGACTTCATCATCGATCGCCCTCCCTCTTATCGCCCCGGTAAGGATGCGCGCGGCAAGGACACCATCGCGGGCGACGACCCGTTCATCATGCAAGCAGACGGCAGGGGCCGGCTCTTCGTCGCGAGCGGGCTCGCGGACGGCCCCCTCCCCGCTCACTACGAACCTCAGGAATCCGTCAGCGAAAACCTCCTGTACGGCCAGCACTGCAACCCGGCACGAATGGAGTTCAAGCGCCGGGACAATCGTTACCACCAGGCGTTCGACGACGAGCGCTTTCCCTACCTCGTCACCACCTATCGGTTGACCGAGCACCATACCGCCGGCGGAATGTCGCGCTGGGTCACGTGGCTGAGCGAACTCCAACCCGAGATGTTCTGCGAGGTGGGCCGCGAACTGGCGGCAGAGCGCAAGCTCGTCAACGGAGGTTGGGCGACGATCACGACGGCGCGCGGACAGATCGAAGCACGGGTGCTGGTGACCGACCGCGTCAAGTCACTGCAGCTCGGACGCCGGAGGATCCACCAGATAGGGCTTCCGTACCACTGGGGAAGCAAGGGTCTCGTGACCGGAGACTCGACCAACGAGCTCATCAGCTTCGTGGCCGATCCCAACGTATCGATACAGGAGTCGAAAGCACTGACCGCGAACATCGCCCCCGGACGGCGCGACCGTGCCGCTCGGGCTCCTGAGATGGGCGACGCGGACCTGGACCACAGGGACCTGCCCCACGTCGACACCCGCCACCAGAGCGCACATGGACCTCGCACCGGTGAAGCGCGCGAGGGGGGACGACGGTGATGGCTCCAGAGCTGGGGGCCGGTTGATGGCAACCGGCTTCTTCACCGACACGACCGTGTGTATCGGATGCAAGGCCTGTGAGGTGGCCTGCAAGCAGTGGAACCAGCTGCCCGACGACGGCTACACGTTCACCGCGATGAGCTACGACAACACGGGCGAGCTGGGAGCCTCGACCTGGCGACACGTCGCCTTCGTCGAGCGCCCGGTTCCGCTGACCGGGCAGACGACCGGCCTCGGAGAGCTCTCGTGGTTGATGATGTCGGATGTCTGCAAGCACTGCGTAAAGGCCGGCTGCCTCGAGGCGTGCCCGACCGGTTCGATTATTCGCACGGAGTTCGATTCCGTGTTCGTGCAGCCGGACATCTGCAACGGCTGCGGCTACTGCGTGTCTGCCTGTCCCTTCGGGGTGATCGACCGGCGACCCGACGACGGGCGAGCGTGGAAGTGCACACTGTGCTACGACCGGCAGCGCGATGGCATGACGCCCGCTTGCGCGCAGGCGTGTCCGACCGAGTCCATCGTGTTCGGGGAGCTCGAGGAGCTGAAGTCGCGCGCCCGCACGCGCGTCGAGCAACTGCACGAGTTGGGTATGGACGAGGCCTACTTGTACGGCGTCGATGCCGGGGAGCAGCCCGGCACGCAGGGCCTCAACGCCTTCTTCCTGCTGGTAGACGAACCCGAGGTCTACAACCTGCCCCCCGAACCCGTGGCCCCCGAGGTCCACACCGGTGAGTCGTGGCGGTCGCTGGCGCTCTCCGCCGCTGCCCTGCTCGTCGCAACCGCCGCATCGGTATTGTCGAGCAAGGTGGTCATGCGGTGAACGACGGCCGGCCTGTCGCTCTCGCAGGACGCGACGCGACGACCTACTACGACCTTCCCGCGGTCAAGCAGCCGGTGTGGACCTGGGAGGTGCCGCTCTACTTCTACGTGGGCGGAGCGGCCGGAGCGGCCGCCACCATCGGCGCGGTCCTCCAGGTGCTCGACGGGGACGATTCGGAGCGACTGGTGCGCCGGTGCCGCGACATCGCGGCCACCGGTACCGCCGTGGGAACGGTGCTGTTGATAAGCGACCTCGGGCGTCCCGAGCGCTTCCTCAACATGCTCCGCGTGTTCAAGCCCTCCTCTCCGCTCAACGTGGGCTCGTGGATCCTCGCGGCCGCGAGCACGCTGTCGGGCGGGGCCGCGCTGCTGACTCGCATGAACGGACCCGCTCGGCGGGTGGGATCGATAGCCGGGTTGGGGGCCGGAGCGGTGGGACTTCCCCTGTCCGGCTACACCGCCGTCCTGCTCGCGGGGACCGCCGTGCCCGTATGGAAGGAGAGTCGCCGCAGCCTTCCCGTGCTCTTCGTCGCATCGGCCACCGGGGCGGCCTGCTCGCTCCTCGAGCTGGGGGGCTTCGACGAGGAGGAGCTGACCGCGGTGAGGCGTCTGGGCACCGTCGCCCAGCTGACCGAGCTGGCGGCGGCGAAGGCGGTCGAGAAGGAGAGCGGTCGCGTCGAGCGCGTGGCACTGCCCTTCGGCGAGGGGCTTTCGGGCACCCTCTGGAAGGCATCCTCCGCGCTCACCATCGGGAGCCTCGCCGTGGACACCGTCACCGGCACGCGAAGGTCGGGCCGCGTGGCGGCCGCGCTGATGGGAACGGCCGGTTCGATCGCGCTCCGCTTCTCGGTCTGGCTGGCCGGCAGGGCTTCGGCTCGGGATCCGCGTGCGACGTTCGAATCTCAGCGAACGCCCGCGCGATGCCACTAGCATGTCGGGCGTGAATTCCACACCTAGCCGGATCCTCGTGGTCGACGACTACGAGGAGATGAGGTTTGCGCTCGTTTCGTTGTTCCAATCCGAGGGGTTCGACGTTGTCGGCGAGGCCGCCAACGGGTCGGAGGCGGTGTGGCGGGCCGGAGAAGATCAGCCCGACGTCATCATTCTCGACTTCCGGATGCCGGGTCTGAGCGCCGAGCAAACCGCCAATGTCCTCCGGCACGTGGCTCCCGAGGCGCGCATCGTGGTGTTCTCCGGATACCTCGAGGACGAGCCCACCTGGGCGGACGCATACATGTCGAAAGACCGGATTTCGGAATTACCGGACCTCGTCAGAAAGCTCGATGCTCACAGCAACGGTACGTAGTTATCGCAAACGCGGCCTTCCCCCTTGTGCCGGTTTAGTTGCCTTCCGATGATGTCGACGAGGACATATGCCCGACATCACGTTCACCCCAAAAGAGCAAGAGCGCATAAACACCATCATCGACGAGCTCGATCCCGCGGACCACGAACTCCTCCACCCCTACTACGACTCGCTCGCCGCGGACGACTGGCAGTTCGTGTGCGACTACGTGAGGGCCAAGATGCGAGCGGTGCTCGAGACCGGGATGCTCATCCGCTCGGTGGCGGAGAAAGCCCGGGCCACGAAGTTGGTGGACGAGGAAGCCATTCGCAACAACTTCGTCCGCACCTTGTGGAACTACAACTTCTCGTTCCAGAAAGCTATTGAGGACACTTTCGTCGAGGTGGCCGGAGGTCACAGAGAATCACCGTTGTGCGTGGCGGTCGAGGCGTTGGTCGAGGTGGCCGAGGATCTGATGTTCGGAACCTTCGAAGACGCGCACGAGCAACTGCTGGACGGCGCCGGCACTTAGCCACAATCCGCGAGCCGGTCGCGTCAGCATCACCATCCGGTTTTTCGTCTCGCCATCCATCGCTATGCAGGAAAGTGCTCGGTGCTGACCAAACCCCGGATCGAGTTCCGCCGGCGGACGCATCGCCGGATCAGGTTGCGCCGCCGGTTGGTTCTGCCCGTCCCGCGGGTGGCTCCGGGGCTAGGTTTCCGCACGATCGTCACCGCGGTCATCGGTGGGCGGCAGGCCGCCTCGCTGTCCGAGTATCGACTCGGCCGCCCCGATCGCGTTCGCAAGTGCTTCGGCTCCGGGACGGTTACGGCCGAGTGCGTCGACCAGACCTCCCGCGAACGCGTCGCCCGCGCCGACTGCGTCCACGATCTTCACCGGTCGTGCCGGCTGCGACCAAGTCTCACCCGAACGGTGCCACAAGCTCGCGCCCTGCGCACCGCGCGTCACCGCAACCCATTGCAGATCTGGTGCGTAGCCAAACAGCGAGACCGGGTCGGCCGAGGCCTTCAGCAAGCGTGCGAGTTCAGCTAGCTCCTCATCGCCAACCTTGACCACAGTGGCGGCTCGCAGACAGCGACCGATCGTCTCGAGATGGACGTCGGGGGGCCGAAGGTTGACGTCGAATACCCTCATCGCGAAGTCGCCCTCGTCCAGGAGCCGAAAGAGTGCGGCACGCGCCACCGTGGCACGCCCGATGAGACTCCCGTAGCACACCACGTCGGCGGCGGGAATACGCCTGAGTTCGAGCGCGTCCCAGGAGGCCGGCCTGTGGATGTGAAAGCTGTGTCCCCCGTTGTGCAGGCGAACGCTCACCGACCCCGTGGGCAGAAGCGGGTCGGACTCCACCGCGGCTTGGGAGATCGAGTAACGGCGGAGGACGTCGCGAATTTCCGCGGCATCCGGATCGGCGCCCAGGCGGGTGGCGAGCGTCACCCCCCAACCTCGATGCGCCAGGTGCGCCGCGAGGTGAAGCGGAGAGCCGGCCACGACCCTGCGGTCGGGATAGATATCGATGACCGACTCGCCGAACGACAACGCCGTCAGACCTGGAACTGGTGGCCTCATGGGCTGATTCTCTTCCCCCGGGACGTCGGTTGTGATCACTCCATAGCCATGGGTATCTGCTAGCGTGAACTCCTACTCCGAAGGGGAGTATCCCCAACAGCGGCATCGTCACTACGGTCGACTTGTTGCAACACGGCCCGGTGCCGCCGGCCTCGACGGGCGGGAAAGACCTTCGGCTGTCGGGTCGATGACTGCATAGCCGGAGGTCTCGAGTAAATGGATGTGCCAACCTGGGGCTGGGTCGCCTTCGTCGCTTTCATCATTGCGATGCTTGCGATCGACCTCTTCCTACACCGCGACCATCACGCCGTGTCCGTCAAGGAGGCGGCCGTTTGGAGCTTGGTGTGGATCGTCATGGGCACGAGCTTCGGGGGCATCATCTGGTGGCTGGAGGGCTCAACTCTCGCGACCGAGTACATCACCGGTTACCTGATCGAGAAGAGTTTGTCGGTCGACAACATCTTCGTCTTCGCTCTGATCCTCAGCTACTTCTCGGTGCCCCTCAAATTCCAGCACAACGTGCTGTTCTGGGGGATCTTCGGGGCCCTGGTCTTCCGCGCGATCTTCATCTTCGCGGGCGTGGCCCTGCTCGAGCGTTTCCACTGGATGATCTACGTCTTCGGCCTCTTCCTGGTCGTCACGGGCATCCGCATGTTCCTCCACCAGGACGAGGAGATACACCCGGAGCGAAACCCCGTCCTCAAGGGCCTGCGCAGATTCCTACCGATCTCGAATGACTACGACGAAGCCAGATTCTTCACCATCCAGAACGGCAAGCGGATGGCTACTCCGCTCCTCGCCGTGCTCGTCGTGATCGAGACGACCGACATCATCTTCGCGGTCGACTCCATCCCCGCGATTCTGGCCGTCACGCGCGATCAGTTCATCGTGTTTTCTTCGAACGCCTTCGCGATCCTCGGACTTCGAGCCCTGTACTTCCTGCTGGCGGGCATCATGAACCGCTTCGTCTACCTCAAGCCGGGCCTCGCCTTCGTGCTCGTCTACGTCGGTGTCAAGATGCTGATCACAGACTTCTACGAGATCCCGACGCTGGTCTCCCTCGGAGTCATCGCAGTCACGCTCACGGTGGCGATCGTCGCATCCCTGCGGGCGACCACCGCCGAGGAGCGGCAGCAACTCGCCGGCGAGAAGATGGAGGAGGACGAAGCTCCCTCCGAGCCCGAGAGGGAAAGCCGCACCGTCTAGTGCTACGCGGGAGCGAACACGCTCAGGCCTAGTTCTCGGGCGGCCGCCGACATACGCCGGTCGTAAGTCACCAAGTGGAGGTCGTCGCCCGCAAGCAACGAAGCAGCCGCAAGGTGAATCGCGTCAAGCGTTCGCAGCTCCTCCGAGCCGATGATTGCAGCGCGCTGAAGCACCTCCTCGTCTAGATGAATCAGGTCGACGTCGGCCAGCAGGCTCCTCGCACCATCCACCGCCTTCTCTCCATGGGGGCGAACCGCGCGCACGACTTCGACCTGGGCGAGGACGCATGAGATTCGAATCGGCCTGTCGCCCAGGAATTCCTGGAGCGCAACGCTCTCGGGCTCCTCGATAACAAGTTTGACCAAGGCAGAGGAGTCGAGGTAGAGCGCGTTAGCGCTCATCAATGCGGAGTCGCTCGAGTATCTCGCTGGCGCGGGGCACGCCCTCGGTCGGAGGCAGCGGTTTGTGTTCGAGGAGGTCGCCCTTTCCCCGCGTGAGACGACCCTCGGCGGCAAGCCGGTCGACCATCGAACCCTTCGGAATGGGCGTCAGCAAAGCTACGGGCCGGCCCCTGTTGTGAACCTCGATGGTCTCGCCCGCCTGGACCCGTCGGAGCCACTCGCTGGCGTGCTGCCTGAGCTCTCGAACTCCGATAACCCTCATGTGCTACATAGTAGCACATGAGGCTCCGACCGCGCGTGGGACCCGGGTCGGTGCCGCTAACTCTTGTTTTCGGCGGTGCTCCGATCCCGTCACACGTCGCCGGCGGGAGCGGAAGCCGGCTCGTGCTCGAAGCGGGGACGCAGCCGTCGCACCAGCAGCACCACGATCAGCGCCAGTATCGCGATCGGCAACAGCACGCCGGAGGCGACGATGACGGCCGACACCACTCCCATGAAGCCGTCGACCGCGTCGTCCCAGGCCCGCCCGAGCGTCCCGGCCTTCTCGGGCCCCTCCGGCTTGGGTGCGCCTGCCTCGGTCACGTCGATCGCAAGGGTGGAGAACGAAGTCTGATCCTCGAGCACCCGCAGACGCCCCCGCATGCGCTCGATATTCTCTTGCACGCGCTCGAGCTGGTTCTGGACGCGGATGGTGTCACCGATGGTGGTCGCCTCGTCCATCAGGTTGAGCAACACCCTCTCGGCCGACCTGGCGTTGCGCACACGCGCCTCGAGGTCCACGAACTCGTCCGTAACGTCTTGGGTGTCGACGTACTGGCTCTCGACGCGTCCGATGTCTCTGAGCTCGGTAAGAGCGTCCTCGAATCGGTCCGATGGGATACGAATGATGACCGTGCCGCGGCCTTCACCCGAGTCGTCGATGGCGGTCGACTTGACGATTCCTCGCAGACGAGTGGCTAGGAAATAGACGTCGTCGACCGCGTCGTCGAAGGCGTTGCGTTCGACCCTGAGCTCCACCTGGCCGTTCTTGATGACCTTGGGCGAGCCGAAGACGCCGTCGGCGGCGGTGAGATCGACCTGGAAGGACCCCAGCCCGCCCGGACCGGACGACCCCTCCCGCGGCGCCGAAAGAAAGGCGGTTCGACTACCGCCCTCGTCCTCGGAATAGCCCGCGCCCGATCCGGAACCCTGGGATTCCGCCGTGGACTCATGGTCTGCGCCGCCGGCCGCGTCGCTCGAGCCCTCGCCGTCCGAGCCGGCGCATGCTCCCAGCACCAGGCACAGGACCACGCCCCCGGTCGCGGCCATCCCGCGCGCCTTACCTCGCAACCCGACCATCACCATTCCTCCTCGCTCGCTCGTCACTCGCTCGTGTGGCTTCGACGGCGCGAGGCCGGCTAAAGGTTCCCGGCGAGCGATGGTCGCTTCAGATGAAGACCTCATCCAGATAGCACCAGCGCCAGTTCTCACCCGGCTGCGCGCTCTGGATCAGAGGATGACCGGCGGCCTGGAAGTGCTGGGAGGCGTGCTTGTTCTTCGAGGAATCGCAACAGCCGACGTGCCCGCACGTGAGGCACATGCGTAGATGCACCCACGAATCACCCATCTGAAGGCACTCCTCGCACCCCTCGGAGCTGGGGGTCACATCGCGTATCTGGTCGGTGTGCGTGCACTCGGTTGCCATGGGGAAAGCCTCCTGTGATCTCGTCGCGCGCGGCAACCGACGTTGCGCCGAGCTATTCCCCGAAGACGTGGAAGAGGAGCTTTCGCTCCTTCGGCTCGTCGAGCTCGACGAAGATGAGGCGTTGCCACTCCCCCAGCAGAGGTTCACCGGCCGCAACGGGAATCGCGTGAGAGGTTCCGCCGAGAATCATCTGCGTCACGTGCGACCAGCCGTTCGCCCGTTCGTTGGGCTGGAGGTTCTGCGTGCGGATCTCGAGATCGTCGTGCGCGAAGTATCCGTCCGCCGGTATGAGACGAATCAGGTGCCGGCGCAGGTCGTCGAACGCGCCGTCCTCACATTCATTGATGATGAGTCCACAGGTCGTGTGTCTGCAGTAAACGACTGCGCATCCCTCGGTAACCGACGCATCCTTGATGGCTCGTTGCAGCTCCTCGGTCACATCCACGAAGCCGGCTCGCTTAGCGGCGACGATCACCGACTCGGTTGTCTTGCTCTTCACGGGTTGCAGCCTCCTAGCGATAGGGACAGGTCTGGAGCGCGTTCGCGCTCTCCGGCGTGTTGCTGAAGACCTCGCGTGCCGCGTCGCGCGCAAGGTTGAACGACCACAAAGACTCCGGTTCCGTCAGCCCGGCGCGCAGGTCCACGAGGGCACAGGTCCTCTCGGGCTCGGGTAGTGTCGCGAGGACCGGCACTGCATCGGGGCTCAGCGCCCTCAGGTAGGAGGTGTCTATCTTGCCCGTGAGCTCGAAGCGCGCCACGTTGCGGCTTGCAATCAGAGCGTCCGGACGAAGGAGCGTAAAGACGAGCACGGCCAGCGCCGAGAACACGACCACGACGCGTGGCATCCAGCGAGCGTTCGTGGCGAGCGCCGCGGTTGCGACGATGACGAACAATCCCACCATCCACAGGATGGTCGCGTGCACGGCGAGGCGCAGTCGGGTGAAGCCGTAGACCTCTTCGTAGAGAGACAGTCGTTTGAGCGCGCTCGCCAGCACCACCATAGTGAGCACCACGAGTATTCCGCCCAGGAGCTCGAGCACCAAGGTGTCATGCATGCCTTCGCGTCGTGCATAGCGAGCGAGAGACGCGAGCACCAGAAGCGTGAGCGCCGCGACCACAAGGAGCTGAAAGAAACCGGAGCGCGCGTACTGTGCGTAAGTAAGCCCAGAGGTTTCGAGCACGTGTTCCCGGCCCCCGAAGAGCACGGCGACCTGAACGGCCACGAAAACGACGAACAACGCATCGAGCATGATCAGGGCCGTGACCCACTCGGTGCGGCCCAGCCGTCTCCTGTTGCGCTCGCCGAGTTCCGCGCCGACCCGCGCCGTCCATGAGATGGGGCCGCCATCACCGACGTTCAGCGCGGGCGCAAAGCTAGCCAGAGCCGCCGCGAAGACGGCGACCGAGCCCGCAAGCACGAGCCTGGCGGGGAGCAGGCCGTAGGAGATGTCGGGCACCTCCAGAGCGCGGCCGGCGAGCTGGGCGAAGGCCTCGTCGGCGGAGACGAAAAGCGCTCCGAAGACGACGAGCAAGACGCTTCCGAGAAGCAGGCCGCGCATGAGAGCAAACGCGCCCGGTGCACTCTCGCGCACGGGCCTGCGGTGGTGCACGCGCACCAGCCACGCAAGCGCTCCCGGTGCACGCCACCCGATTGCCGTGAGTCCCAGGAGCACCTCGGTCCAGGTGCGGCCGGGTGCCACGGCGAGCGACGCCAGGCCCACCGCGCAGGCAAGGTTGACGACGAGCTGCCACTGAGCCGAGGTGTGAACGGCGGTCGCGACGAGCGCAAGGCTCAACCCGGAGAAGACCAGTAGGTGCCGCGAGACTTGCCGCCGCCATGCAACCGCGACCGCCGCGGCGACCGCCCCCGCGGTGAGCAACCAATTGAGTCCGGGCTGGAGCCCTACGAGCAATGCCCCCGCGACGCCACCGGCGGTCACCGCCGCCGTGACTACCGGTAGGGGGGCCGAGGGCGTGCCGGTCCGTTCTCTCGTCGCGACGCTCACCGGCCACCGCCGGGCAGGGCGACGACCATGCGACATCCGTGTGGCTCGCGCGCCTCGGCGTGGATGTCGCCGCCGTGCATATCGACGATCCACTTGGCGATCGCGAGGCCCAGTCCGGTACCTCCGTCGCTCGAGGTACGCGCGTGGTCGGAGCGGTAGAAGCGCTCGAACACGCGGCTCGCCTCTTCGGAGGGAATACCGGGACCCTCGTCGGAGACTTCGATCACGACTCCTCCGCCGTCCGCTCGAGCAACAACCTCTACGATCCCACCTGAGGTCGAGTGCCGGAGTGCGTTCTGCACGACGTTCGTCACGACCTGATGCACTCGTTCCGCATCACCGACCACCACCAGATCGTTTGGTTCCACCGTCAGCTTTAGCTCGACCTTCATGTCGTCCCCGAGCGCAAGGCTCGATTCACGCATGGTCTGTTGAAGCACCGGCTTCACGGTGAAAGGTTGGCGCTCGAAGGGAACAGTGCCCGACTCGAGACGTGACAGGTCGAGCAGTTGCTCGACGAGACGGCTCAAGCGTTGAGTCTGGCTCAGCATGGTCTGGAGCGTGCCTTGGTCGGCGGGGACGACACCATCGACGATGTTTTCCAGAGTCGCCTGCAGCACCGCCAGAGGAGTGCGTAGCTCGTGGCTGACGTTGGCGATGAGATCCTTCCGCATGCGATCGACCTCGGCCAGCTCCGTGGCCATGCGATTGAAGGCGCGGGCGAGCTCGCCGACTTCGTCGCGCGACGAATCGGTGACTCGCCGGTCGTATTCGCCGCGTGCCATCGCGCGCGTCGCCGATGCCATGTCTCGCAACGGCGAGGTCATGCCGCGCGCCAGCAACTGGATCATGCCGAGCGACAGCAGTCCGGCTACGGCACCACAGACGATGAGGGGGAGGCCGAACCACGTGCCGACGATGACCACGAACACGGTGACCGCCACTGCGGCCACGATGACGATCCCAAGCTTGATCTTCAGCGAGCCGAAACGGTCGAGCGGCCGCATCTAAGACCTCATTCGTTTCCTGCCGGTTTGGGTCACTTGACGACCCCGGTCGCGTACCCAACTCCATGCACCGTCCGGATGACCTCACTGCCGAGCTTGCGACGCAGCGCCGCCACGTGACTGTCGACCGTCCGGGCGCCGAAGCCATCCTGATAGCCCCAGACATCGGCCAGGATCTGCTCGCGTGAGAAGACCACGTCGGGACGCGATGCAAGCCGGTACAGCAAGTCGAACTCGGTTGGGGTCAGGTGAATCTCTTCATCGCTTCGCCGAACCTGTCGCGTTGCGGGGTCGAGTTCGACGTCGGCCGCGTTGACCTTCTTTTCAGTGGAGTACTGCGACCGTTCGACCCGGCGCAGCAGCGCCTTTACGCGCGCCACCATCTCGCGGGGGCTGAACGGCTTGGTCATGTAATCGTCGGCGCCCACTCCCAAGCCCACCAGGAGGTCGGTCTCGGTATCGAGCGCGGTCAACATGAGCACCGGGACGGGTCGCTCGCGCTGGATCCGCCGGCAGACCTCGAGTCCGTCGATGCCCGGCAACATGACGTCGAGGATCACGAGGTCGGGCGTCAGCCTCTCGACCTGATCGACTCCCGAGGGCCCGTCGGCCGCAGTGATCACGTCGTAGCCCTCGCCGCGCAGACGAACCGCGACCGCGGTGGAGATTGCTTCCTCGTCCTCGATGACCACGATGCTCACCATGGGATGAGTCTAGAGACCCGATGTCGTGCCGAGCTGCGCGAAATGTCGAGATTGTGTGAAGCCCGACTCGGCGCCCTCGCTACTTCTTGGAGGACTGAAAGTAGGGGTTGTCGCCGCTCGCGTGATCGGTAACGTCCACCACGTTGCTGATCTCCGAGACCGCGTCGGTGATCGCCACCTTGATGCCCTGGGTCAGGGTGACGCTCGCCATCGCGCAGCCCTGGCACCCACCCCCCAGTCGCAGAAAGGCGGTGTCGTCCTCGATCGCAACCAGCTCGGCGCGGCCCCCGTGCGACGCAATCGAAGGATTGATCTGATGCTCGATGATCTGGGCGACGCGCTGGGCCACGTCCCCGGAGAGATCGGGGGCCGGTCCGTCGATGGGCGGCGACGCCGGAGGGCCGCCGTTCGGGCGGCGAAAGAGACTGTCCTCACCGATCATGGGCCCCGCGGTTGTTTTCTTGGGAGGCTTGTTGGGGTTGTCGAGCACCCATCCCTTGAACTGCGGGTCATCACTCAGATCGATCTTCGCGCCCTGCACGGCCGGCGCCGAGGCGCGCGGGATCACTATCGAAAGGTCGTCGTGCCGCTGGACGACATCGCCGGGGGCCGCCTCGTCGATATGCATCAGAAACAGGTCGTAGAGGTACTGACCCCCGTCGTCGCCGTCGATCTCGAGCCACAGGGCCAGATTGCGCGCGTCCTCCTGGCCGGAACGCGCCTGCAGTACCGCCTCGCGCGCTCGTTGGGTGATGGTCACTACGGGCTCCGTCATGCTTGCTACACCTGCTCTTGCTCGTATGCGGTTGGGTGGAGGTGCGGCGCCTCGCAGAATCGATTCGGCACCGACTGAGCCATCATAGGTCTCATGCGCCGCGTCGTCCTCCTCATCCCGAGCGCCACCTACAAGGCGACCGATTTCATGGCCGCCGCCACCCGTCTGGACCTGGAGCTCATCGTAGCCTCGGATCGCCGCTCGACGCTGCAGGCCGTCATGGGCGACCGAGCGCAGGTGGTGAGACTACACGCTCCCCTCGAGGCGGCAGAGCAACTCGTGGCGCTACACGAGCGGCTTGGATTCGATGCGGTGCTGGGCGTGGACGACCAGGGCGTGCTGGCGGCCAGCCTGGTGGCCGAGCGAGTCGGGCTCCCCCATGCCTCGAGCTCCGCGGTCGCCGCCACCCGCGACAAGCATCAATTGAGGCTGCGGCTCGCCGACGCGGGCCTCGTCCAGCCCTCCTTCGCACTCACCACCGACGACGACCAGGTGGCCCTCGCCGTCGAGAAAATAGGCTTCCCGTGCGTGCTCAAGCCCCTGTCACTGTCGGCGAGCCGGGGCGTGATCCGGGCCGACACTCTCGCCGCGGCCGTCGCCGCCGCGCGGCGCATTCGACGCATCTCGAAACAGTCCGAGGTGTTGGTCGAGGGCTATGTGAACGGCATCGAGGTCGCGGTCGAGGCCCTCGCCGGCGGTGGTGAGCTGCGCGTCCTGGCGCTGTTCGACAAACCCGATCCGCTGGAGGGCCCCTATTTCGAGGAGACCATCTACGTCACTCCCTCGAGACTCGATCCCCGGGCCCAGGACCGCATCGAGGCGGAACTGAGACGGGCCGCGCACGCTCTGGGGTTGACGGAGGGACCGATCCACGCCGAGTTTCGCCTCGACGGTGAGGTGGCGGTCGCGCTCGAGATGGCCGCCCGCTCGATCGGTGGACTCTGTGCGCGCGCCCTTCGCTTCGGCGCCGGGGTGAGCCTCGAGGAGCTGATCCTGCGTCACGCGCTCGGCCTGGGGCTCGACGACCTCGCTCTGAGGCGCGCGGCGTCGGGCGTGATGATGATTCCGATCCCCGCCGCCGGAACGCTCAGCGCGGTGCGCAACCTCTCCAACGCCCGGGCCGGGGAGGGAATCGAGGGCATCGAGATCACCGTCCCCCGGGGAGAGGCCGTGGTGCCGCTGCCCGAGGGCGACCGCTACCTGGGGTTCATCTTCGCCGCAGCCGACGAGCCGGCCGAGGTGGAGGACGCCCTCCGGCGAGCGCACGCGGCGCTCGACATCGAGATCGACACCTCACAGACGAACACCGGCCACTAGACGCCTTCGGTATTGTTTGCCTCGTGAGCCTCGAGGCGGCGTATTGGTTGCTGTTGGGAGTGGGCTTGGTTTTGCTCGTCCTCGGTCTCGTCGTGGGCGACCTTTTCGACTTCCTGGACTTTCTCGACCTCGACCTCTTCGGTGGTGACTTCTCCGCCACCCCCGTGTTCTTCACCGCGATGTCGGCGTTCGGCGGAGGCGGCCTCATCGGCATCAACCTCTTCGGCTTCGGTGCCGGAGCGTCGCTGCTGAGCGGCCTCCTCGCCGCGATCCTCCTTGGGGGACTGGCCGCCATGCTCTTCGTCGCGCTACGCCGGCAGGAGGCCGAGGACGGCTTCACCACCGAGAAGCTGCTCGGGGCGCGGGGCCGCTGCACCCTCGCCATTGGCCCGGGCAAGATGGGGCGCGTGTCCGTCGCGCACTCTGGGATGACGCGCTCTTTCTCCGCCACCAGCGCCGAGTCCATCGCCGATGGCGAGGACGTGGTCGTCACCGACGCGGTCGGCAACTCGCTGACGGTCGCGCGTGCCTCGACCGCACAGAGTCGGACTTGAACATGCCGGAGCGCTCGATGGGAGGAAGCTCGTGGAAAATGTCCCGCTAGTCGTCGTCGCGCTCATTGCGCTCGTGGTGGTGGTGATCGCCTTCGCGGCGAGTCGCTACAAAGTGGCCAAGCCGAACGAGGCGCTGATCATCGCCGGCTCCAAACGCTCCATCGGCGGGGTCCGCGTCGTGGTGGGTGGCGGCGCCATCGTTTATCCCCTCGTCAACGTGGCGCGCTGGATCTCGCTGGAGACACGCTCGATCGCAGTGGCGCTACAGGGGGCGGTCAGCGTGCAGGGCGTCCCCGTCGCGGTCGAGGGCATCGTCAACGTCAAGATCGCAGACGACGAGGACTCGATCCGCCAGTCGGCGCAGCGCTTCCTCGACACCCAGGCGTCCATTCCCGAGATCGTGCGCAACGTCATGGAGGGCTCATTGCGCACGATCATCGGCCAGCTGTCGGTGGAGGAGTTGATCCGGGACCGAGAGGTCTTCGCGGCGCGCGTCCAGGAGGTTGCGAACGGCGACCTGCAGGGCACGGGGCTAGCCATCGACGTGTTCACCATTCAATCGATCTCGGACACCGAGCATTACATCGAAAACCTGGGGCGCAAAGCGGCCGCCGAGGTCCGGCGCGATGCCGAGATCGCAGAAGCGGAGACACAACGCAACTCGCGCGAGAAACAGGAGATCGCCCGGCAGGCAGTGCTCGACGCCGAGAAGGTCACGAGGCTCAAGGAGCAGGCGATTCAGCAGGAGATCGCGTCGGCCACCGCCAGGGCCGAGCAGGCGAAGCCGCTCGCCGATGCGGAAGCCCGCCAGGAGGTCGTGACCAAGGAGACGGAGGTGGCCGAGCTCGTCGCCCGGAGGCGCGACAAGGAGCTCGACGCGGAGATTCGGCGCACGGCGGACGCCGAACGATACGCCGCGGAGCAGGTAGCGGAGGCGGAGCGGTACGGCGTCAAGGCTGCGGCCGAGGCGGCGCGCGACCGAAGGCTGCTCGAGGCGGAGGCCGAACGCGCCAACCTCGAAGCCGTGGCGGCGGGCAAGGCCTACGAGCAGCGGGAGCTGGGCAGGGCGACCGCGGACGCTACCTTTGCGGTCGGCGACGCCGAGGCTCGGGCAATGGCCGAGAAGGCCGCTGCCTACAAGGACTATGAGGAGGCGGCCACACTCGAGTTGCTCGTCTCGCGCCTGCCCGAGGTGGCCCGCGCCATCGCCGAACCGATCGGGAAGGTCAAGGACATCACGATCATCGACACCAACGGCGCCAGCAAGCTCACCCAGATCACCGCCGACACCGTGCGCCAGCTCGACTCGGTCCTCGAGTCGTTCACCGGCTCGTCGCTCAGCGAGATGATCGGCAGGCGGCTGTCCCAGGATCAGAGCGGTGACGGCGAGTCGAAGGCGCCTGCCGATTCGGACAAAAGTGGATGACTCGTCCCCGAAACCGGGCTCGGCGCCGCTACGGTGCCTCTTGGTACTACACAACTCGTAGGGATTGACATAGCATCCCCCACACTCGCGTCGGAGTAGTCCGAGGCTGGAACCTACCCCAGGGGGGCAGTATGAAGAACGCCAGATTCCTTGTCCTTATCTCACTGTTGAGCGCGCTTGCTCTCGTGGCGGCCGCCTGCGCCGGGGACGACGGCAATGGCGAGGACACCGCCGGCGACGGTGAGCAAATCGAGTGTGACTGGGCAATCGGGACCATGGGCGCGCTGTCGGGAGACTTCGCGTCCCTCGGCGGACCGATTCGCGACGGTGTCGCCTATGCGGTCGACCAGGCGAACGAGGCCGGCGAGGTGCCGTGCGAGCTGAGCCTGGTCGAGGAGGACAGCCAGGGCAACCCCGACCAGGCGCCGGCGCTGGCCCAGAGCCTCGTCGAGAACGAAGAGCTGGTCGCCGTAGCGGGGCCTTACTTCTCCGGTGAGACCCTCGCGGTGGGCGAGATCTTCAGCGAGTCGGGCGTGCTCATCTCGGGCACGGGAACGAACGAGACCATCGACGAGCAGGGCTACGAGACGTGGTTCCGCGCGGTCGCTCCCGACAACATCCAGGGCGAGGTCGCGGCAGCGTACATCTCCGAGAGCCTGGGCGGCGGCACGGTCGCCGTGATTCACGACAACCAGGACTACTCGAAGGGCCTGGCCGACTCGGTCCTGAGCAACCTCGGAGACGCCGAGGGGCCGTTCATCATCAACCCGGAGGAGACCGACTACTCGTCCGTCGTCCAGCAGGTGCGCGACGTCGAGCCGGACATCGTCTACTACGGCGGTTACACGCCGCAGGCCGGCCCGCTCCTCCAGCAGCTGACCGAGGCCGGAGTCGAGGCTCAGTTCCTCTCGGACGACGGAGCCAAGGACCCGTCCTTCGGTGAGCTGGCCGGAGAGTCTGCCCAGGGCGCCCAGGTGACGTGTCCCTGCACCGACCCGACCAAGCAGGAGAACGCGTCCGATTTCGTCGAGGGCATGGGCGCCGAGTACGGCGAGGACGCCCCCGGAACCTTTGCGGCCGACATGTTCGACGTCACCAACATCATCATCGAGGCACTGGGTGAGCTGAACGGCGACGAGGACATCGAGGAAGTGCGCGCACACGTCATCGAGTACTTCCAGAACGCCGAAGGCATCGAGGGTGTGGCCAAGAGCTACAGCTGGGAGGACAACGGCGAGTTCGTGGGCGGGCCCGAAGACATCTGGGTCTACGAGTGGGACAACGACGAGGGCGACTTCGTGTCACTCGGCCCGGCTTCGGACCTCATCGGTCAGTAGCTCCCGACAGGACCGTGGCAGAGGGCCCCGGGAGTCCGGGGCCCTCTTGCTTGGCTTCGTGACACGCATAGGGACCGAGCGCCGGCCGTCACCCCGGCAACGCCGGATCAGCTACAGAAGGACAAAGAGCCGGACCCGGTCGCGCCCGAGACGCAGGTCAGCCCCTTCTTCACGGCGCTCTCCAACACGGTGCAGCCACCGGTCGAGATGGTGATGCAGTTGCCGGCTGCGGAGCCGCTCATGCCCAGGTCGCTACCGTCGGCCTTGTTGGCCGCCGGAACGATCGCACATCCCGGAGCCTGGCCCGGTGAGTCCTCGAACTCGTTATCGTCGCCCTCGAACTTGACGAAGTAGGTCACTCCGCCGCAGAGCACGTTCATCGCGACAAAGGACGGCCCGTCGAACGGCACGGGCGGTGGCGGGC
>JBOGWX010000074.1:0-29824 GCA_050694055.1 Actinomycetota bacterium
TCGCGCTCGAAATCGGAGAGCGAGACGAGATTTCGCGGAATGCTGCGAGACTGTCGTTCGTCCTGCGCGCCGAAAAACGATCTGGAGCGGCGGCCCACTTCGCTTCTCTCAGCACGCGGACGGCGCCGTCCGAGAGTGTCGAGGCTCAAGCTCTGTCGCGCATGGCACAAGCACAGGGACTGACGGAAAGAGGAGATCATCGAGCCGCCGAGGCGCTCGCGAGACAAGCGGTCGACCTTGCGCCGCGCGAGATGCTCAACCTCCGCGCCGATCTCCTCGTCGAACTGGCCGAATTGTTGCGAACCGCCGATCATCGGCGCGCCGCGAGGGAAGCGATCGATGAAGCTGCCGGGCTATACGAACGCAAGGGGAACATCGTTGCCGCCCGGCGCGTGACACACGTGCCCGGAAACGATGCATCATCCCTCGGCCTCCCCAAGACAGGCGGGCACAATGGTCTGCACACGAGGGCGAAATGATTCGCATGGTGACCAAATGGTGACCAAGGACGCGGCCCATTGCCCTGACCAGCGCCTTTGTGAATCCGCATAGATGACTCGGAGGAAGATCGATCCGTTGGTCGACATGTACCGCTGAGCAGGGATTTTGCGCGGAGGAGTCACGATTCGCATTCACGCGTCTCCTCCACGCGGTCTCGCTCGGACCAGAGAAATAGCCTCTGAGCAGGTCTCTTGCGAAAAGTGGACCCAGCTTCCCACAATGCGAACCATCCCCATCGCCTGCCGCTGGACATTCCGGAGTGGTCTTAATAGCCAGGTGCGCGAACCGCGAGCACGCGTTCGCGGCAGAGCCGCTCCGAGTGGGTGGAAGGCAACGTGTAACGGAAGGTCCGGCACGGCTAAGCCGCCGATAGGGTTTGTCGGAGACTCGCGGGGTGGCGACTTGCCGTTTCCCTTCCGACTTGGAGCGATTTGGCCAACGTGGGCCGCGTCGCGTCAGAGTTTGACTCTCTGATGGGTCAGCGACGGGCGGTGACCAGCCAGACGCCGTTGTTGTGCGTGATCACACCATCGGGACCCGCATACCGTGCGAGCGTCCCCTGGCACCTACTGTCCCCTGGCACCTACTGTCCCCTGGCCCGGATGAGGCGGGCCTTGCGGTCTCTCGGCTCCTTGCCCAGTTCGGCGGACTTAGCCATCCGGCTGTTCGTGGAGCAGGTCCGCCTGGATGCGAAGCTCATCCATCGCTTCCTGAGCGGGCGAACCCCGGACAAGAGTTCGGACACTCGGTCCGGGTAACCAAGCCAGGTGACGTGCCCGGCAGGTAGCACCTCGAGCTGCGCCTTGGGGATTAGCCTTGCCGTCGCCTGCGCGACCTTGACCGCCCCGACGGGGTCGTGGTCGCCCCAGATCAACAACGTCGGTACGGTCAGCCGTCCCAAATCGTCCGGGTGCACCCGCACCGAACGTCGGAACCCGAAGGGAGAGATGATCGCTCGAAGCTCGGCGAGGTTCGCGGCCGCGGCGATCGGGTCTCCGCCGGCCGCGACGAGTGACTCGATCAGATCCGGGTAGCGGACGATGGTGTCCTTCTCGCCCATCAACGACATGAACCGAACGACCATCTTCGCGTTGGGCTTCACCACGCGCGCCAGCAGGTCCCCGACCACGGGTGCGGCCATCACTCGCACGGGCGCCGGGAGACGGGTGCCGGGCAGGAGCGGAACCGCCGTGAGCAGCGCGAGCCGACGAACGCGTTCGGGGCGCGCGAGGGCATACCAGAGGGCCCAAGTGCCACCCATCGAGCTGCCGGCGAGCGCGCACGTCTCCAGCTTCAGTTCATCCAGAACCTCATCGACGAACTCGATGGCGGCGTCCCGGAAGCGCTCGCGGGGAACGTGGACGGGCTCGCTCAGCCCGAGCCCCGGCCGATCCACGGCGATCGCCCGCAAACCCTCGACACGTTCGAGCAGAGGAAGGTGCGACAGCGAGGACGTGCTGCTGCCGTGCAGGAACAGGACCGGCGGGCCCTCGCCCGCCTCGATTAGATGGACGCGTCGACCTGTGCGGACCTCGATGTGGCGACTCCGTGCCGAGGAGGCACCGAGGATCCGCTCGTGGACCTCACGCACTTCATCCGAGTGTGCCGGAACCGGTTCGCCAGGCTGATCTGTCTTCGACGGAATCGTCATCCTAGCCTCACCACCGTCATCTCGTGCGTGCCGGCTGCCGCCACGGTGACTGACTTCTTCCCGTTGTAGCGCCCCGGCATTGTTCCTCCTGCTCGTCGATTTCACTTCTGCGAAGAGGCTACGAGGGGCCGGTGATGCGGGAAATCGGGAGTTCTCCCCATGCCGCGAGCCCGTGCTGCATCGCGAACAGCGTCGCCGCCACTCGCGTCGATACGCCGATCTTTGCGTAGGCGTTCTGGATGTGGCGGTCGGCCGTCTTGACCGAGATTCCGAGCGCGCGTGCCACCTGCTTGGTCTGCAAGCCGCGCGCCAGCAGGCCGACGACCTGAGCCTCGCGATCGGTCAGCCCTGCCGGCCGTTCGATTCGCGGCACCAGTTGTCCGGACGCCGCGAGCACCGCGGCGACGGCGTCGGCGTCCAGTCGTCCCGCGCTCGCTTCCTGGCTGAGCGTCTCCGCGGCGCGCCCCGGCGTGAGCGCCTCGCGGTGCGGCCGCGGCTCGGTCATCGCGTGATAGGCGTCGGCGGCGGCGAGCACGCACGCGGCCGGCGTTAGCGCCGCGGCGGCGATTCCTCGGTGGTAGCCCGAGCCGTCGAGTCGCTCATGGTGGGTGGTGGCGATCGCCGCCAGCGCGGCAAGGAACGGGGAGCGGGCGAGAACGCGCTCGGAATGATACGCATGCAACCGGACCCGCTCCCAGTCGTCTGGGGTCAGCGGCGCGGCCTTCTGCCAGACGCCGACCGGGACCGCGACCCGCCCAACGTCGTGTACGAGCGCTGCTCGTCGAATGGTGACGCGGTCGGCGGCGTCGAAACCGCACCGCTGGGCCGCCGCCGCCGCCAGCTGCGCCACTCCTGCGGAGTGACCGACCAGGTAGGCCGAGGCGAGGTCGGCGAAGTCCCCCATCGCCGCCAGCGCCCTGTCGATCGCCATGTCTTCGAGGATCACCAGCGGGGTCGGCTCGTAGGTGAGCGTTTCATCCCACGCCGATGTCTGATCGTCGAGGGCAAGGATCTCTGCAGCCTCGTCCGCGAGCAGCTCGGCTATCTCTGGATCGAACGCGCCACTCCCTCGCTCGCGGACGACGCGTGCCGCGTACTCCTCGCCGCCCAGCATGCGCTGGAATGCGGCGTCTCGAGCCACGTGAACGATGCGCACGGCCAGCGGAATCTCGTCGCGCCTGGCACGACCCGGTTCGCCCTTGCCGTCCCAGCGCTCGACGAGGTAAGCGAACAGTGCCTGCACGGGTGCGGGGAGACCCAGCCGGCCGGTCAGCATCTGCGCCACCTCGCAGGACGCGGCTACTACGCCGCTGAACTCCCGGGCTACCCTCGGGAGCCCGTGCGCGACCTGAAGGGCGCGCACTGCCGCCGGATTGCCCGGAGGGGCCACCGCGCGTGCGAACCCTGCGATCATCTCGAGCCGGGACCCGAACATGACCGGCATGGCATGCGTCGCGAGCGCATCTTCATCACCGAAGATCTTTGCGGCGACCTCAGCGCCGGCCGTGCACCCCACGTAGAACAGTAGGCAGGCGTAGTACGTCTGCGACGCGGTCTCGGAGTCCACACCCAAACGCTCGCCAAGCCGCATTGCGAACAGGGTGCTGTGCAAGCCGTGCTCGAGCGGCACCCCGATATCGAGGTCCGTTGCCAAAGAAAGCGACGCGATCACTTCCGCGGCACGAACCCGATCCCCAACCGGCGCTGGTGCGTCTGACACGCTCCAACAGTACACGCCGAGTACTGGTACTTCGATGACATAGCGGTCGAGGTCATGCGTTGACCTTGGCGGTTAAGACTCACGAGGAGGCGCGAGCCGGCCAGTCAGAGTGACGTTTGCTCCCAACGGACAGACCATGATGGGTGTTTCGCTTGAGCCACTGCAGGACGACGCGTGGCTTACCTGCAGCGACCAAAACCTCGAGACCCTGTTGTGCAACCCAATGCCCCGCAAAGGCCGGAGCAGATCGGCTCACGGCCCGGTGTGGACCCGACCCAGCACTCACGCCACGCTGCTTGCCGTCCCGAATCGGGAGTCAGACCTTCCAAGCAGGGGGCACGCGAGGGTCCGGGAGGTAGACGCAGTAGGTCCCGGTGCGAACAGTGCTGTCGAGATGCGTCCCCAAATCCGAATTGTACTCCCATATGCGGGTCATCGCGTGTCGGATGGCTCGAGTCACGCTCGCTCTCGCGCGTTCCGCGACAGAATCAGCGCGCCGATCGCGATGTCCTCATCGATCTCTGCCAGGCGACGTCGATATGCTTCCTTCGCACGAGCGTCGAGCAACTCGCCGGCGTCCCCCGGAATAAAGCGCCTCAGCCCCAGTTCAGGAGAACTGTTCCCGCTCGTCGGCGCGCTGCCCTCGCCGACGACTAGGTCTACGACGTGGAATTCGCGCCCGGGATGGGCGAGAGAAGCCGGCTCAGGTACCGGAGGCCCTTCAGATCCCGCAGGTGAATCGTCCGCCCTTCGAATATTACCGACCAATAGTCACCCTCACGGCGGAAGACGCTCGTAGCGAGATCGGAATCCCGATCTCCGGCGCTTGTCCCGACGGCCTGGTTCGCCTGAAAGTCTGGAGCGACGCCCCCGAGATCATCTCGTCCGGCATCCCCGCACGCTTCCGCCATTAGGTCCGCGTGGTGCATGGCTCCCACACGCTCGAAGGTTGACCGCGCGGCTCGGAACTCCAGGAGCGAACGCTCTTCCTCCCCTGAGGCCCGGCTGGCCTGAGCAAGTCCCATGCGTGCTACAGCGGCCTCGAAGGGAGCGGCGATGCCATTCCATGTCTGTAGCGCCTCTTCGAACTCCCGGCGGGCGGAGGCCGGTCGTCCCTCGGCCAGCCGTACCCTCCCCCGGGCGAGGGCAGCCATGGCGCCGAGCGCCCTGCTTTCGAACGAATGGGCTATACGACCCAAGACGCCGGCTGTCCAGCGTGCTCGCTCGAGATCGCCGGCTGCGACCGCGATCTCAACCTGCGCCTCGAGAAGCGGCGCCCGGCGGAGCTCAGTGTTCGGCGGCAGCTCCTTAGAAGGGAGGTCCAGAGGGTGGGAGAGCTTGTGAATACCATCTTGGTATGCTCTCTGCATGACATCTGAGCAGATTGCCGTGCGACTCCCGCGGGAGCTCCTCGCAAGACTGGATGATCTCGTCCGCAGGGGAATCTACGAGAGCCGGGCCGCAGCCGTTCGAGCAGGTGTCGAAGCCATCGCGCAGATCGAACAGCGGCGGGCGCTGGATCGATCCATCGTTGAGGGTTACAGCCGAACTCCGCCAACCTCCGCCGAGGAGACCGCGGCCCTGGAGTCGCTTCGCCACGCGATCCTCGAGGAACCTTGGTGACTGCTCCCAAGCGCGGTCAGGTTTGGTGGGGTGAGATACCCGACGTTGGGCGACGCCCCTTCCTTGTCATGGCACGCGATGTTGCGATCCCGGTTCTCACCACGCTCCTGGCAGCGCCCATCACGCGCACGGTCCGCGGGATCCCCACGGAAGTCAGGTTAGAGCGGGAGGACGGGATGCCGACCGATTGCGCTGTCAGCTTCGATAACTTGCGTGTTGTGCCTAAGTCCCATCTGGTCCAGCATGAATGTACGCTTAGCCCCGTGCGGATGTTGGAAGCGTGTGGCGCTCTGCGAACTGCCGTTGACTGTTAGAGAAGAAGCCACGATCATGTCCCTGGCGCGGTCTAATCGAGCGAAACGGCCATTCTGCGCGTAGTTGGGTTCGGTTTCCGAACGCTACAGCGCGCAGAAACGGGGATGAGGGGAGTGATCGTGCCGAAACTGATCTATTCGATGAGTGTGTCGCTGGACGGCTTCATCGCCGGGCCCGAAGGCAACTTCGACTGGACGGCTCCAGACGAGGAGCTGCACCGCTTCCACAACGAGCGGGTCCGCGCGCTCGGCGGCCATGTCCTCGGCCGGCGGCTGTACGAGACGATGAAGTACTGGGAGACGGCGCAAGAGGACCCCGCAGCAACCGATTACGCGCTTGAGTTCGCAGAGATCTGGAAGGCGTTGCCCAAGGTCGTGTTCTCCAACACACTCGACGAAGTGGTGGGCAATTCGCGCCTGGCTCAGGGCGGCATCGCCGAAGAGGTTGCCGAACTGCAGGAACGATCCGGGAAGGACGTGGCGATCGGCGGAGCCGACCTGGCGGCTGATGCGATCAAACTCGGGCTGGTCGACGACTTCCAGCTGTTCGTCATCCCCGTGGTCGTCGGTGGAGGGAAGCCGTTCTTTCCGTCGGTCGATCAAAGCGTTCACCTGAATCTCGTGGAGACGCGGACCTTCGCCTCGCGCGTCGTTTACTTGCGCTACGAACGCGTGTGAACTCCAGCTCGTTGCTTCTTGCTGCTGAGCTACGCGCGAGCGGCCGCTGAACAAGCCTTGCAGCGAGACGTCCTGCCGTCGCGACTCGTCGAGCTGCGGTGGAATTCCCCGAGTTCTTTGACGAGACCGCACTTCGAACACTTCTTGCTCATCAGTCGTAGATCAGCGACGTACCGTCGGGATCGCCTTCGAAGTCAGGTGAGCAGCAGTGCGGACACCGTGGCGGCGCTTCCGCTACGGACGTCCCGCCGCAGTCGCACGGGGGCGGGTTTGCTTGCTTGTCCATCGGGCCGCCGGGACCGAACTCCCACCACCATTCCTTACCACAACGATCGCAGTGGAAGGGCATCGCGATCCCGGAGCCTTCGCTCACTTCGAACCTGGTTCCGCAATGTCTACAGATCGCGTCGTAGGCGTGGCCCATCGCCTGACCTTGCCATGAGGCGGTGACGCTGTCCTCTGCCGCCTCCCGCTCGTCGTCTTCTTTCTCGTAGCGCCGCCGGCCGCGACGTCAAGCGCGCTCACTGCGCTCGCGTCCCTCCGGGATTACCAGTAACCCTTGACCCCGCTGCCTGAAAGCGGCGCTGGCGTCTCCGAATCGACGAGCGAACAAGGAGGCGTCATGCGAAAAACACGGATCGGGACGCAGCGGAAGGAACGTCCGGATCGGTGGAAGCCTCGTTGTCGAAACACCGCGGTAGCCGCGGTCCCTGACTACGCCCGGCGCGGACACCGATCATGGGTGGTTGAGTACATGAGTCTTCTCGATGAGGACTACGTCGAGTGCTCCGGATCAGCAAGCGACCGCAGCGCTGCCCAGCACATGCGGTGTCGCTGCGGAGAGGACATGGATCTCCGCGCGTTTGAGTTCATTGGGCCCGGTGGAGAGCTCGTCGCCTACCGGCCATTTGCCCTGTGTCCCATGTGCCGCTGGTGGGTCGAGTTCTAGTCGGTCTCGCCTCGCCGTTCGTCTCTGGCCGCAATGCACGCCCTGACAGATGAAACAAGTTCGCCGGCAGCATCCGCTAGCTTCGTTGTCGACCACGCTTTTCCGCCGATGAAGTAGGCCACGTCATCCTCCAAAACAGCAAGCGCGCTGCCGAGCTCCGGCTCCGGCAGCCTCGAGAAGGCGTCACCTTTACTACGTAGAAGCTCATCTAAGTGTTCATGGAGGTTGCGCAGGTGCGCGACCTCAGGCGCTGCTACCTCGAAGGAGCTAAGGGCGGTCTGAACACAACACGATCGAATCGTCGTCCGATCTAGGAATGGCATCTTCGTTGTGATGGTTCGCGCCGCACTAGAAGCCGAGTCTCAAATCAGGTTGCCGACAAAGCGAAAGCCCGCGGGTTGGATCTCGCCCCCATCGATGGCTGCTTGCTCTTCCTCTGCCGTAACATCTCCGAGATTTGGATACAGGTACGGGGTCCACTGGAAGAACGTCTGGTGGAATCCTTCCCGTAGAGAGCCGAGTATCTCCTTGCTTGGATGTAGCCGCTCTCCGCGAGCCCATTCTCGGATGTGATCTTGGGCCGTGATATCGCCACCCTGCTGCAACTTTGCGCGCCAATCATGACAACGTCTTTGCAGCCAGTTCTCTTCGCCATCCAGGTCTGAGGGAAGACGTTCGAGACTCCAGCGCAGGGTGGCGTCGTCGAGGTTCTCCCATGCGAATTCCACGACCAGGATCCGGCCTCCTACGTTGAGCAAAGACCTGATCTTTTCCAAAGCCGCCGGAACGTCACCGATGTGGTGGAGCGACAACACTGCAACGACAACGTCGTACGGCTCAGGGGTGGTGAACTTCTCCAAGGTAACCTGCTCGAAGTGATCTCCCTCCGGGGCTCCAGGATCTATCCCCCTCGCTTCGTGTCCCCCCTCGAGGATGGCGCGGGTCAGCCAGCCTGCACCGCAACCGATCTCGAGCACTCGGCTCCGACTGTGGGCCAGGTTCTCGAGAACGAAATCCCTTACGTCCCTCTCCCAGGGATCCTCCATTTCCACGACCCCTCCATGCGGCCGAGTGGGGCCGGCGCCATCCAGGGGGAACAAGTCAAGTGGGCATTCTATTCATCCTGACGGAATTGATGGACTCTCGGCGGCTCAGGCCAGGGCTCTGACGAGCACGCCGGGGAGATCGGCGAATCCGCTCTCGTCAGCGGTGACGACCATCCGCTTTCGAGCCAGCGCCGTTGCAGCGATGATCAGATCGTGAGCGCCGCGGGTACGTCCTGATCGCCGCGCGTGAGCGAGCAAGATCGCATGCGCTCGGACGACTTCGAGGTCGTAGCCCTCCACCGGAACGGTCGACAGGAGTGTTTCGACATACCGTTGCCTCGAGCACCGCCTGCGAGCGTCGGCAAGCTCGACGCCGACCAGAAGCTCCGCCGCTGTGATCTCGGCGATCGTGACGGCGTCTTCGTCGCCGATTAGTGCATCGAGTACATTTCCTCGTCGCTCCTCGCTTACGAGGATCGTCGTGTCCAGGATCAGGCGGTCCAGTGCCGATCGTCCACTCCCACAGCCGCGCGCACTTCCCGCAACTCCTTCTCCCATGCGCTGTCGCGCGAATATGAGTGAAGGATCTCCTTGATGGACTCCCCGGATACCTTGGTGGCAGGTCCCATCCGAGCCACCGGACGACCCTTCCTTACGATGACGAAGTTTTCGCCGCGGTGCTCCACTGCGTCAAGGATTTCGGAGAAACGGCGGGCGGCCTCTGTAGCGCTGATATCCATCGTGAAATCAGATTATCTGATTAGAGCCACCCCTCGGCAACACGGTCGCGATCAGAGACGTAAATCGCGCTCACTGCGAGCACCATCCGTCGTCGCCCCTCTTGTTCGGTTCCTGCCGGGGGCGCCTGAGTTTCTGGGCAAGCGCAACGGGCAAACCGGCTGTGGCAACAGAGCTCGAACCAGCGGCCTTCAGGCTTCGGATGTGATGTCGATCTCGTAGACGGCCGCGCGCAGGTGAACCTTGAACCAGCGGAAGAAACCCTCCTGACCAAGGAGATGAAAAGCGAGGGGCCATGGGTCGCAGAACCACACCGGAGCTTCCCAGGTCACATCGCCCAAGGTCATCCGCACGGGCGCTTGCCGAGCGTTCGTGACGAAGCCTCCCACGGCGACGCGCTGCGAATTCGCACCGGTGAGGTCGATGCCCGCGGAGTCCGCCGTCCATGCGCCGAACCGATTATGCAGTGTGCCCGTGTCAAGCAAACAGAGTTGCGGCGCGCGCGGGATGCCCTCGACGGTCACAGGCACCACCGGGCGAAGATAATCCCTCGACATCCCGGGAAGCTCTTTGAACGGAAACTTCACGTGGGTGCCAGTCCGGACGCCTCGGTTTCGTCGCGAGGGACCCGGAACATGGCATCGGCCTGTTGGTTGTGGCGCTCGAGCCACTGCAGGACCGCTTGGGGCGAATTCGCGGCGACGAGGACTTCGAGCCCTCGTTGGGCGACCCATCTACCGGCGAAGGGGCGGAGAAGATCGGCTTCCCTGCCGTGGTGGGGGCCGGGCCGGTCCGGAGATGCCACCCGAGACTCTCGACTCCGGCGCCCCACCGTGAAACCCAGTCGGCTCAAGATGCGACGGGCCTGATGGGTGTTGAAGTCGGCCCGGTCGAGGCCAGTCACCAGGCTGATCACTTGTTTCGGCGGAAAGCGCCTGCCGCTAACGACTACGAAATGGTCCCCCAGCGGCTCCGGCATCACATCCCGAAGCAGCCGCCCAATCTCCACCGCGTCGACGGCGAACTCCTGGTGTGCAATCTTCACTCGTACCTGTTTCATACTTACTGCATAGCACTTACGGCTCGATCCCACAAGTCCAGCCGCCTACCGAGCAACCGTTTCGCGCTACGGCTTCTTCGGCCGGGTCATCTCCTGGAGCACCGCGCACCGTGAATGAGATCGCGCTCAGATCGGCGCGCAGCTCTCGCCGCGTTCTTGTCCTCGCCGCGAGACGAAGACAAGAGCGGGGCGCTAGCGCTAGCTCGATGTCGGGTAGTCCGGCGAGATGGTTCTCGATCTCCTCACGGGAGCCACGGCAGTGGTCGCGTCCAGGATCACCTACGTGGATTGCCGCGCTGTACTTCGCGCGCTAAACGCGAAGGCGACTGGAGGCGCGGGGTGAGTCATTGGCGGCTCGGAATCTCGATGATCGCTGGCTCCGCTGCAGAGTCTCGAGAAGACACGTTCGCGTGCTGGGACCGAAAGGCTGTGGGAAGCAGCCCAAGATTCGGGGTTCCGGGTCGAGCCCTCAAGAAGTCCATGACCCGTTAGTTCCTGATCGCAAACGCGACGCCGTTGGCACTCGGAACCACAATCCCGACGAGCGTGCGTGGACAGGTGCCAACTTTTTGATGCCGTCACTGCCTCCTAGTCGTATCGACTATCTCCATGTCGTGCTCGATGGAGTGCTGGACGCGGTAGCCGTTGATGAAGTTGCGCGTGGTCGTCTCCACATCTGCTGAGCGACAGTTACGTGGCACGCGCTCCGCTAGTTCTCACTTATAAATTTCACCCCTGGGCGCCACGTTTACGACCACCACGAGAAGCTCGTCATCGTAGATCTCATAAACGATCCTGTAGCTGCCTACTCGGACCCGCCAGGCAGGTGGGTCGAAGCCCGTCAGCTTCACCGCTCCCGGTGGCAGTGGTTCCTCGCCCAGCGATCTGACTGCCGTCCTTATTCGTCCATACCCTCGGGGATCACCCTGGCGGATGCCCCGGAGCCCGCGCTCAGCCCGTCTTGCGAGCCGGACCCGGTGCATCGGCCTCTTCGGCCTCTATGGCAGAGAAGACGGACTCCGCGGGACGCCCGTGTTCGCGCTTCGAGCGATGCTCGAGTATCGCGACCATGTCTTCCAGATCTTCCACCGTTACCTGAAGCTCGTTCCACCGCTCTACGGAGACGACCACTGCCAGAGGCCGGCCCCGCTCCGTTATCAACAGGGAGTCGCCCCCCAGCTCGGACAGTTCCTCTCTGATCCGATCCCTGAGCTCTGTCTTGGGAACCACTCTGGTCGCCATAGATAGGAACTGTACGTCATAGCGTACGTTTGGTCAAGGCAGAGTGAGTTAGTGGGAGTAGATACACGACTACTTTGGTGTGTGCGCACCAACATCGAGATCGCTGACAAGGTTCTGCAGGAGGCCGCAGACTGACAGTTCGAGCCTCCGGTAACGGGCCAAGCTTCGGGGCCAGGGACAGGTCCGTTGGGAGGGCGATCTGAAGGCGAGTCGTAGGGGCATCCTTCATCGTTGTCGATACGAGCGTCTGGATAGACGTCATCAACGAGCTGGAGACGCGCGAGGCTTCCCGGTGTGTCGAACTGCTTGAGGATGGGGCTCCAGTAGCTCTTACCGACGTCGTCTTCGCCGAGGTCCTGCAGGGTTTCGAACAGAGCGAGAGACGAGTCTGGTTGAACTGCGTTTACGAGCGTTCCCGGTGCTCAGATTGGGGACCTTGGACGACTTCAGCCTAGCCGCACGCCTGTACCGGGAGGAGCGACGCGCCGGGGTCACGATTCGCAAGACGCTCGACTACCTGATCACGGCGCCCTGGGCGCGAGAAGGAGGTCCAATACTCCATTCTGACGACGACTTCGACCGGCTGGCCTCTTGCACTCAACTCAAGGTCTTCGAGTAAGCATGCGGATGACCGATGCTCGTTTGTCCGAGCAGAAGGTGCAGGTTGCGGACGTTCGAGGGAGCGGAAGTCCGCTGGTGAAATTCACGATGCGGTCCGGGCCGGACTCGCGCTTGAAGGATGGACCGCGGGGCCCGAGGGTTGCCGGCTCGGGGGTTTCAGGATGGGAGCTCCTCACAGATCTCCTCGGAGTACGAGAGGCGACCTTCTCTCGTTGCCGAAGAGGCTAACGGACGCTCCGGGCGGACCCTCACAAAACCTCTCAAATGCTGTGTGAGAATGTCGGGAAGTACACGAGGCCGGCTGAGTCCCTAGCAGGGACGAGGGACTCGGGCACAGGAGGGGGAGCGATGCGACGTAGTCGGAGGAGGCCGCCCGGGTTCTGGCTCACGCTCCTAGCGCTGTCGGTCGCCCTGGTGGGAGCCGCATGCACTCCGGGCGGCGACGACGCTACAGAGGACGGGGACGGCATCACGTTGACCATCCTCACCAACGCGGTGCGCGGCGGAAAGAACGCGGCCACGGCCGAATGGCTCGCGGAGTACGTCATCCCCAATTTCGAGCAGCAGATGGACGACGAAGGTACCGACGTCACGGTCGAGCTCGCGGAGACGGGCGTCGATGACGAGGACTACAAGGCCCGCATCGCACTCGATCTCTCGGCCGGAGAGGGTGCTGACATCTTGGGCTTCGACCAGTTCTGGGTGGCCGAGTTCGTCGCCGCGGGGTATCTCGAGCCCCTCTCGGAGTCGGTCGGCGCCGAGGTCGAGGACTGGGAGGGATGGGACCAGATCCCCGAGGCCGTGCAGGGGAGCCTCGAGCTCGACGGCGAGCGTTACGGCATCCCGCTCGGCACCGACGGTCGCGTGCTGTTCTACAACAAGGACCTTTTCAGGCAGGCCGGGTTGCCCGAGGAATGGCAACCCCAGAGCTGGGACGACATCATCGAAGCGGGACGCACCCTGAAGCAGGAACTCCCCGACGTCACGCCCCTTCAGATCAACGCGAGTATCTCGGCAGGCGAGGCCACGACTCTGCAAGGCTTCGTTCCGATTCTCAATGGAACCGGCACGGCCATGTACGACGAAGAAGCCGGTCAGTGGGTGGGCGATACGCCCGAGCTGCGGTCGACCCTCGAGTTCTTCGACACGATCTACAGCGAGGAGCTCGCCGATGCACAACTCCAGCAGCGCGCGGACGGACGCGACCGCTCGTTCCAGGAATTTTCCCGGGGCCAGATCGCGGTGCTCGCCGAGAGCGACTACTTCTGGCGAGACGTCGTCGCTCCCGACGGCGAGCTGTTCCCCATGGAGAACCGTGACGAGGTCGTCGGTTACACCAAGATCCCCGCGCGGGAGCCGGGGGCCGGGCTCGACGGGCAGGATTTCGTGAGCGCGTCGGGTGGAACCGGGCACGTTCTCAACTCGAACACCGAGCACCCAGATGAGGCGTGGGCCCTGCTGTCGCTCATGGGATCGGAGGAGTCGATGCTCGACTTCGTCGAGCGCGAGCCTCGTATCACCGCACGTGAGGACGTCAACGAGCAAGTGCTAGGCGAAGAACCGTTGCTCCAGTTCATCTCCGAGCAGACCCTTCCGATCACGTGGTACCGACCGGGCTTCGAGGAATACCCACAGGTGTCGGTGGCGGTCACCGAGGTTCTCGAAGGCCTGGTTGCCGGGCGGTTCTCGGTCGAGGAGGCCGCGGCAGAGTACACGTCACAACTCGAGGACATCGCAGGTGAGGACGAGGTGCTGACCGAATGACGGCCAGAGCCGGCTAACGCATGGCGGAACCCTCGCAATCGGCATCGCTCGGACGCAACACTGCCCTGGCGTTCGTCGCGCCTGCGCTGGGACTGATCGGGGTGTTCTTGATCTTCCCCGCCCTGTGGACGCTCTACCTCGGGCTCACCGATTTGCGCCTGACTGGGTTGTCTGCGGCAGACCCTCAGTTCGTCGGGCTCAGGAACTTCACGAACGCGATCTCCGACGGCCAGTTCCTGAACTCGGTCAAAGTCACTTTCCTGTTCGTCATCGGCTCTTTGATCGGTCAGGTGGGGCTGGGGTTCACGCTGGCGTGGATGTTCCGCAGCTGGACGGGGCTTGGACGGCGGCTCCTCGAGGTGCTCGTGATCCTGGCGTGGATCATTCCCGGTTCGGTCGTCGCGTTTCTCTGGATTGCGTTCTTGGACGGTGATTCCGGCACTCTCAACGCGCTTCTCGGCCCCCTCGACGCGGGAACCGAGTGGTTGCTCCGATACCCGCTGCTGTCGATCATCATCTTCAACACCTGGCGAGGCACCGCGTTCGCGATGTTGCTGTTCGGGGCCGCTCTGGGCGCTATTCCTCCCTCGCACCTCGAGGCGGCCCGCCTCGCCGGGGCCCAAACCTGGCAGCAGTTGCGCGATGTCGTACTACCGACTATTCGCGGGCACGTCTTCACTGCGTTCCTGCTGATCACGTTGTGGACGTTCAACCTGTTTACGCCGTATCTGTTGACGCGCAGCGGGCCAAACTTTCGCACCGACATCCTGCCGGCGTTCGTCTTTCGCGAGGCTATAAGCTCCGGTCGCCTCGGCTACGGCGCAGCGATCTCGGTTGTGATGCTACTGATCAACCTGCTCCTGGCGGGGTTCTACCTGCGGATCGTGCGCGAGAGGAAAGTCTGATGGGGGCTCAGGCGCAGACGGCGGCGATCGGCACGGCGATCGTGCGCAAGATGATCGCGCGCATCGGCTTCTATGTCGTCGTCGTCGTCATCGGGGCGTTCTTCGCCGTCCCGATGCTGTGGCTCGTGCTCGCGCCGTTCGACGCTCAGCCCACGCTCGCAGCCGAGATCCCTCGATTCAGCCTCGAAAACTTCCTCAGCGTGCTCGATAATCCGTTCGCCCTAACGTCTCTGCGGAATTCCGTCCTCCTGTCGGTGCAGGCGATGGTGCTGATGGTCGCCGCCGCAGCACTGTGCTCGTACGCGCTCAGCCGCGTGAGACTGCCTGGGCGTGACGCACTGCTCTACGTGCTGTTGTTGTTCTCGTCGATCGTCACGGGGACCGCGGCGATGGTCCCGATCTTCCAGCTCATCTTCCGCCTCCGTCTGATCGACACCTACATGGGCGTGGTGCTGGTGATAACGGGAGGTCTGTTACCCGCGGCCATCTTCATTCTCAAGGACTTCATGGACTCGATGCCGGCCAGCTACGAGGAGTCGGCGCGCCTCTCGGGGGCCGGCCCCCTTCAGACGCTGCGGGACATCGTGCTGCCGGTTGTGCGTCCCGGCCTCGCCGTGATCGCGGTGTGGGCACTGGTCAATGTGTGGGGTGATTTCTTGATGCCCTTCATCCTGCTGCGAAGCGCCGAGCTTCAGCCTGCGGCCGTGGTGATGTTCAACTTTTACACCGAGGGGGGCCAGGCCAATCTCAGGCTGCTGTCGGCGTACTCGTTCTTGTACTCGATCCCCGTCGTCGTCATGTATCTGTTCGTCAATATGCGCTATGGGTTCCGTTTCTATGGAGGAATCAAAGCCTGATGGCCGAAGTGCAAGTCTCGTCGCTCACCAAGGTGTTTCCCAACGGGGTACGAGCCATCGATGGGCTCGACCTCTCCATTGCGGAGGGCGAGTTCTTCGCCCTGTTGGGCCCATCCGGCTGTGGCAAGACGACGCTGCTCCGAATGATCGCAGGCCTGGAAACCCCGACCGATGGCACGATCTCGATCGCCGGGCGAGATGTCACCGCCACTCAACCCGGTGAACGGGACGTCGCGATGGTGTTTCAGGACTACGCCCTCTACCCGCACATGACGGTCACCGAAAACATCTCGTACCCGCTCAAGGTTCGCAAGCTCGGACGAGACGAGCGGCACGACCGGGCGGCCGAGGTTGCGCGAGGACTCCAGGTCCAGCATCTGCTGGAAAGGAGGCCGGGGCAGCTATCGGGGGGACAGCAGCAACGCGTCGCGGTGGCTCGGGCGATCGTTTACAAGCCGAGCGTTTTCCTGTTCGACGAGCCCTTGTCGAACCTCGACGCCCGCCTTCGGCTAGAAGCACGCACCTTCCTCAAGCGCCTGCAGCAGGAGCTTGGAAGCACCACCATCTACGTGACTCACGACCAGTCTGAGGCGCTCGCGCTGGCCGATCGCATCGCGGTCATGAAAGACGGAGGCATCCGTCAGCTCGCCCCGGCCGAGGAGGTCTACAACCGGCCCGCGTCTGTGTTCGTGGCGAGTTTCATCGGTTCGGTGCCGATGAACCTCCTCGAAGCCGGGCTGGAGGAGGGTCGCGTGCGTGTCGGGAGCGCGGCCGTCCAGGTCCCGGAGCATGCCCGCGATCAAAGGCTCGCCTCGCCCGAGGTCGTTCTTGGAATCCGTCCCGAACACGCAACCCTGACGACCGAGCAGGTCGACGGCGCGCTGCAGGGCCGGGTGAGCGTGATCGAGTTGCTCGGCAACGAGTACCTCGTCACGGTCGAGAACGAATCCACGGCGGTGCAGGCGACCAGCTTCGAGGCGCCCGCAGTCGGAGTCTCCGCATGGGTCACCTTCGATCCCGAGCGGGCCCTGCTCTATCGCCGAAGCGACGGCAGGCTGGTGGGGACGCCGGAGTCGCCCGACTCCGGCGACGATGAGGTCACGCCGGCCGCCGCCGGAATGCATGCCCGGCTTCCGGCCTCGTGACCGTGCAACGGTTGCACCTCACGGTCGCCGATCGCGAGCAATCCAGAGAACGCTATGTTTCCTTCGAGGTTCCGGCGGGCGCCCGGGGCCTCGAGATTCGCCTGGACTACTCCTCTTCGGACGCGACCATCGACCTCGGGTTGTTCGCACCGAACGGGTTCCGCGGCTACTCGGGGTCGGCGCGCAGGCGCGTCGCGGTGACCCCCGAGCGCGCGACACCCGGGTACCTCGCGGGCGAGCTCGCCCCGGGAGCCTGGAACGTCTACCTCGGCCTGCATCGGATCACCGGGCGCGGAGCAGACGTCGTGGTCGGTATCGATGTCGGCGCGGCCGAGGTCGAACCCTCCACGGAAATGCCTCCGGCCCCCGAACCGCTCCCCGCCCGCCGCGTGCCCGCCGCCGGAAGAAGGCGGTGGTTGCGCGGCGATCTCCACGCCCACACGCACCATTCCGACGGCCGGTTGTCGGTGGCCGAGCTGGCCGCGTCGGCGCGCGCCAACGGGCTCGACTTTCTCGCCGTGACGGATCACAACACCGTGAGCCATCACGCCGAGCTGGAAGAGGCCTCCCGGCGCTACGACGTGGAGCTGATTCCGGGCGAGGAGGTGACCGCGCCGCGCGGTCACGCCAACTGCCTCGGGTCGACGCGCTGGGTCGACTGGCGCACGGAGCCCGAAGACTGGGTCGCGCGCGCTCACGAAGGTGGGGGGTTGCTGTCTATCAACCATCCGACCGGACCGGATCAGACTTGGCCCGATCCCGTCCCCGAGGGGACCGATCTCATCGAGGCATGGCACGGGCGATGGGATCGCATGGGCGATGGCGCGCTGAGCTGGTGGAGGAGCCGCGACCACGTCGGAGTCGGAGGCAGCGACTTCCACGGCGGGCCGCACCGCGCGCTCGCGCGCCCCACGACCTGGGTCGAGGCGGAAGACGACGACGTGCTCGGCGCGCTGCGCACGGGGCGCGTTGCGATCTCGGCCTCGCCCGACGCGCCGCTTCTGGTCCGGCTCGGTGACGAGGTCCGAGTGCTCGACGCCGAGGGGTTAACGCTCGAGGGCCCCGACGGAGCCGACCGGGTCCGCGGAAGCGATGTCTCGGTTCGCGCCGGAGCGGGTCACTATTGTCTGCGCGACGAGAGCGGCCGTCTGATGGCGCTCACCGCCTGATCTGGAGCGTGAGAATCTCCCAGGGCTGCAGGGGAGCCTCGACCCGTCCTCCGGCGACCGTGAGAGGGCTTGGCTCGCCCCCCAGCAGATCGGTCGCGACCGCCGCGGAGATGTCTCCCGAAATCACAGCCGTCGTCGGCTCCGACTGCTGGCATACGAGCCGCACCTCGAGCGCATCGCGGCGCCGCCGAAGTGAGGTCAACACGACGTTTCGCCCTTCGATCTGCAAGCCGTTCCGAGCGCCCGGCCGTCCCTCCGAGTCGCCGCGTCCCGTCATCACGACGAAGGGGTGAGCGAAGCGCTCGCGCTGCTCCAGAGCGCCCGCCTCCTGCCACGGCGCAGCGTGAGGGAATAGTGCGAACGACTGCTCGACCGGCCCGATGCATTGCGCACCGGGAATTGCGACCTCGGGGCCGGCCGGCTCGCGCCGGAGCGCGTTGAAGTTGCAGCTAATCATCCCCGTAGCCCGCAGCAGCGTGAGCGCGAGCTCACGACCACCATCGACGACCTCGTACTCAGTGACGCGATCGAGCAGCACCGAGATTCCGTCGACCGACACCATTCCGTGCGCGGGGAAAGTCGGCAGAGGGTGTTCACCGTGGCCGCCTTCGACCTCGAGCCCGCGTTCAACCACGGCGAACTGGCCCTCGGCCCAGGAGCTGCCGACCGGAGCCATCAGCGGTATGTGCCAGCGCAAGCGGTGATCGCGGCACGGGTTCTCGAACCTCACCCGCACACGGGCGAACGGCTCTCCGGCCCGGAGCTCCACCGAGGTCGTCACCGTGACCCGGACCCGCCGATCCGACCGGCCGATCGCGCCCGAGCTCTCGGGCCACTCATAGCTCCGAGCGATCTCGAGCTCGGCGCACAGGGGGCCGCGGGCGATGCATCGAATCTCCACCGCCCGGGGGTCGGAGATCTGCTCGTCCGCTGCGGGGGGTGCGTAGTTGTAGCTGTCTCCAGCGTCGCCGCCGTCGGCCAGGCGCCCGACGCCCCGCAGGGACGCGCCTCCGCCCTCGAGGTCGAGCTCACCGCGCTCATCGACCTCGACCCTCACGAGCGTGTTCTCCAAGCTGTTCTGGTTCGCGACGACCGGAGCCCCAACCTCCCCCGAACCCCGGCTCATGCGCCCCGATGTCCACCCCAGTGCGGGGGCCTCGAGCTGCGCGAGCAAGCTGCGCCGGGGCCTGCCCACCATCAACACGTCCCATTCGTCATGGGGACGTGCGGCGGCCGCCGTCTCGATCTGGGCTCGCAGGGCGTCCATGTCCAGCGACGGTGGATCGGCGACCCGGTCGACCTCGATCGTCAGTCGGGGGATGCCGTCGGCCTCCCCGGTGTGGAAGCCGTTTATCTCGCGCCCGAAGAGCTCGCGCCCGTGCGCGATGTCGAGGATCGATGGAACCGCGTGCCCGGGCACGCGAGCACGATGTATCAGGGGGGCATCGCGCCGCACCTCCTGGGTTGGTGCCCATCGTCCATCGGGCATCTCGAGCGCGACCTCGTCCCAGTGCTCGGGGATCGGAAGGTCGATGGGCACGAGATCGGATCGGTTGGTCGGCGAGGGGTTGAAGGCGACGATCCCGTCCCCTACCGCATTGGTCGCCATGCCTTCGGCGACCCGGCGCACCAGGCCGTGCGCTATCTGTTTCGCCTCGTCGTAGCGCACCATGACCTGTGCGTCGACCTCGTCGGTCGAGCATCCGCAGATCGAGTCGTGGGCAGAGTTCTCGATCACCCTCCGCCACGCCATATCGAGTAGGCGAGCACCGTCGTCGCTGCCGTGCAGCGCGACGACGGGTTCGGCGTAGCGCGCGAGCAAGCGTTCGGCGGTCGCCGCGCGCGCCCGGAGCGGGACGCGCGTCGAGGTCACGCCCATGAGCATGTTGGCGCGCGCTCCCGATCGCATCTCGCCGCGCCAGTGGGGATCGCCGGGCCCGGGAGCGCGGGAGGACGCCAGGTAGTCCGCAAGCGTGGAGATGCGCAGGCGGCCGTGGTGCCCTCGGTCGTTGAAAGAGCGGACGAGATCGACGAGGTCGGGAAGGGGGGCCGTGTGATCGGTGCCGTGCATCGCGAGCAGGTCGTCGTCGCCGAAGAAGTGCTCGAGCGCGCGCCGAAAGCCGGCGACCTTGTCGTCGAGTCCGGCCGGCACAGCGAAGAGGTGAGCCGCGTTGCCGTAGCCGTCGACGAGGTACTCGGCCCCCACAGCCGAGCCGTCGAGCGCCTCCCAGGAGAACACGTGCCGATCGACGGCTGCGGGAACGCCCCGCCACACGACCGCTCGTTCGATGCCGAAGCGAGCCAGTATCTGTGGCATCTGAGCGACGTGGCCGAACATGTCCGGCAGATAGCCCACGGTCATGACCGAGCCGAGCTCGCGGCCGCGTCTCAGCCCGGCCTCGAGGTTGCGCACGATCGTCTCGCCTGATACCAGGAACTCATCCATGAGGAACATCCAGGGTCCGACCGCAAGCCGATCTGCGGCGATCAGAGCGCGCAAGCGGTCCTCGGCCTCGGGCCGAACCTCGAGATAGTCGTCGACCGTGGCCAACTGGCCGTCGAGCGTGAACGCGAGATCGGGCTCCTGCTCCATGAGCTCGAGGAGATCGTCGATGACATCGACCAGGCGCAGACGAAAGTCCTGAAAGGGCCGGTACCACTCCCGGTCCCAATGCGTATGAGGGACGAGGTGAATAGTGGAGGATTCGCTCACCGAGCCGCGGCCTCGCCGCCGACCGCCACGCCTTGGTTCCGTCCGATCAATGCCGCCGCTCGTTGAGCGAGCGCGATGTGCCGCGTGCCTGCTCCCACGCCGGCGCGGGGGCGACCCCCGAACTTGACCAACTCGTGAAAGGCGAGTAGCTGCCGGTCGAAGGCCTCCTGCGGCGACCGGTGCGACGTGACCCGCTCGCCGAGCTCGCCGTCGCGCTCGGTGACGGTCAAGACCGTGGCGGCGTCCATCCAAAACGGTGACGGAAACACGATCTTCAGACTGCCATCGTCGAAGTGAAGCGCGACCTCCTCTCGATAAACTGGCCGCTCGGGCAGGAAGTGCCACCGAATCGAGGCGCGTGCTCCATCGCCGAGCGGCCCCTCGAGCGCGACCGAGGGCGGCCATTCCAGTGGGGGCCAGGTCCGGGCCTCGTCGACACCGGCGAGACCACCCACCAGGGCGTCGAGCACGGAGAGCTCGTGCACGATGCTGCCGAGCAACACGTGCGCGTAGAGCGGCCCCAAGGTCGCGGCGGCGCTACCCAGGGCTCGGCTGACGATGTCGTTATCGGAGGGAAGGAGCTCATCCGGGGCAGGACGGACGAGGGGGCCGAGGTGCGCGATTTGCCGCTCTATCGACGGATGCAGGACCGTGATCTCGGCGCTGCGCAACTTGCCGAGGGCATCGATGAGGCCGCCGGCGCGCTCCACCGCGGGATCGAACTGCTTCATGTAACCGAGCTGGAGGCGCGCCGCCGGCCCCAGGGCGTCGGCCTCCTCGACCGTGTAGGCCAGCGGCTTCTCGCACAGCAGCGGGAGTCGGGCGGCGAGGATCGAGCGGGCGGCCGGCCCGTGGGAGCCCGACGTCAACAGGAGCACGGCGTCGAGATCGCCGGCACCGAGCAGGTCATCGATCGACCGGTGCCGGGCGGCGGCCGGGAGATGAAGCCGGTCGGCCATCGCATCGAGCACGGTTGCCGACGCGTCGGCGACCGCGGCGATACGAAACTGGGCCGGACGCCGCGCGAGCAGCGGGAGGTAGATGATCTGCGCCACCGTACCGAGCCCCGCGATGCCCAATCGGACGGGTTCGCCGGACGTTTCGGGGGTTGGTCCCATTTGCCGGGATATTAGAACAAGGCCGTCGATGAGCGAATGCACGAGCCACAGGCTCTCGGAAGAGCACGCACACGTGGAAGTTGAATACCATCTTGGTATGCTCGCTGCATTACGACTGAGCAGATAGCCGTACGCCTGTCGCGCGACCCTTCTCGCAAGATTGGATGAGCTGGTGGACCGAGGGATCTACGAGAGCCGCGCCGCGGCGGTTCGAGCAGGCGTCGAAGCGATTGCGCAGATCGAACAGCGCCGGGCGCTGGATCGATCCATAGTTGAGGGCTACAGCCGAACTCCCCCAACTCCCGCTGACGAGGCCGCGGCCCTGGAGTCGCGCAAGAGCGACTCCGGGCTGCAGTTTCCGTCCTGCTCCTCAGGATGACCGTTAGAAGAGCCGATAGGCCAAGTTCGGACGAAAAGAGTGGGAGGTCACATATATGGACGCCGCGCACAAACAACGGACGAACCTCGGCGTTGGTCTCGGTCTCGGCGTTCAGATCGCCGGACGAGTGCTGCAAGGCTCCCCGTCCTCGGCGACGGCCGCGCTCGGAGCGCTTCTGGTTGCCGGCGGCCTGGCGGTCTTCGTCTGGGGCTGTGCCATGTACATGCAGGGCAAGGGCTATCACTCCGCGTGGGGACTGCTCGGTCTGCTATCGGTGATCGGTCTCATCGTCCTCGTGCTCCTCCGAGACCGTCAGCCCGAGAAAATGGCGTCTCCCCGCGTAGGCATTGGGTCGATACGTCCAACCCGAGTACGCGAGTAACGTCCCGGAACGCCGGCAGTGAACTCTCGCCCCTCGCGATTCATGCGGCCTGAAGAGGACCAACCCGCGATGTGACCTACGTCACACGTGCCCCACGCAATGGAGCACGGCGGGGGTGTGCGACTCATCACGCCGGGCAAGTGCGCTGCCGCATACCGCCTGCAATGGACTCTCTCTAGAGTGATCCCGACCGACAGGAAGGGATTGCAATGAGTGAACGCAGCTATGACGCGGACGTCATCATCATCGGCGGAGGCCCGGCGGGATCGACCCTGGGAACGCTACTCGCCAGGGATGGCTACAAGACGATCATCATCGAAAAGGATATTCATCCTCGGGATCACGTCGGCGAGTCTCTGACTCCCTCGACGAACCTCGTCTTCGAGAAGATGGGCTTCCTCGACAAGATGAACGATGCCGGCTTCATCCACAAGCCGGGGACGGGATGGAACGCGCCGCGCTCACCGTTGTGGAAGTTCATCGAGATCTGGCTGTTCGAGTTCCCGCTCCCCGGAACACCCCAGCCCTACACCTACAACGTCGAGCGGGACGTCATGGACACCATGATGCTTCGGCACGCCCATGAAAACGGCGCCAAGGTTCTGCAAGGCGTCAGGGCGCAGAGGGTGCTGTTCGAAGGCGACAGGGCAGTCGGCGTGCGCACGGTCGTCACCGACGGGTGGGAGCGAGATCTGTACGCGAAGATCGTCGTGGACGCCACCGGCCGTCGATGCTTCCTCGCCAACCAACTACACATGAAGAAGAAGGATCTCTCCTTCAACCAGATGTGCATCTATTCGTGGTTCGACGGTGTCAAGAAGCCACCGGAGAGGTACGACGGGTTCACGCTCTTCTACTTCATCGGGATGAACCAGGCGTGGTCGTGGCACATCCCGCTCCGGATGGGCAGGACCTCGATGGGCATCATCGTCGACAAGGAAGATTTTCAGAAGAGCGGGCGCGACTATGGAGAGTTCTTTCACAGCCTCGTTGCCCGCAACCGCACGTTCTCTCACGCAATGCAGGATGCAGAGCGCGTACGACCTTGGTGGGTAGAGGGCGATTACTCCTACAAGATCGACCAGTTCGCGGGCCCGGGGTGGCTCCTGATCGGAGATGCCCTGCGCTTCGTCGATCCGATCTTCTCATCGGGCGTCGACGTCGCAATGTTCTCGGCGGTCTATGCCTACGAGACGATCCTCGAGTCGTGGAAGACCAAGGACGAGAAGAAGGCCTTCGAGGGATATCAGCGACGGGTCGAAACAGGCGTCGACGTCTGGTACGACCTCATCTCGACCTTCTACAGGCTGCAGAACCTCGTGACGCGCTACGCCACCAGTCCCCGGTACCGCGAGCAGATCGTAAGAACGCTGCAGGGCAACCCCTACCTCCCGGAGACTCAGGAGCGAGCCAGAAAGCTACTCGGTCACATGCAGGAGACCTACGAGATCGTGATGGCCGACCCAACCAGTCTCTTGCGCCCCTGGGCGATGGATCCCGAGAAGGACGGGACACTCACCTGTCCGTCGTGCCTCGGTGTTGCCGACTACGTTGAAGAGAGCCATGCGTTCGAGTGCCGCAGGTGCGGCTCGCACGCGCCGGCACCCTTTGGCTTCTCACCACTGCGCGAGCACCAGCACGCCGAGGCTCTCGGCTAAGGCCTCCGTGCGAGTGCTTACCGGCCGAGGAGACCGAGGGGAGGGCGGGCTGTGACGGAACACCAGTTGTTCCTGTTTCTCGCACAAGTCGCCGTGCTCTTCCTAGCTGCGCGGATCGGTGGCGAGATCGCCGCGCGGATCGGCATCCCACTGCACGTCGGCGAACTGCTCGTGGGAGTGATGCTCGGCCCGTCGCTGCTCGGATGGCTGTGGCCTGCGGGGTTCGAGTCGCTCTTTCCCATGGACGTGCTGCAGCGAAGCCTGCTGGAGATCATCTCTTGGATCGGCATCATCTTTCTCGTCCTGATCGGCGGGCTCGAGACTCGACTGGGCATCCTCCGGCAGTCCGGGCGCGCCGTCCTCGGCGGGTGGCTGGGCGGCTTCGGCTTACCCTTTGTCGGCGGCTTTGCCCTCGGCATGGCGGCCCCGGCCAGCTTGGTACCGGCCGAGATCGACAAGCTGGTCTTCGCACTCTTCATCGCCACGGCGATGTCGATCTCGGCCATACCTGTGATCGCCCGGATCCTCATGGACCTCGACCTGTACAAGACGCGGCTGGGGATGATCATCCTGTCTACCGCCATCGCCGACGACACGATCGGCTGGATCGTCCTCGCCGTCGTGGCGGGTCTCGCTTCGGGCGACGGAGTCGACCCCGCGACAATCATCCGCACCGTGCTGCTCACCGGAGCCTTCGTCTTGGTGTCGTTCACCCTCGGCAAGAACTTCGTGCGGCAGTCGGTTCGGTTCAGCAACCGACTGCGAGCCCCCTATTCCGGATTGTCCATGATGTTCCTTCTTATCGTTGCGGCGGGGGCGGTAACACAGGCCATCGGCGTGCACCTGGTCTTGGGCGCCTTCGTGGCGGCGATACTCGTCGGCAGGGTCGGCGCGGTGGATGCCGATGCGGTGCAAGCCGTGCGGCATGTCGGGATGGGCTTCTTCGTCCCCTTCTTCTTCTCCTACACAGGGATCAAAGTGGACCTGACGACGCTCCAGGGAGACGCTTTGATCTTCGCGGCTCTCGCCGTGCTCGTTGCATGCCTCGGCAAGATCATCGGAGGAGGGCTCGGCGCGCGTCTCGGAGGACTTCCCGCTTGGGAGGCCGTCGGGGTGGGCGTAGGGCTCAACGCCCGCGGGGCCATGGAGCTCGTTATCGCCGCGATCGGGCTGTCCATCGGGGTCTTGAATGAACCCGGCTACGCCATCATCGTCCTCATCGCCGTCCTCACCACCGTCATGGCGGCACCCATGCTCAAGTTCTGCGTGATCCGCGCGCAACGAGAAGAACAGCAGCATCTCGCACCCCCTGCACTGGCTGAGCGGACGGCCTGACCTTGACCTCAACGGAGGTGGCAACAACATGCCCGACTGGTTGATCAATCCCGCACCACACACGAATGTCGAGGGGCCGGTGCTCACCGCTTACGTGCTGCTCGGCATCTTCCTGATCGTCGTCTTGGCGCGCGTCCTGGGAACTCTGTGCGCCAGAATCGGCCAGCCCAGGGTCGTGGGCGAGATCCTGGCCGGGGTGCTCCTCGGCCCTACGCTTCTGGGATCCGAGCTGTCCTTCTGGATCACTCCGGCGGAGGCGAGGCCGACCATCGGAGCAATTGCGTCTTTCGCGCTGATCCTGTTCATGTTCCTCGCCGGCGTGGAGTACGACGTCGGCGTGATCAAGGGACGGGCAAACCAAGCGGGCATACTCGCCGTTCTGTCGGTGGCCGTGCCCGCGCTGATCGCCTTCCCGGTGGCGCTGGCGATGCACAACCCCACCTATGCGGGTCCGCAAGGTTCGGACTTCGTACCGTTCGCGCTGTTCATCGGCGCGGCTCTCTCCGTTACGGCCTTTCCGGTGATGGCACACATCCTCATGGAGCGCGGTGAGCTGAACAGCCGCATGGGGAGTCTCGGCGTCGCCACCGCCGGGATCATGTCGGTGATCATGTTCACCTTCATCGCCTTTGCCGGAGCGGTTGCCGCGGCCGACGGATTCGGCAACCTGCTGCTGAAGACACTTCTGGCGGGGTTGTTCGTGGTGGTCGCACTGATCGCAGTGCGGCCGGTCCTAAGCCGCGTTCTTCACCGTGAGCTCAAAGACGGATCGGTGAGCCCCATCGGCATGGGCTGGGTCTTCGCCGGGGTCGTACTGTTCGGTCTGGTCGCGGATCGTGTAGGGATCAACGCCCTCGTGGGCGGCTTCCTCTTCGGACTCATGATTCCTCAGAGCCAGGCGATTAGGCAGTCGATCTCCGCCAAGGTGCGGGATATTGCGATCGTCTTCCTACTCCCGGTGTTCTTCGCAACTGCCGGGTTCAACACCGACCTGAAGCTGATCACCTGGGCTACGGTGCCAGTGCTCGTGCTGTTCCTGGCCGCCGCCATCGGAGCCAAGTTCATCGGGGTGCTGCCGGCTCGCTCTTTCGGGCTCAACTGGAACGAGGTTGGAGTCCTCGGCGCGCTTCTCAATACCCGTGGCCTGCTGGTCCTGGTGGCGGGCCTGATCGGACTGCAACTCGAGATCATCACCATCTCCACCTTCACGATCATCGTGGTCTGCGCGCTCGTCACCAATTTCATGACTCTTCCGCTGCTCAACGCGCTCTCCCGTCGCAAAGATGCCCCCAGCCCAGGAATGCCGATCAAGGAACCGATAGCGGAGGTGAGCTCCCCATGAGCGATACCAGAGAATTGCCGATCAGGCGTCGAGACGAGGACAGCGACTGGCACGACCTCGCGCCGGTGCCGTGCCCGACTTGTGGCTGCACCCATTACGAGGCCAAGGACGATCCCGAGATCATCTGGGAGCCGGGCCGCGCCTGGGATGAAGGCTGCAAGTACCGGTCATGTGACTGCCACACCGATCCCGTCATCGGGGCCCGTCGAGCCTGACCGACTACCCCTTGTGAAGGCGCCGGTTGTAGATTTACGAGGTGCGCGAGAGTCGTTACCTCCGGGAGATCCGCCGGCTTGATCCCGAGCGTGACGCCGAGCGAATCGTCTATCTCGACACGGCCTTCGAGTTTCCGTTCGACCTGACGCGGTCGCTCGAGCTCGCCTTTTTCCGGACCTTCGCCGTACCCTCCATCGCCGAACTGCTCGGCTCCACTGGAGAGTTCGTCGAGCGTGCGCGCAAACGCTATGACGACACCGACCTGTTGATCAGCACCTTTGCGGAGCATGGCCATAGCTCGAGCCTCGGACGTGCCGCGATCCGCCGGATGAACCAGATTCACGGCCGTTTCTCGATCGCCAACGACGACTTCCTCTACGTGCTCTCGACCATGATGCTCGAGCCCCCGCGCTGGAACGAGCGCTTTGGCCGGCGACCGATGGTCGAGAACGAGCGGCTCGCGACGTTTCATTTCTGGCGCGCAGTCGGCCACCTGATGAACATCAAGAGCATCCCAGACAACTACGAGGAGATGGATCGCTTCAACGTCGAGTTCGAGCAGAGCCGCTTCGGCCACACGGATGCAGGCCACCGCATCGCGGTCGCCATGATCGAGATGTTCGCCGGCAACATCCCCGGGCTCCCCACGCGCTTGGGCGCGCGTGGCGTCTGCGCGCTCCTCGACGACCCGCTGCTCGACGCGCTCGATCTCCCTAGACCGAAGTTCCCCCGGTAACGAATCCCTAATGCCTCGTTCACCTGCTGAAACGCGCCGTCTGGACATCTGGACTGTTGACATGTAAGATATCTAACGATCCTTGCAATTTGGGGAGTTCTGGCTCATAATGTTGGCATGTACATAGCTCGGATACCGAACCGCAGCTCACCCCCGGCGATCCTGCTGCGGGAGGGCTACCGGGAGGGCGGCAAGGTCAAGAACCGCACCCTGGCCAACCTCACGAAGTGGCCGGCCGACAAGGTCGCCGCCCTGGAGGCGGTGCTCAAGGGCACCGCGCTCTCCGGGGCTCCGCTCGAGGAAGCCTTCGACGTGGTGCGGTCGCGCCCGCACGGCCACGTCGCCGCGGTCCTCGGCACGCTTCGGCGCATCGGGTTGGAAGCTGCCATCGAGCGGGCGCCGTCGCGCATGCGCAACCTGTGCGCCGGGCTGATCGCGGCGCGCGTCTTTGCGCCCAGCTCCAAGCTTGCGCTCGCCCGGGCGCTCTCGCCTCAGACCATGACCAGCAGCCTCGGGGAGGTCGCCGGGATCTCCGCGGCCGACGAGGACGACCTCTACGACGCGATGGACTGGCTCGGAGCGCGCCAGGAGCGCATCGAGGCCCGCCTCGCGCAGCGGCACTTAGAAGACGGCACGCTCGTGCTCTACGACGTGAGCTCGGCGGCGTTCGAGGGGCGCAGCTGCCCCATCGCCCGGCTGGGCTATGCGCGCGACGGGGTCAAGGGCCGCCTCCAGATTGTCTACGGGGTGCTCTCGAACGTGCAGGGATGTCCGGTCGCGGTCGAGGTGTTCGAGGGCAACACCGGTGACCCCTCCACGCTCGCCGTCCAGATCGACAAGCTCAAGGCGCGCTTCAAGCTCTCCCGCGTCGTGCTCGTCGGGGACCGGGGCATGATCACCTCGGCTCGCATCCGCGAGGACATCGCCTCAGTCGATGGCCTCGACTACATCACCGCGCTGCGTTCCCCGGCGATCAAGAAGCTGGTGGAGCAAGGGGCCATACAGATGTCGCTGTTCGACGATGTTGACTTCGCTGAGATCAGCGACCCCGGCTATCCGGGCGAGCGCCTCGTGGTGTGCAAGAACCCGGCGGTCGCAGCCGAGCGAAAGCGAAAGCGCGAGGACCTGTTGCAGGCAACCGAAAAAGAGCTCGCAAAGATCCACCAAGCAACGACAAGAGAGAACCGTCGGCTTAAAGGCAAGGACAACATCGGTGTGCGCGTCGGCAAGGTGATCGGCAGATACAAGGTCGGCAAGCACTTCACGTGGGAGATCACAGAAGACGGCTTCACCTACGAGCGCAACCAAGAGCGCATTGCCGAGGAAGCCGCCTTGGACGGGCTCTATGTCATCCGCACGAGCGTCGGCCAAGATCACATGTCCGCACCGGACGCGGTGCGCGCCTACAAGGGTTTGAGCCTCGCCGAGGATGCGTTCCGCTACTGCAACATGGACTTAGAGCTGCGCCCCATCCGGCACTACAAAGAGCCACGGGTGAGAGCGCACTTGTTGATCTGCATGCTCGCGTGGTACGTGGAATGGCACATGCGCCAGGCGCTCGCCCCCATGCTGTTCTCCGACGACGACAAGGACGCAGCCGAGGCCCAGCGCAAGAGCCCGGTCGAGCACGCGCAACGCTCAGGGCGTGCCAGGGCCAAGGCGGCGACCAAGCGCAACGCCGACGGCGCCCCGGTGCACAGCTTCAAGTCGCTGCTCGCCGATCTCGCCACCGTGGCCGTCGATCGGATCCAGCCACGCGACGACGCGATCCCGGCGTTCGACAAGGTGACGGTGCCGACCCCGGTGCAGCAGCGCGCCTTCGGCCTGTTGGGCGTCTCGCACCGTTTGGGGTTTGAGAAGGCCTGACGGCCCCGCCGGAGTTGACAGTGAGCGGACGCCCTCGTTGAAGCGTTATCCCTGGTCAAGCCCCGGATTCACGTTCCCTGGTGGGGGGAACTTCGG
>JBOGWX010000075.1:0-3419 GCA_050694055.1 Actinomycetota bacterium
CCAGGCCGCGGTTGGTCGTTACGATCGTCGACCGGCCGATCTCGTAGCGGCGGTTGACGACCTGGAAGAAGGCGTTGGCCTCGGCCTGCGAGAAGGGCGTGAGGCCGACGTCGTCGATCACCAGCACGGTCGGCTTGGTGTAAGTGCGAATCTTATGGTCGAAAGAGCCGAGCGCGTAGGACGCGGCGATCGCGGCGCACATGTCCGCGGCCGAGGAGAAGTAGCCTTGGTAGCCGGCCTCCACGACCTTGATGGCGAGCGCCACTGCGATGTGGGACTTTCCCGTCCCGGGTTGGCCGAGCAGCAGGACCGGGATACCGTCGGCCACGAAGTCGAGCGTGGCGAGATCCTCGATCAGCTTCCGGTCGATCGACGGCTGGAAGCTGAAGTCGAATTCCTCGAGCGTCTTTCGCTGCGGGAACCGAGCGAACCGAAGACGCGCCGAGAGACGACGATTGCGGGTGTGCGCAGCCTCCTCGCTGACGACGCGCTCTAGGAACTCGAGGTGCGACATGTGTTTCGCCTTGGCGTCTTGCGCGGCGGTCGCGAACACCTCGGCGGCGCGCTGAAGCTTGAGATAGCCGAGGTCGTCCTTGATGCGTTCGGCGATCGCGCTCACGAGCGCTCACCTCGATCCTCGTAGCGGGAGAGGTCCGGAACCTCGACGTCGTAGTCGCCTTGGGGCAACCACAGGTGCCGATCGACGGGACCGCGCGCGGCGGCGGGGCGCCGGCGGGACCGGTCGTCGCGGCTCAGGGCGAGGCGCTCGGCCGCGGCCCGGTGCTGGGGGGTCCACACCGGATCGGATCCCTTGGGAGCGCGGCGGTGGACCGCGACGACCTTGCCCCCGGCGGCGATCTCGACGCGCTCGGTCGCAACCGGACAGCGGACCTCGACCTGCCACCCGACGTACTCGGGCGGGACCGAGTAGAAGACGCCATCGAGCTCGACCAACGGCACGTGGCGGGCGACCCGGCGCGGCTCGCGCCACGAGGTGTCGAAGCGCACGCGCGGCAACGGGGGCCAGGAGCTTGGCCTCGCTCTCGAGCCGCGTGGCCGGAGGCACTCCGGTGACGCGGTGGGGACGCGGATGAACGTGGGTGGCGAGCCACAATGCGCTCTTGTTGTTGAGCTCCCCGATCGAAGACGGCGGCCCGGTCGCCTCGAGCTCGGCCAGAAACGCGTCCTTGAGCTCCAGGAACGGGCGCTCGACCTTGCCCTTGGCGCGGGCGTTGCCCGACCGGCACGCCCGGAACGCGAACCCGTGATAGCGGGCGAACTCGAGCGCCGGAGGATGAAGGCGAAAGGCGCGCGACGTGCTCCGTCCCAGCGCGCCCATGCGATCGATCTTCATTGTGACGGGTACTCCGCCGGCGTCTTCGAAGAAGCGCACCAGGGCTTCGAGAGTGTGGGGCCGGTTGCAGGAGTCCGCGAACCACCAGAAGCGGTGGCGGCTCCACGACAGGATCGCGCCGAAGCACTGCAGCTCGTCGGAGATGTCCCAGGCCCTGCCCCAGTCCTTGCAGTCCGACCAGTCGGCTTGGCCTTCCTCGCCGGGTGCGGTCTCGATCGTCACCGACACCTGCGGGTTCTTCTCTCGCCGGCTGCCGCGCACCGCACGCACGTGACGCACGACCGTCGGATACGACCCGGTGAAGCCCTCGGCCGTGATGATGCGGTGGATCGAGGTCGCGAGCAGGTCCGAGTTGGCTTTGAGCAACTGTTCGACGCGACCTTGCCACTGCTCGTCGATGATGCGTTCGCCGCTGAACTCCCGGAGCGGAGGTGGTCCGCCGTCCTCGATCCACTTGGCGATCGTCGCGGGATGCCGCTCTAGCGCGTCCGCGATCTGTTTGTTGGTCCACCCCTGGCGATGCAGGGCGATCACGTTCATGTACTCCTCCTGCGTCATCATGTGTCTGCCCCTCCGGTCTGTCCGACTGCTCGTCGGGTTCAGACTGGCGGGGCACTTGCCTGACTCGGGGGATTCCACCCCCTTGGAGGAGCGCCGGTCTCTAACTTCGACCGCGAATTTCGGTGATCATCTTTCGCGACGTTCGGTGATCGCTAACATGTGGAGGGGCTCCGCCTGTTCTCTGCGAATTTCTGTTCCACTCAGCTCAGGCGGTCATCCCACGTTCTCGCGGGATCTCAACAAGAGAGTGATCGAATGAATGCGCCATCAGCTGCGTGGCCACAAGAACCAAGCAACACTTGCCGTTGCGAATAGCACGAGCGCGCTGCTAACGGTTCGACATCCGGCTCCGACTGATGGAACAATCCAAACGACGATTGTAAGTCCAAGTAGAAGAAGGCCAGATGCTATACCTATTCGGAGGTTCGCTCGGCCTGACTTCCTCAAGTCAGCTTTCCGAGCTTCATCTGCTGCCGTTCAGACACTCTACCGCCGAGCCTGCTTCCAACCATTGTAGGTAGCCGTTCCGGCAATAAGCAGGCCGCCGCCAAGTCCAAGGTAGATTGAGAGCGACAGATCTCCCGAGAGTAAGAAACAGCCGGACCCGAACAGGAGACCAAAGATGAGGACGATAATCACAAATGCAACCGCAAGACGCTGCCAGAGCGGACCCTTCGCTTTCCACCGATCGTAAGCCTCCTTCATGGCAGGTCGCTCTTCTGCAAAGTCATGGGTGAATAGGCGGCAACTGCACACCGGCATCTACGGCTGCAGCTCCTAGGAAACAACCTATCCCGGCGGCGGCAGCCGCAGACAAGTGATAGGTGCACCAACGGCTGCGCCGACGGCGGCACCATCCCTGGACCAGATAGCGCAGCAACGCTCCCAAGGGCGACACATCCCTCAACTACCGCCAGGGTATTGACCACTGCGCCAAACACATCGCCTACGAAGCCCCCTAGGTCGAATCTACCGCTGGGATCAGTCCGGTTCACCGGATCGCAGCCCGCGTACTGATACGGATTCAGCGTCAGTGGGTTCGCGATGCTGCCCTTGACCGGATCTTCCTGCGTCCATCTCCCTAGCTCGGCGCTGTAGTAGCGGGTGCCGAACTTGGTCAGCTTGGTGGCCTCGTCGTAGTAGCCGCCGGCGAAGCGCCACGGCGTGTCCGAGACTCCGCTCTGGTCCGTGAGCTCGCCGTAGGGGTCTTAGTCGTAGCGGGCCACGACCTCCGGCGTCGTCGGTCAGCGCGACGATCGAGCCGAGCGCGTCGAACAACAAGTACTCGCTGCCCACGGAGGAGCGCTGGGAGATGAGCTCGCCGGCGTTGTCCCGCACGTACTGGGTCTCGGCGCTCCCCTGGGACTCGAGCCCGAGGCAGGTTGTAGGTGAAGGTCTTCTGGCCCGCGCTGACCCGCTGGTCCTGGGCGGTATCGGCGTAGCTCATGGCGATCGCCGAGCCCGAAGGCGGCGTGATCGAGGTCGTCTGGTTGGCGTCGTTGTA
>JBOGWX010000076.1:0-7479 GCA_050694055.1 Actinomycetota bacterium
CACCGACGTGCGCGTCAACTTGAACAAAGTGCGCACCGACATCGGCATCGTGTTCCAGTCTTACAACCTCTTCCCTCATATGACCGCGCTGGGAAACATCACCGTCGCCCTTCGCAAGGTTCTGAAGCTGAACGACGGGGAAGCAAGGAAACGAGCTCTCCAGGAGCTCGAGCACGTCGGGCTGGAGGAGAGGGGGGACTCCTATCCCTCACAGCTCTCGGGAGGCCAGCAGCAGCGCGTTGCCATCGCGCGCGCCCTCGCGATGCGACCAAAGCTCATGCTCTTCGACGAGGTGACGTCGGCGCTCGACCCCGAACTGGTAAAGGAGGTGCTCGACATTATGAAGCGGCTCGCGGACGAGGGCATGACCATGGTCGTCGTGACGCACGAGATGGGCTTCGCCCGAGAGGTTGGAACCCGCCTTCTCGTCATGGACGACGGCCGGATTCTCGAGGACGGCGTGCCGAAGAGTATCTTCGCCCACCCGAGCCACAGGCGAACCCAGTCGTTTCTCTCCCATATCTTGTAGGCGGTCGGTCGCCGGGGCACCGAAGTTCGGCCTCGGCTTGGCCTGCCGGCGAGGGACTTTTCGGACCCTCAGGTGTCGCCTCGCGCACCCCTCAGGGTCCGAGAGTTCTCGCTCGAGATCGATATCGGGCATCGGAGCAGGTTAACGAATGAACGCGCGGCAACGGAGTCTCTCGGAGATCAACCGCGACATCGTCAACTGCCGCGCGTGCCCGCGCCTCGTCGAATGGCGCGAGAGGGTGGCGCGCGACAAGGTCGCGCGCTTCGCGGACCAGGACTACTGGGGGCGGCCGGTGCCCGGCTTCGGTGACCCCGAGGCGCGCCTGCTCGTGGTCGGCCTCGCTCCCGCGGCTCACGGCGGCAACCGAACGGGCCGGATCTTCACCGGTGACCGTTCGGGGGACTGGCTCTTCGCGGCCCTGCATCGCACCGGCTGGGCCAACCAGCCGGCATCGACTGCGATCGACGACGGGCTGCGTCTCGACGGCGCCTACGTTGCGGCGATCGTGCGCTGCGCGCCACCGGCGAACAAGCCCACGCCGGCGGAGCGCGATGCCTGTCTTCCGTATCACCTTCGTGAGCTCGCCGCGCTCGCGGGGGTCAGAGTGGTCGTGGCGCTGGGAAGCTTTGCCTGGGATAACTCGCTGCGCGCGCATGCTGCTCTGACGGGCGTGCGCAGCAGCCCGCGCCCAAAGTTCGGGCATCTTGCGGAATGTGATCTGGGCGACCGCAAGCTCATCGGATCGTTTCACCCGAGCCAGCAGAACACCTTTACCGGCAGGCTCACGGAGGAGATGCTCGATGCGGTCTTCATCCGGGCCCGCGCGCTCACGACCTGACTCACGAACCGGCTGCCGTCCGCGACAATGACCCCAAGCAATCAACCGAGGGGAAACGGCAATGGCTGAGAAGCAGGTCGCATGGCTCGTCACGCCCAGGGAGGCGCCGGTGGTGGGTGCCGAGGGCGAGCGTCTAGGAGAGGTCAGGGCGGTGCTCGGCGACGACGAAGGAGACATCTTTCATGGCCTGGCCATGAAACCGGAAGGTGGCGGAGATCTCGTCGAGGTTCCGGGGGCACGCGTCGAGCGCATCACCACCGAACGCGTCTACACCACGATCGAGCGCTCGGAGGTGCCGGAGCTCGAGCTCTACGAGGAGGACAGCTGGTTCGACTTCGAGGGCCTCGAGGGGATCTTCCGCAAGCGCATCAAGTGGGAGAAGGACGAGTAGGAGGCCGAGCGATCGACGCGTAGAGGAAATCTTCGCTCCGGCGGCCCAACGGGGCGTTTCTTGTCATACCCCCTCGTCATGATGGATGCATGGACAACAGCACTGCCGGGCAGGACATCGCCGGCGCGATCTCGTTGCTCGAACGCGCTAACGAGAAGCTTCAGCCCGGCGAGATGAGCCGTCGGGAGGCGCGCTCACTGCTCGATGCCTACAGCCGCATCGTGAAGCTCGGGGGCTATGGGGTCGCGGCCCTCTCTCCAAGTATCGGAGACCCCTCGACGGTTGCTCGCGCCTCCGGTACCTCCCTAGGGAAGGCGCGCGACGCGGTCGCCACGGGCAGCATCCTGCGATCCGCGCCGGAGCTCGGCGACGCCCTGAGCCAGGGAACGGTGTCGCTCGACGAGGCGGCCGAGATCGCACGGGCCGAAGAAGCAGCTCCGGGATCCGCCCGCACGCTGGTCAAGGTGGCGCAGGACGAGGCGTTTCATGTCCTCAAGGACCAGGCCCGCAAGGTGAAGCTCGAGGCCGAGCAACACCGCGACCTCGCCGCCTTCCAGCACCAGGCTCGCAGGGCGCGCAGCCACGTCGATCCCCTCGGCATGGTGCACATCCGCCTGGAGCTGCAGCCGCACGTCGGCGCGCCGATCGTGGCTCGGGCCGAGGCGCAGGCGCAGCGCCTGGCGCGCGCCGCGAAAGCCGCCGCGAAGCATACGGGGAAGAGTGGACCGGCGGGAGCCGCGGGTAGCGGCGGGCCGGTCGAGCTGGAGCCGTTCGAGCGCCATCTGGCGGACGCCTACGCCCTCCTGCTGGCGGGAGCAGGCAAGGGCCGCGCCAGGCGTCCCGAGCTGACCGTGCTCGTGTCCCACTCGGTGGCGAAGCGCGGGTGGACAGACGTGAGGCCCGGAGAGATGTGCAAGATCCCCGGCGTCGGTCCCGTGGCGCCTGACATCGCCAAGGCCATCGCAGCAGACGCGTTCCTCAACGGCGTCTTCTTCGACGGCAAAGACCTCAGGCACTTCAAACGCTGGTCCCGGGACATCTCGGTCGAGGTCCGCGCGGCGCTCGAGCTCGGCCAGCCGCCCGATTTCGACGGGATCCGCTGTCGGGATTGCGGGAACCACTTCCGGACCGAGTTCGATCACGTAGACCCGCACGTGGCGCACGGGCCCGCGAGCACCTCGAACCTCGAGCCACGCTGCTGGCCCTGCCATCAGGCCAAGACGGCCCGAGACCGCAAGGCCGGGAAACTGAAACCGCCGCGTCCGCCATGAACCGGGAGGGGCGTGAGGGCGCGCGCCTTCCTGGGGCATCACGCAGATGTTCGTGGGCCACATGGCTCCGAAAGGCGCAATGCAACTTGCCCTCATACAGGGCGTCACCGGGCAGGTGGACTGGCTATTAATCGTGGACAACGCCGGTCGTCGATGGCAAGTGCATCCGGAGCGCGGTGGAAGAGCAGTTCGCGTTGGTCGACGCTGGAAGCCGAAGGAGTACATGCCGTCGGAGTGGTAGCCGAGGGCTAGGTGAACGCTTTGCGAATCGCGCCGGCGCACTCGCAACATGGCCACGAGAATCGGCGCGTCAGACCGGGGCGGCGACGGTGCCCTCGAACAGCGCCTCCAGCCGCGCGACCTCGGCCACGGGCGCAACTCGCTTGAAGTGTCCCAGTGCGTCGTCCCAGTGCGCCAGGATCGTCTCGGCCACCGCCGAATCGGTAGCCTCGAGGTGTCGTCCGATAACCCGCTTGAGTGATTCGAGCTGTCCCGGAGTCGGTTGGTAGGCGGCAACGAGCTGCCGGTTCAGCGACGCGTCCAGGTCGTCGGTGGGATCGTAGACGTAGGCCTCGCCGCCGCTCATGCCGGCGCCCAGGTTGCGTCCGACCGGGCCCAGTATCACCACCGCGCCCGCGGTCATGTATTCGCAGGCGTGGTCTCCGGCTCCCTCGACGACCGCCACGGCCCCCGAGTTCCGGACCGCGAAGCGTTCACCCGCTCGACCCGCGACGAATAGTTGACCGCCCGTCGCGCCGTACAGCACGGTGTTGCCCACGAGGTAGGGATCACCCGCGTCGTTTGCCGGGGGCCTGATGGTGATGCGGCCACCGGCCATGGACTTGCCCACGTAATCGTTGGCCTCGCCGGTGAGGTTCAGCTCCATGCCGTGCGACAGAAACGCACCAAAGCTTTGACCCGCTTCGCCTTCGAAGCGCGCGCGCAGCGCGCCGCCCGCCACCGAGTGCGGCTCGACCTGAAGGGCACAGCCGAGCCGTGCCCCCACGGTTCGATCGGCCGTCGTTATGTCGTAATGCAGATCCGCGGCGCGGCCCGCACTGAAGGCTGCTATGGCATCCGCATGGAGCCGGTCGCCCAGCTCGGAGCGAGGCCGTTGCAGCGGCAGGCTTGCCGTATAGCTTCGCTCTCGCGCCCCGGGCCGGTGAAGCAGCGGGCGGAGGTCGAGCGAATCGTGGCGCACGTTGTTGGTGCGACGCTGGCGCAGGAGGTCGACGCGGCCCACGGCCTCGTCGATGCTCCGGAGCCCGAGGGAGCCCAGCAGCAACCGAGCTTCCTCGGCGACGAGCAGAAGGTAGCGCGCCACCATTTCGGGAGTGCCGGTGAACTTCTTTCGGAGCTCGGGATTCTGCGTCGCGATCCCGACCGGACAGGTGTCCCTGTGGCACGTCCGAACGAGGATGCAACCCTCCGCGAGAAGAGCCGCGGTCCCGAAGCTGAACTCGTCGGCGCCGAGCAGGGCCGCGATCACCACATCCCGCCCGGTCTTGAGGCCACCGTCGACGCGCAGGCGAGCCCGGCCGCGTAGATCGTTGGAGACCAGCGCTCGCTGGGTGTCGGCCAGGCCGATCTCCCACGGCATGCCGGCGTTCTTGATCGAGCTCAGAGGGCTTGCTCCGGTGCCGCCGTCACCGCCCGAGATGTGCACGACGTCGGCGAGGGCTTTGACCACTCCCGCGGCGATCGTTCCCACGCCTTCGGTCGCGACGAGCTTTACCGATACCGGTGCGTCGGGGTTCGCCTGCTTGAGGTCGTAGATGAGCTGCGCGAGATCCTCGATCGAATAGATGTCGTGGTGCGGAGTGGGAGAGATAAGAGCAACGCCCGGGACAGTGTGACGCAGCCGGGCGATCTCGGTCGAGACCTTGGTGCCCGGAAGCTGGCCTCCCTCGCCCGGCTTCGATCCCTGTGCCATCTTTATCTGCAGCTCCTTGGCAAAGGCCACGTATGCCGGAGTTACTCCGAAGCGGCCGGAGGCAACTTGCTTGATGCCACTGTTGCGCCGGTCGCGGTAACGCTCGGGCGCTTCGCCGCCCTCGCCGGTGTTCGCCATGCCTCCGATCAGGTTGAGTGCCAGCGACAGCGTTTCGTGCGCTTCGGCGCTCAATGCTCCGTGGCTCATGGCGCCGGTGGAGAATCGTGTGGCTATCGAGGAGGCGGGCTCGACCTCGTCGAGCTCCACCGGGTGATCGGGCGCGACGAACTCGAGGAGGTCACGGGGCTCCGTCGGCGGTCGGTCGTTGACCAGGCCGGCGAACTGGGTGTAGGCGTCGTCGTCTCCTCTGGTCGCGCGCCGCAGCGCGTGAGCCGCGTCCAGCTCCGAGGTTCGAGCATCGACCGAAGCGCGCGTCACTCCGACCGTCTCGTGAAGGGACTCGACGACGCCGGGGTTGGTGGCATGGTAATCGCCGCCCTTCTTGTGCTTGATGAGCCCCGGGTTGGGCAGTACGGGCTTCGAAAAGTAGGCGGCTTGGTGTCGCTCGAAGGCGTCGGCGCCCAGCTCGGTCAGCGAGAGACCTCCCAGCATCGAGGCCACGCCGTTGAAGCAGAGCTCGATGACGTCCTCGCCGAGCCCCATCGCCTCGATGATCTGCGCGCCGCGATAGGAGTCGAGCGTGGAGATGCCCATCTTCGACATGACCTTGAGCAGACCGTCCTCGATGGCGTGAAAGTAGTTGCGCTGGGCCCCGTCGCTCGCGACGTCGCCACCGAGGCGTCCGCGGCGCGCCAGTTGAGCGATTGACTGCAGAGCCAGTCTGGGACTGACGGCGTCGGCTCCGTTGGTCAGGAGCACCGCGACGTGATGAGTTTCCCGCGCGTCGTCGCAGTCCACGATCACGCTCGCGCGCGAGCGGAGCCCCCGCGCGCTCAGCTCGTGGTGAACTGCGCCGGCCCCCAGAGCGCTCGGCACCGGCACTCGGTCGGGCCCCGCGTTGCGGTCCGACACGATGACGTATGCCGCGCCGCGCCGAACCGCAGCGGCGGCCTCCGAGGCGATGCGCTTGCACGCGCCCTCGAGACCGTCCGGTCCCTGTTCGACGTCGGAGGTCGCATCGAGCATCGCCGCGCCCTGCGACCCGAGCTCGTCGACCGCCGCAGGCCACAACAGAAACGAGGCGTACTCCCGAAGCTGCGCGGCCTCCGGCTTCTCCTGGAGAAGCGGATGCCTGGCCCCCAGCCGCGTTGAGATCGACATGACGTGTCGTTCCCGCAGGTGATCGATGGGTGGGTTCGTAACCTGTGCGAAGCGTTGCTTGAGGAAGCTGAACACCGGTCGCTCCCACTGCGCCAGCGGGGGTTGCGCGGTGTCGTCTCCCATCGACGAGGTGGGCTCTGCGCCCTCCGTCGCCATGGGGCGGATGACGACCGTGAACTCCTCTTTCGTGAACCCGGCTGCGACCTGACGAGCGACGAGGTCCTCTCCGTCCGCCTCCACCGGCACGCCCGTAGACGCTTCGATGACGTGCTCGAGCAGCCAGTCGCCGTAGGGACGGCGCCGGGCGAGCCGCTGCTTGATGGCCTCATCCTCGAGCACCCCGCCTTCAGACGGATCGATGCAGAACGCCTGGCCCGGCCCTATCTTCAGGCGCCGCACCCGGCCGTGCCCCCTGGTCGCCACCGCCCCGCTTTCCGACGAGCACGCAATCAAGCCGTCGTCGCAGATGGAGACGCGCAGCGGCCTCAGGCCGTTGCGGTCGAGGGCGCCCGCGACGCGCTCCCCGTCGGTGAAGACGAGCCCTGCGGGGCCGTCCCACGGCTCGATCAGGCACGCGTGGTAGCGGAAGAAATCTCTGATTGCCCCGTCGTAGTGAGCGATGTCCTCCCACGCCGGCGGCACCAGCATGGCGGCGGCGTGCTCGACGCTGCGGCCCCCGCGGACGAGCAACTCGAGCGCCTCGTCGAGAATGGCCGAGTCGGACCCCGTGGTGTCCACGATGGGCCGCAGCAGCTCCTCCGGCGCGAGGTCGGCCGAGCCGAGCCCGCCCGCGCGCGCCTGCATGGCGGCCACGTTGCCACGGATCGTGTTGATCTCCCCGTTGTGCGCCAGAAAGCGGAAGGGCTGAGCGCGCTCCCAGGTCGGTGTCGTGTTGGTCGCGAAGCGTTGGTGCCAGAGTCCGAACCAGGCCTCGAAGCGCTCATCGGTGAGATCCGGATAGAACCTCGCGAGCTGATCCGCCGCAACGAGGCCCTTGTAGGTGATCGTACGAAACGAGAACGACGCGACGTAGAGACGCGCGCGGCGGGCGCGCGCGAGCTGTTCGAGCCGGCGACGCGCACGGAAAGCGCGTCGCTCGCCCTCGTCCGCGTCGGTTCCCAGCGGGCGTAGCACGATCGCTTGCTCGACCGCGGGCCGGCCGGACCGGGCGCGCTCACCGAGGGCGTCGTCGTCGATCGGCACGACCCGCCACCCCACGACCTCGAGATCCTCGAG
>JBOGWX010000077.1:0-4627 GCA_050694055.1 Actinomycetota bacterium
CCGAGAAAGTGTCACAGGAAGGTCGTAAGGTAGCGTAGTCAGTCCGTTGGGTCGTCACCGAAATTCAACGGCGACCGGGACATCCTCCACGCCGGACCGACAATCATTCACGGAGCACATGAGAGAAACGGGAATTAGACCCTGATATTTCAACGCGCGCGCTGAAGTAGGTAGCCCAAAGACGCGGAAAAGCCTCCTTGACCTGGAATGATTGCGTTGGCGAACGCATCCAAGAAGGAGGCACTTTCCAAGTGAAAGCTAACACCGCTCCGATGGTCGCGCCCGGATTCGAGGATCTCCCCGTGGTTTCATCGCCGGACTGGTCGGTCCCCAGAGTGATCGTGCGTGCAAGCGAGGACTCGGTGACACCGGTCGCCGGCGTCGCGTTGTGGGGACCGCTGCTCGACCGGCTGAACATTCTCGACGAAGCGGACCGCAGAGAAGTGCGCCCGATCGGCCCCGGCGGCTACACCGGCGGCGAGTGCTACCGAGCGCTGGTCGAGATCCTGCTCGCGGGCGGGGACTTCATCTCCGACCGCTCGCTGCTCGCCGACGACGCGACGCAAAGGCTGCGCGGCCCGCACGCGCTACCCAGCCACCCCACCATGTGGCGCTTTCTCGCCGGCGCGGGTCTCGAGCGTGTAAAGAGGATGGAGGCCACAAACCGCGAGACGACCAGGCGGGCGTGGGCGATGGGCGCCGCGCCCGCACCGGGGATCCTCACGATCGATCCCGACGCGACCGTGGTTGCCACCTACGGCAAGGACAAGGAGGGCTCCAAGCACACCTATCTCGGCAAGCCCGGGCTACACCCGTTCGTCGGCGTCATCGGCGAGACCGGCGAGGTCGTCGCGATAAGGGAGCGCGCCGGCAACCGCCAGGCCAGGCGCAAGCTCGGCAGCTTCGTCACCGAGTGCGTCAACGCGATCCCCAAAGAGGCGCGCCCCAACCACCAGCTGTGGGTGCGGTCCGACTCGGCGGGCTACCAACAAGAGGTGATCGAGGCGGCCGAGGCCGCGGACGCGGTGTGGTCGGTCACCGCGGTCCAGTTCCCCAACGTCAAGCAGGCCATCTACAGCCTTGTCGCCGATCCTCAAACGACATGGAACCAGGCCAAGGGGGCCGAAGCGGCGGCGGGCTCGGAGGTCGCCGAGAGGACCTTCATCTTCGCCGGGCGCGAGGTGCGCATGATCGTGCGGCGCCAGCCCAAGAAACAGGGCGCGCAGCTGAGCTTCGACGACTTAGACGGCTACCGCTTCCACGCCATCGTCACCAACGTCCCTATCTGGCTCGGCTCCGCGGTCGACGTCGAGGGCCACCACCGCCTGCGCGCCGGCATCCCCGAGGACACGATCAAGGCTTTGAAGCAGGACTTCGGGTTCGTCCACGCGCCGCTCGAGAACTTCTTCGGCAACTGGTCGTGGCACCTCGCGTGCGCGCTCGCGCACAACGTCGCGTTGTGGCTCAAGGTCCTGGCGCTGCCGGCGCCGTTCCGCTCGTGTCATGGCAAGCGTCTGCGCACCTTCTTCCTCAACCTCGCCGCGCGCGTCGTCTCCTCCGGGCGCCGGCTGTTCCTCAGGCTGCCGCGCGCGTACCGCTACGCGCGTGCATTCAACGACGCGCTGAGGCGCATCCGGGCGTTGCCAGCGTTCGCCTGAACGCGCGGACCACCCCGATTCGTTCCGGTCTCAGGGCAGAGATCCTCTTCAGACACGCCCTAAACCATCAACGCGCGCGTCATCTTTGTGCTCGATCGCGCGATCCGAGGTCGGAGAACGCTTCCAGAGACCGTTCCTGATCCTCTGACTGCCCGGGGGCACTCCTGGAGAGGCATTTCACCGCGCTGAAATGGAACTCTTCGCGATCGGATGAAATATCAGGGTTAGAACTGCCTCATTCGCCAAAAACACCGACCTGATCCGATCTCATCTTCGGAGGATTGCCTTTGATTTCGAGAGCGGAGTGTCAGTTCTAGCTTCCCCGGATCACATAGGAGAGCAGGTGAAGGTCACTGGCGCTCGAGGCGCGCGAACCAAGGTTGAGATCGAGGATGTACTGAAGGACATGCGCGGACATCGATGAGTAGCCGTGGCAGAGCTTGAGGCCCTTCGTCAGAGGTACATCGAAGAGCGCCCGAACTACGCGGAGTTAGCAGAGCACGTAACGAACCTATTAATCAAGGAGACTCGATCGCGCGCGATCTCTTGCGACGTGGACGGCCGAGCCAAGGAAGTAGCAAGCTTCGTAAAGAAGGCCTTGCGCAAGGGTTACGCGTCTCCCTGGGACGAGATTCGGGATAAGGCGGGCGTACGAGCTGTGTGCGTCTATGAGCAAGGCGTGGAGGACATCGCCCGCATTGTGCAAGAGCTTTTCCACGTCCATCACCATGAAGACAAGCGCGCAACGATCGAGCCCAACAAGCTCGACTACTTGGGCGTTCACTTCGAAGTCTCAGTTCCGAAGGAGTTGCTGAGAGACAAGATCAGCCTGGAAGGTCTCATATGCGAGATACAGGTGCACACTAGGGCGCAGAACCTCTGGGCGACGGTCTCGCACGAACTTGTCTATAAGGCAGCTCAGGAGCCTCCCCACAGCGTCAAGAGATCGATCTTTCGTCTCATGGCTCTGCTAGAACTCTTCGACAGAGAAGTAGACCGAGGCAGAGAGCAACTGATGAAACAACCTGGCTTTGAGGAGGCGATAATGCTGGTCGAGCTGGAGCGGCACTTCTACAGCTTGACGGCGACGGAGGGAGACGCGCAGCTGTCGCGTCACGTCGTAGCGATTCTCAAGCCCCTCTTGGAGCGGCCGGAATTAGAAAACTTCGGTCGACAATTGGGAGATTTCGTTAGCGAGCACAGAGGCAAACTGGAAGCGATATTCGGCGACTACTTGGAAGATGATCGAAACCCGCTCACCTCTCAACCCGAGAGCCTTCTGATCTTCGAGCGGCTTGAGCACGACAAGTTCAAATTGGCCGAGATCTGGGCGGGGCAGCTTCCTCATTCCCTGCTTGAATCGCTCGCCGAGATCTGGGGAACGAGCATTGACTTGTAGAACAACGAGGAATCCACCTGGCCCTGCCCGGCGGCTGACGCGATGAGTACAACGAGCCTCTTCGTGGAGTTGATTGTTATCGGAGTTGGCGCGGCCGGGTGGCTGGGGCTGACCATCCTGGCCGTCTTCGGCTACAAGTGGGTAAATGTGGACTCTCTCGGCTCGTTACCACTCCTCGTCCCACTGCTCTCCATTACCTACTTGCTCGGTATTGTTGTCGACCGTGCGGCGGACCGCATGTTCGATCGGCAGGCCCAGCGTCAGCTACGCCGATCTTTTGAGAATCGGCAGGCGTACGAGAAAGCGCGGATCCTCGCGGCGGCGAAATCGCCGCTTCTCGACTTGATGGAGTACAACCGAAGTCGGCTACGAATTTGCCGGGGATGGATAGTGAATTGTGCCGCGCTGGGTATCTCCCTAAATGCGTTCGTTTGGTCCCAACTTCCAGAGGAGCTTCCTCGTGCGAGGATTTCTGTGGCCTCCACCCTCATCGTTTTGGGCTTGGGGCTTGGCGCGCTGCACGCCTGGTATCGATTGTGCAGCAACGCGTACGAAAGTCTGGCGATGCAAGCAGAAATGCTCACGAACAGCTCGGGGAAAGGAATCTCTTAACAATTCCGCCAGTTGGGGCCGTGCGGCTCGCATAAGCCAACGTGGGCAACGATCAGGTCAAGTACGTCGATTCGGATTGCCTGCCGGACTGCAGACGTCCCTACGGTCATGCCCCGAAGGCTCCGCTACTGTCTCCCAATGCGCTTTCGGGAGGTTGCATCGCGGCTCACGGGGTTCAGTACACCGATCTTCGGCGTCTCGTGGGAGCCGTCCGCCTCCGATGTCTCGATCGCCCGTCGCCTGCTCACGTTCCTCGAAGACAGAAGGGTCCTCTACGCGCCCGATGAGGCCGAGATCCAGGTTCACTGCGTCCGCTCGGTCTTTGAGATCCGTCGATTCATGACTGACGAGCTCAGCCAATTGCCGGACAACAGCGATCTCGAGGAGGGCCTTCGGGCTATGCGTGCGGCATGTCGGAAGTTCCTCGGGGTAGTCGGCGAGATCGCCTACGACGACGACGACGACGACGACCTGTATCTCCGTCCCCTGAACCCGAACTCGTGGCAGTCGTGGGCGTTCAATCAAGCGCTCGGCGAACTGCGAGGAGTATTCGGCCTTCACGTTGCACAGATCTCCGCAAAGCACGGGCTCGATGTGGAGGAAGCGCTAGCCCAGATCCTTCCGCTCGATGCGGCCGCAGACGGAGATGACAACGAGGCCTGATCTCATCTAACTCGACAACACGCAAACAGTCACCGACGCAGCTGCTTGTCGTCACCCCCTTCCCTTGGACCCCGGCCAACAGCACAGCTATCCGAAATCTCTCTGCTTTCTATCCGATTTCTCCCCGCCCGCCGGAGGGCGCTTGAGAGCGTGAACGGTGCCGAGTTAACCGTCGCAGCTAAATCTCTCAAAGATTTTTTCGTGCGCTCCTAGCAGGTCCTTCGCGCTACCCGGTCCCCGAGCACTCTGAAATCTCTCCGATCTCTCCCGATTTTCTCTCCCCCCATTTGCTTGG
>JBOGWX010000078.1:0-17113 GCA_050694055.1 Actinomycetota bacterium
CCATTGGAACCTCTGCCTTGCCGCCGTACATGAAGCGAAGCTTGGCGGCCTGGTTGCAGAGCTGATCCATTGCGTTGGCGGTGAAGTCCGAGAACTGCATTTCGGCCACAGGTCTCATCCCGATGAGCGCCGACCCGACGGCGACACCGACGATGCCGATCTCAGAGATGGGCGTGTCGCGTACCCGCTCCTCACCGAACTCCTTCATCAACCCGTCGGTTATCCCGAAAGCACCGCCGTAGACTCCGATGTCCTCACCCAGCAGGAAGACCCGGTCGTCGGAACGCAGCGCGTCCGCGAGCGCCTCCCTCACAGCCTGCGCGTATGTAATCTCCCGCGTCTCAGGCATAGACCTCGTCCTCGATGCCCACGAGTGACGGATCCGGCTGCTCCATGGCCTCGGCAACCGCGCGTTCGATTCTGGGGCCCGCCTCCTCCTCGATGGATCTAGTCGTTTCCTCGTCGAGCCATCCTTCGTCGAGCGCGACGGTGGCAAAACGAGTGATTGGGTCCTTCCCGCGCCACTCAGCGATCTCCTCGCGGGTGCGGTAAACGTTCTTGTCGCTCTTGGAGTGGCCCCTGTAGCGGTAGGTGAGTGCCTCGATGAGGCTGGGCCCCTCCTTTGAGCGTCCCCGCGCGACCGCTTCAGCAACGGCCTCGCGCACTGCGAGCGCATCGTTGCCGTCCACGGTCTGGCCCGGCATGCCGTATGCGGCGGCCCGATCGGAGAGCTTCTCGACGGCGGTCGCCTTATTCCACGCCATCGACATCCCGTAGTAGTTGTTCTCGCAAATGAACACTACGGGGAGCTTCCAGATCGACGCCATGTTGAGCGCCTCGTGAAAACCGCCCTCGTTGACCGCGCCGTCACCGAAGAAGCACAGGACGACGCCTTCTGAGCCCCGGAGCTTGAGGGCCAGCGCCGCGCCGGCCGCTATTGGTATCGAGCCAGCCACGATCCCGTTCGCACCGAGGTTCCCCTCCTCGATATCGGCGATGTGCATCGAGCCGCCCCGGCCCCGGCAGTAACCAGTCTCTTTGCCCAGCAGTTCGGCAAGCATGAGCATCACGTCTGCGCCCTTGGCGATGCAGTGTCCGTGCCCGCGGTGCGTGCTGGTGATGTAATCGCCGTCCCCTAAGGCCGATATCGCTCCAGCGGCCGATCCTTCCTGACCGATGGAGAGATGCATGGTTCCGTGCAGCAGGCCGCGGGCGAAAAGGTCATCCACCGCTTCCTCGAAGCGACGAATCGTCCACATGGTCTCGAGAAGGGCCTCCGCTTGAGAAGGTGAAAGACTTGTCATCCCGCAAGCTCTCCGTACCCGTCCAGCCGATCAAGATGTTGCTGCAGGTACCACGCGCGCACCAGTGCGGAGGACTCGTCGAGTTCGACGTCGTCGAAGGTGAGCGGATCGCCGACCGTCACCGGCTTCACCACCATCGCGTGCTCGGTCAATCCAAGCGGAACCAAACCCAGGTCATCAAAGTCGCTCGCCGAGTAGGTAAAGCCGAGGACCTGTTCGTCACCGATCCCCTCGACCCGGTCGCCGGGGCGCAGATCGCGCTTCGCCTTGGCGGCCACCTCCGCGACGCGATGGACGGGCGCAAGAGTCGGAGACCCGTCTCGCACGACGCGCACGATTGTCATAGGAACCTCCAGGTTCGCCAGGTGATAGGGGCGGACTAACGCCCAATAGGGACCCGGACCGAGTTGTAGGTAATTGAGGTCGCGCACGATCTCCTCGTCGTCGGAATGCACGACTACGAACACCCCGGGGGCAACGTCGCCCGTAACGTAGTCGACAACACCCGTCTGCGAGAGCAGTCCGCCCTCCTCGCGCAGTTTGAAGACCGAGGCCAAGTCGGCGGAGTTGGCATCAGGCCCATGCATCCCAGGAACGTCGGGACGAAAGCCGGTGGCGTTCGCCAGGCAGCACATCTCGCACATCGTCTTGGTGCCGTCGACGAACGCGGCAAGCATGCGGGGGTTCATCTTCTTGCGCTCGGCCTCATCAGCGACCGACGAAGGAGTCGCGTTCGCTCGCAGTGGGTTGTTCTTACCCTTACCGGCCACGACGACGTCGAGCCCAATCGTGCGCGCAAAGTCGACTAATTCCCACGCGCAGGAGGGTTCATCACCGGCGGCGAGCGTGTAAACAGCACCCGAAAGCTCAAATTCCCTCCGGAGAAAGCGACCGATCGTCACGTCGGCTTCCACATTCATCGACACGAGGTTACGTTTGGCGTGGGCCGCGGCGAGTCCGACGCGCACGCCGACCTCGGGAATCCCCGTAGCCTCGACGACAACGTCTAGGGGTAAGTGCGGCACCAGCTCCGCGTCGGTGGTGATCACAGTCCGGCCAGAACCTGCCGCCTGCGCTGCATCATCGGGGTCGTCGGTGACGAGGGGATCGACAATGCCTAAACGGGCGACCGAGCGACGGGCGCGCTCCGGATCTATGTCTGCGAGAACCCTGATCTTGATGCCGGGAAGGTGCGCTGACTGGGCCACGATGCCTGCCCCCATCTGGCCGACGCCAATCAGGCCCAGAGTGATGGGGCGGCCTTGCGCCGCTCGGTCGTGCAGGTACTGCGCCGAGGATCCCTTCACCCTCTCGACCTCCCGATTTCACATATGTTCAGGCAAGTTCACAGATGAATCTATCACGGGGTATGCAGGAGTTCCAAGCCCGACCATCCAAGGGGCTGCTGCTAAAGCTCAACCTTCCGGCAGTTCATCCGGGACGGGGAATGGGCCAGCGGAAAGGTGTCTAGAGGGCGAAGTGTTCGATCGCCCAAGCGACGCCGTCGGCGCCCATCTCGGCCGGAACGACTGCGTCAGCGGCGGCTTTGACCTCATCCGGCGCTGTGGCGATGGCGACCGCGCAGCCGGCCTGAGCGAACATCGGCAGGTCGTTCTCGGCATCGCCCACCGCGAGGCACTCGGATGAACCAATCCCGAGATGCTCGAGAAGGCGTCCGAGGGCCAAGCCCTTGTCGCCCTGCGGAGGCATGACCTCGAAAAAGAAGGGTGAGGTCCGTACGAGCTTGCAGTCGAGACCGGCCATCGCCCGCCTGATCACTTCCTCCTCCCCGATGCATCCCTCATCGATGCAGAAGAGAACCTTGAGGGCGCGTCCCGCCGGCGGGTCGGTGCTCATTGCAGAGCGCGGCTCGTCCACGCTCACCAGAGCCTCCACAGCGTCGACCGAAACGTAAAGGTCGTCATGCTCCATGTAGACGCACCATGGGATCGCCTCGCTGCGGCCTGCTTGGAGCGCTCGCTCGCAGATATCTTGCTCCAGGAACGTGTCGGCCTCCTCCAAGCCCACGATCTTGGCGCCGTTGACGACGATGTGGGGACCGTCGGAGCCGATCTCCCCAGCGATATGTTGCACGCCGGGCCAGCTCTTGCCCGTGGCCAGCACCACCCGAATTCCAGCCCGTCTCGCTCCGGCGACCGCTCGCTTGTTCGCCGCGGAAAGCGTGGCCCCGTGGGCGATCAGCGTGCCATCAACGTCGATCGCAATGAGAGAATGGCGCGGATGAGGGCGATCGGCTCTATCGTTCGTGCTCAAAGACGATCTCCAAGGAGTTCTTGCCGTTGAGCGCCACAGCCGCCGTGATCCTTGGCGCCGGAAACGGCGTCCGAATGGGACAAGCGATTAATAAAGTCTACCTTGAGATAGAGGGTCTACCCATAATCGTCCGTGCAGCGCGCCCGTTTGCTCTGCATCGCGATATCAATCATCTGGTGATCGTCGCTGCGGAGCATGAGATCGACAGATGCAAGCGCGTCTTCCATTCCGCCGGCATCAAGGTCAACGCCGTGATCGCGGGGGGCAAGACCAGGCATGCCTCCGAGACGTGCGCTCTGGAGTACCTCGCCCCCAAGATCCAATGTGGCGAGGTCGAGTTCGTGCTGATCCACGACGGAGCCAGACCCTTTTTCGACGGAGCGATGTTGAACGAGCTGCTGGAGAGGGCCCGTTCCTCGGGCGGAGCCATCTGCGCCCTTCCACTCGAGGACGACCTCACGCACCTGGAGGGCCAGTTCGCCGAGTCGATGGTCGACCACGCAGGCTTCTGGCAAGCACAAACCCCCCAGGTCTTCCGAGCGCAGCTGCTCCTCGACGCGTACCGCTCTGCGGCAGCCGCGGAATTCGAGGGCACCGACACAGCCGCATCCGTAGAAAGAATGGGCGGAACGGTCGAAGTTATCCGTGGCGATGTGCGTAATATAAAGATCACGCAGCCCGACGACCTTGTGTTGGCGGAGTCGCTAATAAAGGCAGCGGGAGGGAGCAGGAGGTAGCGGATGCAGATCCAGACTTCACTGGTCTGCCCAGACTGCGGGCAGCAGACGCTGCACGACCTCCACTACGCGGGCCCGGTGTTGCACGAGATTACATGTGCCGAATGCGGCAGGGCGAGTTACGCCCACCACCATCCCGTCGGCGGCTACCTCGTGGAATGGCGTGGACGCATTCGCAGCAAACCGCGCCGCATGTACCGGGAGATTTCGCAGAACCCGATCAACCTCTTCTGGCTTCCCCGTCGTGTTGTGTCCAAGCCCACTCGTGTGACGAGAGAGTTCTTTGAGGTTCTCCACTAGAGCTCAGGATGAGGCCCTCTCGGCATCGTCCTGGGATTTGTTCAGTAACCCCTGGAGCGCGTCGAGTGCTCGCTCCGCGTCATCACCCTCGGCGCTGATCCTTATCTTGGCGTTCTGACCAGCATCCAACGAGAGCACATCGAGAATGCTCTTGGCGTTAGCCTTTTTCTCACCCAGGATGACTCGAATGTCACTGCTGAATTTGTTCGCCTCTCTCACGAAGGCCGCGGCCGGACGAGCGTGAAGTCCTACCTCGTCCTTGACCACCAGACTGCGCTCGAGCATCAAGCCCCCGTCTCTATGGATATGTTCTGACCCACTTCGGGCAAGGGCAATTCCGCCTCTTCGAGGCAGATGTCACCAGGAAGGTCGGGCTGCTCCTTACCATTGCACTTGAATGCCGTATGCCCGAGCGCCTTGAGATTAGCGTTCGCCACATCACCAACGGCCGTAACGCGCCACCGGGCCCCGCCTATATGAACGACGTCTCCGGGCCGAACCTCTTCGAAGACGTCCGCCGGCCGATGGAGCACCGAAAAGTCATGCAACTCCTCCGGTGCTCCCTCGGCGAACAACACCAACCGACCTTCCCGGACGAAGTCGGCCACAAGGGGACCGACCTTCGTCACGACCGTTTTGTATCTCACCGCCTGCTACTCGGCGACCGAAATCTGGTCGACTCCGACGCCGGAGACGAAGACGTCTTCGGTGATGAACTGCATCAGAGGGCCCGCAGGGCTAGTCGGGTAAACATCGACGGTTGGCACCTTCTTCATCGGATAGACGCCGACGCGAGCCGTTCCGCCACAGTCGATAACCGCGCACGCGATCTTGTCGAACTTGGCGGAGCTCTTGAACCCATCGAAAGCCTCGCCACCGGTAAGCTCCGCGATCTTGGCGGCCACCGGGTGGATTCCTCCGCCCGTCACGCTATAGATCAACGGCCTTTCGTCCGTTGGCGTGACGACCAGAGGGCCTCCCCAGCCCCCGCGGCCTGCCGCGATGCTCACCGAGCGGTAATCACCCATACGAACCCCCTTGCTCTACCTACTCTCCGCCGTACAGACCAAAGCTTGCCAGGTATGCGATCACTACCGAGGCAGGGCCCGTGATCATCCTTGAGAATAGGACGGCGGGCACTCCGATCTCGACCGTCTCCGGCTCCGCCTCGCCCAGTGCAAGACCCACTGGGATGAAGTCGCAACCCACTTGCGGGTTGATAGCGAACAGGGCCGGCAGAGCGTACTGGGGCGGGATGTTCCCGCGGCCGATCTCGACACCCAGCAGTGTGCCAATGATCTGCGCTATGACGGCGCCGGGGCCCAGCAGCGGCGACAACACCGGGAGCGCAACGATCACTGAAAGCAGCAGAAGTCCTGGGACACTCGAGGCCAATGGAGACAGAGTGTCGGCGATGAAGTCACCGATTCCCGACTCCAGGATGATTCCGATCACCATGGCGATGAACGCCATGAAAGGAAGGATGTTCTTGATTATCGTGTCAATAGCATCGCGGCCCGACTGATACAGAACTCCGACGACTCCACCTACGCCGCGACCGACACGCTCGAGGACATGAGTGACGGTGGCCATTACGCCGTCACCTCCGCTCCACCGGTTTCGGTCTGCCTCTCGCGACGGCCAAGCATGATCGCGGTGATCGCCTCGGTGACGATTCCTCTGAGAAGGATAACGACCATTCCGACAATGAAGTAGCGGATCGCGAGGTCGCCGAGCGTCAGCCCCAGCTCCGTGATGCCGGCGGCGATGCCCGCGTAGACGAAGATCTCAGCCGGGTTCGCGTGTGGAAAGAGGCCGAGGATCGGGTGCACGAAGCTAACGGCCGAGTCGTAAAAGGCGGGTTTGTACCGCTCGGGTAAGAACCTACCCATGGTGTAGGCCATCGGATTGGTCAAGAAGAACACCGCGAGGATCGGCAGCGCCAGATAGCGCAACGGCAGGTAAACGATTCCCGGCCTCGCCGAGAACCTTGCGAACCCATCGATGCGCTCCGGTCCGATCAGGCGAATGAGCGCGTTGACGGCGGTGAGAAGCACGATCAGAAGCGGAACTATTCCCGTGAGGAGGCTTACGAAAACTTCTCCCCCGGCTTGAAAGAGCCCAATAAAGCCCTCCGCTAATTCAGCAAGAGCATCCATCTATCCCCCCTTGAAGAAGCCAGCATGAATTTCCCGCGAGTCGACTGGTTGCTCACCCCCCTTTGTCTTTCGCCGTAGCTGCGTTCAGAAGGTGCCGCGCAGCATCGGCAATCGCCAAATCGAGAGACGAATTGGAGTCCTTCTCGGTGAGCTCCGCCAGAGATCGCCCGACGAGTTCGGGCGCGGGACGGGGGCGGGAGAACACGGTTACCCCCCTGAGCACCGAGGCGCGCGCGACGCGGCCCCCTCTGTCTTCGGCCAAGGCGCAGAAGGCGACGCCGCGGTAGCGCGATCCACCCCGACCGACTGCGGTTCTGCCCACAGTGCGCAGAGTTCGCACGGACGCCTGAAACGCCTTGGCTTGCTTCATCGCGAGGTAGATCTGAACGCACCATCCTGCGGCCAGGGCTCCGATTATCACCGCCACTGCTGAGGGGTCCATGCCTCTCCCTCAATTCACCGATTGCTTTGGTTAGGTCCAACCTTAGCTGAACTTCTCACGCAGTGCCAGCCCTATTCACATCTGTGAAATCTGGGGCCGACCCTTCACCCGCCACACCGGGTGAACAGTCGATCCGTCGTGCTCATCAGGTTCGAACGCCCAGCTCGTCGAGATGGAGGAGCAGATCGGCGGGGTCCTGGTAGACGCGATAGCTGCCGGCCCGCTCCAGTTCCTCTCTGCCGTATCCCCCTGAGAGAAGGCCAACCCCTAAGGCACGAGCGCGGCGAGCCGCCAAGAGATCCCACACGCTGTCACCGACGACCACGGACTCGGTGATCTCGACTCCTAGCTGATAGGCGGCCTCGAGGAAGAGATCCGGATCGGGTTTGGCTCGGTCCACAAGGTCACGCGTGACGACGGGCACTCCGTCAGGTACACCTAGGATCTTGATGTTAGGGCCCGCAGTTTCGATGTAGCCACTCGTCGCAATGGCCCACGGCACTCCGAGCTCGGTCAGAAACGAGAGCAGCTCTCGCGAGCCCGGCAGGAGGCGAACCTCCTTGGAGTGCTGGACATAGGCCTCGGCGTGGTAACGCCTCAGCACAGCTGCTTCTTCCGTCGTCACCTCGCGCCCAATCTCTCGAAGCACTGCGTTCGCGAAGAGGCCACCGCTCATTCCTATGCGGCGATGGATTCGCCACACGGATAAATCGGGGCCACCTGACATCGATGTAGGTGAGATTCAGCCCAGCTGAGCCCGTAAGCCTTGTCTGGCAAGGAACTCATGAGTCGCGGGCGGAAATCCACGATGCGCGCAGGGCACGCCCCTAGGTTCGGGGTGTCTACAACAACCGGACCTGGAGGTCGTGCCCATGCGCGTCACCACTGCATTCAAGCATCTTCTCCGTCTGCCCGGCGTCAATGTCCGGGCGGTTGACTTCCTCGCCGATCGCATCGTCGTGACCGTGGCCCTGAGGAGAAGAAGGCTGCTGTGTCCGCTGTGCGATCACTCCACCAGGGCGCGCCACAACGACCAGGTCGTCGACTCGGTGTGGCGCCACCTCGATCTCGGCTGCTGGCATCTGGTGATCAAGGCGCGCCTTAGGCGCCTTCGCTGCCCATCCCACGGCGTGCGGGTCGAAGGCGTGCCCTTCGCCCGCCATCGCTCCGGGTTCACACGCGACTTCGAGTGTCTCGTGGCGTGGCTCGCCGTCAAGACCGACAAGAGCTCGATCGAGCGCCTGCTGCGGGTCGCCTGGCGCACGGTGGGGGCCATCGTCGAGCGGGTCGTCGCCGATGAGCTCGACCCCGGTCGTTTGAACGATCTCTTCGAGATCGGCATGGACGAGATCTCCTGGCGTAAGCGCCACAAGTATCTGACGCTCGTCAGCAACCACCGCTCCGGCAAGGTGGTGTGGGGAGCAGAGGGCAAGGACGCCAAGGCGGCCTCGAAGTTCTTCGCTGACCTGGGACAAGAGCGCTCCTCCCGGCTCACCGCGGTGTCGCTCGACCTCGGCAAGGCCTATCCCAAGGCGGTGCGGACACACGCCTCTCAGGCGACCATCTGCTGGGACCCCTTCCACGTCGTCGCGCTCGCCACGAGGGCGCTCGACGACGTCAGACGCGACTCGTGGAACGACATGAGAGACCAAGACGCCGCGCTCGCCAGGAAGTTCAAGGGGGCGCGCTGGTCGCTGATGAAGAACCCCGAGAACCTCAACGACAAGCAAGCCACCCAACTGGATCGGATCCGGCGCGCGGGCGGGGCCGCGTGGCGCGCCTACACGCACAAGGAGGCGGTGCGGGAGATCTTCCAAGGCGATCTGGATGCCAAGGATGCCTCGGAGTTGATCGACCGGGCCATCTCGAGATGCCAGCGAAGCCGGCTCAAGCCGTTCGTGAAGCTCTCCCGAACCCTGCGCGAGCACAAAGACGGCATCTTGGCTTCGATCCGGCTCGGCATCAGCAACGCTCGCGCCGAGGCCCTCAACACGAAGGTTCGGAACATCATCCGGCGCGCCTACGGGTTCCACTCCGCGGAGGCCGCCATCGCACTCGTGATGCTCGCGTGCGGCCCTATCGAGTTGCTTCTACCTCACGAAAAGACCGCGGCGTGACCTACATCGATGTCAGGAGAGCCGAATTAGGCGCCCTCTGGTAACCGCAATGCGAGGCGTTGGAGTCTCATATCCAAGCAGATATACTGCCGGCATGACCGTAGCAGCGGAACTCATCAAGGAGGCTCGCCGGGTAGCGGGCTTCACGCAAGCCGAGCTCGCGCGTCGGGCCCATACATCTCAACCCACGATCGCCGCCTACGAATCCGGCTCCAAGACCCCGAGCGTAAGTACCCTCGATCGTCTGCTCCGGGCCTCGGGCGTTCAGCTCAGGACAATTCCCTTCCCACCTGCGCAGCGACCTCCCATTCCTCTGCAACGCGTCCTCCACGAGCGCCGCGACGAGATTCTTGCACTCGCCGAGAAGCACCACGCAGCCAACGTGCGCGTCTTTGGGTCCGTCGCCCGCGGTGAGGCGGGCCACGGTTCCGACCTCGATTTCTTGGTTGACATGGAACCGGGTCACTCTTTGCTTGATCAGGTTCGGCTCAGGCGGGCTCTGGGCGATCTTCTCTCGATTGAGGTCGACCTCCTGACAACCAGCGGTTTGCTGAAGAGCGATGTCCGTATCCTGGAAGAGGCAATCCCCCTGTGACGGCCCCGCGCAAGCCGCGGCCAGTCGATGCGGTGGTTGCGGATATCGAGCTGGCTGCGGAGGCGGCAGCCGAGCTCATCGCACGAGGGAAATCCGCCTGGGACGAGGATCGCTTGCTGCGACTCGCAGGAGAAGCGGTGATCGGGCGGATCGCAGATGCCGCCAACCGTTTACCAGAGGATCTCAAAACGACGCTCGCGGATGTTCCTTGGGATGATGTGCGCGACATCCGCATACTGGTCGATCACATCTACCACCGCATCGATTACGGCGCACTCTGGCAAACGCTCGAACAGGATGTGCCCCACCTGCTCCAGCGATTACGAGAGTGGCGCAATCCTTGACCGGCGCGACCCAATTACCAAGGTGGCGCGCGCGCGTGACTAAACAGCAACGAAACGTGCCGCGCTCAACGGTTCGGTGACCGCCTCGCCGTGAGCACGCAGACTTTAAATGTGGATACCTGACGATCGAGCCTCGGTTTGATAGTTGTAATGCGCGCTATGCGCGCACCAGGACCCACAATCAACGCCCCGGAGGCCAGGAATCAGCCTGCGATGTCGTCGAGATGTACGTATCGCACGCCGCCAACACGTTTGCAGCGCGCCTCGTTGCCGACGACCGCATCTGCGCTTAGCACGAGACCCGTAGCACAGACGAGTGCATCCGGGGTGCGCAGGCGGTAACGAGTTCACGGACAACGTCAGCGTCGCCAACGCCCGCACCGGAATCGATGTCTTCGCCACCAGCGATGTTACGAGCGACGGCGTCGTGGTCTCGGGCAACACGATCGCAGGCAACGGCGAGACCGGGCTGCAACACGACGGTGAGGCCGGCAGCATCACCGGCAACTCGATCACCGACAACGGGGCGTGGGGCATGATGATATTCGGCCAGGGCGTGGTCGCCGAGAACACCATCACCGGCAACGGAGCGGACAGCATCATGGTGTTCGGTTTCCCGGGGTCCAGCAGCATCGGGCACTACACGATCTCGCGCAACTCCATCTCCGGCAACGGAAGCCTGGGAATCGACCTCGGCAGCGACGGCGTCACCAAGAACGACAACGGTGACGCAGACAGTGGGCCCAACGACCTGCTCAACTACCCCGAGTTCAAGAAGGCCACGGACAACGGAGCCACGACCGAGGCCGAGGGAAGGGTCGTACACCCCGACCCGCAGTCGCTCACGCTCGAGATCTTCGTGAACGACGAGCCCGATGCATCGGGCTTCGGTGAGGGCCAGACCTTCGTGACGACCGCGACGCCGGATGCAAAGGGTCGTTTCAGCGCGTCCCTTCCGGGTGGGCTGGCGGGCAGGTTCCTGACCGCGACGTCGACCGACTCCGCCGGCAACACTTCGGAGTTCTCTAAAGCCCGGGAGGTCCGCGCCGGCAAGAAATGACGACGGGCTCCGCGGTCGGCCCGGCGGGTTCGCTCCGCTTAGCCCTGGACTCGATCCCGCTTATGAACCTCGAGTAACGAGCGGATCGGTTCCGGGTACAAGAACGTCGACGCTCGCCTTGCGCGCTTCCGCAGCCAGTCCAGTATCTAGGGTGCAAAGGGGGATACGTCGGGCTGCAGCCAGCGTCAGGTAGACCGCGTCGTGCACGATGAGGTTCTCGGCGAATGGGATCGTCAGTCGACCAGGACGCGACTACTCACGACTAAGGGTCCCAGGGCCAGTAGGTCGGCGACTCCGTCAGGCGAGATGACGGCGAGTGAATCGCTTGTCCGTAAGGAATCGCTTCCTCAGCGCGTTGGCCACCTCGAGCAAGCAAAGATCGGGCGTCCACAATTCGATCCGCGCCCCTGGATCGAATAAGGGAGCAACTTCGCCGTGGGCGGTCCCGGGGGCAAGGTACTCGACGAAGACGCTCGCATCGACTGCGACGGCGGCCTCAGCGGTCTCGATCTTCCCTCACCAGATCAGCGGCGCTTCGGGTCATGACCCCGGCCGACCTACGGCGCGCAGCTACCCGCCGCGCCACTCCCGCACGATCGACGAGTGAGTCGGCGAGGGCCCTTCTAAGGATGGCGACCGTCTGCGCCGACAGAGATCTTCCCTCCTTGTCAGCAGTGGCCCGCAACGCGGCATAGAGGTCATCGGGGATGTTTCGAACCTGCAGTGATGGCATGATGCAGAATGATATCGTTTTGATACCGCCACGTCGAGGCGGAATGCGATGTTGTCTAAGAAGCACCGGGCGCGGGCTCTGTCCGGCTGATGCCCCTTTCTCTTGACACAGTATAGAGTTCGAGTAAACTCTTGACAGATCGCAAGGGAAAGGGCCAGAATGAACCGAGAGATCAAAGACATCGCTGATTGGGCCAGGTCACAAGGCTGGACCGTTGACGATGACACGAAGGGATACTCACGGTTCTACGATCCCGATGGCAACTACGTGACGAATTACCCGGCGACACCGAGCAACCCTCGACGGCGAATGGCCGACCTGAACACAGCCCTCAGGCGGGCCGGGTTGCAATTGCCGCCACCGTCAAAGAAGGAACAGCGCTCACGCCGACGCAGGGCGCGAGAGGAGTGACCATGTGGGCAGTGACATTCACTTACAACCAGCAGGCGGACGAGAGCACCCTGATCGCTTGGGGTGATCAACTCGAGGACCTGGATGGATCGGTCGCTGCGATCCCCGGCTTCGGTTTTACCGTCACTGTGCACGAGACCGGCCCTGACCCCGTCAAGGCCGTCACAAATGGCCGGGACATGGCTGGCTTCATTCCCTTCTCCCCGGTCGGCATCGAAGTCGTTGACGAAGAAACCTACGAGACGGCTGCGTTCTCCCCCACAGTCCCGGAGATCGTGTCTGCGGTCGAGGCCGCCGACATTCTCGGTGTGTCGCGGCAGCGTGTTCACCAACTTCATCGCGAGAATCCTCGGTTCCCCGCCCCTCTGTACGAACTGCGCACTGGCCCACTGTGGACCCGACAAGCCATCGAGTGGTTCGCCTCCGTGTGGGAGCGGAGGCCTGGCCGCCCTGCGGCAGCTCGACCTTAGAGTAAACAACGGCTGGATGTCTTTTCTCGGGGCCCCCTGCCTTCCGGCCCCCGTCGGCACCCAGACCGAGAGCTTTCATGGTCGTGGTGCGCGCTGTGCGCGCATCCGCACCGTCAAAGGGCAAAGGCGCGCACCCCCGTGGGTGACCGCCGGGCCCGCTCGGGTTCGCTCCGCTTAGCCCTCGGGCACCAGGGTGCCGCTCATGGCTTCGCCGTGGACGTTGCAGATGAACTGCGTCTCCTCGTCGGGCATGGCGAAGCTCACCTCGGCCGATCCACCGCTCTCGACCGTGTCGGAGTCGAAACCGGCCTCCTCGCTGGAGAAGGTGTGGGGGTTGTCGCCGTCGTTGGTGAAGGTGACCGTGACCTCCTCGCCGGCGGGAGCGCTGATCTCGGCCGGGTCGAACGAGTTGTCCTGCGCGCTGAGCTCGATCGCCGCGCCACCACCACCGTTTCCGCCGTTGTCGCCGTTGTCGGCCGCGCCGTCCTCGTCGTCGCCGTTGCAGGCCGCCAGGGCGAGGGCGGCGAAGGTGAAGACCGCCAGCAGCTTCAACCAGGCGTTGGTGCGTCGCGTCATGGCTTCCTCCTCGTGGAGCGCGTGGGCGCTCGTGCGGGCGCTGGTTCGAGACTCAATACGGCTCGGCGGAGCGCGCCGGTTTGCGCGGTCTGCACATTTCTCAGCAGGTTTACGATATCGGTCGAACCCCCGAATCGAGGAGCCAGCAATGCCCGAAGCAGTCATCGCCGCCGCCGCCCGCACACCGATCGGCCGGGCCAAGAAGGGCTCGTTCGTCGATGTCCGCCCCGACGACCTCATGGCCTTCGCCGTCGCCGCGGTGCTGAACAAGACCCCCGAGGTCGCCCCCGGCGAGGTCGTCGACGTCATGATCGGCTGTGGCTTCCCGGAGCAGAAGCAGGGCATGAACCTCGGACGGCGCGTCGCGCTGCTGGCGGGGCTCCCTGAGCACGTCCCCGGCACCACGGTCAACCGCTTCTGCGCCTCGAGCCTGCAGACCATCCGCATGGCCTTTCACGCCGTCCGCGCCGGCGAGGGCGACGTCTTCGTCGCCGGCGGGGTCGAGTCCATCAGCCAGGTAGACGGCTACCCCAAGGACATGGACGAGCTCCATCCCAAGCTGTTCGGCGACGACGCCGCCATCGCCAACGTCTACATCCCGATGGGCCTCACCGCCGAGAACGTCGCCGCGCGCTACGACGTGAGCCGCGACGACATGGACCGCTTCGCCCAGCGGAGCCAGGAACGGGCCGTCGCCGCCCAGAACAACGGCTTCTTCGCTCGGGAGATCTCCCCCTACCCCAAGGAGGACGGCACGGTCGTCGAGGCCGACGACGGTCCCCGGGCCTCGTCCACCTTCGAGAAGCTGCAGAGCCTGGAGCCGGCGTTCAAGCCCGACGGCGTCGTGACTGCGGGGAACTCGTGTCCGCTCAACGACGGGGCCGCCGCAGTGCTGGTGATGAGCGAGGAGCGCGCCGCGCAGCTCGGCGTCAGGCCCCTGGCTCGGATCGTCGCCTCGTCGGTGTCGGGCGTCGCTCCCGAGATCATGGGGGTCGGGCCGATCGAGGCGGTGCGCAAAGTGCTCAAGAGCGCCGGCATGTCGATCGACGACGTCGACGTCATGGAGCTCAACGAGGCGTTCGCCGCCCAGGTCCTGCCGGTGTGCCGTGAGCTCGGCATGGACCCGTTCAGCGACCGCTTCAACCCGAACGGCGGCGCCATCGCCCTGGGGCACCCCTACGGCATGACCGGGGCCCGGATCATGAACACGCTGCTCAACGACCTCCAGAGCGCCGAGCAAACGGTCGGGCTCGAGACCATGTGCGTGGGCGGGGGTCAGGGCATGGCGATGGTCATCGAGCGCTTGAGCTGATACTAGAGGGGTAGTAAAGGCTCTCAAGGTCCAGTACAATTCCGCCGATTGAGACACTTGTGTACTTGCGTCACAGGCCGTAACATTTGCCCGTCACGAGTATGGTGCCATCTGACTACGGACAGTGGGGGTTTCACATGACCAAGCGAACGACCTATCTGATCTTGGGGGCGCTGCTCGCGCTGGCGGCTATGGCCACGCCGGCGCTGGCGCAGACCACCGCTCCGACCAGCGTGTCGCTGAGCTACGAGGATCCCAACTTCGTGGGCACCGTCTCCTCGCCCAACCCCGACTGTGAGCCGGGCCGTAGCGTGACCCTGTTCGAGCGCCAGGTCGGCGGCGGCGCCGAGGCGGTCGGCTCCACCACCAGCCAAGCGGGCGGCGACTTCTCGATTCCCCAGCCCGGAGCCGACGGTCAGTACTTCGTGACGGTCAGCGCCCGCCAGCTTCCCGATGGTTACGCGGCCGACAGTTGTGAAGCCGCGCAGTCCGAGACGGTGCCGGCCGGCAGCGGAATCCTCGGGGGCGCACAGGAGGACGACGATGACGACGACGCCGCTGCGGGCCTTCCCTTCACCGGCACTGCCGGGATCGTGGGCTTCACCGCCCTCGGCGCGCTGCTGGTCGGCGCCGGCCTGCTGATGGTGCGCCGCAACCGCGCCCGCTCCACCGCGTTTCGTTCCACCACCTAAGGCTGGAAGCTAGCTCTTGATGACCACGGGCGTCCCCATCGGGACGCCCGTGAGCTTTCTCATGTCGTCGTTGAACACGCGCACGCAGCCGTGGGAGACCTTGCGCCCCCGGTCGCCCGGGTTCGCGGTGCCGTGCACCGCAGCCCGGCCGCCCCCGGGCCAGTCGCTCAGCACCGGCGAGAACCCACTGATGCCGAGCGCGTAGTTTCCGTAGGGGCCGGCCGGGCTCGGTTGCGGCACCTTGGCCCAGACGTAGTAGGTGCCCTTCGGCGTCGGGTACTGGTCCTCGCCCACGCCCACCTTGAAGCGCTGCACCCGCTTGCCGGCGCGGAAGTGCTCGAGCGTGTAGCGCGCCAGATCGATCTCGATCCGGTGACGCAGCTTGACCACGCGCACCTGGTTCTTCTCGACCCAGGCGGTCGAGCCGTTGGGGCGCTCCGGGAGCAGGACCTCGAGCCACAGCCCCTCGTCGGTCGCGCGGGCCTCGGTGACGAGCAGGACGAGGCGCTGGTCGAGCGGGTTGGTCGTGTCCAGCTTGTGCCACGGGCTCAAATGCTGGGGTCGGTTGTACACCTTGAGCTTGGGGGCCTTCGTGGTGATTCCGTGGGCGCCGTCGGCGAAGCGCCGGGCTCGCCTCTTGGATCGATCCTCCGCGTCGGTCTCGACCGGCTCGAGCACCGGTTGCGGTTGCGTCCGCACTGAGGGGGCCGCCCGCTCTTCGCCGCCCGGCGCGCAGGCAGCAAGCAACAGCACCGTCACTACGCTCAGCCATCGAAGCCGCATCACGGCCATGGTAACCGTCAGGGGTACTCTCGCATGAACCTGCACCCCCGGGCGCGGACCTATATCTTGAGGCCCGTGGACGACCCCCGCTTTCACATCCTCTTCGTGTGCACCGGCAACCAGTGCCGGAGCGCGCTCGCCGAGGTCATGACGCGCGCCCTCACCGCGGAGTTACCGGTCGAGGTGTCGTCGGCCGGGACGCACGCGGTCCACCCCACCCCGTCGCCGGCGGAGAGTCTGTGGGCCGCGACGATGCTCGGCTACGACCTGAACGCGCACTTGTCGCGCCCGCTCGAGGATGCGAAGCCGGAGGCCGCGGATCTCGTGATCGGCTTCGAACTCGGTCACGTCGCGACCGCGGTCGTGGATCGGGACGCCGACCGCACCAAGACCTTTCTCCTGCCTCAACTGGTGCGCGAGCTGGAGAACCTCGACCCCGTGGCATCGGGAGACCCGGTCGTCGGGGCGCGGGCGCAGGTCGCCGCGGCGCACGACCGGCGAGGCTCGGCCCCCCCGATGCTGGAAGACCAGATCGCCGACCCGATGGGCCGTTCGCCGCGCACTCACGAGGAAGCAGCTCGCACCATCGAAGCCCTCTGCCGCGCGCTGGTCGCCGGGCTCTTCCCCGGCCAACGCTGACCACTGGCTCCAAATCGACTCGACCGTGGCATATTGCCAACACAGTGGCATAGACTCAAGATCTATGACACATTCGATAGAAGATGCCAGAGTCCTGCGGCTGAGCGCGCAGGGTCGCACGGTGATTCCGGCCGACTTCCGCCGGGCCCTGGGGGTGCGGGAAGG
>JBOGWX010000079.1:0-3221 GCA_050694055.1 Actinomycetota bacterium
CCGCATGCGTGCAATCGGCGAAGTGGGTTCCAACGCCAGGTCGCCGTTGGTCTGCACCGCATTCGAATCGCCGGTAATCGAGTGGAGCTGCATCGCTATAACCCCAATCCTCGCGCGATGATGCGCCGTTGGATCTCCGAAGTTCCTGAGTAGATCGTGCCGCCGAGCGCGTCCCTGACACCGCGTTCGATTTCGAATTCCGTCATGTAGCCGTAGCCACCAAGAATCTGCACCGCATCCAAGTGCGTTCGCACGTTGGCCTCGCTTACGAAGGTCTTGGCAACGGCCGCCTCGACCATCGCGTCGCGTCCCTGATCCATGAGCCACCCCGTTCGCAACACGAGGGCGCGCGCCGCGTCCACCGCGATCTTCATGTTGGCCATCTTGTCCGCCACCGACTCGTACTTGGCAATCGGCTTTCCGAACTGGCGGCGCTGGCGCGCATAGGCGATGCACGTCTCCATGGTCCTTCGCATCATTCCGACCTGGCTGGCCATGATGCAGGCTCGCTCCCAGCGCATGGACGTCTCGAAGATCTCTCCGCCCTGGCCCGGTTGTCCCAGCACCGAAGACGCCTTAACGAAACAGTCGTCGAGTAGGACCTCTGCCATCGGAGAGGTGCGGAGCCCCATCTTGTCCATCCCGCCGGACACGACCAGGCCCGGAGTTCCAGCGGGGATGAGGAAGGCGGAGATTCCGTAAGGGCCCACTCCGTCGGCGGTGCGCGCGAAGACGATGAGAAGGTCGGCGACGGGGGCGTTGGTGATGAAGGTCTTGCGCCCGTTGAGCACGAATCCCCCCGGGGCCGTTCGCGCGGTCGCCTTCATGCCGAAGGCGTCGGACCCGGCCTCCGGTTCTGTGATCGCGTGGCAACCGATGAGACCGCCGGAGGTGAGGCCCGGGAGCCAGGTGCGCTTCTGGTCGGCCGTTCCGAAGGTGGACAGCGGGATGACGGAGGTCCACATGTGCGCGTTGACAGAGAAGACGAGTCCCGCGTCCCTGCACCCGTACCCGAGTGCCTCGAGCGCGAGCATGGTCGTGACGACATCGGCCCCGCCGCCTCCATGTTCCTCGGCGACGGGCAGGCCCATGATTCCGAAGTCTCCACACTTTGCCCACGACTCATGCGAGAAGACCGAGTCGCGGTCGCGCCCTCGGGCGTCGTCGGGAAGATTGAGTGCAAAGCGCCGCACCCAGTCGTAGTACTCCGACTGCTCGGCCGTTACCCACTCGATGAGGGTCGGCGCGGCAGTCTTCATCATCCGGCGGCTCGGTTGAGGACTAGATGCTGGATGCGGGACACGGTGGTGAAGTTGTTGCGAGAGATCTCGGAGTCGTCGAGTTCGATGGCGAATTCTTCCTCGATGAAGGAGACGAGCTGAGTCAAGGCAAGTGAATCGAGGATTCCGTTGAGAAGAGGGGTCTCGTCCGTCAACGACACGCTGGCGTCGTCGAAGAGAACCTCCTCATTGATGAAGTCGTGAATTCGCTGTGCGACGTCGACGGCAGTATTCATGCTCTCCTCCATTTGTCTGGACCGACCAAAATGTAGACAAACCCTCTGCGTTGTTCATCGGTCGCGGCGCGTTACTTTCCTACGTCGAATGGGGGATTCGCCGCGACGAGAAGGGGGCCTCGAGTCCCGGCCTAGAGGCGGACGGGCGCTGCCAGGGCCCGGAGTGCCTGCCGGTCGATCTTCCCGGTCGACGTCTTGGGGAGGGCGTCTCCGAACTCGAAGGCCTCGGGGATCATGTACTTGGGGATTCGCGAGGCGCAGAACCTGACCAGATCCGCCTGCTTCAGCGGGCTGCGAACCACGACGTGGGCGTGGATGCGGTTGCTGATCAGTTCGTCGGGCACTGCGATCACGGCGCACTCAACGACCTGGGGATGGGCGTAGAGCGCACTTTCGATCTCACCCAGCTCGATCCGGTAGCCGCGGCTCTTTATCTGGTGATCGCGCCGGCCGAGGAACTGATAGTTGCCGTCCTCATCCTCCTGCACCAGATCGCCCGTTCGGTAGACCGGATCATGGAGCTCGCCACCGAAGGGATTCGCGACGAGGTTCTTGACGGTGCGCTCGGGGTTGTTCCAGTAGCCCTGCATGACCGTGGAGCCGCGGACGAAGAGCTCGCCGACCTCGCCGGGGGCCGCCCGGGAGCCTTCGTCGGTGACCGCGAAGACCTCGACGTTGTCTATGGCGCGTCCGATGGGGATCGGATCCGTCTTGCCCTCCGGAAGCGAGGGCACCTCGTAGTAGGTGCACACGTTCGTCTCGGTGGGTCCGTAGAGGTTGGCCCACCTCACGTGGGGCAGCAGCTTCATCATCTGCCGCAGGTACTTCGTGGGGAACACCTCACCGGCGAACAGGATGGTCTCGAGCTTCGGGAACTCGCCGCCCTCCAGGCCTCCGCGCTGGGCGAGCATGCCCAGGATCGAGGGCACGGAATACCAAACCGTAATCTCGTGGTCCTCGATGAATCTCTTGAGCTCGACCGGAAGGAACGAGTCCTCGGGCGGCACGAGCACGACTCTTGCCCCGGCCTTGGCGGCGGCGAACAAATCCAGGATCGAGAGGTCGAAATGGAGCGGGGCATGGCTGGACAGGCGATCGCCGGCACTGACCCCGAAGCAGTCGACCGTCCAGTCCACGAAGCTCAGCGCGTTCAGGTGGGACAGCATCACTCCCTTGGGCCGACCGGTGGAACCCGACGTGTACAGGATGTACGCGAGGTCGAGGTGGATCGTGCCGGCTCGAGGCCTGGATGAGGATTGCTGCTCGACATCGTCGCGCGTGAGCACCCGGGGGGATATGGCAGGCCGACCGAGTTCTGCGGCCGACGTGTTGAGCACGACGATGGTCTCGAGGGGAGCGTTCCCGTCGAGGAGGGCCGGCCACGCCCCAGCCTTCTCGGTTCCGGTCATGAGGTGTCGAATCCCTGCGTTTTCGGCGATGTAGGCAAGACGGGCGGGGGGCGCCAGCGGGTCGAAGGGCACGTAGGCCGCCCCCGCCTTGAGGATGCCGTAGATCGCGACCCGCGACTCCATCGATTTATCGAGATAGAGAGCCACTCGATCTCCGGGTTCGACGCCCAGGTCGATCAGCAGGTGTGCGAGCCTATTGGCACGCGCCTCCAGCTCCGAATAGGTGACCGTTCTCTCCCGGTCGACGACGGCTACCGCGTCGGGCGACCTATCGGCAGAGGCTTCGAGCAGATGAT
>JBOGWX010000080.1:0-52222 GCA_050694055.1 Actinomycetota bacterium
TCAAGCAGATCAACGAACAAGGCACGACCGTGTTCGTGGTCGAGCAGAACGCCAACATGGCGCTGTCGATCGCGGACCGCGGCTATGTGTTGCAAACCGGCCAGATCGTTCTGGCCGACACCGCGGAGGCTCTTCTGCAGAATCCCCAGATGCGGAAGGCCTACCTCGGCGAGATGGACTGAATCATCCCGAGGAACCAAGAGGGATAGCCGGCCAGTGATCAGGCCTTCGTGGTCGGGAAGGCGGGATTTGAACCCGCGACCTCAGCGTCCCGAACGCTGCGCGCTGCCAAGCTGCGCCACTTCCCGTTGGCCGGCGACCCTCCAAAGAGTCCCAGACCGAAAGTCTCGCATATCCGCCTGGTCTGATGCGACCCCTCGATCGAGGCTCGGCCTGCCTCGATCCCTTCACATGGAGTTCATGAACAGGATGCCGGTCGGCAATACGCCGTTGCTAGCTTGCGCGCTGATGGAGGGTCACCCGCGGGGAGGCCGACTCACAGAACCGCCTACAACGGTTCGTACAAGGAGGACATGCCTGTATGACAAGAGTGACGGGGACGCCGTTCCGGCTCCTGCTACTCGCTCTGGTGGTTGGACTCATCGCGGCGGCATGCGGGGGAGGCGACGACACCAGTTCTGCGGCGCCCGCCGAGGATGTCAGCGGCGAGATCTTCATCTCCGGCTCGTCGACGGTGGAGCCGATCTCTCGACTGAACGCCGAGCTCTTCATGGAGTCGAACCCCGGCGTCTCGATCGACGTCGAAGGTCCGGGAACGGGTGACGGATTTCAGAAGTTCTGCGCCGGCGAGACCGAGATCTCTGATGCTTCTCGACCAATCGATGCCGAAGAGGAGATTCCCCTCTGCGAGGAGAACGGCGTCGAGTTCGTCGAACTGAAAGTCGGCATCGACGGCATCGCAGTGATTACGAACCCCGACAACCCGGTCGAGTGTCTCGACTTCAAGGACATCTACGCTCTGGTCGGCCCCGAATCCGAGGGTATCGATACCTGGACGGATGCGGTGGAGCTGGGCGAGGAGGTGGACGCCGCTCACACGGACGAGTACCCCGACGCACCGCTGGAGATCACGGCTCCCGGCGAGGAGTCCGGCACGTTCGACAGCTTCGCCGAGCTCGTTACCGAGGGCATAGCCGTGGACGAGCGCGGACAGTCCGAGGACGGGCCCTTCATTCGACCGGACTACTCGGCCTCGGCAGACGACAACGTCATCATCGAGGGCATCTCCGGATCGGAGGGCTCGTTCGGTTGGGTTGGCTACTCGTTCTTCGTCCAGAACGAGGACCGGGTAAAGGCTTTCGCCATCGCCGAGGAGGGTGACGACTGCATCGAGCCGAACGAGGAGACCATCTCCACGGCCGAGTACCCGATCTCCCGGTTCCTCTACATCTACGTCAACGCCGCGATGATCGAGGAGGAGCCTGCGCTGGAGGCGTTCGTCGACTTCTACGTCTCCGAGGACGGCCTGGCAGCGGTCACCAACGAGAACGTCGGCTACGTCTCGCTGGCGGACGAGGACATCGAAACCCTTCGGCAGGTTTGGGAGGACCGAGAGACTGGTAGTCGAGAAGCAGAAGGCTAAGAACCGCCTGTTGAGCGGAAGGGCGAGACGCGAGAGAATGCGTCTCGCCCTTCCGGCGTGATTCGCTTCCCCCTTGCACAAACCCGCAATGCAACCTGACCGAAAGTAGAGAATCAGGTACATGGCACAAGCGACGGCCGACAGGACCGTGACGCTCGAGTCCCTCGCAGGGACTCCGAAAAGACGCCGGAAAGAGCACATCATTCACCGTCTCTTTCAGGCGGCGGCCACTCTAAGCATCGTTATCAGCGCTCTTATCGTGCTGTCGCTCCTCTCCGAGGCGCTGGCTTTCCTGGCGGCGATCGACCTCTCCGCCCTGTGGGCAGGTGGTTGGTACCCGCGACGGACGATGTTCGACGTAAGGGTCATCATCGTCGGGACTGCCGTGATCGCGGGCATCGCCATGCTCGTGGCGGGTCCTTTGGGGCTCGGAGCGGCGATCTACTTGTCCGAGTACGCGCCGCCTCGAGTCAGGAGAGTTCTCAAGCCGATCGTTGAGATCTTGGCAGGCATTCCCAGCGTTGTCCTCGGATTCTTCGCACTGCTTTGGATTTCCCCCGAGATCGTGCAGCGACTTAATCCGAGTGCGAGCCTCTTCAATCTGATGGCCGCCGGTATCGGCGTGGGCATTCTCGTGATGCCTCTCGTCGCGTCGGTTGCGGAGGACGCGTTGCGGTCGGTTCCGCTGGCGTTGCGAGAAGCGTCTTACGGGCTGGGCGCGCGCAAGATGAGCACCACGCTCAGGGTGGTGTTTCCGGCCGCGGTGTCGGGAATCGTTGCGGCGTTGATCCTCGGTCTCTCACGGGCCATCGGCGAGACCATGGTCGTCGCGCTGGCCGCAGGAAGCAGTGGCGCGCTGTCCTTTGATCCCTTCCAGCCAGGTCAAACGATGACGGGGGCCATGGCCCAACTCGCCATTGGTGGCGATCAGGTCAAGGGGTCCGTGTCGGCGGTGCAGAGTCTCTACTTCGTCGGGCTCCTGCTCTTCGTGATGACGCTTTTGCTCAATATCGTCAGCGAACGATTCGTTCGCCGGGTAAGACAGAGGTACTAGGGGTGGAGGCTCACACATGGTCGTGAGGACGGGCCGGCTGCAGACGTCCGATGTGGTTCTGGCACATTTGACGGGCAAGCGCGCCGACGTCAAGGGGCTGATCTTCCAGGTGGCTCTGTTGATGTCGCTCTTGCTGGCGCTGCTGTTCTTGATCGTGCTGATGGCCGACGTCCTGATCAGCGCCCTTCCCGTGTTTCAGGAGCGTGGAGTACAGAGCTTCCTCGAGGGCAGACTGTCGGGCTTTCCGGACCGAGCCGGCGTGAGTCAAGCTCTTTACGGCTCGGCCATGCTGATGCTGTTCGTGATTCTGTTTGCCTTCCCCCTCGGCGTAGCGGCAGCCATCTATCTCGAGGAGTACGCAACCGATACGCGCTTCAACCGTTTCATCACGGTCAATATCCGCAACCTCGCAGGAGTGCCCTCGGTCGTATTCGGTTTGCTGGGACTTGCGATCTTCGTCGGTACGCTGGGAAGCATCACCGGTGGTTCCAGCCTCATCGCGGGCGGACTGACCCTGGCGGTCCTGGTGTTGCCGATCGTGATCATCACGTCGTCCGAAGCCTTGCGGGCGGTGCCCCAGAGCATCCGGGAGGCCGGCTTCGGTGTCGGTGCCACGAAGTGGGAGGTCATCCGCAGTCACGTTCTGCCGTCGGCTGCGCCGGGCATATTCACGGGCACGATCCTGGCGGTCTCACGCGCTATTGGTGAGGCCGCCCCGATCCTGCTCGTGGGGGCGGTCGGAGGACTCCTGGGCTCCGCTCAGGGCAATTTCCTCGAGCAGCTGCAGGATCGGTTCACCGCGATGCCGATTGTCATCTTCGAGTGGACCAAAGAGGCCAACCCCGAGTTCAAGGCCCTGGCGTCCGCGGGGATCGTCGTGCTCATGGTGATCATCCTGCTCACTAACGCGACGGCTATCTTCTTGCGCAATAGATACGAGCGAAAGTGGTGAACAACGGTATGGAAACGGAGACGGTAGTCAGGCAGCAGCGCGCGCGACATGCCGAGGTGCACGCGGAGGTCGGACATCACGAGGTTCCCGCACAACGCGACGTTGTCTTCGAGACGCGTGACCTGTCCGTTTACTATGGACAGTTCCGGGCGGTTCGAGACGTCGACCTGACCATCTACCGCAATCACATCACTGCTTTGATCGGCCCGTCCGGGTGTGGCAAGACAACCTTCATTCGATGCCTCAACCGGATGAACGACCTGATCGAGACCGCCCGGGTCGAGGGCGAGGTCAAGTATCACGGCGTCGACCTCTACGACAAGAAAGTCGACGCCGTCGAGGTGCGCCGCCGCATCGGCATGGTGTTTCAGAAGCCCAACCCGTTCCCCAAGTCGATCTACGACAACATCGCCTTCGGCCCCAAGATCTCCGGCTTCAAGGGCAACATGGATGAACTCGTCGAGCAGTCACTGCACAAGGCGGCACTCTGGGACGAGGTCAAGGACCGGCTCAGGGAGTCCGCTATGGGTCTGTCGGGCGGTCAACAGCAACGACTGTGCATTGCGCGCTGTGTCGCGGTCGAGCCCGATGTGATCCTCATGGACGAGCCGTGTTCGTCTCTCGACCCGATTGCGACGGGACGCATCGAGGACCTCATGCAGGACATCAAAGAGGAGTACTCGATCGTTATCGTCACCCACAACATGCAGCAGGCGGCTCGAGTGAGCGACATGACCGCCTTCTTCACGGCAGAGGTCAACGAACAACAGGACCGCCGTACCGGTGTCCTTGTCGAGTACGACAAGACCGAGAACATCTTCCAGACACCTTCCGATGAGAGGACCGAAAATTACGTTACCGGGCGGTTCGGCTGAGCCGGACCGGGAGGACCCCAGACCTCTAAGGGCGGCGTTCGCCTTCGAGCTGGAGCAGCTACGGCTTCAGGTCGAGGTCATGGCGCTGCGCGTCGATGAGGCTCTGGAGCGATCGACGACGGTTCTTCTCACCGGTGACTGCGAGCTCGCGGACAAAGTCATCGACGCCGACGATGACATCGACGACATGCTCGTGTCTCTCACGGAGCGTTGCTACGACTTGCTCAGCCGGCAGAACCCGGTGGCGTCCGATCTTCGCTTGGTCGTCTCCGTAATCCGAATCCTCGGTGATCTCGAGCGCACGGGCGACCTGTGCTTGCGGATCGTCAAGCTGGCTCCCGATCACGAGCTGATCAAGAGCAATCTCGAAACCTTCGGCATCTTGCGCGAGATGGCGATCGAGGCGCAGGAGCTCTTCCGCACCGCGATCCAGGCGTGGTCGACACGCGACCTCCGACTGGCCAAGACGCTCGAGTCACGCGACGACGCCATGGATGCCCATAACCGGGTGCTCATGGAGGGAATCATGGCGATGCAGGGTCCCAGCGCGGTAGCCACCGCCGTCAAGACCCTGCTCGCAGGCCGGGCGCTCGAACGCATCGCCGATCACTCGGTGATGATCGGCGAGCGACTTCGTTACATGCTGACCGGCAACCCCGAGTCCCTGTCCGCAGAGATCCGACCGACGCGGCGTGACCACGGAGACACGTCGCCGGGCTACTGAGCCGCACGCGTCAGGGGACGAACTTGTAGCCCAGTCCCCTGATGGTCACCAAGTGCGTCGGGGTGTGGGGGTCCTCCTCGCACTTCGCTCGTAGACGCTTGATGTGAACATCGAGTGTTCGAGTGTCGCCGAAGTAGTCCGGTCCCCAGATGCGATCGATGAGAGTGTCGCGCGTCAACACCCGGCCGGAGTTCTCCATCAACAGCTCGAGCAACTCGAACTCTTTGCGAGGGAGATGGACCTGGTCTCCGCGCACGGTCACCTCGAAGCGGTCGGGATCGAGGCGCACCCCTCCACCCTCGAGGACCCCGTCCGCACCCGCCGCGTCGTTCGAGCTTCTCCTGAGGACCGCCTTGATGCGGGCGAGAAGTTCGCGGGAGCTGAACGGCTTGGTGACGTAGTCGTCGGCGCCGAGCTCGAGTCCAAGCACCTTGTCTATCTCGGCATCGCGCGCGGTCAGCATGATGATGGGGACGGACGATGCGCGCCGGATCTCCTTGCAGATGTCCTCTCCGCCCATGCCGGGGAGCATCAGGTCCAGAAGAACCAAGTCGGCGCCCGCGGACTTGAAACGCTCGAGCCCCGTCGATCCGTCGGTGCAGCGATCGACCTCGAAACCCTCGCGCTGTAACTGGTACTCGAGCGCTTCTCCGAATCCCTCTTCGTCTTCAATCAGCAGAATCTGCGGCACGGGTGTCCTTCCTTCTCCATTTAGCCCGCGGAGAGGACTCTCTGCGGAGGCGGTGGTAGCGCCGGAATGCGCGCGGTGAAGATCGAGCCCCGGCCGAGTTCACTCTCCAGTTGCACCTCTCCCCCGTGAAGGTCGGCCACGTGTTTGACGATCGCGAGCCCGAGTCCGGTGCCTCCCCGGTCGCGCGAGCGCGCACGGTCCACTCGGTAGAAACGCTCGAAGACACGCGCCTGGGCCTCCAGAGGGATGCCGATGCCGTTGTCGCTCACGCGCACGACGGCATGGTCGTCGTCCTGGTAGACGTCGACGGAGACTCTTCCCCCTTCCGGGGTATACCGGAGGGCGTTCTCGACGAGATTTCGAACCAGCACCGTCATCTGTGACTCGTCGCCCTTGACGACCACGCCATCCTCGATCTCGACGTGAAGGGCCAGGTTCTTGGAGCGGGCTTCGTCTTCGGCGTCCTGCATGACCCGCCTGGCCCCCGACGAGACATCGACGGTCTCCTCGGGTTTGACACGGGGGCCTTCGAGGCGAGAGAGGTCGAGCAGATCACCCACGAGACGCCCGAGCCGCGCGGACTCGAACACGATCCGGTCGGCAAAACGGTCGGCAGCCGCGGGATCGTCACGGACCGCCTGGCGCAGCGCCTCGGCGAGCGTCTGCATGCTCGCCACCGGGCTCTTCAACTCGTGGCTGGCGTGGGCTACGAACTCCTTCCGGATGCGCTGGGTCTGCAGCTCCTCGGTGACGTCCTCGATCACCACCACCACGCCTCCGTGCCCCTCCAGGGGCTCCGCACGCACTCGCAGCGACTTCCTGGCGGGGAACCAGATGGAAACGTCCTCTTCCACCCCTCCGGCCGAGTCCAGGGCCCGCCGAGCGACGCTACGGACCTCGTCCGAAGGCAGGCGGGGTGGCAGCGAGCTCTGGGGGAACCCGAGGAGCGCGCGCGCCGCCTCGTTGGCCGCAATGGGCCGCAGCAGATCGTTGAGGACGACCAGTCCCTCGGTCATTCGCTCGATGATGGCCCACTCGGCCCCCGAGGGGGCAAGCGCACCGTCGGAGCCGAGCGCCCGGTTCGGTCCTCGGGGAGCGTCACCCCCGGTGTTTCGATCCAGCACGGCTCGGACGGCGAGCGCAATCGAGCCGCCCGCCAGCGCACCGCCGATGATCAACCACACCGTGTCGTTCATGTTGTGTTCGTTTCTCCTGCTCGAAGCATAGTTTGACGCCGGGAGTCACGGCCGACGCAGAGGCCGGAAGTCATGCCGATTTCCACTGCTGTTCGTGGGGCGTTAAAGGACGAGGAGCTCTTGTGGGCCTCTTCCGGTGGGGGACCTCGCGCTGGAACGCTGGAAGCCGGGCGGCCGGTGCCGGTAGATACTGAGGGGCATGGTACGGATCAACTTTCACGAGGAACTCGAAACGGCCGAGGGCGGTCTGATGTCGGAGGGAACCCAAGTTCGCCGGCAGCTTCACGCCGTCCTCGATGCCCTCGAGCGACGCGACCCCGACTTGGCCCGGCGGGTAATCGCCGACGACGACAGGGTCGATGACGCCCACATCGCCACGGAGACACGTGTGATGAGCCTGTTAGCGCTTCAGGCGCCCGTTGCGACCGATCTGCGGCTGATCCGGGCCATCATGCACGCCAACCTCCACCTCGAGCGCATGGGCGACCTGTGCGTGAACATGGCGAAGTTCGTGTTGAACGAGCATTCCTATCCACCCGATTCCCCGATGGTGATCCGGCTGCGAGAGATGGGCGTGCGTGCCGGCGAAATGCTCGATATCGCGCTGACGAGCTTTGCCTCGCGCGACGTGGGCGTGGCCGAGACCTTGCCGGTCAAGGACAACGCCATCGACCGCCTGAATCGGGGCATGCTCGACGACCTCAAGGGCTATGTCGACGACGAAGAGAGCTTCGAGCTCGCGACGAATCTGGTGCTCGTCTCGCGCTATCTCGAGCGCTTTGCCGATCACGCCGTCGATATCGGCGAGCAGGTCTCCTATCTGGTGACGGGGGTCCTGCGAGAGTTCGAGGACGCCTCCCATCCCGAGTCCGGCATCGACGACGCCGACGTACGCGAGCTCTAGGCGTCCGCTCGCCGACTCGGCTTCAGGCGCAGCAACGTCGCCTCCGGGCGGCAGTTGAAGCGAATCGGGCTGAACTTGCCGTTGCCCAGGCCCGGGCTCACGTGTAGCCACGAGCCCCCGATGCGGTGCGGGCCTCCGGCCAGGGGGGCGGGCAGTGACGAGTTCGTCACCACCGCACCCAGGCCGGGCGCGCGCACCTGCCCGGCGTGAGTGTGGCCGGCCAGGATCAGATCGAAACCCGCCAGGGCAAACTCGCTCACCAGCTCGGGCGAGTGCATGAGGCCTACCGCGCAGACCTCGTCCTCACCCCGTTCGACGTGGCCGGTGCGGTGGCGGCCGAGATAGGGGTCGTCGACTCCCGTAAGGCGGATGCGCCCGGCGGGTGCCTCGATCAACTCGGTCCGGTTGTGGAGCTGCACCCAGCCCTTGTCCTCGAGCCTCACCGTCAACCTTTCGCTGTCCGCAGGCGGCGCGCTCAGGTCCCGTTTGCCCGTCCAGTACTTCGCATAGCTCTGGAAGTTGCTCTGGTAGTAGTCGTGGCTGCCGAAGACGAAGAAGCGTCCCAGCCGAGCTTCCAGCGACGACATGACCTCGACCAGCGGCTCGATTCCCGAGTCGTCCTGGATGAGGTCGCCGGTCGCCAGCACGAGGTCGGGAATGGCCCCGAGGCGATCCGGAAGCTCGGTCAGCCACCTGATTCGAGCCCGATGGCCCGCCGACAGGTGCGTGTCGGAGACGTGCAGAACCTCGAGACGAAGCACCGCACCCGTCGTTTCGAGCTCGTGCGTCACCAGGCGGTAGCGGTAGGGCTCGTAGAGGGCGTAGGCCCCCAGAGCGATCCCGGCCCCCACCACGGCCCCCAGGTTCCTCTTCGAGTGCACACCCACCTTCCTGCGCCTGCCCATGGCTTCGAGGATACTGGTGCTCGTGAGGCTGTCCTTGAAGTGGAAGATCGCCGGTGGCTTCGGGCTTCTCCTGGTCTTGATCGTATTGCTCGGGTACGTGACGCTTTCGTTGTTCTCGTCCCTTCGCCAGGTACAGCGCCGGGTCTTCGACGACGCCGTGCCCGGCGTGGTGGCCGTCGACGAGATCGTGCGCTCCTACACGGCTCAGAGCGCCGCGGTCCGAGGCTTCCTTCTCCTGCCCACCGACATCCTGCTCGAGCAGTACCGAGCCGAGGTGGACAACGTCGATGCGGTGGTGGACGACAGCCGCAGGCTGTTCACGTCGAGCCGGGAGCTCGAGCTGCTGGACTCGCTCACCGAGGCGGGTGAGGAGTTTCGACAACGGGTCGAGGACGACGTGGTTCCGCTCGCCCAAGAGGGCCGGCGGTCGCTGGCCCAGGCGACCTTCAGCCGTGAAGGGGCTCCGCTCATCCTGCGGATCGAGACACTGGGAAGGGAGCTCAGAGACCTCCAAAGCGATGTGGTCTCGAGCACCGAGCAAGACCTTCAAAGGCGTTCGAATCAGGCCCGCATCACGCTCGTGGCGGTGATCATCGGCGCTCTTGCAGTTGGTTTGCTACTTACGATCCTGCTGCCGCGGAGGCTGTCGTCGAGCCTCTCCGAGCTCGTCGAGGCGGCACGCGCCATCGGTCGGGGGGACTTCGACCAACGCATCGAAATTCGTTCCGGAGACGAGGTCGAAGAGCTCGGCCACCGTTTCACCGAGATGCAGGCGGCGCTGAAACGTCTGCAGCAGCTCGCCCTTCACGACCGGGAGCTCGAGATCGCCGGCGCCATCCAGCGCAACCTGTTGCAACGCACGCTCCCGGGGACCTCGACGGTCAGGCTGGTCCCCACCCAGCGACAAGCCAACCTGGTCGGCGGCGACTGGTACGACGTCGACGTGAGCCACTCTGCCGTCACCGTGGCGGTCGGTGATGCCTCCGGCAAGGGGATAGCGGCGGCGCTCATGGCCACGGTGGCGCTCTCGGTCCTGCGGGCCGAACGAGGTCAGGGGGCCTCCGTCAGGCGCATCATCGAGCGGGCGAACGAGGCGTTGAAGGAGGCGACCGAGCCGGAGTCCTTCACGACCCTGATCTACGCCACGGTCGACTTCGCCTCCGGGGAGGCGGCGTGGCTCAACATGGGCCATCCCTCTCCCTTCATCCTGACCGCGCGCGAAGCCCGCGACCGGGCCGACGGCCGCCCCCAGGGCTACTTTCTAGAGGGTCCTCGAAACCGTGCTCTGGGCTGGTTCGACGAGCCCGGGATGGCCGAGACGACGATCCGCCTGCGACCGGGTGACCGGCTCATCCTCTACACGGACGGATTCCTGGAGGCCAAGTCGCCCGACGGCGTGATCTTCGGCGAGAATCGCTTTGCGGAGGCGCTCGTTAGGCTTGCTCCGCTGGGGTCGGACGACCTCGGTGAGGAGCTGGTGCGGGACGTGGAACGCTTCGCCGCAGGTAAGCTGGACGACGACCTCACGATGCTCATCATCGAGTTTCAGGGCTCTCCTCTGACGCAGGGGGCGACGGAGGGTGGACCGCCGGTGGGGCGCGCGGCAAAGACCGAGAACTGACGGGAGAAACGCTTGGCACAGCAGAAGGTAGAGATCGACATCCAGGACAAGGGGGACTACCAGGTCCTCGTGCCGGTTGGCGACCTCGACGTCTACACGGTTGGATCTCTCAGGGATGCGCTCGGCAAGATGATCGAGGATGAAACCCCGAGGGTGGTCGTCGATCTCGACGGCGTCCCCTTCATGGATTCCTCGGGTCTGGGGGCGCTGATGGGAGGGGTTCGACGCCTGCGCGAGGCCGGAGGAGACTTGGCCATCGCGTGCACGCGCGAGCAACACCTCAAGCTATTTACCATCACCGGTTTCGGCGAGGGCGTGTCCATTGCGCCCACCGTCGAAGAGGCGGCCAAGGGCTTTCGCGAATAGGCCCCTTTAGGTCTCGGTCGAAGCGTCCTCTTCGGACGTCGGCTCACCCTTCATCCACCTGCGAGGCTTACCGCCCGCGGCGGCCCGCAGTCCCGCTTCGGTGGTAGGACCACCCGCTTCGGTGGTGGTTTCCGCAGCGTCGCCCTTCGAGTCTCTCTCTGGACCCTTGTCCGCCGGCGTCTTTTCTTCGGTCGCGCCGCCGGTCTCCGGCTTACCAGGAGTCCGAGTGGTGAGCGCTTGTGTCGCGGCGGCCTGCTCGGCCTTTCTCTTTTCTGCTTCGGTCTTTCGCTTCTCTGCCTTGGCCACCGAAGCAGCGGCCTTCAAGGCCTTCTTCTCTGCTCGAGCCGAGACGCGCTGCACTCGCTTCTGGGCGCGCGCCGCCGCGCGTTGGGCTCTGGTCTGGGTGCCCATCGCCGCTTTAGTGTCGCCACCTGTGCCCTCGCGCGTGCGCGCGCGGAGCACGGTGGCAACCACGAGCATGGCGATCACGGCGATCAGTGCAGACGACACCGAGACCAGAATCAACTGTGCTGACGTCATGAAAGACTCCTGCGGGACATCCCGTAAGTAGCAAGTCGCGCAAAACTAACCGAGAGCAAGCTATGACAGGAGACGATGGGGATGGGGATCGAGCAAGATCTGCTGCGAGTCTCCTTAACCATCGTTCGTTTCAGCGCCTTCGTGGCCAATGCCCTGATCTTCGGAGCCGTTCCGCTGTTGCTGCTCGTGCTGCGACCCGGATTGGTCGTGCTGGGGGCCGAATCCTGGCGAGCCGGACGAGGTGATCTCGCGTATCGTCTCGAGGGTTTTATCCGAGCCTCTCTCGTGGCGAGCGCCGTGGCGACGGTTCTGGGCTTGCTGTTGCAGACCGCGGTCGTGTCGCTTCTGGGCGACGGCGAGCTGGGGCTCGGCGAGCTCGAGTCGGTGCTCGCCACGAGCTTCGGCATCTGGAATCTCGTGCGCCTTCTCGTGCTCGGTGCCCTCGCAGTGCTTCTGATCCAGCGCGTGCGGGATGTGTCCCTGGGTGGTATGGCGGACGGCGAGAAGAAACCGGGGCGCGCGTGGTGGATCCTCTGGGGCCTACTGTCGCTGGTCCTGCTCGCGACGTGGTCGTTCTCCGGCCACGCCGCGGCTTCGAGCCCCGTGTGGGCCGCGGTGATCAACGACGTGGTCCACCTGGCGGCGGGATCGACTTGGTTCGCAGGCATCGTGATCCTGGCGATTGCGCTTCCCGACGTGTGGCAGGGCCGCGACCAGAGGGATCGTCTGCGAGCTCTGTCCGAGGTTCTGGTTCGCTTCTCGCGTGTCGCGCTCGTCTCGATTGCCGTGGTCGCCGGCACCGGCACGCTCAACTCGTTCTTCAACGTCGAAAGCTTGGGAGATCTAGTCGGCAGTGGTTACGGGCTCACTCTGACCATCAAGATCGTGCTCTTTCTGGGCATCGTCGCTCTCGGGGCGGTCAATCATTTCAACGTCCGGTACCGCCTCAAGGGAGCGCCGGAAGACGAGGGCTCGAGGGACCCCTACATCCTGTTTCGCAAGACGCTGGCCGCCGAATTCCTGATCGGACTCTTGCTGATGGGCACCACCGGATTGTTGGTGGGACTGGAGCGCACGAAGGAGACCGGGACGCAGTCGGCGCCTGCGGTCAGCGGCGAGGTCGAACCGGGGCAGGCTCCGTCCTTCTGAGGAACAGGCCTCCGCCCACGCCGAGCAGGAGAGCGATCGTGAGGGCCACGACCAGAGTCCCGGATCCGGGATCGACCTCTTCGAGGGTCGAGGAGGCATTCAACTGCTGCTGATCCTCGGCCTCTTCGGGAACTTGACCCGGCTGAGCGCTGTAGAGCGAGGGATCTGTGGGATCGGATATCGGTGAGTTCCCGGTGGCGTCGCCGAACGAGTCGCCGAAGGTCGTCGAGGACGAGTCGTTGTCCCTGTGGTCGAAGTGGTCACGCTCCGACGGCGACGTGTAGCTCGGCGAGGTGTAGCTCGGGAACGAGGTGGTGCCGGATGGAGTATGAGTCGAGTGAGTGGAGCCGGTTGACTCGTTCATAGCGTCCGGCGACCTCAGATTGTCGTCGTTGGCCCCGTGGCCGTCGTGTCCGTCGCCGCCGGTCGATCCCCAACTGCGCTTGGTCTTGCCGCCGCCGTGGTGGTCCTTGTCTTTCTTACGGTCTTTCTCGCCGTCGCAGTGGGGGCCGAGGTGGATGCTGAAATGGTACTTGTAGATCTCCGGCTCGTCCGGCGGATTGCCGTCGGGGTCGGGATCGGAGTCTTCCGTCCCCTCGTCCTCGGGGATCTCGTCCTCTTCCGTCCCCTCGTCCTCTTCCGCCGGCCAGTATTCGACCCTTACGTCGTAACGCCCCTTGGGCTGCTTGCGGAGAGCGACCGAGGCGACGTCCGCGCCCTCACCCTCCGCCTTGGGACCGTCGAACTCGGTCGTGGCCTTGCTTATGGTGCGGTCGCACGCGTCGGTGACGGTGATGGCCACGTCCTTGCCCTCTCGAAGGCTGCCGTTGAAGAACTTGACGGTGACCTTGTCCGGAGGCCTGTGACGGTCCTTCTTGTGGGCCGGTGGATTCTCGGACTTGACCGCCGGATGCTCGTCCCTGTGGCCGGCCAACGCCGGCGCCGAAACGAGGGCAAAGACGAGCGCGGCGGCAAGAACCATGGGGGCCCTCGAACGCATTCTTCGTCCTCTCACACGATCCATCCTCGATCACTTCTCAATCTGCACTTCTCAATCTGCACTTCTCCGGCGGTTTCCAGTTCCGGCTGAATTCCAAGCGCAAGACGGTGCCCGGCGCAATGCCTCATCCTACCCAATCGCAACTCTAACCACTACGCTAGTCCCAACGGACTATGCGGTGTCTGGCCTGCTAAGACCACCCCGAAAGGTCTGCTTGGGCTATCAAAAGAGCGTGCCTCGATCGTTAGGGTTTTTGCAACAGGTTTGAAGGACGGTTTTTACGAAACGAGCGGAGGCATCCTTGGTACCGGACACCGATCAGGACTGGCGAGCGCACGCGCTCTGCGCTCAAAACGACCCCGATTTGTTTTTCGCAGCCGGCGCCCTCGAGCATAAGCTGGCCAAGACGGTGTGTCGCAGGTGTCCGGTTCGCAGTGAGTGCCTTAGCTATGCAATGGATGCTCCGATCGACCACGGCGTGTGGGGCGGACTGACCGAGCGGGAGCGTCGTCGTTACCGCCGTCGTGCCCCACATGGTGACTGGCGGACGCTGCTCGCCAACTCCGCCTGAGCAGCCCGCCGGAACACCTGCCTATTCATCGGGCGGGGCTCTAGGTTCGAAGCGTTAGTTCGAGCACGTCGCAGGTGTCGCGCCAGCGATCGGCGAGATCCTCCGGTAGACCCGGAACGTTGAGGCGCTTCTCCGCCACCTTTTGAGCGACCGTGTCCCACTCCTCACCGGGAGGGATGACCCTGACGTTGGCCGTGATCTCGGCGATTCGTATGTCCTTTCCCTTGGATCGCAGGATGACGTCCGCCTCGCGCATCGTCGACGCCCCCGGCAGGGTTTGCTCACGTTCGCCCGAGAGGACGTAGAGCTTCGAAGTCTTGTTGTCGAACAGGAACCACACCGGCATCTGGAGTGTGCGGCCCTCATGGCGCCAGCGCAGCCACAGAATGGTCGACTTCTTGAGTGCCTCCTGGACCGCTGCCGACGTCGTGGTTCCGGCCTTGGCCAGGTGCTGCTCGTTCCACCCAAGCTCGTCCGCCGTCGAATAGGCGACGTCGTCCCAGGTCTTGTCCGTCGCGGTGAGGACGTACCAACTCGAGAGGTTGAAAAAGCCCTCGATGGCCTCGGCGTGGGAGGCGTACTCCCGGTAGTAGGAGAGCTCGATCTCACCGTCGGTGGGGCGCTCGCTGAAGCAAAAGACCCAGTTGACCGCGTGGGGGCTCAGATAGGCCTCGGCCCAGTGCACGCGCGGCTCGGCGACCTCGAGGTGAAGTCCGATCGAGTCGCCCGGGACGTTGGCCTGGAAGGCCGTCCAATAGACCTGGACCACCCGACGAATGTTGTTCTCGAGCGTGATCCGGAGTGCCGCCTTGCTCCCCGATGCCTCGCCTTGTCTGATTCCGTGACGACCGACGGCGCGCGCGACCTCATCGAGGATGAGGGCCAGCCGGGGGCTGAGCGCTTGCTCGGTCGTCGCCATTATCCGAGCGGAGAGGACTGGTAGGCGGAGCGCAGCATGAAGAACGCCGGTGGCGCGAACCCGATCACGAAGAGAGCGAGTTGCCCGAGCGCGAACTGGCGCTGCTTGAGTGCCAGCAACGGCCAGAAGTCGAAGAGGATGATCCGGACACCATTCAGCGCGTGGTACAGCGTTGCCGCGATGAGGGCGACCTCGAAGGGCTTGAACCACCACTGCTTATAGAGCGTGATCGTCTCGTCGTAGAGCTCAGGACCGAAACCGAGGCCGAAGGTGTCCACGATGTGGCCGTAAAGGAAGGCCAGCACGAGGATGCCCGTGATGCGATGGGCCGCCCACGACCACTGGCCGATACCACCCTTGTACATGGGCCCCTGGTCGGTTTTGCGTAGTCGAAAGAGGTCGACGAGGATCCACAACGCGATCAATCCCGAACCGATGGTCATGACGCCGACGAAGCCCTCGATGAGTTTTGCGGCCAGCATGGGCGAGATGTTACTCGCGAACAACTGGTGCGAGGTGAGGTGCAAGCCCCAGCCCGAAGATTTTCGTGCTCAGGCCTCGAAGAGCTGGTCGGCGATCAGCGACAGACCCTGGAAGTCGATGGCCTCTTGCTCCAGATAAGGGACTCGCACCCAGCGGTGCCTCGGGATCTTGCGAGCGAGGGCGTCCAGATTCCTTTCCTCGAGCCGAACGACGCGCATGAAGGCCTCCTCGTTGTCGATCAGTTTGGCCAGCAACCGAGCGCGCTCTCCCTGCTCTTCGAGCTTCGCCAGCTTGCGAGGCTTGACGTCGACACCGTCTCCGATCTTCGGGTGTACGCGATTGACGACCAGCGCGCCGAACGGCAATCCCGCCTCGTTCAGACGAGTCGCAAAGAAAGTCGCTTCGGTCACCGAGTCCTCCCCCGGGGAAGTGACGATGACGAAAGACGTGGCGTCGCTTTGAAGGAGTGCAGCCACCTCGCGGGCGCGTTCTTTGAATCCGTCGTACATGCCCTCCAGATTCGAGAAGAACTCTGCCGTATCCTCCAGCACGTCTCCGCCGATTATTCGCTTGACCACCCGCAGAAAAGTCGTGGCGGCTACATTGGCGGCTTTGAAGATGCCACCGCCGGCCTTCATGTATGGCATCAAGAAGAAGCGCAGAACGCGCGACTCGAAAAAGTCCGTCAATCGGCGCGGCGCATCGAGGAAATCGAGCGCGTTACGAGTGGGGGGCGTGTCGATGACGATGAGGTCGTAGGTATCGTCGGCGTGCAGTTCGTACAGCTTCTCCATCGCCATATATTCCTGAGTGCCCGACAAGGTCGACGAGATGTTGCGGTAGAAGCGGTTCTCGATGATGCGCTGCGCCTGCTCGGAGGTCGGAGCGTATCGAGCCACGACCTCGTCGAAGGTCGTCTTGGTGTCGAGCATCAGGGCCCACAACTCGCCCTTCATCTCCAGCCCTGCGCTCGTGAACTTGCGTTTGTTGACCTTCGATGGCTCGTTGGTCAACAGCTTCAGACCGAGCGACGATGCGAGTCTCTTGGCCGGATCGATCGTCAGGACGACGGCCTTCTTGCCGTCCAGGGCAGCCTGCAACGCGATGGCGGCGGCGGCGGTCGTTTTACCGACCCCTCCGGCGCCCGCGCACACGACGATCTCCTTGTGCGCAACGATCTCATCGATCGGGTTCGCGCGCGCGCGGGCGGGGGTCACAGCTTCTCCATCTGTTCTTCGACGACGTCCGCCAGCGTCTCGATGTCCGGGAGCGCGAGGCCGGCGGAGAACAGAAACGGCAACTCTACGACCGGCCCAGAGGCACCCCGCCGCAGCCTCCTCAGGTGACCGGACTGGATGCTTCGACGCGCCTTCAGAAAGCGCGCGTAGCCGAGCAACGCATCGAGGTCCTCCGCGTCGAGGTTGATGCCCGCCGCCCGAGCCTCGGGGCACAGCTCATCGATGCTGTTGTCGGCGGCAATGGTTTCGAACTCGTCGGCCTCTTCGTCGGTCAGTAGTCCGGTGAGGATGCCGTTGGCGAATACCGCGCCCTGGGAGATGCCGAGCTGTCGGTCGAGGGCGTCCGAGGTTTCGAGAGTCTCGGTTACCGGCATCTCCTCGGCAAGGGCGACAAGGTGAACGCGGCTCCTCTGGGGATCGGTCAGCATGTCGTTGAGCCATTCGCTCTGGCGGCGTACGGGTCCGACACGCACCGCGTCGGCGAGACCTCGAGGGGCTCTCAGGAAGGTCGCCATGTGCCCCGCGGCAGGCGCGTCGACGACGATCGTGTCGAAGCCATGAGGGCCGCCACCGTGATCCCTGTCCTGCTCGAGATACCAGATCTTGCCGAGCACGAGAATGTCCTCGAGACCGGGCGCGGCGGTGGTGATGTAGTCCACGAAGTGGGTGCTGCGGAACGCTCGTGAGATGCGACTCATGTGGTACTGGACGCGTAGGTACTCGGCCAGCGCGTCCTCGGGAATGATGTTGAGACCCCATACGCCCGGCGACAGCTCGCGCGGCGCGTAGGTGACCTGGCCCCCGCCAAAGAGCTTCGGCAGGGTCCCCTTGCGATCGATCTCGGCCATGCACACCTTGCGTCCGTGGCGAGCGGCGACAAGAGCCAAGGCGGCCGCCACCGTCGTCTTACCGACGCCTCCCTTGCCGGAGACGATCAGAATCTTGGGGTCGAGAAACTCATCGACGTGCATCGCTGTGTTCTATCCAGTCTGGCGCTCTTTCGCACCTCGGTAGCTTGCCCCCACCCATTAGGCTCGTTCGATGACCCATTCCGATCTTCTCGCACGCCATCGCAAGGTCCTCCCCGACTGGGTGGCCCTCTACTACGACCAGCCCATCTCGCTCGAGCGAGGTGAGGGGCGTCACGTCTGGGATGTCGAGGGCAACCGCTACCTCGACTTCTTCGGCGGCATCCTTACCACGATGTCGGGTCACGCGGTTCCGGAGATCGTCGATGCGATCCGAACCCAGGCCGACAGATTGCTGCACTCGTCGACGCTGTATCTGATCGAGCCGGCGATCGCGCTCGCCGAGCGCATCGCGGAGCTAGCCCCCGTCGACGACGCAAAGGTCTTCTTCACCTCGTCGGGCTCGGAGGCGAACGAGACGGCGCTACTCCTGGCGGCCGCTTACCGTCGTTCGAATCAGGTGCTGGCGTTGCGCAACAGCTACCACGGTCGTTCCTTCGCGACGGTTGCGATCACGGGGAACAGAGGCTGGTCGCCCAGTTCCTTGACTCCGGTGAACGTCAGCTACGTACACGGCGGCTACCGGTTGCGAAGTCCCTGGCGCGATCACTCAGACGGCGCCTACATCGGCGAATGCGTCGAGGATCTCCGCAGCGTCATCGACACCATGACCTCCGGCGACGTGGCCTGTCTGATTGCCGAACCGATCCAGGGCGTCGGCGGTTTTACGACTCCGCCGGATGGACTGTTCGGCGCGATGCACAAGGTTCTCGACGAGCACGGCATCCTGCTCATCGCCGACGAGGTACAGACCGGGTGGGGCCGCACCGGCGAACACTTCTGGGGGATCGACGCGCACGGAGTCCGGCCGGACATGATCACCTTCGCCAAAGGTCTCGGAAACGGGTTGTCGATCGGAGGAGTGGTTGCGCGCGCCGAGATCATGGACTGCCTCGGAGCCAATTCCATCTCGACCTTCGGCGGAAACCCGCTCTCGACCGCAGGCGCGCTGGCCAATCTCGACTACTTGTTGAGCAACGACCTTCAGGCCAACGCGTTGAAGCGGGGCGAGCGTCTGATGACCCGGTTGCGGGCGACCGCCGCCGACTGCGACCACGTGGCCGAAGCGCGCGGCAAGGGGCTCATGCTCGGTGTCGAGCTGGTGCGTCCCGGCGGCCTCGAGCCGAGCCCCGAGGCCGCCGGCTGGATGCTCGAGGAGACGAGGCGCAACGGGCTGCTCGTGGGCAAGGGTGGCCTCTACGGAAACGTGCTACGGATCGCGCCGCCGATGAGCCTCACCGAGGCCGAGGCCGAGGACGGCGGCGATATCCTGGAGGGGGCAATCCGGGCCTACCGGCCGGACTGACTCGCAGGGGGCACCCCCTAAACCATCAGGCCCGAGCTGGGGGAGAATTGAGTGATGCTCGTCTTCCTACGGCGCACGCGCCGGGCGTTGAGTCTGCTGTGGCTCGTGGCCCTGACTCTGGGGCTGCTCCTGCTCGCGGCCTCGCCACTGCGAGCTCAGGAGGGCGGTGACCAGACCGTCGACGTCGTTCAGCTCGAGGGCGTCATCGATCCCACGAACGCGGATTACCTACGGGGCCGGCTGGAGGGGTCGCAGGCCGACGACGTTCATGCCGTGATCATCCAGCTCGACACTCCCGGTGGGCTCGACGTCTCGATGCGAGACATGATTCAGGAGCTCCTCGAGGCTGATCTGCCGACGATCGTGTGGATTGCGCCGGGCGGCGCGCGCGCCGCGTCCGCAGGCACCTTCATCACCTACGCGGCGAACCTCGCCTACATGTCCGCCGGCACCGAGCTCGGTGCCGCAACCCCCGTCAACCTCGGCGGTGGCGAGACGAACGAGACCCTCACTCGCAAGGCAACCAACGATGCGGCGGCGTTTATCGAAGAGCTCGCCATCCTGCGCGACAGGGACCCAGAGTTCGCGCGCGCGGCGGTAGAGGACGCGGAGTCGATCGGTGCCACCGAAGCGGTCGAACGCGACGTGGTCAACGGGCTGGCCAACACCCTCTCGGATCTGCTCGAGGCGATCGACGGCCAGACGGTCACCATAGGCGATGGGACCAGTGCGACACTCGAGACGTGGGACGACGCGTCCGACGCAGCGAGCGTCAGGCTGCGCTTTCAAGAGATGAACCTCCTGCAACGTCTGCTGCACCTCGTGACGAATCCAGAGATCGCCTACCTGTTGCTTCTGTTCGGCACCTTCGGAATCATCTTCGAGCTCTACAACCCTGGAATCGGCCTCGCCGGCATCCTCGGAGGAGTCTGCTTGCTGCTCGGCTTCTACGCACTGAGCGTGTTGCCCACGAACTGGGCCGGAGTCTTCTTGATCGTCCTGTCGGTCATCTTCTTCGTGGTGGACCTTCAGGTTGCCGGTCTGGGCATCTGGACGGTGGGCGGTGTGGTCGCGCTCGTCGCCGGGGGTTTGCTGTTGTTCGCGGGAGCTCCCGACGCGCTGTCGCTGTCGCCGTGGGCGATTGTCACCGCGGTTGTGCTGACGCTTCTCTTCTTCATCTCCGTCATGACCGCAGCTCTGCGCGTCCGGCTCCGTCGCCCGATAACCGGCGAGGACGCGCTCGTCGGGACGGTGGGTGAGGCGAAGACCGATATCGCCCCCGAGGGAACCGTGCTGACCAAGGGCACGCTGTGGCGCGCCCGCACCATGGAAACGGGCATCGCCGCGGGCGCCATGGTCGAGGTCAAGGCAACCGAGGGCCTGGTGCTGCTGGTCGAACCTGTCGAGGACCATGAACACGCGCGCAACGGCCGGGACACCAGTTGAGAGTCGTGGGAGGGTGGCGGGGCACCTGTCACGCCGTTAACGAAGGACCTTCGAGGAGGCGATTCACGTGGGGTTTGTGATTGCAGGAGCGATACTCGTCTTCCTGCTGCTGGTTCTCTCGGCGTCGATTCGGATCGTGCAGGAGTACGAACGAGGCGTCATCTTCCGCCTAGGCCGGGTGCTCGAGGGGGCCAAGGGGCCGGGGCTGTTCTTTCTCATTCCGATCGTCGATCGCATGGTGAAGGTCAACCTTCAGATCGTCACCCTCGACGTGCCACCGCAGGACGTCATCACCCGGGACAACGTCACGATACGCGTCAACGCGGTCGTTTACTTCCAGGTGTTCCAGCCGGTGAAGGCCATCGTCGAAGTGCAGAACTATCTGTTCGCCACCTCTCAGATTGCGCAAACGACGTTGCGTGCCGTGCTGTCGAAAGTAGATCTCGATGACATCCTGAGCGAGCGCGACAAGCTCAACCAGGATCTCCAGCGCATCATCGACGACCTCACGGATCCGTGGGGCATCAAAGTGAACCTCGTAGAGATCAAGGACGTCGATCTTCCGAGCGAGATGCAGCGCGCCATGGCGAAGCAGGCGGAGGCCGAGCGCGAGCGCAGAGCCAAGATCATCAACGCCGAGGGTGAGTTCCAGGCCTCCGAGCGTCTGGCCCAGGCCGCTCAAGTCATCGCCCGCCACCCGATCGCGTACCAGCTGCGCTATCTCCAGACGATCACCGACGTGGCGGCCGAACAGAACTCCACGCTCGTGGTTCCGATCCCGATCGAGATGCTCAAGGCTTTCGAGGCGGCGTTCGGCAAAGACGTCTTTCCCGATGCGATGCACGAGCGGACTAAGGAAGAGCCGTCGACCGAGCCGGAACGTACCTAAGTCCTCGTGGGACACGGGCACTCACACGGGCACATACACGACGACCAGGAGGGGGAGTACTGCGCATCTCCTCAGGTTCGGCGCGCCCTGCTGATCTCGGTCGTCCCCTTCATTGTCATCACGCTCGTCGGCCTGGCGGTGCTGTGGCCGGGTGAGCCACCCGGGCGCATCGAAGGGGACTTCGTCAACCCCGACCGCGTCGGCGCGACGGTTACCAACGTCGAGGAGATCGACTGCCAGCAGATACCCGGGCAGGAGTCGTTTCGGTGTGCCGAGGTCACGGCGCGCCTCGATGGAGGCGACGATGCGCGCGATGACGTCTTTTTCGAAACCGCGGAGACCACCCAAGCTCGCCAGATCAGCGAAGGTGACAAGATCTTCGTGGGCCGGTCCTTCAACGATCCCAACGAGGATCGCTACTTCTTCCTCGATTATCAGCGCAGCTTCCCTCTGCTTGCGCTCGGGATTCTCTTCGCGGTCGTGGTGGTGGCCCTCAGCGGACTGCGGGGGATGGCCGCCTTGATCGGTCTGGGCATCTCCTTGATGGTGCTGCTGGCGTTCGTGCTGCCCGCGATCCTCGAGGGCAAGAGCCCCATCGCGGTGGCTGCGGTGGGGTCCGCCACGATCATGTTTGCGGCCCTGTACATGGCTCATGGAGTCAACGTGCGGACGACTACGGCCATTCTCGGCACTCTCGTAAGCCTCCTGCTCACTTGTCTGCTGGCCGCGTTCTTCTTGGATCTCGTGAGCTTCACCGGCTTCGGTTCGGAGGAGGCGGTGTTCTTGCAGGTGTCGGCCGCCCAGGTGAATCTTCAGGGTCTGATCTTTGCCGGCGTCATCATCGGGACCCTCGGAGTGCTCGATGACGTGACGGTGACGCAAGCCTCCGCCGTCTGGGAGATCCACTACGCCAATCCCCGCTACTCTGCGCGTCAGCTTTACAAGAGTGCGCTTCGTATCGGGCGCGACCACATCGCTTCGACGGTGAACACCCTCGTGCTCGCCTACGCGGGCGCATCGCTACCACTGTTGATCCTGTTCAGCCTCGCCGACGTCCCGCTAACCCAGACGTTGACGAGCGAGGTCGTCGCTCAGGAGGTTGTGCGAACCCTGGTGGGCAGTATCGGTCTCGTGGCTTCGGTGCCCATCACCACGGGACTGGCGGCGCTGGTCGTGAGCCGGGACGAGGTCAAGGTCTCTGCGCGGCGCAGGAGAGAGGCCGCAGAGAGGCTTCCGGAGACGGAGATCGACCCCGAGCCTGAGCCCGAGGCCCCGTCCTTCAAGCGCCCGAGAGCCGAGCGCGTGTTCCGCGACGATGCCTAGCTCCGGCATCGGGCCCGGCGGCCATCCAGCCGCTTAGCGGGTGCAGCCCGAGCAGATGCCGAAGACCTCGGCGGTGTGCTCGACCGGTGTGAAGCCGTGACGTTGCGCGACGCGCGCCGCCCATCTCTCGATCTCTTCGCTCGCGACCTCGACCGAGTTTCCGCATTCCGTGCACACCAGGTGGTGATGGTGTTCCCCGGTCTCGCAGCGGCGGTAGATCGCCTCGCCCTCGGCGGTGCGTAGCACATCCACTTCACCTCCACTGGCAAGCGCCTGAAGGTTGCGGTACACGGTCGTCAGCCCGACTCGCTCACCCTCGGCCTTGAGCTCGTCGTGCAGCTCCTGCGCGGAACGAAAGCCGTCGGCGGCGTCCAGGGCGTCCTTGATGGCGGCGCGTTGCCTGGTTGATCGCTGAGGTTTCGTCGGGTCTCTGTTTTCAGGCATCACACCGCCGCCCGTGCGCGCGCGAACACGGTTGCCAAGACGAAGGCGACGATCGCCCCCATCACGATCGTTGCTCCCGGCGGAGCATCGACATAGTAGGAGGTTACGACGCCGGCGATGCTTACAAACAGGCCCAGAGCGAGGCTCCCGACGAACGTTGCATTGAAATTGCGAGTGAGCTGTTGCACCGCAGCCACCGGGAGGACGAGCATGCCGGAGACCAACAGAATGCCGACCACCCTCATCGTCACGCCGACGGTAACTGCGGCGGCCACGGCGATCAAGATGTTTACCGTCCTGACGGGGACGCCGGAAATGCGGGCGACCTCCTCGTCGTAGGACACGGCGAACAAGACTCGGCGGAACAGGGTGGTGGTGGCGAGGACGATCACACATATGGCAAGTGCGGCGAGGATGTCCGACGGGTCTACCGTTAGAAGGGCCCCGAAGAGATAGGTCAGCGTGTTGGTGTTGGAGGTTCCGGCCAACCCCATTAGAAGCGCACCTCCGGCTATTCCCCCATAGAAGACGACGGCCAGCGCGACGTCGCCCTGGGTTCTGCCGCGCGCCCGCATGAGCTCGATGGCAAGTGCTCCGATGACGGCTGCAACTATGGCAGTAACCAGCGGGAGCACGCCGAAGAGGAAGCCCGCAGCCACGCCTGTGAAAGCCACGTGCCCGATGCCGTCGCCCATCAGAGAGAGACGACGCTGCACGAGGAAGATTCCGATTGCCGGTGCCGCCAGTCCCACCAGCGCCGCGGCGACCAGTGCACGATGCATGAAGTCCCACCGACAGAACTCGAACGGGCACGCGCTCCAGAATCCGGTCCACAGGCCTCCCAGGACACCCATCAGCGCGGCCCCCCTGCGGGGTGCGAGAAGCGTGGACGTTCCTCCACCGAATGCGGGTGGTGATGGACGTGGCTGTCATGCAGCTCGTGTACCGGTTCGCCGTCGTACGTCACCTCGCCCTGGGTGAGGACGACCGCGCGCGTTACCAGCGGTTCGATGACTCCCAGAGCGTGCGCGACGAGCAAGATGCTGCGTCCGTCTCGATTGAGAGCGCCGAGTGTCGCGGCGAAGCTCTCCTGGTGTTCCAGATCGACCCCGGAGACCGGCTCGTCGAGCACCAGGACGTCGGGCTTGCCGGCCAGAGCGCGCGCGATCAGGACACGCTGTTGCTGGCCTCCGGACAGGGTCTCGACGGGCTTGCGGTGCAGGTCGACCATGTCGACCCGCTCGAGCGCATCCATCGCCGCGCGGGCGTCGGCTCTGCGGTGCGGCCCCCACCTACGCGTGCGGGCGAGCCGGCCTGCGAGCACCACCTCGAAGGCGCTGGCCGGCACGCCGGATGCAGCGGTCGCCCGCTGGGGCACGTAGCCGATGCGACCCCAGTCGCGAAATCTAAAACCGGGGGTTCCGAATACCTCCAGCCGACCTTTGCTGAGAGGGACGAGGCCCAGGAGCGTCTTCACGAGGGTCGTCTTCCCGGATCCGTTCGCACCGAGGAGCACCACGAACTCCGCGGGGTCGAGATGGAAGTGAACCGCGTTCAGAGCCACCGTCGATCCGAAGGTGACTCGCCCGGCAGAGAGGTGAAAGTGCGGCGTGATCACGAGGCTCCATTCAACCGCAGTCGAGAGCCGCGGAGATCGCTCCGAGATTGGTGCGCATCACGTCGAAGTAGTCGGAGCCATCGTCGGGCGGGAACTCGAGCGGGTCGAGCACTTCCGTTACGGCACCGACCTCGTCGGCGATCACCCGGGCGATGTCGGGCGACACCTGCTCTTCGAAGAAGATCGTGGTCACTCCGTGTTCCTCGGCGTACGCGGCGACCTCGGCAAGGCGCCCCGGGGACGGCTCGGCCTCGGGATCGAGGGCCGAGACGCCGATCTGCTCCAGCCCGTAGCGATCGGTCAGATAACCGAAGGCCTCGTGACTCACGACCAGCTCGTCTCGCTCGCAGTTCTCGAGCACCGAGCGGTACTCCCGGTCGAGCTCATGGAGGCGCGCGGTCAGTGTCTCGGCATGGTCTCGGTAGGAGGCGGCGTGGTCCGGATCGATCTCGGCCATTTCCGCCGCAACCGAATCACCGATCGCGGCCAGCCGGGTGGGATCGAGCCACACGTGGGGGTCTCCCGTCTCCTCTCCGGGTCCGTCGTCGTGGTCCTCGTCTTCGGCGTGCTCCTCTTCGTTCGAGTGATCCTCCTCGAGCAGGGCGTCCTGGCTCTCGAGTGCGTCGAGCACCTGCGTGTCGGCGAGCTCGCCGACGACGTCCTCCACGGCGGGTTGGAAGCCCTCGCCGACGTAGACGACGAGCTCCGCCTGACCCATCGCTCGCACCTGGCCGGGCGCGAGCTCGAGGTCGTGGGGCTCGACGCCCGGCGGCGACAGATTGGTGACCTGCGCGTCGTCCCCGGCGATCTCGCCGGCTACGAACTCGAGCGGATAGAAGGCGGCCACCACCCGCGGTTCACCGCCGGATCCCGCGCCCGCGCGGTCATCGGCGCACCCGGTCGCCGCCAGCAGGGCGGTTGCCCCGAGCGTCATGAGAAGTCGATGCATGCCCCCAGGCTAGGCATTATTGAAAACGATTGTCAAGTTCGTTACGGAGAGGGAGCCGCTCTCTGCGTCGAACGGTCTCGCTCGAGCGTTTACGGCCCCGGCTCGAAGAGCTCGCCGGGGTCGTCCGGCGCATTCACGATCGGGAGGACCAGCTTGGACTTGCCCCGCTCCCAGTGGACGCGGAAGAGAGCGCACTCGGAGGCCACTTCCTCGCACCCCGGATACGGTTTGGGCACGATCCACTCGAGCAGCTCGGTCTGAACCTGAAGACCGATGCGATGGCCCTCCCTGAAGGTGTAGTCGGTGGGCTTCTCGACCACGGTCATGGCGAAGGGCTCGCCCGGCTCCAGGTCCTGGGTCGTCCCGAGCCCCTTGCGATAACGCGAGTCCAGGAAGCCGCGGGTGACCGAAACGAACGGCGCCGTACCCTCCGGGCCGATATCGACCACCGTGGGAGTCACCGTGACCCAGCGGCGCAGCACGCTGGAGAAGAGCTTGACCTCGATGTTCCCGTACACCCGCGCGTCTCTGGCGAGGATCGGGCTCTCGAACGAGAACCAGGTCAGGTTGGCCTGGCGCTGCTTGTTGGCGCCCGACTCGGTGTTGGTGCCGAGCGAGGCGAACTGCGCCTGGGGTGCCGCCGCACCCGCGGACGGTCGCGACGGCAGCAGCGTCCAGGGATAGGCACTCGACGAGTGCTGGGGAAAGAGGTTCACCGGCGACGCGTTCGGTGCAGGGCCCGAGAGGAACTCCCCGCCGCCGGAGGAGTCGGCGGTCTGAGTAGTCACGGGCGGCAGCGTGCTGGTGCCGTTGTCGGCGCCCTTGAGGTAGTGGTCGAGCCATTCGGCCATTACCCGATCGAAGTCACCACCGGGACTCTGATGGCCTCGCCAGCGACTGCCGAAGTAGAGATGGGTGTCCTGGTTGCCGGTGTTGACCAGTGCCCGATAGAGGTTGTAACCACCCTCCTGCTTTACGTTCCAGTCGCCCCAGTTCCCTCCGATGAGCACGGGCAGGTCCATCTTCTTGGCGTGGCGGATGTAGTCGCGTTCGAGCCAGAACGCGTCGTAGTCGGGCGTGTCGAAATCGTAGCCATGTGACGTGTGCTCGAGCTCGTCGCAAGGTCTGGTGGACGACTCGACCCGTTCGACCCACTCGTCGTTGGTGACGTCGAGCGGCGGTGGAACCGCGAACCCGAAGTCGAAGGCGGCAGGAGTATCGAAGCCCTCTTCGGCCACGCCTCCGGGACCGCGGTTACCGGCGAACTCATTGGTGTACAGGTAACGGATACCGCCCGAGTAGGCGTATTCGTACCAGCGCGAGATGGCCACCTGCGGAATGATCGTCGTCAGGTGTGGGGGGGCCTGTGTTGCCGCCGCGATGGCGGTGGTGCCGTCGTAGCTCCCACCCTCCATGGCGATCTTCTTCGTGGACCATTCCTGCTTCGCGATCCACTCCACGATGTCGTAGCCGGTCTGCTTCTCGCGCTTGCCGCCGTAGTCGTAGCAGCCGCCCGAGTTTCCGGTCCCGACGACGTCGGCGTACATGCGCGTGTAGCCCTGGGGAACGAGCGTGCCGGCGTCACCGTTGCGTCCGAGGACCGAGTACGGGGAGTAGGTCAGAACCGTGGGGCTCTCGACGATCTCGCCCGCGGAGGTGGGGTGCACCGCTTCGGCGTAGATGTGACCGTGGCGCGTGTCGATGATGTATTCGACGGTCGTGGATCCGTCGATCTCCGCACCGGAAGGCGCGATCGAGGTCGCCGCGGCGACCGGGACCAATTGCATCAGTCCACCGATAAGTCCCGCGCTCAGGGCTATGGCTAGGCCCCCACGACGTCGCATTCGAACTGCCCCTTTCGTTGGTGCCGTCCCCCGGCGAATTGGCGAGTTTGTCAATCAGTACCCACAAGGGGTCAATTCCACCCCGGGCCAGGGGTTCCTGCCCCCGCCGGTACTGGACTGTGGCTCTACGCTGCAATCCATGTCCGAGCGCCACCGTTCTCGCGAAGAGGAGCCGCTGCTGCGGATCGCCGCCCGGCGTGCGGTTCGCAAGGCGCGCAAGGAGGCGGCCACCCCGGAGTTCGGCAGGTTTCTCACCTTCCAGGCGACGGGGGCTGCGGGTGACGCGCTGCTTGCGCTGGCACTGGCAGGCTCGTTGTTCTTCTCGGTTCCCGAGGCGACCGCGCGCGGTCGCATTGCGGTCTACCTGGCCGTCACGGTCGCTCCTCTCGCCGTGGTGGCGCCGTTTCTGTCCCGTTTCCTCGACCGTCACCACGGTGGTCTTCGACTGGCCATGGTGGCGGCCGCGTTGGGCCGGGGATCGCTGGCCTGGCTGCTGGCCACGCGCACGGACAGCCTCTATCTCTTCCCTATCGCTTTCGCCGTGCTGGTGCTGTCGCGCTCCGCGCTCGTGGTCAAGGGAGCGATGCTCCCCGAACTGGCGCCGAACGACCGTCCGCTGGTCAAGGCCAACTCCTCCATCGCCAAGGTGAATGCCCTCGCCGGCATCGTTGCGGTGGCTGTGGGCCTGCTGTTGTTGCAGTTCGTGTCGACGAGGGCCGAGTTGCTCTTCGCGGCGACCATCTACTTCCTGGGCGTGCTGCCGGCCCTCATGCTGCCCCGCAGGCGCGGACGACGGGCCGCCACCGAGCGTCTCGAGGCGCAGCTCTTCGCCCGCTCCGTGAGCATTCGCCAGGCGACCTTCGCCGCAGGCGGCATGCGATTGCTCGGCGGCTTTCTGGTCCTCCATCTCGCCTTTGCTCTGCGCCGGGAAGACCTCGGATCGCTCGGTCTCGGACTGCTCGTCGGCGCGGCCGCGGGCGGCTCGCTGGGGGGGTCGCTGCTCGCACCCGTCTTGAAGCGCAAGCTTCGTGAGGAAGGAATGATCGCTTTGGCTTTGGTTCTGGCGGGTGTGGTGGCCGTGATCGTGGGACGCAACTTCTCCGTCGTGTCGGCCGCCATCCTGGTGGCGGTCTTCGGCCTCGCGTATGGGAGCGCCAAGGTCGCGTTCGACTCAATCGTTCAGCGCGAGACACCGCTTGCCGCACGCGGATGGGCCTTTGCGCGACTGGAGTCGGTTCTGCAGCTCGCATGGGTCCTGGGGGCGCTCGTGCCGCTGGGTCCTCCCATTCCCTCGGGCACCGGAGCGGTCGTGGCGGGAGTCATCGCCAATCTCATCGCGCTGGTGTACGTGCTCGGACGCAGGAGGGTGGCTGACCAAGGCGGTGGACAGTTTCGTCCCGAGCACTAACATCAAGGCGGGCAACCGAGCGTGTAGAGCGAGAAACAGGGTTCTCGCACAGGGGGCAGGGGGGTACAGACGTGGACATCGTTTTCAACGGGAGCGAGCGACCAACCGTCGGGGTTGAGATCGAGGTCCAAGTCGTCGACGAGGCGGGAGCTCTCGCCACGGACACGGCCGCGACCAAGATCCTTGCCGACCTGCACGGCGAAGCGGGCTTCAAACACGAACTGCTCGAGTGCACCATCGAGGTAATCACCGACGTGTGTCCCACGGTGGAAGCGGCGCGCCGCGAGCTCCAGGGGAAGCTGGAACAACTGTTCGAGGTCGCGGACAACTACGGCTACCGAATCATTTCTTCGGGCACGCATCCCTTCTCCGCGTGGGTCGATCAGACGGTGTCACCCGACCCTCGCTACCACCGTCTCATCGAGGACTGCCAGTGGACGGCGCGCCGCTTGCTGATCTTCGGCGTGCACACTCACGTGGGCCTGCGCACGGGCGAGGAGGCGATAGCCGTGGGCAACAGCATTGCCACCTTCATCCCTCACTTCCTGGCGTTATCGACGTCGAGTCCCTTCTGGCAGGGGCGCGATTCGGGGCTTTCCTCGATACGCAGCAAGATCTTCGAGTCGCTTCCGACGGCGGGCCTGCCGTACCAGATGGCGAACTGGGGCCAGTTCCAGCGGTTCATGCGAACACTCATCGGCGCGGGAACGATTCGCAGCATCCGTGAGGTCTGGTGGGACATTCGTCCACATCCGGGATTCGGAACCCTCGAGCTCCGGATCTGCGACGGAATCAGCTCCCTCCAGGAGATCGCCTCGGTCACCGCCCTTTCCCAGTGTCTGGTGGTGTGGTTGGCCGAGCGCTACAACTCCGGGCTCGACATGTTCGAGCATCAGGCGTGGACCATTAGAGAGAACAAATGGCGCGCTGCTCGTCACGGACTCGAGGCCGAGATCATTCGCGACGAAGAGGGCAACGTGATGTCGCTCCGCCGCTCGATAAGCGACCTGGTCGACCGGCTTACTCCCACGGCCGAACGCCTCGGGTGCTCGAGCGAGCTCAAGGGCGTCGATGACATCCTCGAACGAGGGACCTCGTCGACGCGTCAGCGTGAGGTCTACAGAGAGACCGGAGATCTATCCAAAGTGGTCGATCATCTCGTAGCCGAGTTGCAGAACGGGAAGCCGAGCGCCCTCGTGGGCGGGGATCTGATCGGTGGTGTGCCCGACTATGGAGACCCTCTGCCCGGTGAGTAGACCGTAGCCTGCTGAGTTGATCAGGACCGAGGTCCAAGAATCCTGGTGTCGCCTTGACGCAGGGTTGCGCCCGTCTGGTCGAGCCACTCGCACAGGGGCACCGCGTACTTGCGCGACGTGCCAAGCAGATCCCTAATCTGCGCGATCGTCAAGGGCCCCTCGTTGGCGATCGTCGTCCGGACACGCGCTCGAGCCTCTGCGGCCTGTGTCTTGGTCAGGTAGAAGTCCCCGACACGCAACAGCTCACCGGAGTCGACCAGCGCGCGCAGGAGGGCCGGGTCCGTCCCGAGGTCCTTGCCGAGCGGTGGGCTGAAGCCGGCGGCTTCGATCGTGGATACGACCTTGTCTCTTGCTCTTAGTTGTTCCGGAGACATCCGCACCGCGTGCGAGGGCAGCCGCAAGAGAGCCCCCTCGGACTCGACGTCTTCGAGTGCGTCGAGGAGTGCGTCGAACGCGCCGGACTGGAGCCCGGTCGCAGCGCGAACGGCCGCGCGAGCCATTCCACTCTCCAGCGGCTTGGCGCGGTGGTGCTGGGCCAGTGTCGCTCTGACGCGCGCCGCCAGTTGCTCGAAGTATGCGGCGGAAACGACGAGATCGCCCAACACAACGGCGCCGTCGGGCACGGTGGAGAGCCCGGCTCGCAGAAGCGCCTCGTGCGTGGTCAGTGACTCCTCCGCTTCGACCAGCGCAATGAGGGCATCGTGCGCGGACGAGTGGGCGAGATGCCGCAGCAACGCCACCCGACCCTCGTCTGCGCGCTGAGTCCTCGTCGCCAGGGGATCGAGCACCACGCCACCCCCGAAAGTCAAACTGCGTCCCGCATCGCGCAGGACGAAGCGATCGTCTCGCGTAAGCGGCAGAGGGTCACGCAGGTAGAGCTGAGCGAAGCCGGTCTTCCCCGCCGGAATGGAGGAGGCTCCGAACAGCTTGATGCGCACGGGGGTCTCTGCCGAACCAACGTAGAGAAGATGTGATCCCTTCTCGACGAGTGCATGGTTGCTGCCCACCGCCCACTCGGGAAGCACCCGCAGCTCGGCGTCGATGGTTCTCGTCGGACGCCACTCCGACGGCCGGACGACCGCGTCACCTCGCTCGGCCCCCCCACGATCGAGTCCGACGAGATTGAGGGCGACCCGGTTCGCAGGACCGACCGAACTCAGCTCCTTCTTGTGACTCTGAATCGAACGGATGCGGGCGCGCCGGCTGCGAGGACTTATCTCGATCTCATGGCCCACCTCGAGTCCTCCGCCTGTGAGCGTGCCGGTAACCACCGTGCCCGCTCCCGAGATGGTAAAGACACGGTCGACCCACAGGCGCGGTCGACGTCGATTCACCGGCGCGGGCGCGTGCGTCACCGCCTCGTCAAGGCGAGCCACCAGTTCGTCCAAACCGTCACCCGTGACCGACGAGACCGTCACCACCGGAGATCCCGCCAGAGAGGTTCTTTCGAGATGTTCCTCGGTTTCGGCGCGCGCGACCTCCAGCGTGGTCTCGTCCACGGTGTCGGCCTTGGTAAGGGCCACGACGCCGGTGGTGACTCCGAGGACCTCGAGAATCGCAAGGTGCTCGGTTGACTGGGGCATCCAGCCCTCGTTTGCGGCCACCACGAAGAGGACGACGGAGATTCCGCCGGCTCCCGCGAGCATGTTCTTGATGAAGCGCTCGTGTCCCGGCACGTCGATGACACCGACCTCGTGGCCCGAAGGTAGAGGAAGCCAGGCGAATCCCAGGTCGATGGTCAGACCCCGGCGCTTCTCCTCTGCGAAGCGGTCGGTGTCGATGCCGGTCAGGCGTTGGATGAGCGAGGTTTTCCCGTGGTCGACGTGGCCGGCGGTTCCGATGACGTGCATAGGACGATTATCCGTCGGGTCGGGCCCGTGATTTGATGTTCGTATGGCTCTAGCAGACCCGTTGAAGCCCGACCCCGCCGAGACCAAGCGTGAGCGCATCTATCGCCCCGGCGCATCCCTGAAGACACGCGTGACCACGTACAAGAGCCGGGAGGCGACGCTCCGTTCCGACGCCGTCGCCACCGAGGAACCTCTCGAGCTCCGTATTCAACGTCCGGACGCTGACTACATCTCGACGGTGACCATGCGAACTCCGGGTAACGACTTCGAACTGGCAACGGGTTGGTTGCTGGCCGAGGGCGTGGTGTCTGCGCGTGAGGATGTGGTCAAGATGGCGTACTGCGTCGATCGAAGCGTCGGCGAGGAGCAGCGGTACAACATCGTCAACGTCCACCTACGACCCGATCGCGCTGCCGATCTTGGTGGCATCGAGAGAAGCTTCGTCACCACCAGCGCCTGCGGGGTGTGCGGCAAAGCCGGCATCGACCGGCTTAGCACCAAGGCCGCGCGCCTCGAAGAGGGACCGTCGGTGCATCCCGATGTGCTCTGCTCGCTGCCCTCGAAGTTGCGTGACTCGCAGGGCATCTTCGAACGAACCGGAGGTTTGCACGCGGCCGGTCTGTTCGACTCGTCCGGCGAATTGCTCGCCCTTCGAGAGGACGTCGGTCGGCACAACGCTCTCGACAAGCTGCTGGGCTGGGCGCTGCTCCAGGACTTCTTGCCGTTACGAGACCACGCCGTGCTCGTGAGTGGCAGGGCCAGCTTTGAACTAGCGCAGAAGAGCGTCGTGGCCGGAGTCCCTGTGCTCTGTGCCGTTTCGGCCCCCAGCAGCCTCGCCATCGAGGTCGCGGAGCAGTTCAACATGACTCTCGTCGGCTTTTTGCGCGACGAACGTTTCAACGTCTACGCAGGACCGCAACGAATCCGCAGTTGACCGCCCCGAGCTAGACGATCGTCGCGTCTCTCGCTGTGGCTCCGCTCAGGCGACGGCTCTGCGCACCTGCTCGATCAGGGAATCGAGCTCCGAGGGAAAGACGCTACGAAGGTCGAGCAGCAGCCGGTCGTCTTCGATGCGCCCGATGACGGGCGGTGTTCCGGCGCGCAGTCTGTCCTGCACTTGGTCCGCGCTCAATTCCGCATGCGCCAGCGCGACCGACCACGAGGGGAGCTCCTCGCCGGGGAGCGATCCCCCGCCCGTTACCGATGATGTTCGGACCGCTTCCGCCTCGAGAGCATCCGTCGCCAGCGCGGCCGAGGCTTCTTCGGCACGCGCCCGCAGCTCCTCTGCGGAGGCGAGCGCCAGCGACCACAGAGGGAGGTCTTCCACCCGATGCTCCAGGTGCGCCAGCAGGGTCGCCTCGAGGCCCGCAAGGGTCATCTTGTCCACTCTCAGCGCCCGGACCAGGGGGTGCTTGGCTATGCGGCCCAGAAGCTCGCGCCGTCCCACGATGACACCCGCCTGAGGGCCTCCCAGGAGCTTGTCCCCCGAGAAGGTCACGACGTCGGCCCCCTGGGACAGGGCTTCGTTGACGGGCGGCTCCCCCGCCACCCAGGGCGCACCTTCGACTTCGACGTAGCCGGAACCCGCATCGAAAACGAAAGGAATTCCTCGTCTCTTGGCAAGCCGCGCCAGCGCGCGCACCGCAACCTCTGCGGTGAATCCCGTGACCCTGTAGTTCGAGGGATGAACCTTGAGCAACGCCCCCGTGGCCGCGGTGATCGCGCCCTCGTAGTCGGCGAGATGCGTTCGATTGGTCGTGCCCACCTCCACCACGCGCGTGCCGGACATCGCCATGACGTCGGGCATGCGGAACTCTCCACCGATCTCGATCAGCTCTCCGCGACTGATGATGACTTCCCTATCGGTGCACAGCGCCGCCAGCGTTAGCAGCACCGCGGCCGCGTTGTTGTTGACTACGAGCGCGGCTTCGGCCCCCGTTAACGCGCGGATGAGCTCGCTCGCATGGCTGTAGCGGGAGCCTCTCCGCCCCGCATTCAGGTCGTACTCGAGGTTCGAGTAGCCACCCGCGATGTCCGCGATCGCGCGCAGCTGCCGGTCGCCGAGCGGCACCCGTCCGAGGTTCGTGTGGATCAACACACCGGTCGCATTTATGACTCCTTGCAGATCGCCGCGCCGTCGTTCCTCGAGTGAGGCACGGGCGCGCGCCACGACTTCCTCGAGGGCCGGCGCCTCACCTCCAGCCTTGATCTCGGAGCGGCAGAGCTCTACGGCTCGCCGGGCAGCCGCCACCAGGAGTTGCTGAGGGGCAGTTCGCTCGAGGAGCTCGAGGACGCGCTCGACCGAGGGGAGCGAACGCAGGCGGGCGTTGATGTCGGCGCTCACGCGAGAACCGTGCTTCTAGGGTGTGTAGTCGAGGATGCGACGTCTCATCGCTTCCTGCACTGCGCTGACGCGATTGTTCACGTGCAGCTTCGAGTAGATGTTGGCCACATGAGTCGTCACGGTGCGCTCACTGATGGACAGTCTCGACGCGATGGTCTTGTTCGGAAGTCCATCGCTCATGTGTCTCAGGATCTCCTTCTCGCGCGGAGTCAGGGGCTGGAACACCTCGGCTACCTCGTGACTCTGATAGGTCTGGAACTCGGTAAGCATCTTGTCTGCCAGACCGGGATCGAGTTGATGCTTACCCTCGGCCGCGGCTCGCACGGTGTGCACGACCTCTTCTAGGTCCGCCGTCTTCAGCAGGTATCCGGAAGCACCGGCCTTCACCGCGTCGAAGACGAACTGCTGCTCGTCGTGCCCGGACAAGACGACGACTTCGACCTTGGGAAAGGCATCCTTGAGCTCGCGCGTCGTCTCGATACCGTCCTTGTTCGGCATGATGACGTCGATCAGAACGACGTCGGGAAGGGTGTCTTCGACGATCTTCAAGGCCTCGGCGCCGTCGGACGCCTCGCCGACGACCTGGATGTCGCCTTCGCTCTCGAGCATGGTTTTGATCCCACGACGTAGCAGATCGTGGTCGTCGACCAGGACGACTCGCACCAGGTCGGTCTCACGCGAGCGTCGAGACGGTCGCTCCCTGTTCTCCCCCCCACTACCCATAGCCGGATGATATGCGAGGAAGCCTGCTCGGTGTCGCGTCTCGGATGCCACGGTCGCGCGAATTACATGCCCGACATTAGTCAGAAGCACTAGATGTTTCTGGGGAAGTTGTGATTTAAGTCAACATGCGAGGGGGACCGAACCAATAAGCATGACTGTAAAGAGAGTGACGCGCGGGATCACTATCGTTCTAGCGGCGACGGTCGTCGTGGTCCTCGCCGCGCCCGGGGCCCAGGCCTACGACTTCCAGAGACAACTGAAGGTGGGCAAGTCCGGCCGGGACGTGAGGGCTCTTCAGATCCGCATCGCCGGCTGGTACCCCACCGGCACACAGGAGACCTTCATCATCGACGGCTCCTACGGGGGCCAGACGAAGTCCGCCATGAAATCCTTCGAGGCTGCCTACGGGCGCCCCGTGAACGGGAGGGCGTCCAAGGGCGATCTGCAGGTACTGCAGAACCTTCAGTCCGCCGACGGCTCGACGAAGCATTTCGACTACAGCGAGTTCCATCAGAACAGCTCCTCCTCGTGCTCCGCGATGGCGAACTCCTACGCCGGGTCCTTCGGCGGAGGCAGGTCGTCACCCCGCCGCGTCAAACGGAACGTCAAGCGGTTGATGTGGCGCCTGGAGGCGGTTCGGAAGAAGGGCGGCTCGAAGCCGGTCGGCATCAACTCGGGTTTTCGCAGCGTGCCTTACAACGACTGCATCGGCGGTGCCCGCGCCAGCCAGCATCTCTATGGGACGGCCGCGGATAACCGGATGGTCGGGGTCGACAACCACAAGGAGCGCAAGTTCGCCCGTAAGAGCCAGGTCCACGGCATCGCCTGCTACTCGAGCATGAGCCACAACCACTTCGATCTTCGTATCGAGAACAAGGACCTGGAGGCTGGCCACTTCTGGTGGTGGCCCGAGAAGGACGGCAAGGGCCGCGAGCTGGCGGAAGACGGCCGGCCATGCTGGGGCGAGGCGGCTCGCGTGAGCGCCTCCTTCGGGACGCAGACTCAACTTGCTCTCACCACGAACGCGGCGGTGTTGCGCGCCGTGCAAGAAGCGCTGCCGGGTGCCGGTTCGCTCGTTCCGACCAGTGCCGAGATCGAGCTGTTCGAGGCCGCCGGCGAGGCGGACGACCTCGGCGGACAGGACTGAGCGGCGGTATTGACGGCTCGCCCGTCACACCACGCGCCACACTGTGCGAGTGAACTCCATGGGGCGCGTGCTCACCGTATTGATCGTCGTTGCGCTGGCCGGGGCCGGAGCCTATGCCGCACTGCGTGACCCCACCCCGAAGCCCGGCTTCGTTCCGGAAGACTCGGCCTCGCGCGCACTCCTTCTGAGCGGAAGCCGCCTGACGCGGCTGGACTTCGAATCGGGCGGCACCCGGCGGATAGGGCGCTCGCCCACCAAGGACGTTCATGCCAGTCACGTAGGTTCATGGCTGGCGTACGTGGTCTCAGGCGGCATGCCGGCAGAACCGGATGCCGACTTCGTGGCCGCGCCGGTCATGCGATTGATCGACATCGAGTCCGACGCCAAGGTCGACATCGGACCGGGATTCAACCCCCTGTGGCATCCGAGTGAGCCCAAGCTGGCCTACCTGCGTCCGATCGTCGAGCGGCATTGCTCGGGCGAGAGCTGCGAGGGGCTGTTCGAGGTCGTCGTCTTCGACGCGGCCGAAGGGCAGAAAACTGTGGTGGCCGAAGCGGGCCGCTACAACCTCCTGGCCTGGTCGGGGCAGCGCGTGCTCGTGGCCGACGAGAGCGATCTCTCGGTGACGTTCAGTTTGGGCGCGGACCACAGCACCGCACGGCTGGATCTCGCCCCGAGTGAGCTCTGGGGTGCCTCGCCCGACGGGCGCTTCGTCCTTCGCAGCGTCTCGAGCGCAGTTACGCTGATCGACCTCGAGGGCGATCGTGACACCGACATCGCGATCGGAAAAGGGGTGCTTGCCGACGGCGCATGGTCACCCGATTCGAAGCGGATCGCGGCGGCCGCGTTGAACCAATCCAGAACGAAGGGCAAGGTGGTTGTCATCGAGACCGCAACCGGTGACACCGAAGAGGTCACCGAGGAGGTCACCGGGATCCTCGACGTCACCTGGGGACCTGACGCCCGTCAGTTTGGATTCCTGACGTTCGCCGGCGCGAGCAATCGAGTCGTATTGAATCTCTGCTCGGCGACCGATGAGGCTCCCGCGTGCGAGGTCGTGAGCCGCCCCCTGCGACGCACGATCCTTCTTCGCTTCGAGTAGGCGCGCAGGCTAGCTTTCTTTGTCGATCGCCTTCCCCGCGGCGCGGTCTTGCTTGGTCCGGTCTTCCTCGGACCGGAGCTGGCCCTTCAGATAGTTGCCGACCGACGCTCCGACGGCCGTAACCGGCACGGCCACGAAGGCTCCGGCTATGCCTCCAAGAATGCCGCCCCCGGTCAGTGCGACGATCACCACGAGCGGGTGCAGACGAACGGCCTTTCCCATCACCAACGGTTGAAGGACGTCACCCTCCAGTTGCTGAATGAGGATGATCGCCCCCCCGACGATCAGCGCCGGGGTAAAGCCGTTGGTAACCAGGGTTACGAGGGCGGCGAGGACGCCGGCGACCACCGCTCCCACGATCGGAAAGAACGCGCCGAAGAACGTGATCACGGCGAGGGGAAGCCACAGCGGGTTTCCCACTACCAGAAGAACGATTCCGATGAGCACCGCGTCGACGAGAGCGATGACCGCCGTACCCCGCACGTATCCCGTTAGCGTCGACCACGCGCGCCGTCCCATCTCATCGACGTGGTCGCGGTTACGTCGAGCCGCCTGCCTCTTGATCCAGTCCCATATCTCGGCCCCGTCCTTGAGAAAGAAAAAGACGAGCACGAAGACGAGCAGGATGCCGGCCAGCACCTCGAAGGTGACCGTGACGCCGGCAAGGACGCCACCCGTGATCTGGTCCGAGTTCTCCTGGACCCGCTCGGCCGCCTGTTCGAGGTAACGATCCAGATCCTGTTCGCTGACCTCGAGGGGGCCCTCGCCGAGCCACTTCACCACCTCGTCGAAGCCCTCGGCCGCGCTGGTCCTCATATCGTCGAACTGGCCCGTGAACTGCGGCACCAGGACGGCAACGACTCCCGCCAGCAGCAGAAGCATGCCGAGCAAGATGGTCCAGGTCGCGAGGAACGGCTTCCAGCCCCGATCCCGGAGGCGAGCGACCAGCGGGGCCAGGAGCGTCGTGATCAACAGCGCCACGAAGACGGGAATGAAGATGATCTTCAGGCGGACGACGAGATAGAGCAGCGCCAGCACGCCTGCGGCCGCCAGAAGGAAATAAGCGCTCCACAGTCCTGCTCGCTTGAGTGGCTGGGGGACGAGGTCACTCTGCTTGGTTGCCATGTCTGAGGGATACCACCGCGGGGCGCCCTCCACACGGTTTACGAGCTAGCGGCTCCCTGGGCTCATCGACGGTTGTGCGCACAACAACGATCCGACCACCGTTTTGTTCCTAAGCGCGCAAAAGGCCGACCCCACCTCGGGGGGGACCCTAGACGGCTCGCCGACGGTGGTTTGGCGGGCCGGTTCCTTTGTCTTCTCCGGCCAATTTTTCTCGGTTCGCAGGCATTGACGACCTCCCCAAGGTGGTGGACACTGGGCCTCGAACGCTTGGAACGGGTTCGCCCCCTAAGGCCGGTTATGGCCTTTATGGGTGGAGGTAAGCGGCGGTTCCGAGGAAATAGAAAACTCGGCCGGCTCGTTTAGCTTTTTGTCGGCTGGACACAACAAAAGCAACGGTCGCCAGCCGTCTTGCAGCATCATGAAGGAGGTCTCCGTCCCCGTGATGGATCCCGTGGAGAAGCTCGACTGGCAGGAGCAGTCCGCCTGTCGAGAATACGAAAACACGTTGTTCTTCGGTCCCGACCAGGGCGAGTCCGAGCTCGAGAAGCAGGCACGAGAGGCGCGCGCCAAGGCGGTCTGCCAGCGCTGCCCGGTCGCCGAGCCATGCCTCGAATTCGCCATGGACACCAACCAGAAGTACGGAATCTGGGGGGGCCTGACGGACAAGGAGCGCGCCTCGCTCAAGCGCCGGCGCGCCCGTGCCCGCAGAGCCTCTTAGAGGTCGATCCGAACTCGATGACGGGCCACTCCCAGCGGGGTGGCCCGTTTCAGCTGCGCCGGCGTTCGAGCGATCTCAGCCGCTCGGCCATCTCGCGGAAACGCGTTACCGGCACCAAATGGACGCCGTCGAAGACTCCTGAATCTCTGATGGCTTCGATCTGCTCGATGGCGAAGTCGAGGCCGTAGCCGGGATCCGACTCCAGCTTGTCGATGATTCTCCGAGGAATACGGATGTCCGGGATCGTCGCGTTGATTCTCCTTGCCATCCGAGCGCTCGCCAGCACCAGCACCCCCGCATAGACGCTTCCGCCGAAATCGAGCGCGTTGCGCCAGTCGAGGAGGCGGTGCGACGCGTAAGTGATCTGAACGAAGAGGAAGTCGGCGGTCGCGCGCCAGGTGAGCGGCTTGCCGGTTTTCGCCACCGTGCCGATCTTGAAATCCGCGTATCCCTCGAACAGCGCGCCCGTGCCGAAGTTTCGGACCTCGGAGATCATGCCTCGCACGGTGAGGTCCTCGGTGCGCCGGCCCTCTTTCGGGGCGTCTCCGTAGACGAAGAGGAAGTGGTCCACCCCGTAGGCCGCTGCCGTCAGCAGATCTCGTCGGAATCCCAACAGGTTGCGATCGCGCGCGTTGATGCATGCGATGGAGCGACCGCCCATGTAAGCGACTTCGTGCGCGACTGCGACGCTCGATACGGTTGCGCGTCCGAGATGGTTGTCGGGGATGAGGAAAGCATCGACGACGGGATTGAGGACATCGATCTGAGTGCGGACGTGGTCGATGTTGGGCTTACGAGAGGGCTCTATCTCACAGAGAATCGAGAACTCGCCGCGGTCGAGGAACGAGGGCGGAGGTTCGGGCGGCGAGGGAACGACTCGGTCTCCCATGCAAGGGTTCTACCGCATCACGGACCTGTTCCGTGGGACGAACCACTGAAGCGCTCTGCGCGCTCCGTTCGTGTCGCTCGACTCGAGCCTCTTACACGGTGGTCGAGGTCGTAGGAGCACGCAGGCTGTCGTCGAGAACCGGGCCGTTGCCGTTGTTGCCGGTCATGTCCTTGGCCTTGGCGACCATCGGCTGCAGCTTCCCCGTCTTGGTCAGATAGAACGCGCCGGCACCCAGTCCGACGATGGCTACCAACGGGAAGAGTCGCGAGCTAACAGAACGCTTGGGCTTGCGCATTTCCTGAATCTTCTCGATGCCCTTTGTGATCGCCAGCGCGGCGAGCGCTTTCTTGAGTATCGGGTTCACGGATACCTCCTCGGTCCTTTGCTGGTTGGGTTCTGGCCTACCCGCGAAAGCCTCGGTGAATCTTGAACATTCGCTCAATCGGCCCTAACGAGCGTCCAAACTGCTTTTCTCGATGGTAGGTGAGAATGAGTTTCGTGATCACCTTCGAGGAATTCGAGACCAAGACCGGAGGGCGCCTCGACGCGCTGGACATCACCGAAGAAGTGTTTGAAGTCGCTCGCTCCGCCGGTGTGACGAGAGGAAACGTGCTGGTCTTCTCTCCCCACACAACGTGCTCCGTGATGATCACGCGCGGGGGAGTCGAGGTGGTCCGGCAGCTCGAAGAGGCGATGCACAACCTCGCCCCGGATGACCTCTACTACCAGCACGACGACTTTTCGATTCGTACCGAGAACATGACCGAAGACGAGCCGCCCAACGCCCCCTCACATCTCTTCCACGTCTTCGCCGGCAAGACTTCCGAGTGCATTCCCATCGTAGAAGGCTGGCCGTTGCTCGGCGACGATCAGCGAGTGCTCTTCGTCGAGCTCGACTCCTCGCGGCCGCGTCGTTACTGCATCCAGGTCGTGGGTGAGTAGCACGCCATGACCGTACGCGCGATGGACGGGCTCGGGAGCGACCTCGAGCGCGTCGAGAACCTACTGAAGACCACCGCCGGTGCATCGTCGCATCCGCTGGTGAGCGAGGCCTGCCTGCATCTCATCAGGGCCGGTGGCAAGCGCGTGAGGCCGACGCTGGTCCTGCTGTCCTCTCACGCGGGAGGTGCCGGCGGCCACGCAACCGATCTGTCGGCCGCGGCGGTCGAGCTCGTGCACCTGGCCACGCTGTATCACGACGATGTCATGGACGAAACGGCCACGCGCCGCGGGGTGCCTACGGCGCACAGCACGTGGGGCACCGAGGTTGCGGTGCTTGCCGGGGACTACCTCTTTGCCTGCGGCTGCGCGCTGGGAGCGGATGCCGGGGGCGAGGTTCCGGGCATACTGGCGCGTGCGATCGCCCAGGTGTGCGAGGGCCAGATCATCGAGACAGCGTCGCTCGACGACCCCGAGAGGCCGGTCGACGACTACCTCCACACCATCTCCCTGAAGACGGCGGCGCTCTTTCGAGCGGCCTGCGAGCTCGGGGCCTCGACCTCGGGAGCCTCTGCCGCAGAGAGATCGGCGCTGGTGACCTACGGCGAGAGGCTGGGGCTCGCCTTCCAGGTGGTCGACGATCTGCTCGACCTGCTCGGTGACTCGGCGGTCACGGGAAAGGAGCTCGGCACCGACCTCAGGGCAGGGGTCTTCACGGCTCCCGTGCTCCTCGCCTGCGAGGCCCAGCCCAGGCTCGCCGCCTCCCTGGCCGACGGGGAGCGCGCGCTGAAGGACATACTCCCCACGCTTCTCTCCAGCGGCTCCATCGCGGCCACCATCGACCTGGCCCGGCGTTTTCGGTCCGAGGCGCTCGAGGAACTGGCCGTGCTCGACCCGGGGGCCTGGCGGGACTCGCTCGAGGACCTCGTGGATGGCGTGCTGGAGCAGATCCCCGCCCCACCCCTCGCCTGACTCGAACCCCCCGAGAGCCGGTTGGCACGCCGCACCCCTTGTTTAGAGGGACCTTCTTGGGATAAACTCTTGCAAGCAATCTAGAAACATCAGCTAGCAGTTCTTTCCAGAGGAGGAATCGCCATGGCGAGGAATCGCGCCGGTGTCGAACGGATTCGAGGGGGCGTGGACCAACTCGTTAGCCGAGCGGTCGACGCAACCGTCTACCTGCCGCTCGGAATCTACGACCGAACCCGTGACCGGCTCTCCGACGTGGATGCCAAGCGCCTTCGCAAGACGTTCGGCGACCTGCTCGACGACTTCATCGACCGGGGCCAGGAGCGCGTCCAACCTCTCGAGCGCCGTCTCCGTCGTGAGGGTCGCAAGGTCGATGCCGAGGTGTCCGACGCCTTGCGCGCGGCAAATCAGAAGGCCAAGAAGACGACCCGCACGGCCAAGAAGACGACCCGCACGGCCAAGAAGACGACGGCACGGGCCAAGAGGACCACCAAGAGGACCACCCGCAAAACGGCGGGGGCTCGGCCGGACCGCAGAACAACCGCTGCAGCGAGTAACGCACAGCCGAAGCTGCCGCGCGCGACCGCACCCCGTAGCGCGAGTGAGTTGCCCATCGCCGGCTACGCGTCCCTCACCGTCGAAGAGATCACCGCGCGGCTGTCCGGTCTGACGCAGACCGACCTCGCCAAGGTCTACAAGTACGAGAAGGCTCACGACAAGCGCGCGACGATCCTCCAGGCCGTGGAGGGCAAGCTCGTGGATCTGCCGATCCCGACCTACGACGCGTTGAGCGCAGAGGAGATCACCGGCCGGCTCGGCCGTCTCGACCGGTCGGAGCTCGAGACCATCAAGAGCTACGAGTCCGCCACTAAAGTGCGGTCGACGATCATCGAGAAGGTGGACGAGCTTCTCTCGAAGTGATCGGCTACGGAACCAAGGAGGGCCCGGAAGGCTTTGGCTTTCCGGGCCCTAGCCTTTTGGTGAACATGTCGACGAGGTGCTCGATGTAAACGTTCTCGTCGGCCGGCAGGATGTGCTTGCCACCGAGAATCTCTTGCTCCACGAAGAAGGCGAGCAGTGAGTTGAAGAAGAGCCGCGCCGCTACCTGCGGGTCTACCTGGCCCCGTGTCTTGTCGTTCATGCGGGCGTCGAGAATGTCGCCCAGCTCGCCGATGGACTGACCGACCGCGTCGGAGAAGAACGCCTCCTTCTCCTCGGGGAAGATCTGGACCTCCTGCAGAAGTAGGCGCGCGAGTTCTGTGTTCTGGTGCAGCACGTCGAAGAATCCGCGTGCAAGTACGAGTAGGAGTCCGCGCAGATCGAGCTGTCCCGCCAACTCCGGAAGCTGGCGCAACACAGGTAGGAACGAGTATTCCTCGATGATGGCGCGGAACAGATCGCGCTTGCCGGCGAAGTAGTGGTAGATCAAGCCCTCGGTGAGGTCGGCCTCGCGCGCGATGTCGCGCATCGAGGTTCCATGAAAGCCCTTGGTCGCAAAGAGGTGGAGACTGGCCTTGAGAATGTCCTCTCGCCGGTCGCGTCGCACGTGCTGAGGGTCGCGCGCGCTCAAGTCGTCAGCGGCCTTTGGTGAACGAGCTGTGCCCTCCCCGGGAACGATCGTTGATCTGCCGGAGAATGTCATCGCGTGCGGCGCGCACAGCCTGACCGATCTTTGCGTGCTCGGCTTTGGCGAGCAGATGCTGCCGGCCGTAGTGAAGCTCGAGCGTGACTGCCTTCGAAGGGCCTCCGTTCTGGGCGATGCGCACCTCGGCCCGAACGAGGTCGTAGCTCTCGAGCCGCCTGTCGATCTTCTCGAGATCCTTCTCGATTCGATCGATGTCCTGGTCCTTCAGGTTGTCGTCCGGCGCAATCACACGAAGTTCCACGACCACCCCTTCTTAGAGGGAACGATGACTCATGGTAGACCGTCGCCCAGCCACGCGAGGAAGGGCGCGGGGAGGGTAACGGCCGAGAATTCCTTGCGTACGTGGTCCCGTGCGGCGGAGCCCATTTCCTTCGCGATGCTGGGGTGCTCCAGCAGGTGGACGATCCGGTCGCTCAGTGCGCGCTGATCCCCTCCGTTGACCACGAAACCGGTCTTGCCGTCGATGACGGCTTCGGGAGTCCCCCCCGACCTGCCGGTCACGCACGGCGTGCCGCTGGCGGCCGCCTCGAGGAGGACCACACCAAGACCCTCTATCTCGAGGCCGAAGTAACGATCCACGACCGGAAGGGCGAACACCTCGGCCAGGGCGTAGATGGCGGGGGCCTCGGCGGCTTCGACGCGACCGGTGACGATCACCCGGGCGGCGCTCCTGCGTGCCAGCTTCTGGATGTTGCTTAGCTCCGGTCCGGTCCCCGCGACGACCAGGACGGCTCGAGGCACGGCCTCCGCCACGGCCGGGAAGGCCGCGATCAGCCGGTCGACACCCTTGCGCTTCACCAGACGTCCGAAGCACAGGACGACTCGGTCGCCGGGAGCGAGACCGAGTCTGGCTCGGGCGGGCGCCGTGTCCACGTTGGGATGAAAGCGCTCGAGATCGACGCGTGCGTGGAGACGTTCGATCGGTGGAACGGGCCTGGCGTGGTCCTCGAGGAGGCGCCGGAGTGCGTCTCCGGTGTAATCGCTCACCGGTAGGAGGAGGTCGGCTCCCGCCAGCGCCGCAGCCATCCTTCGCCGGACGAGCGGTAGCGCGGCCGGGATGAGCAGCTCGGCGCCGTGAACGACGACCACGTAGCTCAACCCCCTGGCGGTCAGCTGCGGACCGAGGACCCCCAGCGGCCAGGGCGTGCCGAATACGACCTTTGTAGTGTCGTAGCGAGTGGTGAGCTCGGCGATGGCGGTCACGACTCCCCGGGTGGGAACCAGCATCGAGCCGTGGCCGTGGGTCGGATAGCCGAGGCCGGTCGGGATGGGGGTTCCGTCGCGCTCGTGGGGGCCGAGCACGGCGAGCCTCGGGGCGACTAACGAACAGAGCTCGGCGAGGTAGCTCTCGATGCCTCCTCGCCCCGGCAGGAAGGAAGAGGTCACCATGAGGGCGTCGGGCATGGGCGGAGATTAGTCCACCGATAGATAGAGGAGGCGGACACCGAGATGTCCGCCTCCTCGCTTCCCAGCCCGCAAAGCCCTCTGACCGGGCCACGTATCAGGGGCCGGGCTGCGACTTTGCCGATCTCAAGCAGCGCTTTAGATGAGTCACTCACTCTTGTCAGAGTCACGTCCCGAAGTCAGTCCCTCTTTCGGGGGGAAATCGCGACCCGCCCGGGGGAGTTACAAGAATCCGTCCCCGAACGCGTTGAAGCCCCGAGGCGGGAAGGAAGACCTCGGGGCTTCAAAGAGGTTCTGCTGGCCTGCCAGTTGTATGTCCCCGGCTCGACGCTCTAAACCGATTGGATCCGAGATTTTCTTGCCTCTTTCCGGCAGCCGGCCCGGCGCTCGGCCACGCCGGAGGTAACCACTCGGTAACAGTGCAAGGCTCTCGGCGCGAAGCCCCACCTGGGCGATGGACACTTGGGTGAAGGTCGCCGACGCCCTCCGCCGAGGATGTGGCGTCTCACCGAGGAAACGCCTACCTCCGGGGGAGCCCGTGCACGAACGAGTCCTGATCGTCGAGGATGACCCTTCGATTCGAGAGAGTCTCGGCCTTGCGCTCTCCGAGTCGGGGTTGCGCGTCACGACGGCTGGTGACGGCATCGAGGCGCTGGAGCTCTTTCGGCAGACCTCCATCGACGTGGTGCTGCTGGATGTCATGCTGCCCTCGATGGACGGCATCGACGTGTGTCGTCGCATACGAGAAAGCAGCAACGTGCCAATCATCATGCTGACGGCGCGGAGCGACACCGCTGATGTCGTCGTGGGGCTCGAAGCTGGAGCCGATGACTACATTACGAAGCCGTTCGAGATGACCGAGCTCTTCGCGCGCCTTCGCGCCGCCTTGAGAAGAAGCACCGACGCCGAACTGAGCGATCGTCTCCGGTGCGGATCTCTCGAGATCGATTCGTCCGGAGCAAAGGCGTTCAAGGACGGAGAAGAACTGACCCTGACGGCGACAGAGTTTCGCCTGCTGTACGAGCTGATCAAGACCCCAGGTCGGTTGCAGTCGCGTCGTGAGTTGCTGGACCGTGTGTGGGGATACGACTACCTCGGGGACTCGAGGCTCGTGGACATGGCCGTACAGCGCCTTCGCCGCAAGGTGGAGAAAGACCCAACCGACCCCGAACTCATCGTTACCGTCCGGGGCATGGGATACAGGATGGAGACGGGTTGACCGGCTCGGTGGTCCAAACGCCACAGCGGTTTCGCCGGCGGCTGGCGCTCGCCTTCGTTCTGATCGCGGGGCTCACTTCGGCGCTGTTCGCTGCCGGCTCCTACGTTTTCGTATGGGAGTCTCGTCGCGCCGCAGCGGTCGAACGGGCCGCGAATCATACTCGGTTCAGTCTTTCGCTTGCCGAGAACATCCTTCCCACCGAAGCTCGTCCGGCCGACGTTCGATCACTACTGTCTCTGTACGAACGGCGTGGAGGATTCGAGACCGTCGTCATGCTCGACGACAGGCGCTACGCGTCGGATCCATCCTTGCACTCCGCCGATCTGCCGCGCCGCGGGATCGAGTTCCCGGCAGACGGTCATGTCAGAACAGACGTTGAGGGAACTCCGTACATAGTCACGGGCGGAAGGGCGACCGAGAACGTCGAGATCAGTTTCCTCTATTCCCTGGCGGGTCTCGACCGCAACCTCGTCGAGTTGCGCAACGTTCTTCTCATCGCATGGCTGTTGGTGCTCGTCGGATCCGGCCTCGCGGGCCGAGTCCTCGCCCGAAGGACTCTTCAGCCGGTGGCGGAGACGAGCGAGGCCGCCCATTCGCTCGCAGAGGGTCTGCTCGACACGCGTTTGCCGGTGCAGACCGACGATGAGTTCGGACTCCTGGCGGCCTCTTTCAACGAAATGGCCGACGCGCTGCAAGCGAAGATCGTCGAGCTCTCGGCGGCCCATGAACGGGAACGCCGGTTCACGTCGGATGTGTCTCACGAGTTGCGGACTCCTGTCGCGGGGCTCATGACCTGCGCCTCCCTGCTCGAGAATCATCTCGACAAGGTCGCACCTCCAGCGCGCAGACCGGCCGAACTGATCGTCGCGGATATCGTCAGACTGCGATCGTTGGTCGAGGAGCTAATGGAGATCGCCCGCCTTGACTCGGGCCGCTGGACCGTCGAGAGCGAACCCGTCGTGGTCAATGAGTTCGTGAGCCGCATCATCATGTCGAACGGCTGGGACCTTCACGTCGCGAATGGTGAGCGAGTGACCTTGTCGACGGACCCGCGCCGACTCGAGCGGATCATCGCGAATCTCTTCGCCAATGCAGTCGAACATGCGGGGGGCCGGGGGGTAGCGGTGGAAATCTGCAGGTCTGGGCGAGATGTCGTCATCGAGGTAGCCGACGAAGGGCCGGGCATTGCCCCCGAGCACCTGCCTCACGTTTTCGAACGCTTCTTCAAAGCCGACCCCTCGAGGACGTCCAGAGGAAGCGGGCTGGGTCTCGCGATCGCGGCCGAGAACGCCCGCCTGCTCGGCGGACGAATCGAGGCCGTGAGCGAGCAAGGGAAGGGAAGCCGCTTCATCCTCCGCCTACCCTCTGTTGCCTAACGGTTACGTTGCGGTTACCCGCTCGTTTCACCTCATCCGTCATGGTGACGTCGTACAGGTGGGACCGCCGCGGGTTTGGTGCCGGCCGAGGCGAGCCGGGAAGGACCGCCTGCGGTTGAGATCTGCTCCGCGCGGGTGATGAAGCGGGGCGGCACCACACCCACCGCGTGGCTGGGGAGCGCGGGTGGGTGTCCAATGCAAGCCTTGGGACCTACCACCGGGGACAGAGAGGGGACGGCCGACCCGCGACGGTCGTCCCCCCGCCCCCGCTTTCGCTCCTCACGAGGCAGACGCTCGATGCTTGCCTACGCGAGCGACTACGCTTGGGGCGTCCTCGATCATCCGGAGGGAATCCGAATCGACATGACTGAAGCGAACGAGCTCGAGGCTCTCGAACAGCAGGCGCGCCAGGATCGCAAGTTGCTTCAGAAGGCGGCCGAGGCGCTCGCGGAGATCGATCGCAATCAAGGTCTCGACGACCATCTGGCGGACGTGCTTGCGGCGCTGCGCATCAGGGTCGAGGGCAAGAGGCGCGCCTCGCTGGACGATCTTATGAGCGCTACGGGTGAGATCTCGGGCAAGAGGGATCTCGGAGACGCGCTGGGCGGCTCGGAGAAGAAGGGCACGAGGGACTGGCCTGAGATACGAGAGAACAAGAAGGACTGGCCCGGCCTCTAGAGCCGGATTAGCCGTCGCCCTTGTCCCTGAGGAAGCGCTCTAGCTCGGCGGCGATGTCGTCTCCCGTGGGAATCTGGGTGGGGTCCATCTCCTCGTGATCCTGCTGTTCGTCGGTGCGCTCCTCGAGCATCCGAACGTAGGCCTGGACGTCCTCGTCGCCCGAGACCATCTCGGTGACCCGGTCCTCGTAGATGGTCGTGGCGCGCTGAAGGTCGTCGATCTCGGCGGCCGCCCCGACCAACTGGGTCGCCCGCTCCACGAGGGCCAGAGCCGCCTTGGGGTTGGGCGTTACGGCAAGATAATGCGGGACCGCCGCCCACAAGCTGGCGGAATCGATTCCCGCGCGAGCGAAGGCTTCGTGGAGCACGCCGACGATGCCCGTCGGCCCCTCGTAGCGAGACCGTTGCAGGTTCAGTCTTTGGATCAGCTCGGGGTCGACCGCAGTTCCCGTGATCTGCACCGGCCGGGAGTGGGGCACGTCCGCAAGGAGCGCACCCAGGGTGATGACCAGCTTCACTCCGTGAGCCTTGGCGATCTCGACGATCAGATTCGAGAAGGTGCGCCATTTCGTGCTGGGCTCGGTGCCCACGAGCACGATGACGTCGTGACCCGTGCCCGAGAGCTGCGCGGCCATGAAGTCATTCGCCGGCCAGGTGATCTTTCGAGTGGCACCATCGAGGAGCTCGACCTGCGGTCGTACCGCCTGGAAGTCGTAGAAGTCCTCGGGGTCGATCGAGGCGAGCTCGGTGGCGGACCACACTCGCCCCAGGTGCGCCGCCGCGAAGCTGGCGGCATCTCCGGCGTCGTTCCAGCCCCGAAACGCAGCAACCAAAACCGGCTGGCGCAGCTCGACCTCGGCGTGTTGTGTGATTCTCTGGTCCATCGCTCTAACCTACTCTCGGCAGATCTCTAATCAGGGGTGAAGATGTTCGGATTGCCCGTGGAAGGCGTGATCATCGCGGTGGTCTTGTCGCTGTTGATCGGAGCGGCGGGTGGCGTCATCTACGCCGGCATCATTGGCTACCGCAAGAAGTAGCGCTGGCCCCCGTCGGACCCAGAAGCTCTGAGCCGCACCGCAGGCCCGAGATGCCGCGTCAGTCGGGCTGGCTGCGCTGCGAGATGTGCCGCTGTAGCTTGCGCTTGATGCGCTGGAGCGCATTGTCTATCGACTTGGCATGATTTCCGAGCACTCCCGCGATCTCCTCGTATGACTTGCCTTCCATGTACAGCGTCAGGACGTCGCCCTCGAGCTCGGTGAGGTTGCGGCTCATCGAGGTTCGGAGCGCTTCGATCTCCTCGGCCGAGATGACCAACTCCGCCGGGTCGCTGGTGCGCGCGGGGGACATCAAGTGATCGCCGACGGAGCTCGTCTCGTCGTCGCCGTAGGCGGGAGCATCGAGCGAGACCGACGAGTTGAGGGGCTGGTGCTTGTGCCGGTTTGCGGTCTTGATCGCGGTGAGGATCTGGCGTGAGATACAGAGCTCGGCGAACGCCCGGAAGGGTGTGTCCTGACTGAGGTCGAAGTCCCTGACCGCCTTGAAGAGGCCGATCATGCCCTCCTGCACGACGTCTTCGCGCTCGGAGCCTGCCAGGAAGTAGCTGCGGGCCTTGGACCGGGCGAAGTTCCGGTAACGGGCGAGAAGGACCTCGATCGCGCGCTCCTCACCGGTGCGAGCTTGCGCGACCAGGTCGGCGTCTTCGAGCCGTTCGAGCTCGAGTCCCGACGGTGCCGTCAGCTCAGATGTGCCGCTCGTACTCATAGTGCTCCCACGAGAGCCATAGCGATGAACAAGCCTTCCACCTTCGCATACGCGGGTGTTTGGAGGGATTTGTCCCGGCACCCCCGCCTGAGCCCCCAAGAAAGCCCTTTCCGCACCTCTCAGCCTTCAAGGGGAACCGTTCTCGCTGCCAGAGGTTATTCCCTGCCCGGGGCCCTACTATGCAAGTTCCTGGAGGCGAATGGGGGCTGGTGTCCCTCCCGGTCTTCAAAACCGGTGGGTCGGGCGATCCCCGGCCGGCGGGTTCGATTCCCGTCCGCCTCCGCTCGAGCGCTGCGCTGGGTTCCGTTCGTCCGGGCCACCCGCATAGGGTCTCTGGATGAGCCCGGTACGGCCAAAGACCCGGTATGCGAAGAGCGGTGACGTGAACATCGCCTACCAGGTGGTCGGTGATGGTCCTATGGACCTGGTGCTCGTGCCGGGGTTCGTCTCCCATCTCGAGATCGCCTGGGAGGAGCCGAACCTGGCCCATTTCCTGAGCCGGCTTGCCTCGTTCTCGCGCCTGATCCTGTTCGACAAGCGTGGCACCGGGATGTCTGATCCCGTGACTGACGCCCCCACCATGGAGGAACGGATGGACGACATCCGCGCCGTGATGGACGCCACCGGCTCCGAGCGGGCCGCGATCTTCGGTGTGTCGGAAGGAGGCACTCTTGGTCTGGTGTTCGCGCATGCCCACCCCGAAAGAGCGCAGAACTTGATCCTCTACGGGTCGTGGGCCCGACGGCTGGCCGGCCCGGACTACCCCTGGGGCATCGCTCAAGAGCAAGTCGAGGAAGTCCTGATCCGCATGGAACGAGGGTGGGCCTCCGGCGAATGGTGGGATGGGGGGCGACCGAGCCGATCCGACGACGAGCGGCACCGGAAGTGGTGGGCGAGATACCTGCGGATGGCAGCGAGCCCCACGATGGCTCAGAACATCATCCGCTCGAACATCGAGATCGACGTTCGAGACTTGCTGACGCAGATCGATCTGCGCACTCTCATCATCCACCGGATCGACGACGCGTGGATCGACGTTGCCCACGCGCGGTACCTGGCGGAGAACATCTCGGGGGCCTCCTACGTCGAACTGCCGGGCACAGACCACAGGCCCTGGCTCGGCGACGTCGACGCCATCGTGGACGAAGTAGAGATCTTTCTCACCGGTCGCAAGAGCCGTCCGCGCCGGCGTCAGCAGATAGGGGTGGGCGCCCTCAGCCGCCGCGAGGCAGAAGTAGCCGTGTTTGCTTCGCGCGGTCAGACCGCGGCTGGGATCGCGAAGCGGCTGGTCGTGAGCGAGCGAACGGTGGAGACCCACCTCGCGAACATCTATCGCAAGCTCGGCGTCGGCTCTAAGTCGGAGCTGATCCGTCGTGCCGAAGAGTTCGGGTTGTGACTAGAAAGCCAGTACAAGTCCGGATGTATCCCGTCCACTGATCTCATACCTTCATCCCAGGCTCACACAAGGAGGCCGAAGGATGAGCGGAGTGACGGTGTCCCCTGCTGGAAGGGCGACCTGGAGCACGTGGAGCGAAATGGTCGCGGTGCTGACGCTCCCCCGACACGTGAAGAGGACGGTTACCGTCGCCCTCGTCGCCGGATCGATCTTCGTCGCAATGAACCAACTGGGCTCGATCCTGGCGGGCGATGCGACTCCGCTCGTATGGATCAAAGCCGCCCTCACCTACTTGACCCCACTGTGCGTCTCGAACATCGGCATCTTGTCGGCCACACACCAGAGCGATCCTCATGAAGCTGAGGAGAAGATGAGCTGGAACGTAAAAGGACGGTATTTCGAGGCATGTAACTGCGAGGCGGCGTGCCCGTGTGTGTTCCTCAGCCCGCCCACGGAGGACGACTGCACGGTGCTGGTCGGCTGGCACATCGAAAAGGGGCAGCTCGACGACACGCACCTCGATGGCCTGAATGTCGCTATGGCGGTTCATTCGCCGGGCCACATGGCCAAGGAGAAGTGGCGCGCCGCCCTGTACCTCGACGACCGTGCATCCGAAGCTCAGGCTCAGGCCCTCGC
>JBOGWX010000081.1:0-4243 GCA_050694055.1 Actinomycetota bacterium
GCCCAGGGCTGACCGGACGGATCGATTTGGATGTCGATGAAATCAAGGAGATATGAGCAGCGACCGGGTCCGCAATTCCCACGGACGAGAGGATCGTCGAAGGTGTTCACGCGAGCCGTGTATAGGAGCGGACGCCGATCAAGCGCACGCGATGTGACCGTGATGTAGCCATTCCAAGTGGGGGTCGTGGGTTTCACGTGGTCGCACGGTCGTCCATTGCCGCATTGCTGGAATAGCGAGTTCTCGCTGCCGACATAGGCGATCGCCAGCGCTCCCTTTCGACCTGCGGCGATCGTGGGGAGGTTGGCTTCGGTAACGCCCGGACCTCCGACCATCAAGGGCTTGCTCCAGGTAAGGCCCTCGTCGCGTGAGACCGCTAGGTACGGGAGTCGATCGTTTGAGATCCACAGGTAGAAGACATTCCCCGCTCTGTCCACGGCGACGGCAGGATCCGAGCCGCCGCGCGGTGTGCCCTTGCTCGAAACCTGGACCCGGCCCCACGTCAGTCCTTCGTCATTACTTATGGCGAGCCAGGGCCGTCCGCAGTGGGCCTTGGGAAGATAGATGGTGCCGTCAGGCGCGGAGACCCCATGACCGTGCCAGCCCGGGCACGGGCCGCCATCCGGATAGACACCCGCGGGAAAGGCCGGCTCGCCGGTCGGGGTAAAGGACAGGCCTCCGTCCAAGGACTTGGAGCAGACCGAGTTAACAAGATCACTGAAGCAGTAGTAGATGATCCGCGGGTATCCGACGGTCGTGCTCGTTAGGGGTCGTCCCGAGAACAACGTCTGATGGTCGTTTACGGGCCGCCCACACGCAAGAGGATTTGTCGTCCAGGAGCCGCCCGCATCGTCACTGTAAGACAGGAATGAGCAAGCGACTGTGAGATCAACGGTGAAGACGCGGTCGGTCCGTGGATCGACATAGAGATACGGGTCGGCGGAAACAAGATGCGCGTTCTGACCACCTAGGGAAGGGGAAACGGTGTTCCATGATCGGCCCCCGTCGACGGAGCGGAGGACATCGATGCGAAGACTGCTCTCGAAGGCAGTAAGGAAGATGTCGCCCCGAGCATTCAGTCCCAAAGTGGGTTCGATGGCGGCGTGTCCGATGCCGAACAGGCGAGGCTTCGCTCCGGGCCGCGCAGTTCGTGGGCCTGCCTTCATCCCGTTTGGATAATGAGCTACCGCGGGTTCACTGGACGCGTCGGGGCGTCTCTTAGGCGTGGCCTCGCCGGCTCCCGGAGTGAGCTGGACAGCTATGGCCACGACCAGAACGACGACGCGCCCTCGGGCGAGGATGTTAGCGAAGGCGGTTTTCGGAGGTTTCGCCTGCATCGGATCACGGTCGATTCGATAGAACGACGGTTACGGTTCCGGACGTCGCCATTGCAGGCGTGCCGTCAGAGCACGGTCCGGCGAATGCCCACACTAAGAACTCATCGCCCGAACCAAGAAAAACCGTGTCGCGCGTCTCGCCACAAAAGTCAGCGATGACGGTGCTGGCATCGATGTTGGTTATGAAGCCATGCACGGGGAGGTCGGTCGTATCGGTGATCGCCACCCGCGCAAAGAGTTCTTTCGGTTCGGGGGTTATCTTCACGCATCCGATGCCGTCGCCGTGTTTGCAAGCCGCGTAGAAGTCCCCGGCGAGGGCTACGCCGGCTGCTGGAGTCGCATAGCTGGCTTCGACGGTGCGTTCGACGCGTTTGTGCTTCCTACGCGGTGCGGCGTTGGCAGGGATGTTGGCTACCAGCGCTCCCAAGCTCAGGATGACGAGTAGAGCGGTAACTCGTTTCATCGTAGGGCGACCTCCTTGGACATGGTTCCTCGTTGTTCTTTCGACGGACTTCGCACGGCTCCGCTGACGCTGTGAGTCAGGTTCACGACGGTCAAAACCCTCGGCGCGCAAGTTGTGCGGTTAGCTCGGCGTTGGTGTCGACCGCGAACTCGCCGCGAAGGGCAGCGAGGCGCCGATAGACACTTCGATCCGTAATGTCGAGGGCACGTGCGATGTCGCGGGTAGCGAGCCCCTGCGCGACCATGTGTAGGAAGTGCGGATCGGCAGTGTGATGGACGCGCTTCCGCTCGATCAGCACCGTGACCTCTCGAGGAACGAGAGGTAGCGCCAGGAGCTCGATCGCGCGCTCCGCCCATTCGGGGGGCAGGTCGGTATCCGGTGCTACGAGCAACCACGTGGGTGCTTCGGTCGAGCTCCGTTTGTCCGGCATGGTTGGCTCCACGTTGATGTTTGCTTTGGTCACACATTCCAGCTGGAATACGAGTGGTCGCGCCGTCGCGTCACTCAACTGAGCCAAGCGCCTAAAAGCTGACGCAGAATCGTCGGTATTCGGACGCCCAAAAGGTCAGCGCGTGACGCAGAGATAGCTGGCACCGTATAAACATTGAGAAGACGGACAAGGCGGAACGGCTGAGGTGACGATGGTTGATGGGCTAGGGGTTGCGTTCGAGGACGTCTGGCCGACCCTGTCGAGTGACCTGACGAGAATGCTCCGGCGGCGAGGTGTGCCGCAATGGCTGGTTGACGACATCGTCCAAGAGACAGGTATCAAGCTGTGGAGGATGTGGGACGAGGTCGATGCCCAGGGCCGGGTAACCGGGCTTAGCCGGACTGTAGCTGTCAACCTATTGCGCGATCACTGGCGTCGTGCTTCTCGGCGCGAAGTTCCCGGTGAGGTTCCAGACCGAGTCGCCGACTCAGATGTCGAGCGCCAGGGCCTGGCTCGAGTCGAGTTGAGAAGTGTGACTCGCGCTCTAAGGAAGCTTCAGCCGTCGTACCGAAACGTGCTTCTTGCTGAAGCGGGTGTCAGGGACCCCGTCTCCGGACTGCGTCCCGGGGCCCTGCGAATGCTTCGCCTTCGTGCTCGCCGCGAGCTTGCCACTCTCATCGATCGCGCTTCGGGGTTTGGGGCTGTCCTAGGTCACAGGATCGCGAACTATATGGAGGGCCTTGCGGGTCGCTGGCAAGCGCGTTTCGGTGTTCATGACGGCGAGGGGCTAGCGCGCGCGGCAGTTGGCATGGCTATGGTGATTGCTATCGGAGGGGTGCTGCAATCGTCAGACTCGGGGCGTGCCTTCGGACGTGAGGGTGGTGCGTCGCTATTGCCGGCCGATCTGGTGTCCGGGGGTGGCGAAGGCATCGGTCTATCCGGTTCAGGTTGGGCGCACGAGTTGAGAGATGTGGCCCGGACCGCCGCGAGATCCGCAGGCGAGCTGGTCGAGCGAACAAAGAAACGTCCGTTGACCAAAGCGCGGGTGGGTCAACTGGGAGAAGTAGGCGCGCAAGGGGAGGTTGAATCGTTGGGACTGCGAATCGGCACCAACGAGGACGGCTCCCTCTTTATTGGTTGTTCGGACGGAACAGAAACAGGTGCTACGGGGGTCACCGAATGTGATGTCGGCGAGGGAACGACGAGGGCAATGGCTGACGTTCACTATCGATTAGGCGACAAGAGAGGCCGACTGCGCTTCTCTACGGATCGGGACTAAAGGGAGACCACTGCTTGAGCTTGGAGGAGATGTCTGGCGGGCGAGCACTTCGACCGAGCCGAGACTTACTTGCTGAAAGTCGCGGTGACCTTCCCCGACGTGGCGAAGGCAGGCGTTGAGTCTGGACACGTACCCGAATAGAGCCACACGTCAATCTCAGAGCGAAACGTGATGGGAAGCGGCTTCGTTGTGGAGCCACAGAAGTCACGAGCTCCGTCCACGTCGCCGTCGCCGTCTCTGTCGATGTGGATGTGGCCCCTTACCGGTGCGCCGAAGTCATCTTCGATTCGGAACGAAACCTTCGTCTCACCACGTCTCGCAGAGAAATTGGGCACTGGCGTGGCGAGGTCATAGGAGGCGTACACGACTCCCGCAATGACGAAGCCATTCGAGCGTGAATAGCTCTGGGTTGCTCTCCTACTCGAGGAAGATGCTGCGGCCGGGCCCCAAAGCGGGATCGCCAGAAAGCCAGCGAGGATAATCGTGAGCAGTCTCTTCACTTGCGCCTCCCAGCCTGCAGTTTCTCCTAGGAAGGAGATTCGCCCGACTTGTTCCATTTTCCTTCCCTCGGACGAAATTGGCAACGACGGGCCGGACAGGGACCATCCGCCGGATTGGCTGGCGACCGCCGTCACTCCGAGAGCGCGCGGGCCTCCATCAGATCGAGCTCAAGGCCCAGCTCGGCTTCCGCATACTTCAGGTTGTAGGAAAGCCGTACGACGTTGAGATTCCCC
>JBOGWX010000082.1:0-2832 GCA_050694055.1 Actinomycetota bacterium
CGCGTGCTTGCGTTGCGAGAAGCCTCGAGGATGGCCGGTACTCCCGTGAGCAGCTGCGTCCGGATACCCGTTCCGATCGCCGATTTCAGCCCGGACCACGATGTGCTCGGCTCCTTCCCGACGGTCACGACGTTGTCGGCGACGAGCACGTGGGCAACGCCGGGAAGCGCGAACAACCGCTCGACGAGGGGCGACCCTGCGGCGCGTTCCCGGTCGTCGAAGAAGAAGGGGCCGCCGGGATGCACCGTCCGACTCACCGTGAACTTGCACGCGTCGGAGTCGGCGAGCGAAGTCTCTGCCCGGATCGTGATCGTCGGATCGACAGGGAGAACATCAGACATTTTCCACGACCTTGGCTGCGTCGAGCTCACCGAGGGCCCGCAGGTGCTCGAAGGAGTAGATCCCGGTGCTGTGGCCGTCGTTCCAGCTGAACCTGATGGCGTAGTTACCGACGCTAGAGATCTCACGTGGGGCTATGTCCGGTCGCACACTCTTCGGATCCAGGAGCGCCCGCCCGCTGGTCTCCTCGACGCAGACGGCACAGTGGCACGCCAGTCGAAGGTCCCGGACGTCGAAGTCGTCGCGGCGCCCATCCTGCCAGAGCACGGACAACGTTCGCGCATCTCGCCGGCGGAAGCCGACCGGGGTTGTCCGCGAGCCCGATGGCCGAATGGCGGTCTCGACCCAGGTCGGCTCGCCCTCGTTGGTTTCCCAAGTCCACACAAATGCCCTTAGCGCACTCGTCGGGAGACCCTCGAGCCCGCCCGCGAGTTCCGCCGCGATCGCCCGGTAGGCCTGGGCTGCAACCGACTTCGGCTTGTCGACGACGATCGGACGCCCCTCGTCCCCGCCGGTGACGATGTCGGCGTCAAGGGGTATCGCACCGAGGAACGGGACCCCGAGCTCCTGGCTCATCCGCTCGCCGCCGCCGCGGCGGAAGACCTCCGTGTCCCTCCCGCAGTGCGGGCAAGTAAAAGTGCTCATGTTCTCGATGATGCCAAGGATGGGGACATGCAGCGTCTCGAACATCCGAAGCCCGCGGCGGGCGACCTTGAGACTCACGTCCTGCGGCGTCGTTACGATGATCGCCCCCGATAGCGGGAAGCTCTGAGCCAGCGTCAACTGGGTGTCGCCCGTCCCCGGCGGGAGGTCGAGGATGAGGGCGTCCAACTGGCCCCATTGCACGGAGCCAACAAAGAAGCTCAGGTACTTCCCCACCATCGGTCCACGCAGGATGGCGGGGTCGTCGTCTTCCCTCAGCATGCCCATGGATATTGTCTTCAGGCTGTGTCGTTCCGGAGGGATGAGCTTTCGGTCCGGGGTCGCCTCTGGCTGCTGGCCGGTGGGGAGTCCCAGCATGCCGGGGATGCTCGGCCCGAAGACATCGGCATCCATCAGCCCGATCCGGCCCCCGACCTGTTGGAGTGCGAGTGCAAGATTGACGCTGACGGTGGACTTGCCAACGCCGCCCTTTCCGCTGGCCACCGCGATGAGGTGCCGGATCCCCGGCAGCTGCTCACGAGGGGCGTATGGCTGAGGCGCGGCACTAGTCGCGTGGTCGTGGCCAGGGTGTGAGTCGGGGGTGTGCATGGCTTAGGCTCCTTCTCTTTCCCGGCCGCGCTCAGGATGGGCCAGGCTTACACGACCAGCCACCAGTTTAGCAAAGTACCTCTTGCTTAAGTTTCCAAACCCGGCGCATGGCGGCCTATACTTGTGAACATGGGAAGCGCTCCCTCCAGGGCGGCTGAGCCTGTACTTACGACCCTCAGCGCCTCGGCGCGCGAGGTGCTCCTCGCCCTCAAGAAGCGCGGCGAGGCCCGGCCCAACCAGATCGCCGAGGCCCTCGGGATCACGCCGAGCGGCGTCCGCCAGCATCTCAGCGGCCTGCGGGCCGACGGGCTCGTCGCCTACCGCAAGATTCACGCCGGCCCGGGGCGACCCAAGTTCGCGTACCGCCTGACCGAACTGGCCGAGGCCCTGTTCCCGAAGACCTACCACGAGCTCACGAACGAGCTCCTCGAGCACCTCGAGGAGGAAGACCCCGAGCTGCTCGTCCGCATCTTCGAGCGCCGCCGACAGCGACGCGTGGAGGCGGCTCGCAAGCGCCTGGCCGGCAAGACCTTCGACGAGAAGGTTGCCGTGCTTACGAGCATCCTGGACGAGGACGGCTACCTCGCCGACTTCGAGAGGCGGCCCGACGGCACCTACCTCATAAGTGAGCACAACTGCGCAATCTGGGGGGTGGCGGTCCGGTACGGCCTGGCCTGTAGCACCGAGCTCGAGTTCCTACGGGAGGCTTTCCCCGAAGCCGAGATCGACCGCGTCGCCCACAAGATCGCGAGCGCCTACGTGTGCGCCTACGAGGTGCGACCTCGGCGGGACGATCCCGAAAAGCTCTAACCGCTAGACGGAAGGCCTGAAGGGCAACCCACGCCGGTCTCTCCCGACCCCATCCGCCCAAGTAGTGCGGGCGTTCGGTCGGCCTCCGCCGCAACTGCACCCGCTGCGCTGGCGTAACGGGGGGCCCTGTTGCCAAGCGGACGAGCTCCCGGTGCCACCGCAGCAGCATCTTCGGCCCCAGGAACGCTCCCAGCGAGCCCTTGGCAGACGTCGGGCCGCGGCGGCCAGAAATGCCCGGTCGTAACGCCGAAAACGAGGCCGCTTGATCTGGCGCCGAAGCACATTCAGTTCGTGCCGGAGCACGACAATTTCGAGATCCTTGGCGGCTCGCCCTGTCCCTGTGGGACCAGCAGCCTGAGTAGCACCCGGACCACACGTACACCAGCGATAGAAGCATTGCCTCCCCTCTCGTTCAATAAGCGGAACGAGGAA
>JBOGWX010000083.1:0-7049 GCA_050694055.1 Actinomycetota bacterium
CGTCTCCTGGAACCGATCGGGATGATCCCACCGGCAGAAGCTGAAGCGTTGTTCTACAGTCAGAGGGAACTGGTCGAAGAGGCCGGGACTCAAGGAAACGAGTCTCTATGAGACCCGGCGCGGTTCAACATAGGTAGTTGGCAGCGCCTTGTTCTCTGTGGGGACAAAGACTCCAGCCTTGACGGCACTCAGCTTGAGAACTCCCCATTCCTCCGGAGCTGCGGGACGGTCCTCTGCTTGAGGGCTATCTCCCTGAATGATGCTTCGCACGAACCTTCCGAGCGTGACCTCATGCCCTCTCTGCGACGCGAGATAGGTCTCCAGCTGGCTTCGAAACCGCTCGAAGGCGAGTCTCACGAGTGTTGCCTTTCGTTCTACCAGTGCGTCGATGCGGGCCGTCTCGGCGTCGAGGAAGTCGGCAATCGCCCGCTGCGCCCTCAAAGGGGGGAGACTCAGCCGCTCTTGGTAGGCACGCTCTCGGCTAAGACCAGGAACTCCAACATCGAAAGTCATTTGCTCCAACTGAAGAACTGATAACGCGTAATAGAGCCATCGAAGGCACACATCGGTTGCCGAGGAATCGATGTAGTAGGTCGTATCAATAGTGAAAACCGGATGATCGGAAAACTGAAGCTTCCCGTGAGACCCCTTCCGTCCGATGACGATGACAGGGCCGTGGGTATTGGCCACATTATGAGTCCCAACAGGCCCGTTGGAGCCGTACACGTTTACTGTTCCCGGCTGCCGAGCCTCATCAGGAAGAGAGTCTCCATACTTCAATCGGCAGATGTGCCTCAGCTGCACGGACGGCCACATCACTCGGTTACCTCGCGCAACAGCTCTTGGATCTCGGCCTCCAGCTGCTTGATCTCGGCGTCGATTTCTTCTAGCGGCCGCGGTGGTTCGTACTTGTAGAAGCGGCGGGTGAGCGGGATCTCGTAGCCGATCTTGGTCTTTGAGTGGTCGACCCATGCATCGGGCACGTAGGGCTCGACCTCTTCGGTCATGTAATCGTCGATCGCGCTGCGGTACTCGACGGCTTCGAAGCGGGCCGACGGATCCGGCTCGAAGCCGACCTTCATCTCCGGCAGCGGCACGTTCTCTTGATCCCGCAACTCGGGGTCCGGCTCGGGCTCGCCCTTGCGGTTGGCGATCGCCGGCGCCTCGCTGTCCCTAACGGCGAGCGCCTCCCACACCGCCTTCTGCTGCGGCTTGCTGAGCCCGACCGTGTCGAGAACGGGATCGATCTTGCCGGCCAGCTCGTCGCGCTCGATCGCCGACACGCCGCTGAACTGACCCAGCTCGTCGACGAGACGCTCGATCACCTCCTCGTGCAGCTTGGCGAGCTTTCTGGAGGCGCGCACCAGCGCGAGCGTGTCCTCGGTGACCTCCCAGCGCAGCTTCAGCGGGCGCTCGACCGTGACGCGCAGGAACCCGAAGCTCTCGTTGGGGAAGATCTTGACGCGCTCGCCTTCGGTGAAGTCTCCGTAGAGGTTGGTGATGGCACCGATCTGCTCGGCGCTGATCTCCTTGCGCTTCTCGCCGAGGCTCTTGCGCATCTTGACCCACAGCTCGCGCGCATCGACGAGCTGGACCTTGCCCTTGCGCTGGGCGCTCTTGCGGTTGGTGACGATCCAGAAGTAGGTCGAGATGCCGGTGTTGTAGAAGAGCTGATCGGGCAGCGCCACGACGGCCTCGAGCCAGTCGTTCTCGATGATCCATCTTCTGATCTCGGACTCACCGGACCCGGCCGCGCCGGTGAACAGCGGCGAGCCGTTGAACACGATCGCGATGCGAGAGCCACCCTGCTCGACCGGCTTCATCTTGCTGATCATGTTCTGGAGGAACAGAAAGCTCCCATCGTTGATGCGAGGAAGTCCTGCGCCGAAGCGGCCCCCGAACCCCTTGGTGGCGTGCTCGTCGCGCACGACGTCGGCGACGTTGCGCCACTCGACTCCAAAGGGCGGATTCGCAAGGCAGTAGTCGAAGCGGTCGCCGGCGAAGCCATCCTCGCTGAACGAGTTGCCCCACACGATGTGCGACGCATCCTGGCCCTTCAGCATCATGTCGGAGCGGCACACCGCGTAGGTCTCGGCGTTGAGCTCCTGGCCGTAGACCTCGAGGCTGGCTTGAGGGTTGAGCGAGCGGAGATGGTCCTCTCCGACCGAGAGCATGCCCCCGGTCCCGCAGGCCGGGTCGAACATGCTGCGCACGATCCCCGGCTTACGCAAGGCATCGTCGTCCTCGATGAACAACAGGTTGACCATCAGGCGGATGACTTCGCGCGGCGTGAAGTGCTCACCGGCGGTCTCGTTGGAGAGCTCGGAGAAGCGGCGCACCAGCTCCTCATAGAGGTAGCCCATCTCGAGGTTGGTGACCGCTTCGGGATGGAGATCGATCCCGCAGAACTTCGACAGCACCAGGTAGAGCAGGTTGGAGCGGTCGAGCTTGGCGACGTGGGCGTCGAACTCGAACTTCTCGATGATGTCCCGGGCCGAGTCGGAGAAGCCGGCGATGTAGGCGCGCAGGTTGTCGGCGATGTTGGTGGGGTCGTCGAGCAGCTTGGTCATGGTCAAAGGCGAGGTGTTGTAGAACTGCTCGCCCGAGGCCTGGCGGAGAAGTGGGTCGATGTTGTCGACCTTGCTCTGCAGCTTGTCGAGCGTGGTGAGCACCTTGTCCTTGTTGGGCTCGAGCACGCAGTCGAGGCGGCGCAGTACCACCAGCGGCAGGATGACCTTGCCGTAGTCGGCCTGCTTGTAGTTGCCGCGCAGCAGGTCGGCGACCGACCAAATGAACGCAGCGTGGTTCTTGATCACTTCCGACCCGGCGAGCGCCACTTATCCCCCCCTTGAATGTCATTGAGGCTACCAAGGCAGCCTGACGGAAGGGCGAAAGGGAACCCAGCCTGACATGAGGTCGTCACACCCCCTCAATAGGCTCTGCTTATGGTTGATCAGCCAGCACCCAGCGGAGCATCGTTCGCCTTTGACAATGCGGCCAAGGCTTTGGACGAGCAGTTGGGACGCATCGAGTCGCTCGACGCCAAGGGGGGCGTCCTGTTAGCCGCCGACGGGGTGCTCGCTGGGTTGCTGTTTGCGACCGACTCAGTGCTGTTTCAAGCTCCCCGCATTCTAGGCGTGACGGTGACGATTTCTCTGTTGTTATCGATTCTTCTGGCTCTCTTGGCCTTTTCTACCCGCAAGTACGAGACGGCCCCGACGCCTGAGGCCGTCATCGACTTGATGGAACAAGGGAGCGAGGCTTGGTTGAAGTGGAGATTCCTCGGAAACCTGATCGTGGCACTGACGATCAACCGCAGCAAGCTCGCGCGGAAGACGCGCCTCCTCAGCTCCGCAATCGCGCTCTTGTTCACGGTCGTCTTGCTGCTTGGGGCATACTTGATTTACCTGCTGGTTCGAGGGGGAGAATGATCGGGTGGTCAAGACGCACGAAAACCGAAAGCACGGCATAGAGGCAACCCTCCCGTCTCCAGTACCGGGTGGGTCTGAGTCTGTGGAAAGCCTTGGATCCTTCGTCGATAGGCTCTTGGGTGACCGAACGATCCGGCAGAACGCCGAAGCCTCCATCACTTTCGGCCCGCTCGTGGAGGCAGACGAGCAAGGCGACTCGGACTCGTCCGGGGGACAGGATGCTCCAGCACCCTCTGTTCCACCACCACCCGTGCCGGGAGACAACGAGTCAGTTACCAAGGGCAAGGATCCTCCCGGGGACAGTCGCTAGAAGCTTCCCGATCCGATGCGCGCACCCTCAGGATCCTTTCTCGATTCTCCCTAGAACCTGCGGAGCTTGCTCGCCGCCGAGTTCTCTTCATCGCCGGTATGGTTTCAGCCGGAGGCAGCTACGGGAGCGTATGACTAACGAACCGAAACCCGAGTCTCGAGTCCCGACCGGCGGCGACGGGGGAGACGAGCCACCGCCGCCCTTTGAACCAGACGAAGATCTCATCACCTACCTGGAGAAGGGGCGCGAGCCCAAGGGAGAGAAACGCTAGAAATCGGCTCCGACAAGTTTGTCTCAGTCGATCAGCCCGTTGAACCTCTAGCAGGTGCTGCAACGCGACCGGTGGTGAAGCTCAAACCGGCATCAAGACCGGGAGGCCGGCTCGCTCGGCGGCATCCCGCAGTCGAGAATCGTAAGAGACGAGACCGGCGAGCTTCTCTCCTATTCCGAGAGCAGTGGCGAGATGAACGGCATCAAGCGATCGTCACCCTGCCGGTTCCATGACCGCGGCGCTATCGACTAGCGCGTCGTCGATCCGCACGAGGGCTATCCGATCCAGGACGCGCTCGGCTTGACGCTACGCAGCAGGCGTGGCCTTGGTCCTCTTGAGGGCGGCGCGCAGAACCTCGATCCGCGCGAGTGCACTCGATATCAGCTCGGGGTGGTCGCGCAGCCGGGACACTAGAGCGGCGGTCTGAGGCCCGGGCAGCACCAGCCTCACGATGGCGGAGGAGTCGAGATATAACGCCTCCTCGGTCACAGGCGTTCGGCCCGCTGCTCCTCCAGCGCGTCACTCAACCGGCGAGAAGGCTTCCCTTTGGGAGGGGCCGCTCATCACGGCAGTAGCTCGAATCCGGGGACATGAGTCGGTCGCACGACATTGAAGTGCCGCCGATCCAACGTCGCGATCGAGGTGATGTCCAAACGTTCGGCCGCGGCGACCACCGACGCGTCGACGGTGCCGAGGGGCAGGTCCCGGTAGTCCCAGACAAGCTCGGCGATGCGAAGCCAGTCGGCGGCCGCGACCGATTCACCCATCAGAGTGCCGCTCCCAAGATCCCCAAGGAAACGAACCTCCGCATCCGCGCCGAGACGCGTCTCGATCAGATACGCGACCTCGGTTACGCAAAGGATCGGGACCAGAAGTGGCCCCGGATGCGTTTCCAGAAGCCGAAGGCAACTGTCGTGATTGCGATCATCCGCGTCCACGTAGGCATACAAAGGCCCCGAATCCACGAGGAGCGCTATCGGGCAACCTCTTTGCGGAGGATCTCTTCGATCCGTTCGGAGACGTCGCTCCCGCCACCGCGACCGGCCCTCGCCGCGAGGAATCGACGCTTAACGCCGCCGCCGAGGTGGGCCTCGATCGCCTCCCTCGTCAGTTCTGAGATCGTCTTCTTCCTCCGCGCCGCCTCGTGGCGCAGCCGTGCGTCGAGCTCGTCCGGCAGCTTCACCGTTGTTCGCTTCATAGGTATGCCAGCATACCACGACACAGCCGGCGCAATTGGCCCCGATCACCCCCACTGGAGGGATTCCCGTTCGGCCGCCGAGTGGGTGCGCGCAACCCGCAAGACGGAGGACAGTGCCTGACCACCTACCTCCTCGATACGACCGTTCTTATCGGGCACCTTCGGGGGCTCGAAGCCATCACGCGGTTGCTCCTCGACCTCATCACGGAGGGACACACGCTGGGAACGAGTTGTGTGAACATCGCGGAACTCCATCACGGCGCGCGGCCCAACGTACGTAAAGACGTTCAGTTACTGGTAGAGCGACTTGAGTTTCTGGAAACGACTGTAGAGGCATCTACTCGAGCAGGACAGTACCAAGCGCGGTTTCGCGCGGAAGGAGTCACACTCCCCACCGCCGACGCTCTCGTTGCGGGAACTGCACGCGCTTACGGAGCGATCCTCGTAACCGACAACGAAGCCGACTTTCCAATGCGAGATCTGCGAGTGGCGCGTCCCCTTCGCTAGTGTCCCGAGTCAGAGATTCGCCGACATTATGCGGCGAGACCGAGGATCTCAGCGGCTGTCTTGTGCCACACGAAGGGCTTGGGCGCGTCGTTCCGGTTGGTGATCCAGGTGCGGATCGACCCAGCGCCCGATCGACGGCGTCTTGTGGGTCGAGGAGGTTGTCGAGGATGACACTAGGAGTTCGCCGTCAGCCGACAGGGCCCGAGGCCGGCTACGCGAGGTCGCAAGAAACAGTTCGGAGATCTCCCGTCAAAGGGTCGATCTAGGGCCAAAAGTGTCACAGGGCCCCGTCATGATCGAGAGCATGGAACCCACCCAGGTCGACGAGGCCGTCGAACTGCTGGAGCAGGCCAACGCCGACCTCGAGCCCGAGTTGCTGAGCGTTCCCGAGGCCCGGGAACGACTGCAGGCCTACGCACGTGCCGAGCGACTGGCCGCCTTCGGGGTCGCTGCGCTCGCCCGGACGATCGATGACGCCTCCAGTCTCGCCCGGGTGACGGGGACCTCTGTCGGCAAAGCCCAAGAGACCATCGCGACGAGCAAGGTGCTGGGTGATTCCGCGCCGCTGGAGAAGGCCCTCGAGCACGGAGAGATCTCCTTGGACCAGGCGACCGAGATCGCCAGAGCCGAGGCCTCCGCCCCCGGTGCGGCCACCGAGCTCCTGGCGGTGGCCCAGAGAGAGTCCTTCCAGGTGCTAAAGGAGAAGGCCCGCAAGGCCAAGCTCGAGGCCGAACAGCACCGAGACCTGGGGCCGCGCCAGCACGCCGCCCGCCGCGCTCGCAGCTATCGCGACGAGCTCGGCATGGTGCACGTCCATCTCGCGCTGGAGCCCCACCTCGGGAGCCCGATCGTGGCCCGGGCCGAGGCCGAGGCCGCCCGCCTGGCGCGCGCCGCCCGCCACAAGGCGCCCTTCGAGCACCACCTTGCGGACGCCTACGCCGCGCTCCTGTCCGGCTCCGGGAAGGGGCGCGCTCGGCGGCCCGAGCTGGTGGTGCTGGTCAGCCACGAGGTGACCCAGAGGGGCTGGAGCGACGTCAAAGAGGGAGAGATCTGCAAGATCCCCGGGGTCGGCCCCGTGTCACCCGAGGTCGCCAGGAGGATCGCCCAAGATGCCTTCCTGAACGGCGTCTTCTACGACGGGGTCGATCTGCGGCAGTTCGCCCGCTGGACCAGGACCATCCCGATCGAGGTCGCGATCGCCTTGGAGCTGGGCGAGCCACCCGGATTCGACGGGGTCTCGTGCGTCGACTGCGGCAACCGTTTCCGCACCGAGTTCGACCACGTCGAGCCGCGCGCCGCTCGTGGTCCCAGCTCCAACGGCAACCTCGAGCC
>JBOGWX010000084.1:0-8406 GCA_050694055.1 Actinomycetota bacterium
GCTCTTTCTGGCTCGTCCAAGCTCTCGCGCGGTTAGGCAGACTCGAGGAAGCCAAGCTGCTCTTCGAACGTCTATTGAGATTTGCGAACGATGTTGGCCTACTCAGCGAGGAAATCGACCCATCGACCAAACTGTTCCTAGGCAATCATACCCAAGCGTTCACACACGCGACGCTCGTTCAGGCCGCTCTCGCGTTGCGAGCAGCGGACGATGCGGTTCAAGGAAATCCAATTCGAATGAGGGCGGAGTGATGGACTGGGCAGGCTGGGCGACGTTCGGTTTCGTGGCGACCGTGGCGCTTACGGCGCTGATGGTGGGGGCCCAGCTTGCGGGCCTGACGCGCATGGACATACCGATGATGCTCGGCACGATGTTCGTAGAGGACTCCGATCGAGCGCGGGTCATCGGGTTCCTGGTACATCTTCTCAACGGACAGGTCTTTGCACTGTTTTACGCTGTCGGCTTCGCGCTGTTCGCGAGCGCGAATTGGTGGCTGGGGGCGCTCTTTGGCACCTTCCACGGAATCACCGCCCTGACGCTGATAGTGCCGCTGCTTCCCGGGATACACGCACGCATGGCCTCGGAACGAGGAGGTCCCGATCTGGATCAGGTATTGGAACCGCCCGGCCTCCTCGCCTTGAACTACGGGAGAGAGACGCCTCTTGTTGCGCTCGGCGCACACATCATCTTTGGTGTGATCCTCGGCATCTTCCTAACTCCGGGGACTTGAACGCCTCTCTTCCAGGTAGCGCAATAGCCGCGGGTCGCTCGATTCAAGTTGGTCGACGGGTTCACCGAAGCATGTGCAAAGCTCAACAACGGCAAGCTCGTCCGATAGATGAAGAACGCGATAGTCGGCCCCGTGATTTCGCCAGCGCTCGAGGGTGGCGACTGCGTCAATCTTGCTCACGGATCGAATTCTATGCCGGAACACAGGGCACGAGGGCTCGTCATCGTCGATCGATCGACGCTTGATCTCGATGGACGAGCTCGAGGAGCGATATGACGAACGCAAGATCGCGACAACCAGGCAACACGATCTTCACGATCGGGCACGGAGCGCGCTCCGAAGCCGAGTTCCATAAAATCCTCAGTGGCGCAGAGATCGGGCTGCTCGTCGATGTTCGGCGCCATCCAGGCTCGCGCCGACACCCCCACTTCGCGCGCGACGCCTTGGCAGAGAGCCTTCCTCGGGTCGGCATCGTCTACGAATGGTGGGGGGAGGCTTTGGGCGGACGTAGGAAAATGGACGACAGCGCGGGCAACCGTCACGTATCGTGGCGCAACCGTTCCTTCCGCGCCTACGCGGGCTACATGGAGACACCGGACTTTCGAGTTGCTCTCGAAGCACTCAGGGAACAGGCCCGCTCAACGCGCGTCGCAGTCATGTGCGCCGAGACGCTGTGGTGGAGATGTCATCGTCGTTTGATCGCCGATGCTCTGGTTACTGGAGGGCGCGAAGTCATCCATCTGGGGCTCGGGAAAGGGCAGCCTCACCACCTGAGCGAAGCATGTCGCATCGACCAGAGTGGCCTGCTCGTGTACGACGCTCCTCCCCGTCACCCATCGGGGTGACACCCATTGGAACGGGCCAATTTCCGGTAGAGAATCGGGCCTACGGAGCTTGATAAAGCTCCCCTCTTGCGCGGCTTCAGAGTCCAACGCCACCGCATAAGCGCAACGAGCGACGTACCGGCGCCGAGCCGCACGCTGAGTCCGAAACCGTTGTCGGCGCGCCGGAAAGCGATCCGTCAACCGCGCTGAGCAAGGCCAACGTGAGCTCCACGCTCGCTCGCTACGGCCTCGAACGAGCTCCGCCCGACTCCGCCGGAGGTCGCGACTTGATGACGCGGCGGCTGCTCTCCGCGTCGCACTAGGAGATTGCGTCCAGGCCGAGCTGTTCGATCGCAACTTGCACCATCTGATTTGTAAAACCCCATTCGTTGTCGTACCAACTCATAACCTTGACCAGGTTGCCGCCGACCACGCGGGTGAGATCGAGCTGAACGATGGAGGCGCGGGGATCCTTGATGATGTCAGCAGAGACCAGGGGCTCGTCCGTGACGCCGAGCACCTCCCGGTACCGGTCGGTCGCGGCCTCCCGCCGGAAGGCGTCGTTGACCTCCTCTGACGTTGTGTCCCGGCCGAGCAGGAAGACCAGATCCGAAAGCGAGCCGACGACCACTGGGCCTCGGATCGCGACGCCGTCGAAGCGACCCTGCAACGCGGGCAACGCTAGACCGGTAGCGTGGGCCGCGCCGGTGCTGGCCGGGACAAAGCTCTGGGCCGCGGAACGGCCCCGTCGCAGATCCTTGGCATTGACAGGGCTGTCGACCAGCGCCTGAGTCGCGGTGTAGGCGTGCACGGTGGTAAGCAGGGCCTTCTCGACTCCAAAGTAGCGGTCCAGGACCTCCACCACAGGGGTGATGTTGTTCGTGGTGCAGCTGGCGCAGGAAATGATGTTCATGCTGCCGTCGACCTGGTTGACACCACGGATGATGGTCGGCAAATCCGGGCTTTTGGCCGGGCCGGACAGGATGACCCACTTAGCCCCCGCGCGTAGATGCTTCTCGGCACCCTCGCGATTGGTGAACAAGCCGGTGCACTCGAAAACCAGGTCGACGCCGAGGTCGCTCCAGGGGAGCTGCCCAGGGTCGCGCTCACTCGTGTAGACAAGCGACCGCCCGTCGATTACCAGCTTGCCGTCCGCGACCTCGACCTGCCGCTCGTAGCGCCCATAGACCGTGTCGTACTTGAGGAGGTAGGCCATGTTCTCGACCGACCCGAGTTCATTCACGGCCACCAATTCGAGCTGCGGCTCCTCCAGCACCAGCTTGAGCGCCGCTCGGCCGATTCGACCGAGCCCGTTGATAGCGATCTTGTTGGTCATCTAAGGACTCCTTTCAGCGGTACCTCGACCTCGACCTCGACCTCGAGAACCTCCTCGTAGCTCTCTGGGAGTATCCGAGGGCCGTCCGTCGCAGCGCGATCGACGTAGGAACGAATGACTTTCTTGACGGACTCGATTGCTTCATCCCGGCTTGCGGCACAAACGGAGAGCGGGCCCCGTTCGGGGACGAACGCGAACCACAAGTCCGTGCGGGAACCCACTCGACCAATCGCCTTCGGACAGCTCGCGGCCAGCTCGGCGGGTCGCCGCTCAAGGGCAACTGCACTCATAAGTCGTCTCCTCCGACCATCGCGAACCGCCGACCCACGAGCGCGGCGCGGGCGTGTCGCGCAACCTGGTCGCTTACCGAACCGAGCACAGCTCGCTGCACCGAGCCCAGCCCGCGTGACCCGATCACGACCACGTCGGATCCATCCGCCTCGGCCTGTTCAAGGATCTGTTCCGCGGGATGGCCAAACCGGACGTCCCCTTCGCATTGGAAACCCGCGTCCTCCAGTGCCCTCATCGCATGGCTCACCTGGCTCTCGGCTTGTTGATGCGATTCGTTCCTTTGCTGGTCCGTCACGACTTGTGGTGAAAGTTGCTCGGGCATAACGGCTATCCCTTCCCCCGGCTTCACCACCGAAGTGACGCGCACACGAACTCGACCCGGATCTGCAAAGCCAACGAGTGTCCGCAACGCGAACTCTGCACCGCGAGAGCCGTCGGAGCCGAGCAGAACTTGCCCGCCGTCGTCTGTCGAGGACTCGTGGACGATCAATACCGAGGTCGGGGAGGCATGCAACACCTTGGTGCTGACGCTTCCCAGCAAGATCTGGCCGATCCAGCTGGCGCTCCCGGCCCCTAGAACCGTGAGCTCGTGCCAACCGCGCTCGATCTCGTGCAGGATGTCGAGCGGCGGGTAGCCTCCGGTTAGGTGCCCGGAGGCCCTGAAGCCCGAAGCGATGAGTTCTTCGACGGCGCGATCGATGACCGCCAGGGCGTGCTTTCTGCCGGCCTCTGGGGAATAACGACCCTCCGTCCTGTCTCCCTCCTGCAAGGCGGTGTCGAAGCCGGCCACGGACATGACCGTGATCTCGATCCTGTCGCGATCGCCGATGCCTGCGAGGAGCCTTTGCGCCCTCGCGGCTGGCGACTTCCCGTCGGTTGCCAGCAGCACCTTCATCTTGTCTCTTTTCTTTCAGTAGCGGCTTCGATGACGCTAGTTCGGTCTTGCCCTTGCTCCGTTCTTCCCGCCTTCGTGCCTACGAGCAGCACGTTGCTTTCAAGAAAAACGATCTGGTCGAAGTATCGATCTCTAGACATCCCGTCTTCCAGACGTCGCAAGGTCCCTGAGCTCGTCCTCCGAGAGGAGCTGCTCGACGAGGGGGAGCACATCGCGTTCCTCGAACCGGACGTGTCCAGTCAGTAATTTCGAGAGTTCGGCCAATTTAGTCGGCTCAGCTTCTCCATCGACAAGACCGCGCATCAGCACTCGCACTTGCGCGTGCACGCAGAGATGCTCTGCCAGAGCCTGCATCACCAACGCATGCGCGGCCTCATGGTCGACCAGCGGGGCGAAGAACAGCTCCTCCTCCTCTCGGAAGTGGCGCAACAGGGAACCGAGGTAGAAGTTGATGAAGTCATCGGTGGCCCGGCGACGGTTCGACTCGTCATCCATTGAGGCGGCTTCCTTGAGTCTTCGCGCCTGGGCGAGCGCATGATGGTGATCGTGCGAAAGCGGTACAAGGGAATCATGTCGCCGGGCCATCTCTGTCTCCTTTCTTGGGTGGGTCGGCCAGTCCGGATCGCGAGCCGAGCTTTTCAGAAGGCGTCCGACTCACACCTCGCGCACATTACGCCGGCGCGCTCGGAGATTCGCTAAGGCAGTCCGACAACGTTTCGCTCGAAATCTAGGATGAGATAAGAGTCTGACCCTCCGGGAGTCTCGACCACCAGCTCGTCGCCTTTGCTGCGCCCCACCAGGGCCGCCCCCAGTGGAGATATCGCCGACACCCAATCGTGTCGCGCCCGGGACCCAACTGTGCCGTCCACTAAGACGTACTGTTCTTGCGTTCCACTCCCGGTCTCATGGACGGTGACGGTGTCACCGATCTCGATCGCCTCAGTGTCGAACGGGGCGTCGTCGAGGAGCGTCGCACCGGCAAGTGCGTCCGCTATCTGGCTGCGCTCTCGGGACAACTGAAGCTGCAGGGCAGTGGCAACAGGATTGTCGTTTCCCTCGCGCTGGCTTTCGAGCGTGGCGATGCGCTCGTCTAGCTCAAGGAGGCGAGCCTCCAAAGATCGGCTCATGAGACCGGTCATCCTTGTCGTGTGCATTGCGGTCCTTCCTCGGTGAATAGGAAATGATCTCTAAGGTGATGCTCGGTGCGGTACGGGATGTCAACGCAGGATCAGCCCAGGAGCAGTAACGTCGCGAAGACATCTCACCTTTTGTGTCTCGCCGTCGCTATCGGGGAGTCCGTCGAGCTGATCGCCGCGCAGGACAACACCGAAGACGCCTTCCTCATCGATTGTTTGAACAGCCCGCCGCATGTCTCCGAACAGGATCCGGATTTCCGCATCCCCTGCCCACATGTTGCGCCCGATCCGACGCAGGAAGCTCTCGGCGTCGCGACTGATATCCCTCGGTCCTCCCGCCTTGATGACCCGACCGAGAACTAACCGATGGCAATCCGGCATGAGGCGGGCGACCCGCGCGCCGAACTGCTCCGGGAGTTCATCCCGATCGAGAAGGACGAAGACGTTGAGCGCCCCCGGGCCTCGACTGCCACGTCGCACCAGTTCCTGACGAGGCGGACCGGAGAGCGCTTCAAACAACGCCAGCGGCCACGCCATGGGCCCCATCAACAGTGGCATTACGAACCAGGGAAGCGGATGGAAGCCCCGCCGGTTCATCAAGCATGACAACCCAAGGGCCTGCCCGAACCACACGAGCACCGCACCGGCGACGAAGGCGATGAACACAATTCCTGAGCTCCTCTTTCCGTCTCTCTTGACGTCTTCAGAGATACCAACTGCTTTCCTGGGGCACCAGTTGTGTTAAGCATTGCTAATGACCCACTCTCGAGACAGGGAGCTGATCCGCAGTGGTCTCGACGATCTCGACGAGATTCTCGGCGGCCTCCTGGCAGGCGACAACGTCGTGTGGGTGAGCGACGATTCGGGACTCTGCACTCAGGTCGAGCAGCTGATGCTGTCCTCCTCCAACGACACGGCTGTGTATGTGACGGCGCGGGTGACCGAAGCCGCAATCCGCAAAGCCTTCGGGGCCGACATGGTGGTCGTGGACGCTCGGTCCGGGTCTCGATTCTCCGACCCCGTCCTGCTCGAGCAAACGATCTATAAGGCGGCCAAAGAGGGCGTCGGTCGGGTCGTTATCGACGGTCTGGAATCCTTCGCACGACAGTGGGGCACCGATCGCGCCATTGGTTTCTTCAAGAGGGTCTGCCCTCGGTTGTTCGATCTCGGAGCGATCGCGTACTGGCGCGTGTCGCGGACCGCACTTGGGAATGCGAGTATCGATGAGATCCGTAAGGTCACCCAATGCGTTTTCGAACTAGACGATACACACCTGCGCGTTATCAAGGCCGAGGGCCATTCTCCTTTGGTGCAGGGTCGGCTCTTTCGAGTCTCCAGCGATGAGGGAACGATTCACCTCCAGGCCGAGCGGGCACTGGGGCGCCTCGCTGAGGGGTTGCGCAGGCTACGTGGCGAGCGGAACCTCAACCAAGCCGAACTCGCCCGACTCGCAGAGGTTTCACCGAGCGCGATCTCACAGGTCGAGAGCGGCCTTCGGGGTCTGTCACTCGACACCTTGCTCACCCTCACCAGTGGTCTGGGGATAGGCATCGATGAGCTGCTGGAGAACCAGGAACGCCCGGACTACGTGCTCGCTCGCCGCAACCGAGGTCCTGAACTGGGCGACAGCAGGTTCCTGCTCGACGACCCCTCGGCGGGCCTGCGCGTCTACCTCGTCAACCTCGTCGCAGGTGAGCGAGGAACGCCGCCCGTCAGGCACAAGGGAACGGAATTGGTCCTCGTGGCGCGAGGACTGGTACTGGTCGATCTGGGATCGTCCTCGCCCGCGGTCCGGGCCGGTGATGCCATCCTCGCCACGAAGACCCCGATCCTCAGCTGGCGCAATCTGGCGCCCGACTCTTCAGTGCTTTTCTGGATCCTTCGCGACTGATCGGGACCTCGGATGGATGGTTGATGTGTTGGAGGAACCCTAATAGGCAAGGGGTTGGTTCCGGCGGCGTTCCCACGTCGCGTGGCGGTCATTGCAAAGCTCGCCCAGGGCGCAGGGGCCAGCAAGACCGTTCCCGTTGAGGAGTCGTGCGTCTGCAGGCTGACTTAAGCATTGCTTGATGCCCGTGGTGAAACACGAGACAAAGAGAGAGGCTTAACACTTCAATCGAGTGCTCACTGCATCCCAACGATGCGCGGCCGGGTGGTTCGTCAGCGGGTAAAGGGAGATGAGATGACGAGGTTGCAACAGCTGTTCGAAGAGGAGGGCCAAAGCCCCTGGCTCGACAATCTGACCCGGGAGCATCTCACACGAGGCGGGCTCGACCGTTTGGTTGCCGCGGGCATCCGGGGCGTGACCTCCAATCCCACCATCTTCGCCAAGGCCATAAGCGGATCGAGCGACTACGACGAACAGTTCCAGAGCCTCGTCGCCAGCGGAGCGAGCGTCACCGATGCCTACTGGACGATGGTGGTCGAGGATATCCAAGGAGCGCTGTCAATCCTGCGCCCGGTCTATGACGACAGCGACGGCGGCGATGGGTTCGTCTCGGTCGAGCTCGCACCCTCTCTCGCGCGGGACACCGCCGGGTCAGTCGACGCGGCGCGACGGTTGCACGAGCGCGTCGACGAGCCCAACCTGTTCGTGAAGATCCCCGCGACCCCGCAGGGCGTTCCCGCGATCCACGACATGATCGCCGAAGGGCGCAACATCAACATCACGCTGATTTTCAGCCTCGAGCGCTACGACGAGGTCATCGAGGCTTATCTCTCCGGCCTCGAAAGCTACGACGGCGACCTGCACTCGGTGCACAGCGTCGCCTCGTTCTTCGTGAGCCGGGTCGACACCGAGGTCGACCGTCGCTTGGAGGCGATCGACAACTCGGAGGCTCTCGCCCTGCGAGGGCAGGCCGCGGTGGCTCAGGCAAGGGCCGCGTATCAGTTGTTCCGGCGACGCTTCAGCGGACCTCGTTGGGAAGAGCTCGCCTCTCGCGGTGCCCGACTCCAACGTCCACTGTGGGCGTCGACGTCGACCAAGAACTCGACCTATCCGGACACCCTCTACGTGGACCGTCTCATCGGCCCCGACACCATCAACACCCTTCCCGAGGCAACCATCACCGCGTTCGAGGAACACGGCACCGTCGCCGGCACGATCGAGCAGGCCGCCGACGACGCCGAGCGGGTTCTGGATCGTCTCGAGGCTATCGGGGTGGACATGACCGACGTCGGTCGAACCCTCGAAG
>JBOGWX010000085.1:0-47596 GCA_050694055.1 Actinomycetota bacterium
TCCCCTGCGCGAGTCAGGGGCCTGGCAAACGGCCCCTGACCTGGACTTTCTCCGAGCGGGCGACCGGATTCGAACCGGCGACCCTCACCTTGGCAAGGTGATGCTCTACCACTGAGCCACGCCCGCAAAGTTCGGCCCTCATTGTAATGGCTCTCCCAGATCAATTGCGACGTCCTCTCCGGCTCCTCTTGGAGAACAAATCAGGCCCGTTGCGTTCCGGCGCGGTGTCGGTGACCGCCTAATTTGGACGGCGTAGCTCCCCTGCCGCGACGTCCAGGGTCAGGATCGCCTCGCCGTCATCGATCTCGAGTTCCTCGAAGCTCACCCGGCCCCCGAGCGACGGCAACTGGAACGTGGCCGAGAGCCCACCCCGGCCACTAACGGTCAAGCCGTTCTCGTCCAGTGCGAGGTCACCTTCCACGGTCCCGGCATCGGTTTCCAGACTGACCGTTCCGGGTGACAGCCGGACTCGCGCCGGTACGTCCTCGTCCTGCAAAGCCTGGTTGAGGTCCACCTGCTCGAGTACTCCCTCCCCCGCCCCGCCGGCGATCGTGATCCGATCGACGTCACCGGATACCACCTCCCCCGGCTCGAACGTCGTGCCCTCGAGAGTCAAGACCACCTCCGATAGGTTCAGGGCGCCGGCGGTTACGTCCGAGCTCGTGATCGTCATCCGGTCGAGCCGTCCTCGGAAGAAGGCCACCAGGAAGGGGAACGATGCGATGTCTACGTCGGGTGCTTCCTCGAGCTCGAGCTCGGAGGTCAACTCGCTCGCGACGGCGCGCTCGGCGAGCGTCTTGACGAAGAAGTCGGCCCCCACCGCCAACACCACAATGGCCACCACGACGAAGCTGAGGACTTTTCGCATCCGGACATGCTCTCAGCTTTCGAAGCCGAGGCATTCCTCCCTAGCGACCGGTGCTGCCGAAGCCGCCCTCGGCCCTCGTCGAGGTGGGAAGCTCCTTGACCTCAACCAACTCTGCGTGCTCGACCCGCTGCACGACGAGCTGAGCGATCTTCTCACCGCGCGCGATATAGATGGGTTCCGTAGGATCGAGGTTGACGACGATGACCCTCAGCTCCCCACGGTAGCCCGCGTCGATGAGGCCCGGTGCGTTGGCCAAGGCAAGTCCCTCTCTGAGCGCACGACCCGAGCGCGCCTGCACGAAGCCCGCGCAGCCTTCGGGTATGGCGATCGCGAAACCCGTCGGTAGCGCGACTCGCTCGCCGGGCTTGAGGGTTACATCTTGGGCCGCAGCGAGATCCAACCCGGCGTCGCCGTCGCGCGCGTAGGAGGGCAGAGGAAGGCCGGGATCGAGTCGCTTGATCTCGAGCTTCATGTGGCGCCATCTTTCACGCCGGGTCCTCGTCCCCCGCCTTGGGCGGCGACCTCTTGAGCAGCAGCCCCAGCTCGCGTTCGAAGTCATCGAGCTCTTGAAAGTCCTTGCAGACCGACGCGAAGCGCAGATAGGCGACCTCGTCCAGCAGCCGCAGACGTTCGAGCACCTCTCGTCCCACCTCCGCCGAGGGAACGGGCCGGCGGGAGTCCGTGCGCATGGCCTCCTCGACATCCTCTGCGATGGCCACGATGTCGGCCTCGCCGACGGGGCGGTTCTTACAGGCGCGCCGTATCCCCTCGATGACCTTGTCTCGATCGAACGGTTCCTCTTCACCGCTTCGTTTCGCGATGAGCAGGGGCACCTCCTCGGCGCGCTCGAAGGTGGTGTAGCGTCGGCCGCAGCCGATGCACTCACGGCGTCGCCGGATGGCACGGCCCTCTTCGGCGAGACGGGAGTCCACGACCTTGTCCTCCTCGGACTCGCAGTAGGGACAGCGCACCCGTCAGGCTCTCTTATCGAGCAACTCGATCAGACCGCCTCCGCGTCGTCCCGCAGCGCCCTGAGCTTGGCCCTGAGCTTGCGGAGATCCTTGTGGTAGTCGTCGACGCCGGTGGGCTCGGGCTTGCGATCGCCCCACGTCTGGTCCATATGTGACGGTGTTCCGCACAATGGACAGAGTGCGGGACCGGCCTCGAGCTCGGCCCCGCACTCGCTACAACCCTTGCGCTTGCTCATCGGCGTTCCTCTTCCCCCGATACTTGCGATCGTCGAGGAGGTCGCTGTTTCTAACTGCAGCCGCTCGTCGAGCCACAGGACGGGCACGCGAAGCACGATCCGGCCGGCTGCATCTGTACTCCGCACGTTCCACAGAAGGGATGCGAACCGACGCTCGCCGACGCCACGTTGCCCAGCACGATCACGCCCTGGCCCTCACTCCGGCCCTCGTTGGCGGGCGTCTCATGCCCTTTCGGATTCCCATTGCCGTTGGCCTTGTCGCCCGTCGCATTCGGGTCGAGCTTGGCCTCGATCTCGTTCTGGCGCTCGCCGGAGGTGCGGATACCCAGCGCGTGCCGCTCGGAGTCAGTGAGGTACTCGACGGCGAGCACCCTGAAGACGTAGTCGAGGATCGAAGTCGCAATCCGGAAGTCGGAGTCGTCGGTCATGCCCGAGGGCTCGAAGCGGGTGTTGACGAACTGCTTGACGTAGGCTGACAGCGGCACCCCGTACTGTAGTCCCATCGAGATCGAGATGGCGAAGGCGTCCATGATGCCCGCGAGCGTCGAGCCCTGCTTGGCGACCTTGAGGAACAGCTCGCCCATCAAGCCGTCGGGGAACTCGCCGGTCGTGATGTAGCCCTCGGTGTCGGCGACCCGGAACTTGATCGTGCGCGACGCACGCTTCTTGGGCAAGCGGCGACGGACCGGTTCCGGCAGCGCGGTGACGCCTGCGATCTTGGCGGCCTCGTCCTTCTCCTTCTTGGCTATCGAAAGGGGCTGGCCGACCTTGCAGTTATCCCTGTAAACAGCTAGTGCCTTCAGCCCGAGCCGCCATCCCTCCACATAGGCGGTCTCTATGTCTTCCACGGTCGCGTGCTCCGGCAGATTGATCGTCTTACTCGCCGTTCCGCTGAGAAATGGCTGAATCGCTGCCAGCATTCGAATGTGACCCATGTAGTGGAGCGAACGCTCTCCCATGGCGGTGTCGAACACCGGTAGGTGCTCCTTGCGCAGGTGTGGCGCCTCGATCACATGACCATTGTCGTCGATGTAGGCGACGATGTCGGCGACTTGCTCGTCCGTGTAGCCGAGCTTGCGTAAGCCACGCGGCACGGTTTGATTGACGATCGACATGGTTCCGCCGCCGACCAGTTTCTTGGTCTTCTTGAGGGCGAGATCCGGCTCAATGCCCGTCGTGTCACAATCCATCAGAAGGCCAATGGTCCCCGTAGGCGCTGCAACTACCGCCTGCGCGTTACGGTAGCCATAGCGCTCGCCCGTAGCCACGGCATCGTCCCAGGCCTCCCGTGCCGCGTGGGCCAACGCCTCAGTGGCCGTATGAGAGGGAATCTCGTAGGCCGCGTCCCGGTGCTTGTTCATCACCGCAAGCATCGGCTCACGATTGTGGTTGAAATCCTCGAATGCCCCCACCTTCCGGGCGATCCGGGCCGAGGTTGCATAGCAGTGACCCGTTTGGATGGCGGTCAGAGTGGCGGCGAAGGCCCTGCCCTCATCGGAATCGTAGGGCAGCCCCATGGCCATGAGCAGAGCACCGAGGTTGGCGACGCCCTGACCCAGCTGTCTCATCCGGTGAGAGGTCTCGGCGATCTTCTCGGTCGGATATCCGGCAAAGCCGACCGAGATCTCTTGTGCAAGGAACACGGTTTCCACTGCGTGCTTGTAGGCGTCGATATCAAAGGTGTCCGTCTCATCGAGGAATTTCAGCAGATTGAGTGAAGCCAGGTTGCAGCTGCTGTTGTCGACGCTGAGATACTCGGAACAGGGATTAGATGCAGTGATCGGCCCCGAATTCGGAGTCGTGTGCCAGTTATTGATCGTGGTGTCGAACTGAACGCCGGGGTCGGCGCACTCCCAGGCGGCCTGGGCGATCTCGCGGAACAGCTCACGGGCAGGCATCGATTCGATCGTCTGGCCGGTCGTCACGCCGACCAAGTTCCAGCTCTTGTCGTCGATGACCGAGTTCATGAACTCGTCGGTGACTCGCACCGAGTTGTTGGCGTTCTGATACTGGATCGAGTGGCTGTCCTTGCCGTCGAGGTCCATGTCGAAGCCGGCCTCGCGCAGAGCACGCGCCTTCTGCTCCTCGTGCGCCTTGCACCAGATGAAGTCCTTGATGTCGGGATGGTCGACGTTGAGCACGACCATCTTCGCTGCCCGCCGCGTGGCGCCACCGGACTTGATCGTGCCGGCCGAAGCGTCGGCGCCGCGCATGAACGACACGGGCCCAGAAGCCGTGCCACCGGAGCGCAAGTGCTCCTTCGACGAGCGGATCTTGGAGAGGTTGAGTCCCGAGCCGGAGCCGTGCTTGAAGATGGTGCCCTCTTCGACGTACCAGTTGAGGATCGAGCTCATCTCGTCCTCGACCGAGAGGATGAAGCAGTTGTGCACGCGGAGGTTGTGAGAGAGGTACTCACCGCTCTCGGTCTGAATGTCGTAGACCTCCATGGGACCAAGTTGCTCCACACGAGCGATCTCGGCGTACTTGGAGTCTCTGGAGGACTCCCCCGCGATGTCGAAGCTCTCCTCGAGCTTTTCGGTCTTGCGGACGTCGACGAATCCGATTTCGTCGGCGAAGGTGCGACGATCTCCCAGGTTCTGAATCGCCAGCGACCAACAGCCTTTTCGGTCGGTACGATGGTCGGCCTTGAAAGACACCCTCGAGAAGATTCCGAAACGCAGCAGCAACTGCTGCATACCGCGGATGAGCTTCTCAGAGACCATGTCCAGACCGATACGGCACGACCCCTCGCTAAGCGCCACGCTGCCCTCGGCCTGGAAGATGCTCTTGAGATAGGCAGCCACGATGGGCAGCGGTGCCGTGAAGAGATGTTCGGGCACCTCCATGTCGACGCCGCGCGCCCGCAGGTTCCACGCAGTTACGAAGTCAGAAAGGACGTTGCCGTAAAGGCGCGTGCGACGGCAATCGAGCTTGGTGTCCTGGGAGGTGACCAGCCGCTCGTGCCGGTGAACTCTTGGGAACACCTTGTCGATTGCCCCCAGAACCCAATTGAGCTCCTCATCGTTGACGGTCATCGCTTCGATCGTGAGGGACTCGTTGGTGCCGTTGTATTGCCCGACGAATCCATCGGACTGGAGCCAGCCCGCCAGTGCGGCCTCGGCGATCTCGTTGCGCGTGATCTCGGCCTCTCCAAAAGAGCCCCGCCTGTGCCATTCGAGAGCGTCCCCGCGCTTTAGCTCGCCTGCCGGCACGAAACGTCCACGCCCACTGGAATTCCTCTTCCACACGAGATGATCTGCAGTCACGTCGAGTGTGTAGCCCGACTCCAGATGCAGTCGAAAGACGTCCTTCACACCGTTCGCCTTCACTGCGACGACACGAGTCACACCCTCTGAGTCGTAGACCTTGGCGCCAACCGCGTTCTCCTCGACGAGCTTGCCGATGGGCACCAGGCCCGCTGGGGTGCTGACGAGTGCGTCATATGGCTGGCAAGCCGAGACCTGCTCCTCGCCCTTGGGGCGCCAGCCGACGTTGAACCACACCGGCGAGTTGAAGGCGGCCTTCTGCGTGACCAGGATGTGGCGCAGCTCGTCGGCGAAGACCTGGGCCTCGTCGTCGTCGGCGAAGTAACCGCGGGCCAGTCCCTCCTCGTGGTAGCGGTCGACGACCCGGTCGATCATCTGTTTGACCGAGCGCTCGCGCTGGGGGGTGCCCGGGGAGCCGCGGAAGTACTTCTGGGTGACGATGTTGGTGGCGTTCTGCGACCAGGCTTGGGGCACCTCGACGTCGCGCTGCTCGAAGGCGATCTCGCCGGTGCGGTAGTTCTGGATCACGGCGTCGCGCGTATCCCACTCCACCTCGTCGTACGGGTGCACACCCTCCGTGGTGAAGTACCGCTTGATCCGAAGCTCGGAGTCGGTCCCGAGCTGCGATGTGGTCGCCTTCGACACGCCGAAAACCCCCTTCATGCCGGCCTTTCCGGCTCCTTGTATTCAACCATCCCGACCCTGCTCTTCTTTCCGTTTTGTGAGCTCCGAGCCACCAGATATGGGGCGAGGTGAGGAACGCAACACAACATATGGTGGAACTACGGAGATGTAATTACGCGCATGTTTGGGGCGATAGTCAAGGGAAGGTGGCAAGAAAATCGCTGCAATTTGCAAGCGTTAGTGAACGCAGTCACAAGGACCCCAAATCAGGGCAATTCCCACTGGGAAGGCGGCCCGAAACTACGGCGACAAGGCCGAGTGGCCACCGAACCCATGGGGACCTCGAGATCTGGGTTTCTCTACGCTCAGGGTTCGTGGGGAGCCCTCAGTGCAGAGATAGCCCCTCGACACGGTGTGGGCGAGCGACATGAGGCGTTCAAATCCCCTGACTCGGGTTCGTCGAGGCCGGCTGAGTTATCTGGCAACCGGTGAGCGGTAGTCAGACGGCAAAGGGGTGGGGGACCCGCGTTGCCTTCTCCGCCCGCGTCTGGCTCAGGCGTCGTCCAGGTAGGGGTAGCGGTAGTCGGTCGGCGGAACGAACGTCTCCTTGATCGTGCGCGGGGCGACCCAGCGGATCAGGTTCCACATCGAGCCCGCTTTGTCGTCCGTCCCCGAGCCCCGCGCCCCCCCGAACGGTTGCTGCCCGACCACCGCGCCGGTTGGCTTGTCGTTGATGTAGAAGTTCCCGGCCGCGTAACGAAGGACGTCGCGCGCCTGCGCGACCGCCGCCCGGTCGCTCGAGAAGATCGCACCGGTGAGCGCGTAGGGACTCGTGCGATCTATCAGCGCGAGCGTGTCCGAGTACTTCGTGTCGTCGTAGACATAAGCGCTGACGATGGGTCCGAAGAACTCCTCGCTCAAGAGCTTCGAGCCGGGGTCCTCGGTGCGCACGATCGTGGGCTCCACGAAGTATCCCTCCGAGTCGTCGACTCCTCCGCCTGCGATTATCTCGGCGTTCGGCGATCTCCCGGCATGGTCGATCGCGCCCCGGTGTTTCGCGAGAGCCCGATCGTCGATGACGGCCCCCATGAAATTGCTGAGGTCTGATACGTCGCCCATGCGAATGTCCCTCACGCCGGCGGCGAGGCGCTCGGACACCTCGCCCCACAAATTCGAGGGGACGTAGATACGCGACGCCGCGGAGCACTTCTGACCTTGGTACTCGAAGGAACCGCGCAGCACGGCGGTGGCGACTTGCTCGGCGTCCGCAGACGGATGAGCGACGATGAAGTCCTTGCCGCCCGTCTCTCCCACGATGCGCGGATAGTTGCGGTAGGTGTCGATGTGAGCGCCGATCTCGCCCCACAGATGCTTGAAGACCGTCGTCGACCCGGTGAAGTGAAGGCCGGCGAAGTCGGGATGCTCGAACACGACGTCGCCCACCACCCGGCCGTCGCCGTGCAGCAGGTTGATCACGCCCGGTGGCAATCCGGCCTCGATCATCAGCTCCATCAGAAGCTGGGCGGAGTAGGACGCCGTGACCGCGGGCTTCCACAACACGACGTTGCCCATCAGGGCGCAACTGCTCGCAAGGTTGCCGGCGATCGAGGTGAAGTTGAAGGGGCTGATGGCGAGCAGGAAGCCCTCGAGCGGCCGGTAGTCCAGCGCGTTCCACGTGCCCGGCGCAGACATGGGCTGCTCGGCGTAGATCTGGTGCATGAAGGCGACGTTGAAACGCCAGAAGTCTATGAGCTCGCAGGCGGCGTCTATCTCGGCCTGGTGCACGGTCTTGGATTGACCGAGCATCGTGGCCGCGTTCACCCGGTCGCGCCAGGGTCCGGAGAGCAACTCGGCCGCCCGCAGGAAGATGGCGGCGCGGTCCTGCCACGGGGTGCTCGCCCACTCCGAGTGTGCATCCGCCGCCGCCTGGATGGCGGCGTTCACGTCTCGGGTTCGAACCCGATGGACGTCGGCCAGTACGTGCGAGGTGCGATGCGGCAGCACCTGCTCATAGAGATCCCCGCTGCGAACCTCGCTGTCGCCGATGACCAACGGAGCTTCCTGACGCTCGCTCTCCATGGCCTTGAGCGTCGCCAGCAATCGCTCCCTCTCGGGCGAGCCCGGCGCGTAGTCGCGCACAGGCTCGTTCACCGGGACCGGGGGCCGGACGACCGAAAACTCTCCTGCTCCCATCGCTCCTCCTCTAGCCGTGCGGTCGTCTGAGCCTACCGCCGGGCGAGGGACACAGCGCGTGCGCCGGCTAGCGAGGAAGCGTGAGCTGCATGCCCGCGGGGGCCGTGCCCCGGAGATCGTTGAGTTCCTCGAGCGCGTCCACGTAAGCGCGCGGGTCCACGCCCGAAGGGGCAAACTCCGTAGCAACGTCCCACAGCGTCTCGCCCGGTTGCAGGACGACGGCCCGCGGCGCTCCGGGCTTCGAGGCCACCCCAGTACCTCCGGTGCCACCCCCGAGCACCAGCGCCACGATGACCACCAGGCCTGCGACCAGCGCGGCGAGGCGCCGGCGGGCCTCGAGCAGGCGCCGGCGCCTCAGTCGCGCCACCGCGCGCTCGATCGGGAAGTCCAGCACCCGTCCCGGGCTGCGGTACGCGAGGTCCTCTCGTCGAAGCGCCATCTCAGCCTCCCTGTTCGTCGCCACCCCATCTCTGAGGGACGCTAGCGGCGGGGTGTGGACAAGCCCTCTCGGGCAACTTCCGCCACTCTTCTTTACTCTTCCTTCCCTGAAACACACAAATGTAATTACGCATTTCTTCGCGCTCTTGCCCCGCTGGGCAACTAGCTTCAGCGAACGTCTGTTCGCTACTTTATGCGAACGCTTGTTCGGTATCAACCCTCAAAATCGAACACATGTTCTTGAATTGGTCGCCAAGAGCCTCTAGGCTGTAGCGAACACGCGTTCGAGGCACGGGCAGCAGCTCATCAGGTCGACACATCAGGAGGTCAAGGACATGGTCGAGGGATTGACCGAACGCCAGCGTCAGACGCTCCAATACATCGCGGAGGCGGTCGCCGAGCGTGGCTACCCCCCGTCCATCAGAGAGATCGGCGAGGCGATGGGTCTGGCCTCGAGCTCGACGGTTCACTCGCACCTGCAGGCGCTCCAGAAGAAGGGTTACCTGCGTATAGACCCGACGAAGCCCCGCGCCATCGAGGTTCTCTTCGATGCCGACACGGGTCTCGCGGCGGAGCGCGCCCCCACCCGATCGGTGCCTCTCCTCGGGCGCATCGCGGCCGGTACTCCCATCATGGCGGAGGAGCACGTCGACGAGATCTACCCCATGCCCGCGGACTTCGTAGGGGACGGAAACGTCTTCATGCTCGAGATCCACGGGGACTCCATGATCGAGGCCGGGATCTTCGATGGGGATTTCGTAATCATCCGCCAGCAACCGACCGCGCATTCCGGCCAGATCGTTGCGGCCATGATGCCGAGCGAGTACGGAGACGCACCCGAGGCGACGGTCAAGACCATCCGCCACCGAGGGTCCGAGATCATCTTCGAGCCCGCCAACATCAACGTGGAACCGTTCCAAGCCCCGCAGGGGACCGAAATCCTGGGCAAGGTCGTCGCCGTCTTTCGAAAGTTGTAAGCGGCTACGAGGGGTTGCGTTCCTCCATGCCGTGGGGATGCCCGTAGTCGGCCAGCAGTTGCAGGAAGGGCTCCGCATCGAAGGCCTCGGGCCCGAGCACTCCCGTGCCCCGCCAGGCCCCCGCATCGATCAGCTCGAGCGCCACCACCGGGTTCAACGCAGTTTGGAGCAAGACCGCCTGACTGCCGTAGACGGCCATGCACTCTTCGTTGTCGACGACGTGATACAGGTACACCTCGCGCGACAATCCGTTCGCACCGGTTCCTCGCACCCAGGTGCCGGCACAGGTGCGCCCGTGCATCCGATCCCCGAGCTTTGCCGGATCGGGAAGGGTCGCGGCGACGACCTCCCGGGGCGCAACCTCGACACCTCGAACCCTGACGGGCTCGGTGGAGTCGAGTCCCAGCATGGCGATCATCTTGAGCACTCCGATGAACTCGTCTCCCAGCCCGTACTTGAACGTGACCCGATTGCAATCGATCCAGCGCGGAATGAGGAACACCTCCTCATGCTCGACGTTGACGCACTCGATCGGGCCGATGCCCTCGGGAAAGACGAAGGTTTCAGGCTCTGAGAAGGGGGGCGTGGTAAACCACCCTCGCTCCCGCTCGTATACGACCGGAGGGTTCAGACATTCTTCGATGGTGGTCCAGATCGAGAAGGTGGGAGCAAAGGCATGGCCGTCGATGGTCAGATCGGCACCATCCCGCACACCGACCTCGTCGATGGACGAAAAGAGGTGGTCCGCCGCGTAGCGCGCGAACACGTCCGACAGCCCGGGTTCGACGCCCATTCCGGCGATGCACAGAAGCCCTCGCTCCTCCCAACTTGGTCCGGCGTCGAATTGATACCCGCCGAGGATCACCCCCGTGTCCTCGAAAGGACGCTCGGGATGGGGTTCCGACAGCGTCATCGCCATGTCCAGATAGGTGCAGCCGGCCTCGAAGGCCGCATCGAATATGGGCGGATTGAAACGAGGGTCGCAGGCATTGACTATCGCGTCGGCGCTCACCTCCTTGGCGAGAGACACGATCGCGTTGCTGTCGGATGCATCCAGCTCCGCCGCTTCGAAGCGCCGGTCGTCGAGTCGCCCGGCGATCGAGCTCGCTCGAGCCCTGTTGATGTCGGCCAGCACGAGGTGTTCCACGAAGTCGCGGCGCTGAGCGACGACGGCGATCGCACCACCAACCCCTCCGGCCCCGATTACCAGGATGCGCATCGGCGAAGCATACGTCGGGGGAGACAGCCGTAGGCTGAGTGAATGCCGGCAACTTCCTCGCAATCAACGGTGATGGAGCTTCACGGAGTCTCGCTGACGCGCGGTGGTCGAACCGTTCTGAGCGGCATCACCGCGGCGTTCCCTCGTCACGTTGTCTCCGCAATCGTCGGGCCATCCGGCGCCGGCAAGACGTCGTTGCTGCGATGCCTGAACCGTCTGGAGGAGCCCAGTCTCGGTCACGTCTCGCTCGACGCTGCCGACCTCGTGACTCTCGACCCCACCCACCTGCGGAGGCGAGTCGGCATGATCTTCCAGACGCCGGTCCTGTTCGAGGGAGGCGTGCGAGCCAACCTGGCGTACGGACTTCCGGAGGTGCCCGAGGACGAGCTGCGAAGCGCGCTCGTCGCGGCCGGGCTGGGAGCCGAGTTTCTCGATCGTGACGGCACCGCCCTCTCGGTGGGACAAGCTCAACGCGTCTGCATCGCTCGGGCCTTGGTGCGACGGCCCGAGGTCTTGCTCATGGACGAACCTACGTCGGCTCTGGACACCAACGCGACGACTCGCATAGAGCAGCTCGTGACGTCCCTGAACGAGCGCGGTCTCACGGTGATCTGGGTGACTCACGATCTCGATCAAGCGCTCCGAGTCGCCGAGCACGCAGTGCTGATCTCCGACGGCCGTCTCGTGGCCACGGGGAGCCCGCAGGACGTTACGAGAGCCTGGCCGCGGGAGCGGACGCCGTGACAGACGTCGCCATCGCGTTGATCCTCGTGGCGCTTGCCCTGATCGTGTCGCGCACACGGCGGCTGGGGCTGGAGTCGGAACTGATCGTGTCGGTCGTGCGGGCAATCGTGCAGTTGGGGGCTTTGACGGCCGTGATCCAAGTGGTCTTCGACCGGCTCGGCCTGGCCGGCATCTTCCTGATCGTCATGCTGGGCGCAGCCGCGCTCACGTCGGCTCGGAGGCTGAAAGGCGTCAAGGGGGCCCTCTGGCTCGCCGCTACGACCATCGGGGCATCTTCGACCGTGGCCCTGCTGATTCTGTTCGGAACCGGAGTGTTCCCCTTCGAGCCCCAGTACCTCATCCCGATCGGCGGCATGCTCATCGGAAACTCGATGACGGCGGTCTCTCTCGCAGGGTCACGACTTCGAGACGAGATCTCGGACAAGGTCTTGGAGGTCGAGTCAAGACTCGCTCTGGGAGTGCCCGCACGCGCGGCCCTCCGCCCCTACGCGCGCAAGGCGGCGATCAACGCTTTGATTCCCACCATCGACTCGACCAAGAACGTGGGCCTCATCTTCCTGCCGGGCGCGTTCGTCGGCATGATGCTGGCGGGCGCAAGCCCGACCGAAGCGGCCAGCGTGCAACTCGTCGTGCTGTTCATGCTGCTGGGAGCCGTCTCCGTGGCCGGCATGCTCATCACGGTCCTGGTCGCACGAGCTTTCACGGCCGCGGGCGAGCGCATAGTGGTGCCGCCGGCATCCGGCTGACCGCTAGGACGGTGACCGGCCGAGGTAGTCCCTCAACAAGGGCAGCGCTTCGCGACCGATGCGCGCCACCAGGTGCGTGCCTGATTCCGTGTAGGACTCGTGGAGCACCTCGCCGGAGTCGTGGACGCGCGCCACGAGGTCGCCCTTGTCGAACGGGATGGTCAACTCGACCTCGACCTTCATCTTCGATAGTTCGTCGGAGATCCGCTCCAACAGCTCGTCGAGGCCCTGGCCGGTGACGGCCGAACCGAAGACCGCTTGCGGGAAGCGTCCCTGGATCTTGTCCCGTTCGACGTCGCTTATGAGGTCTGCCTTGTTCATGAAGGTGAGAGATGGGCGGTCCGCAACGCCGAGCTCGGCAAGAACGGTGTTGACTGCATCGAGCTGACGCTCGGGATCCCGGCTTGCGTCCACGACGTGCAGCAGCAAAGTCGCTTCGCCCACCTCCTCGAGGGTCGAGCGAAAGGCTTCGACGAGTTGGTGCGGGAGCTTGCGGACGAAGCCCACGGTGTCGGTCAACAACGCATCTCTCCCGAAAGGAAGCTCCAGGCGGCGCGTCGTGGGGTCAAGGGTCGAGAAGAGTTGGTCCTGAACCAGCACGTCGGCGTCGGTGACGTGACGGAGAAGCGTTGACTTGCCGGCGTTCGTGTAACCCACCAGGGCAACCACCGGAACCCCCGATCGCGTTCGGCGGGCGCGCTTGAGTCGCCGCGTGCGCTCGAGGTCGACCAGGTCCTTCTTCACGCGCTTGATGCGCCGCAGGATCGCTCGCCTCTCCGCCTCGAGAGCCGTTTCGCCCGGCCCCCGAGTTCCGATGCCGCCTCCCAGCCGCGACAGGACGTCACCCCACCCGCGCAGGCGGGGAAGCCGGTAGTTGAGCTGGGCAAGCTCGACCTGGAGCTTGCCCTCGGCGCTGCGCGCGTGCTGGGCGAAGATGTCGAGGATGAGACCGGTTCGGTCGATGATCTTCAAGCCCCGCTCGGCGAGCGGGTTGACGCCCGCGATGTCCTCGAGGTTGCGTCCCTGCGCGGGAGTCAGCTCGTCGTCGAAGATGAGCATGTCGGCGTCGAGCGCGGTCGCGACGCCTGCGATCTCTTTCGCCTTCCCCTTACCGAGATAGGTCGCAGCATCGGCTGAGCCGCGCCGCTGCATCGTGCGCTCCACAGTGTCCGCTCCCGCGGTATCGGCCAGCGCCTCTAGTTCCTCGAGGGACCACTCGGCCTGGTCGATAGAGGACGACCCGAAGATCGCTCCAACCAGGACCGCCTTCTCGCGCTCGGGTCTCGTCCCGTACGTCGTAGCCGAACCGCTCAGAGAACCACCTTTTTCAGCCGCTTCACTCCTTCGTCAACGCCCCACACGGGCCGTGCCCGCAAGCTTGTCAGCATACGGCGATACCCGCTAGAGGGATTCGGCAACAATGTGCAAGCCGTCCGCACGGTTATCCTGCCCGCAACATGACCGCCCATCGCACAACGATCGATTCCGACCTGGCCCGGCGCCTGGCACAGACCACTCTCGCGCTGGTAGAGACGCCTTCGGAGAGCCGCGCCGAAGCAGCCATCGTCGAGGTGGTGGCAGCAATGATCGACACGCGCAGCGCCTCTCTGGTGCAGGACGATTCGCTCTTCTACGCCCCGGAGCGACGAACAGGGACCCCGCTCGTCGTCTTCGCGGGCCATCTCGACACGGTTCCTGCACAGGCAAACCTCCCCGGCTACATCGATGCCGGCGCGGTGCACGGACTGGGCGCCAGCGACATGAAAGGTGCGCTGGCAGTCATGGTCCAGCTGGCGCGCTGGCTTGACGGCGGGCGGACCACCACGGCCGTGGACTGCGGATTCTTGTTCTTCGCGCGCGAGGAACTCCCGATAGACGCGAGCCCCATCACAGGGCTCCTCGAGGCGTCACCGCTGCTGCGCGACTCCGACCTGGTCGTCATAATGGAGCCCACGTCCAACACGATTCAGCTCGGGTGTCTCGGCAACCTGAATGCCGACGTGACCTATGCGGGCACCTCGTCACACTCCGCGCGGCCGTGGCTCGGCGAGAACGCCATCCACCGGGCAATCGGAGGGCTGCAGTCCATCGCCGCCGGCTCCCCCCGCGAGGTAAGGATCGAGGGCCTGAGCTTCCACGAAGTTGTGAGCGTGACCGGCATCGAGGGCGGCATCGCGCGCAACGTCATTCCCGACGAGGTCGTCTGCCACCTCAACTTCCGCTACGCGCCCAACCGCTCACCCGAGGAGGCAGAGGCTCGGCTTCGGTCTCTTCTGAACGATCATTCCTCGCTCGAGATCGTCGGCAATGCCCCGCCCGCGCGCGTCGCCACCGACAACGAGCTCGTCGATCGTCTCCGTGAAGCGAGCGATGCACCAATCGAAGCTAAGCAGGCCTGGACCAACGTCGCCGAGTTCAGCGCAGTGGGCATCGACGCCGTCAACTTCGGTCCCGGAGCACCCGAGTACGCTCACCGGACCGACGAAATGGTTCGCATCGATGCGCTCGTTCAATCCTTTGTCTCGCTGCAACGCTTCATTGCGGGCACCGTATGAACTTCAACCCCGCGCTCGAACGCATGGCGGCCTATCCCTTCGTTGGGTTGGAGCAAGTCAAGCAGCAGGTCGCGGAGGGGGTCGGCGAACTGATCGACTTCGGGGTCGGGGATCCCATGGAGAGGACCCCTTCCTTCATTCGCGCGACCCTGATCGACTCCCTCGCGGCCGCGTCCGGCTACCCCAAGGCGGCGGGGCTCCCGGAGACCCGCGCCGCGATCGCCCAGTGGTACGGACGGCGCTTCGGCGTGACTCTCGACCCCGGCAGAGAGGTGCTTCCTTCGTCGGGTAGCAAGGAAGCCATCTTCAGCTTCGCCCAGATCGCGGTGGATCGCAGTTCCACCAAGGACACGGTGGTGGTCACGCAGCCGGGCTATCCCATCCCGCTGCGAAGCGCCCAGTTGAACGGCTGCCGGCTCCTCACTCTGCCCCTGCACGAGGAGAGGGGCTACCTTCCCGATCTGCAGACACTCGATCGAGCGGCCTGGGAGCGCGTCGCATTGTTCTGGGTCAACTACCCGAACAACCCCACGGGCGCGCGGGCCCCTCTTGACTTCTACCAAGCGCTCGCCGACAAGGCCACCGAGCACGACTTCCTCGTTGCATCCGACGAGGCCTACAGCGAGATCTATTTCGGCGAGCCGCCACGTAGCGCTCTCGAGGTAGCCGATCGCAGCAACATCGTTGCGTTCAATACGCTCAGCAAACGCTCGGCCATGACCGGCTATCGGACCGGCTCGATCGTCGCACACGAGCGGGTCATGACCATGTTCAAGCGCTACCGACCCCTCGCGGGCAGCGCTTCGCCCGAGTTCATCCAGCGCGCCGCCGCGGCTGCGTGGAGAGACGAAGCCCACGTGGAAGAGATGCGTGAGATCTATCGGGCAAAACGCGACGTCATCGAGCCCTGGTTCCGCAAGAAGGGTTTACGGGTTGCAGGAAGCGACGCGACCTTCTATTTGTGGGTGGCCGTTCCCGAGGGCGAGACGGAGGAGACCTTCTCCCTTCGCCTCCTGCAACGAGGTGTCGTCGTCGCGCCGGGCACGTTTTTCGGCGCGCCGGGGAGAGGCTACTTTCGTATGGCGCTGGTACCCACGCTGGAGCAGTGCCACAAGGCCGTCGAGTTGCTCGACGAAGTCATCTAAAGGGGCACGACCGTGACCAACGAAGTTCTCGCGCAGCAGATCGAAGAGCTGTACGCAACTCCCGCCGATCCCCGAGACGCCGAGGCGGCCCGCACCGTGCAGGAGGTCATCGAGCTTCTCGACCGGGGAGATCTGCGAGTCGCGGAGAAGCGCAACGACCAGTGGACGGTCAATCAATGGGTCAAGCAAGCGATCCTGTTGCTCTTCCGGCACAGCCGGATGAGCACGACCGAGCTTGGTCCCTTCGAGTATCACGACAAGCTCCCGCTAAAGAATAACTACGCGGCGTTAAAGGTGCGCGTGGTGCCGCCCGCAACCGCCCGTTACGGCGCCTACCTGGCCCCCGGAGTGGTGCTGATGCCCAGCTATGTCAACATCGGGGCGCGCGTCGAGTCGAACACCATGATCGACACTTGGGCAACCGTGGGTTCGTGCGCGCAGATAGGTGCCGACGTGCACCTGTCGGGAGGTGTCGGTATCGGAGGAGTGCTCGAGCCGCTGCAGGCGAGTCCGGTGATCGTCGAGGACGGCGCGTTCATCGGCTCGCGTTGCATCGTCGTAGAGGGAACCGTTGTCGGCGAGCAGGCCGTGCTCGGTGCGAACGTGACCATCACCGGTTCGACCCGCATCATCGACGTCACCGGCGAGGAACCGGTCGAGTACAAGGGCTACGTTCCGCCGCGCTCGATCGTCATTCCCGGAACGCGGACGAAGGAGTTTCCGGCCGGCGGCTATGGTGTCCCGGTTGCCCTCATCATCGGCCGGCGCAAGCCGGCGACGGACCTCAAGGTCAGCCTGAACGAGGCTCTGCGCGACCACAACGTAGCGGTGTGAGCCTCGTTAGAGCTTGATCTCACCCGCGAAGACCTCGACCGCCGGACCGGTCATGAACACGGGCTGCTCGTCGGTCAACGAACCCGCCCACTCGACCTCGAGCCGTCCGCCGGGCAAACTCACACCGACTTTTTCGTCGGTGTGGTGCAGCAAACGTCCGGCAACGGCCACGACGCACGCTCCGGTGCCGCAGGCCATGGTCTCTCTCGCGCCTCGCTCCCACACACGCATCGTGATTCGATCACTCGACTCGACCGTTGCGAACTCGATGTTGGCCTTGTTGGGAAAGATCGCATGCTGCTCGAGTCGGGGGCCGAGGGTAGTCACCGGAGCAGTGGCCGCATCGGCGACGAACAACACCGCGTGGGGGTTTCCCATGGAGAGGATGGCAACCTCGAGTACCTCGTCGTCGACTTCGAGCTTGGTGTGCAGCGCATGTGATCCTTCGACCTCAACTGGGACGCCCGAGGGCTCGAAGATCGGTGGTCCCATGTCCACTCGAACACGGTCACCCTCGACGAAAACGGTCTTCACGCCCGCGCCCGTCGCGACATCGATGACGTGCTTGTCCGTGAGGCCCTCGGCACGGGCGAACACCGCGAGGCACCTGATCCCGTTACCGCACATCTCAGAACGCGAGCCGTCGGAGTTGACGTAGTCCATGAAGAAGTCGGCATCTGCGGCCGGCGCTACCCTGATCACTCCGTCGGCGCCTATGCCGAGGCGCCGGTCACAAAGGGATCGAACCAGAGACGGCGACAACTCGAGAGTATCGCCGGGATCCGCCACCATCACGAAGTCGTTACCCGTGCCTTGATACTTCACGAACCTCATGTCGAGCTCAAACGTACCGCGGTTCTGATGAATTCCGTCACCGATTTCGTGCACTCCGAATCATCCGCGTCGAACCATTCGACCCGGGGATCGCTGCGGAACCACGATTCCTGGCGCCGGGCGAACCGCTTGGTCGCACGGACGATCTCATCACGCAGCACGCGTCTATCGGCTTCGGGCCGGTCGAGGACCTGGCGGTAGCCGAGAGCCTGACGTGCAGTTCTGCTCACTCCCAGCTCCGACAGCCGGCGCGTTTCGTCTATCAGTCCGCGCTCGAGCATGCGAGTGACCCGCCGATCTATTCGTTCGTGTAGCTGCGAACGCGCTCTCGTGAGCCCCGCGACGGCGAGGTCATAGATGCTTTCGTAACGGTCGAACGAGTCGTTGTCGGAGAACGGTTCGCCCGTGAGTTCGATGACCTCGAGCGCGCGCACGACCCTGCGGGCGTTGGCCGGCTCGATCTTCGCGGCCGCTCGTGGATCGAGACCGGCGAGGCGCGCGTGGAGGGCGTGAGATCCGAGTTCTTCGATCTCGAGCTCGAGCGCCTCGCGCACGTCGGCCGAACGCGGCGGGAAGACCAGGTCGTCGACCACGGCTCGGAAGTAGAGTCCCGATCCTCCCACCAGCAAGGGCATGACCCCTCGCTTGAGGATGTGAGCCACAGCGCTGCGAGCCTCGGCCTGGAACTCCGACACGGTGACGTTGTGCGATGGAAGCCAGTGGTCCAGCAGGTGGTGAGGCACGCGCCAGCGCATCTCGGAGGTCGCCTTGTCGGTGCCTATGTCCATTCCGGAGTAGACCTGCATCGAGTCCACCGAGACGATCTCCGCCCCGAGCGCCTCGGCAACCTCGATCGCGACCCCACTCTTGCCGACCGCGGTCGGTCCGACGATGGCTGCGACGCGGGCGGTCATGAGGCCCACTCCCCGACCAGGTAACCCACGCCGAAGGGAGCCTCGTGCGACAAGCGGCGGCGGATCCGACCGGTCGGCAGGCGAGCAAGCGCGGCAAGCGGTCCGATGCCGCAGGCGTTACCGACGGAATGAAGCCGTTCGAGAACGCTCTCGGTCTGCGCGGGATCATGCTCCAGCCCCTCGAGGAGGGCGCGATGAACGTCGAGTGCCCCGGCTAGCTCGGTGAGTGGCGCCCGAGAACTCAGTCCCGCACTCGAGTGGGCGCTGGCTACGATTGCAAGGTCGTGCCGCTCGGCAATGGAACTCAGCGCCGTGGCCAGGCCGGCGGCGTCCCTCAGCGTCTCATCCACCGGATGCGCAGCGGGACCCGTGACCTCGGGAAGCGTAACCGCGACCACCGGAAGGTCGTCGCCCACTCCCAGCAGCAGCGGGACGACGATCCCGAAGTCGGCAGGCCCCTCGATCAGGGGCCGATCCCATGCGCGCGCCAGGGCGCGCGCCACGTCGCCGTGTGAACGGCGAGCAACCTCGAGATCCTCGATGCCGAATCCGTGCAGCGCACCCTCCGGGCGTCCGTACACACCGGCTCGAGGTCCGTGCGGGGAGACGACGACCACGGCCTCCGCGCCCGTGAGATCGAGGCTCGCAACCTCGCTCCGGAGCCGTCGCCCTGCTTCCAGCGAGGGTTGAACCTGCTCGAGAACAACGGGTGCATGAGGCACGACCGCCCCCCGCACGATCATCCCGGCGCCCTAACCGCAGCTACCGCAACCGGCCGGGGCCGTTGCGCTCAACAGAGGGAGGCTCACGCGTTGCCGCACACGAGGCGACTCGCTGCGCCCCTCGATCAGCTCGCCCTCGAGGTAGTGCGCGTGCGCCGCGCCGATCCGAACACTCCGAAACGAGCCGTCGCCCGCACCGTCGGAAGGGAAGTGCACGAGCTTGTTGTGTCGCGTCCGGCCGGTAAGTCTGGACGCGTCGCGCTTGGAGGCACCCTCGACGATGACCTCCTGCGTCGTCCCCACATGGCGCTCGTTGCGCTCGAGCGAGATGTCGTCCTGCAATTGGATCAACCGTTCGAAGCGTTCCTGCACAACCGCCTTCGGGAGATGGCCGTCCATGCCGGCGGCTTCGGTCATCGGGCGTGCCGAGTACTGAAAAGTGAAGGCCGAGTCGTAGCGCGCCTGCGACACCAGCGACAGCGTCTCCTCGAACTCGGCCTCGGTCTCGCCGGGGAAGCCGACGATGATGTCGGTCGAGATCGACACGTCGGGGATGGCCTCACGGACCAAGACGACCTTCTCGAGATACTTCTTGCGGGTATACGCGCGCTTCATGCGCCTGAGCACCCGGTCGGAGCCCGCTTGCACGGGCAGGTGAATGTGCTCGCAAACAACGTCGCATTCCGCCATGGCCGCTACCGTGTCGGCTCGAAAGTCCTTGGGGTGCGGACTGGTGAAGCGCACGCGCTCCAGCCCCTCGAGCTCGTCGAGCGCACGCAACAGCCGAGCGAACATCGGGGTGCCGTCGAGATCTCGCCCGTAGGAGTTGACGTTCTGACCGAGCAGCGTGACCTCGACCACCCCGTCTTCGACGAGCTGTTCGACCTCGCTCACGATGTCGTCCAGTCGCCGGCTGATCTCGTGGCCCCGCACTGCAGGAACGATGCAGAAGGTGCAGGAATTGTTGCAGCCGATCGAGATCGACACCCAGGCGTGCCAGGGTGAATTCCGTCTGCTCGGCAACGCCGAGGGGAAGACCTCAGTCTGCTCCAAGATCTCGAAGGCCGGTCCGGCTTCGGACTCCGCGAGGAGACGCGGAAGGCTGGCCAGGTTGTGCGTGCCGAGAACCACGTCCACCCAGGGCGCCCGCTTCTGGATCGCCGACTTGTCCTTCTGAGCCAGGCATCCCCCCACGACGAGCTTCATGTCGGGTCGGGAGTCCTTGATCGCCTTCATGTGGCCGAGATTGCCGTAGAGCTTGTTGTCCGCGTTCTCGCGGATGCAGCACGTGTTGAACAGCACCAGAGACGCGTCGCCCGGGGCGTTGGCCTTGGCATAACCCTCGGCCTCGAGCATCCCCGCGAGCCGCTCGGAGTCGTGCTCGTTCATCTGACACCCGTAGGTGGTGATGAAGTAGGTCCTCTCGGCGTTCTCGTTCATGCGAATCGAGACTATGCCATTCCGCCCGCGCTCTGCCCGGCGCGATCGTCGAGACGATCGCTGGTCTGCCCGCGGTCCGCCCGGCGCGATCGTCGAGACGATCGCTGGTCCGCCCGGCGCGATCGTCGAGACGAATCGCTATTTGGCGTAGGCCGACTGCCGTAGCTCGCGAATGACCATGATCTTGATCTGGCCCGGGTACTGAAGTTCCTCCTGCACCTTCTTGGCGATGTCGCGGGCGATCACCTCGGCCCTCAGATCGTCGACCTGGTCGGGTCTGACCATGACCCGCACCTCGCGTCCGGCCTGCATGGCGTAGACCTTGTCGACACCGTCGAACTCCATGGCGATCTGCTCGAGTCGCTCGAGCCGCTTGATGTAAGTCTCGAGCGTCTCGCGCCGGGCCCCCGGACGGGCGCCGGAGATGGCGTCGGACACCTGGGTAACCACGGCCTCGATGGTGCGCTGCTCGACCTCGCCGTGGTGCGCCTCGATCGCATGGCAGACCTCGGGCTTCTCGCCGAGGCGTTTGGCGATCTCGGCGCCGATAAGGGCGTGCGATCCCTCGACCTCGTGGGTCACCGCTTTGCCGATGTCGTGCAGCAGCGTGCACCGCTTGGCGAGGGCGACATTGGTGCCGAGCTCGGATGCGACCATTCCGGCCACGTGGCTCGCTTCGACGACGTGGCGCAGCACGTTCTGCCCGTACGAGGTCCGAAACTTCAGCCGTCCCAGGACCCTCACGAGCTCGGGATGCATGTCGGTGATACCCGACTCGAGCACCGCCCACTCACCGGCCTCACGAATTTCCTGTTCGACCTCGGACTTGGATTTGTCGTGCATCTCCTCGATGCGGGCCGGCTGGATGCGCCCGTCGCCGATGAGCCGTTCGAGGGTGTGGCGAGCCATCTCGCGCCGTATGGGGTCGAAGCAGCTCAACACGACGGCCTCGGGAGTGTCGTCGATGATCAGGTTGGTGCCGGTCGCCGCCTCGAAGGCCCGGATGTTGCGACCCTCACGTCCGATGATGCGACCCTTCATGTCCTCGTTGGGCAGCGTCACGGTCGTCACGGTCGATTCGGTCGTGAGCTCGGAGGCCACACGCTGCATCGCGATCGCGATGATCTTGCGGGCGCGACGGTCCGCTTCTTCGCGGGCCTGCGCCTCGATGTCTCTCACTATCACCATGGCCTCGCGCTTGGCGTCGTCCTGAATCTTCTCGATGAGCGCCTGGCGTGCCTCTCCGGCCGACATGCCGGCGATCCGCTCCAACTCGGACTTGGACCTCTCGGCCAAGTCATCGAGGTCGGCTCTGGCCCGCTGAAGGTGAGCTTCCTTGTCCTCGATGCCCTGCTCTTTGCGGTCGAGTCCGGCGGCCCGAGCATCCATCGTGGCCTCTCGGTCCGCGATGCGATCTTCCTTGCGCTCGACCTCCGCGGCGCGTTTCTTGAGGTCGATCTCGGCGTCCTTGCGCATCTGAAAGAGCTCGTCTTTGGCCTCGATGAGCGCTTCACGCTTGGCCGTTTCCGCATCCCGCTCGGCCGAGGTGAGAATCGCCTTGGCTCGAGTTTCCGCGGAACCGACTTCCTTCTCCGCCTGAGACTTCCGAAGGAAGTAGCCGCCTACAGCGCCCGCGAGGAGACCAACGACGAGACCGATGACGATCTCCACTTCCCCGCTCCTTTCGGCCCCACCTGGGCACGCCGAAGCCTCTCGGCCTGCGGCGACGAGCGAAGAACTCTGCTGAGATGCCGGGTGTTACCGAAGGAGGCGTCTCGACGCGGGCGGCGGCGCAGCGCGGCCGGCGCCCCGAGTCAGACGACGACTACTCGTACTCGATTCGGTAGAAAAGTCGGACATATCAGCTCATTCGTTATCGTTCGTGCCTGGTGAAGGCAGTTTCGATTGCATGGTTTTGGACTTCCCCCATGGTACGCCCTCACAAGCGAACAAAGTACCGGTTCACCGGAGACCGGAGAAAAATCGCGAAAAACCAGGCGCGCGCTCCCTGCTCGCGCCGAAACACCCTGCTGTCAATCCCAGCCCTCGGGAGGAAGAACCGCCCGGGCGCCCGCCTCGGCGTGCTCGTGGCTGAATCCGCGGCGGCGCATCAACTCGTACAGCCGGGGTCCCTGCTCGGCCAGCGGGAAACGCAACACCTTGCGGGCGAGCCTCGAGGCGACCTCGGTCGCCTGGGTGTCCTCGTCCAGGCCGCTCTCGGCCAGCGCCTCCTCGGCGGTCTCCCTGCTCACGCCGCGTGCTCGCAGCTCGGAGACGAGCACGTCGGGGGCCTTTCCCTTGGTACGGGCGCGCTCCTCGATCCAGCGCCGCGCGAAGTCCCCGTCGTCGATGAGCCGGAGCTCGGTCAGCCGGACGACGGCTGCCTCGATCGTGGACTGTTCGTAGTCCAGGTCTCTGAGCTCGTCGCGCACCTGCCGCTCGGTTCTGGGCCGGTAGGAGAGGTACTTGCCGGCGCGCTCAAGCGCGGCGGCGAGGGCCTCATCGGCCTCGCTGGTCTGCGAGGCGTCGGCGCGCGCCGCCGCTCCCTGGGCGAGCAGTGCGAGTTGGTCGAGGTCCATGACCGCGAGCCCGCCGAAGCTCTAGTCCTCGCTCAGGACTTCCTCGCCGGCTTCCGCAGGATCGTCGGTCTCGATCAGCCCCAGCTTCTCTTTTATCTTGAGCTCGATCTCGGCCGCGATGTCCGGGTTATCGGCGAGGAAGGTCTTGGAGTTCTCGCGGCCCTGGCCGAGTTGGTCGTCTCCGTAGATGAACCAGGCCCCCGATTTACGTGCGATGCCGTTTTCGATGGCGACGTCGAGGAGGCTGCCCTCCTTGGAGATGCCGCTCCCGTACTGAATGTCGAACTCGGCCTTGCGGAAGGGGGCGGCGACCTTGTTCTTGATCACCTTGACCCGCACTCGCGAGCCGACGATCTCGGCGCCGTCCTTGAGCGAGTCGATACGGCGAATGTCGAGCCGGACGGAGGAGTAGAACTTGAGCGCCCGTCCACCGGGGGTGGTCTCAGGCGAGTTGTGCACCATGACTCCGTCGACGAAGTAGTTGTGGCTGCCTTCGACTTCGATATCGAACCTCGACATGCTGCGGATCTCGGGCTTGCGGTGAATGTCGGTGATGGGGAATGAAGCCAGTTCGTACCTCAATTCATCAAACTCTGGCACGACTCCAAACCGTCCTCTGAATTGCGGCAGCAGTTTGTAGTCCATCGATGGATGCACGTAAGGTGCGACGATCGACTGAAACTCTTCGGCGGCCAGCTTCGAAAACAACAGAACTTGTTGTCCCTTGACGCTCGTCAGTCGAACATCCAGATCCCAGGTGTCACGAAGGTAGTCGAGCAATCGTAACTGAGTTTCCTGGGTCATCGCAGTCACACAAATCTGGATTCGTGCTGACTGCGTGGTCTTGTTACGAACATCCAAGTGACCGTCGTCCATGTACCAAATGGCAAGTGACAGAGGCTTTAGCTGCTTGATGTAGTCCCAGTCGAAGGTCTTTTTTCCGCCTTCGACATAGACTTGGTCACGCATTTCCCGGAGTTCGAACAGGGGTGTGAAGTCTGCGAAACTGGCACCTCTCTCATCTGTGGTACGAGACACCGGGATGTTGCCGAACAGTGAGCATTTCCAGTCAAGATACTCAGCTTGCGCCGCCCCGTGACCTAGTCTGAACCGTGCGGGCGTGAAGCTCGGATCACGCCGCTGGACCTTGCTGAGGCATCCATCACCCATCAGCGAGCCTCTCAGTGCATCCCATTGGAGACCGCTAAAGCGCTGCTCAGTTGCTAGCAGTACAGAATCGCCAACGCTTAGATCCTTAGCCTCAACCCATCCACTAGGGGTTCGAATCTGATGGTTCGGCGTCGCTGCAAATTGCGCCTTTCCATTTCGAGAGGGTTTGAGGACGGTGAACTGTAAGAACTCATCCGCCTTGCCATTGTCGAACCAGTTCACAACTTTCCGGGGTTCTACCTTCCCCGAGTCGAAGTTGTAGGACAAAACCTCGACAGGCATCTTCTGATTGACGATTTTCCCAATCATCTCCTGTGAGCCATCCGCGAGCGTCACTCGAGTCGAGTAGGAAAAGCAGCCAAAGAGGACACCTATTTTTTCGCGAATCTGGTTGATGAACACCAGGATCGTCTTGGAACGGCTGACGTTGCCAGTCAGCTTTCTGAGCGCCTGGCTCATGAGACGAGCCTGCAGACCGACGTGACTGTCGCCCATCTCACCCTCGATCTCGGCGCGCGGCACCAGCGCGGCCACCGAGTCCACCACGATCACGTCCATGGCCCCCGAACGCACCAGGGTGTCCACGATCTCGAGCGCCTGCTCACCGGTGTCCGGCTGACTGACCAGCAGGTTGTCGATGTCTACCCCGATCGCCTTAGCGTAGCTCGGGTCGAGCGCATGCTCGGCGTCGATGAAGGCGACCAGGCCCCCGGACTTCTGGGCCTCGGAGATGACGTGGAGAGCCAAGGAAGTTTTTCCGCTCCCCTCGGGACCGAAACATTCGACGATGCGGCCCCGCGGCAGGCCCCCGACGCCCAGCGCCAGGTCGAGTGCCAGCGCGCCCGTCGAGATGACCTCGACATCGCTGTGGGAACCGAGATCGCCCATGCGCATGATGGCGCCCTTGCCGTGCTGCTTCTCGATCTGCGCGAGGGTCATCTCGACCACCGAGTCGCGCCCCTCGAGGTCGCGCCGGTTGTCCTGCACGGTGCCGCGGTCCCTGATACTTGCCACCGAGTCCTCCTTGTCTAGGTTTGGCCTAAGCCGGTGTGGTCCGTGGTGGCCACGTTAAAGACGGGTTGTGACAAGAACGTCATTTCGCACGCAACTTTATCGAACATATGTTCGGATAGCATGGCTTTCGAAGCAACTTACACATGCGTAGTTACCCTCGTGGGATTCTACGCTCGCAAGCAGAAAGGAACCACCCCTGGCGGCAAAGAGACGGCCGGCAAAGAGAGACGGTCACGAAGAGACGGTCACGAAGAGAGGGCCGGCAAAGGGAGAAAGGCCCGGAACGGGGAAGATCTAGCTCCATGCTCGACCGCCTCCGCAGCCCCCTCGGCCTCCTCGTCATCCTGGGCGTGCTCGGCCTGGCGGGAGGGGCGATGTGGGCCCTGGCCCCCGAAAACGATCCCCTGGCCGAGGTCGAACGGCTCAAGCGCTCCGGCGACGAGGCGGGAGCCACCACCGCGCGCATCACGAGGAACCTGTCGGAGCTGGCCGATCATCTCGAGGGGGCCCGGGGCCTCGAGGCTCGCAGCGCCGAGATCGGCGAGCTCACGGTCGATCAGCGGCGCTCGCTCGAGAACCTGGTGGCTCTCCTGGAGGAGCAACTCGAGCAGATCGGCCGCACCTCCCGTTCCATCTCCGGGGCCGAGGGCTCGGCCTCGGGCCTGGTCGAGATAAGCGACGACCAGGCCGCGCTCGTCGCCTCGGCAGTCGAGTCACTCGAGCGGCTCGAGCGCGTCGCGCGGGAGGCCGGGCTCATCTCGGCCGACTTCGCCCGACGGGCCACCTACGGCGCGGAGCTCGCTGAGGATTCACAGGAGAACTTCTCGTCGCCATGAGACGGCTCACTCCCCCGGCGGCGATCATCGGCGCCGCGCTGCTCACCGCCGGTTCGGTGGGAATGGTCGTCGTGGGCTCCACGACCGAGCGCCGGGCGCGCGACTCGCTGACCGGAGCGCTGCAGCTCTACGACGCTCGCCTGCAGGTGGCAGACGCCCAGAGGAGCCTCGGCGAGGTCGATCTCGAGGACGCCGTCGACCAGGCCGGCGAGGCCAACGCGGTCGCTCGGCGCGTCGGCAAGCTCACCAACCGCCTCGCCGCAACCTTGGGTCCGACCGAGAAGTCGACGCGCACCGTGGTCGCGCTGGCGGCGCGCGGAACACGCAGCACGATCGTGACCCGCCGCCAGACCCAGATCGCACGCAAGCTCCTCGGAGCCATATCCAGCTACCAGAGCTCGGCCTCGAGCTCGGCAGCTCGAACCAACCACGCGCTGAGACGCATACTGCGGTCGCTGCGCGCGATCAACGACGATTTTCCGGGCCCACCGTGAGAAGCACCTGGAAAACGATCACCCTGGGGCTCCTGTCCGTGTCGGCCTTCGCCGCCTTCGTTGCCTGGCAGCTTCAGTCCGCTGCGGGCGGCGCACTCGAGCGGGCCGAAGCGATCCAGACGACCGAAGTGCCGGCGGACGACGCTGCGTCTCCCGACCTCCGGCAATACCGAGCCATTCTCGAACGCCTCGACGAGTCGATCGTCATCCGGGGCGCCATCGACGAGCGACTGGCCGAGATCGAGGCCATCGTCGCCGAGCTGCGAACCATGCAGGAAGAGGCGACCTCGATCTCCGATCAGGCGACGGACGAAACCCAGAGGATCGGCGGCGCGCTCGGCGGCGCGCTCGAAGCGACAAGAACCTCGACACGAGGGCTCGGATCGGTGCGGGCAAGGCTCGAGATCTCGGCCCGGCTCGCCGGTCGGATCGCGCAAGAACTGGAGGAGCTCGATCGCTCGCTGGGTCCGACGGTAGGTCGCCGGCCGTGACTTGGCTCAAGGTCGCCGGCGTCGCTCTGACCATCACCCTGCTGACCGGAGCCGCGCTCGTCGGAGGAGGCAGGCTGCCGATGCTCGCCGAGATCGCCGACCGAGCCGAGGACGCCGCCCGCAACGCGCGCATCGCCGAGCGAAACACCGCCGAAGCCGTGCGAAGTACCGAGGCGCTGGCAGAGATCGCGCGCGACGTCCAAGCGCAGGTGAGAGCTAGCACGCGCCTGCTCGAGACCCAGCTTCGTATCGAAGAGTCGGCCCGGGCCTCGACCTCTCGGTCGAGTGCGCTGGCCGCGCGCGTCGCCCGGATTCGAGACGCGCTGAAATCGCTCGAGGACGACCTCCTCGGGCTGTCGGCCCTGTCCGCGCGGGCCGGGGGCCAGGCCGACATCACCAGCAACGCGGCACTGAATCTGCGCGACAACCTCGAAGAGCTCGTCGCCCGTTTCGCCGTCGTAACGAGGGAATCGCGCGAGCTCAACCAGAAGTCGGAGGGCTTCGGCGAGATCAGGGACTTGCTGCCGTGATGAGGTGGATGGTTGCGCCACTGCTCGCCGCAGTGCTGTTCGCCTCGTCGGGTTTCCTTGCCGCGTTGGAACACACGACCGAGGCGGGTGCAGATCTGGCCGAGGCGAGTGAGTCGGCCCCCGAGGAAACGCAAGACGCGGTCGAATCGGTAGAGTCGCTGCCCGAGGTCGCCGAGCTGACCGGACGGCAGGCGGACGCGCTCGTCGCACTGGCCGATGCCCTAGAGGGCTCCGCCGCGCGCGTCGCCGCGCTGAACGACTCACTCGCCGCGCAGGTCGAGGGGCTGGACGAGCAGGTCGAGTCGATCCGGGGAATCCACTCCCCGATCAAATGCATCGAGGACCGGCTCGGGGCGCTACTCGATGCAACCCGCACCGTACCCGGGGCCTTCGGCGCGATCGGCTCCGCTCTGGATGACTTGAAGGACGCGCAGAACAAGTCCATCAGGCACCTGCGCAGCATCAACCGGAAGCTCGCCGCCCTCGGGGTGGTCGGTGAAGCCGGCGGCGCGCAGCCTCCCCCGCCACCCGGCAGGGCGCCGGCACCGGACCCGGCGCCGGCTCCGGGTCCTCGAGACTGCTGACTCGCCCTCCAGAGGAGTCCCGGGGCGCTGAGCCTCGAGCAGCAGGGCGACGACCTCAGTCGTGTCCGAACTCGAGCATTCCCTTGACTTTCAAAGTCAAAACAATGTAAATAAAGAGAAAGCCAACTAGCTCGGAGCAATACTCACACCGATGTATGCACACGAGCGCCAGCAGCGAATCGTCGAGGAAGCTCGCAACGCCGGGCGGGTCGAGGTCACCGGCCTTGCGTCCCTGCTGAAGGTTACGACCGAGACGATCCGGCGCGACCTCACCTCCCTCGAGCGTCAGGGAGTGCTCCGGCGGGTCCATGGAGGAGCCATCCCGATCGACCGGCTCGGCTTCGAACCGGGCCTGGCGGCACGCAACACCGTGCTCACGGCCGAGAAGGAGCGCATCGCCAAGGCCGCGCTCGACGAACTGCCCGACGAGGGAGCGATCCTTCTGGACGCGGGGTCCACTACCGCCCGGCTGGCCGACGTGCTGCCCACCGACCGCGAGCTGACCGTCGTCACCAACGGTCTCCCGATCGCCATGCAACTGTCGTCGCGACCGAACCTCACGCTGCTGTTTCTTGGGGGCCGGGTGAGAGGCCGCACCCTCGCGGCCGTCGACGTCTGGGCTATGCGCGCCCTCGAGGAGACCTTCCTCGACGTCGCTTTCATCGGGACGAACGGGATATCGGTCGAGCGCGGGCTGACGACTCCTGATCCCACGGAGGCAGCGGTGAAACGAGCCATGATCGGCGCGGCGCGGCGCGCCGTCGTACTGGCCGACCACACCAAGTTCGGCAACGATCACCTCATGCGGTTCGGCTCGCTCGCCGACGTCGACATGTTGATCACCGACACGGGACTCGATTCGACCCTCGCGGCGGAGCTCGCGGCCATGGGCCCCAAAGTGGTGCGCGCGTGATCGTCACTCTGACTCCCAACCCCAGCGTCGACCGAACCGTCGAGGTGGATTCGCTGGAGCGCGGCTCGGTCGTCCGGGCGCGGTCGGGTCGCGTGGATCCCGGTGGCAAGGGCATCAACGTCGCTCGCGCGTTGGTGGCTCACGGGCACGCGGTCACCGCGGTGCTTCCCTGTGGTGGTTCGGAGGGTAAGCAGCTCACCGGGCTCCTGGACGCCGCTCGGATCGATGTCGTAGGGGTTCCCATTGCCGGTTCGATTCGGGCGAACATCACCGTTGTCGAGCCCGACGGCACCGTCACGAAGCTCAACGAGCCCGGCCCCCACCTCAGTCCCGATGAGGCCGCCTCACTCAACGAGGCCACCGTCCTGACGGCGCGCGCTGCCCAATGGCTGGTTGCCTGCGGCAGCCTCCCTCTCGGCGTCGCCGACGACTTCTACGCTCGGGTCATCGAGCAGTTGAGCCCCACGGCCATCAAGATTGCTATCGACACCAGCGGATCGGCATTGCTCAAGAGCCTTCCGGCAGCGCCCGATGTCATAAAGCCGAACATCGAGGAGCTCTCAGACGCCGCCGGTATCCCGGTCAGAACGCTTGGAGACGCTCTGACTGCGGCGCTCAAGTTACGGGAGCAGGGGTCCTTCACCGTGATCGCCAGTCTCGGCGCCGACGGCGCGCTCTATGTCGATGATTCCGTCGTCAGACACGCCGAAGTAAGTGTTGACGATCCTCGCAGCAGCGTCGGAGCGGGGGACGCGCTCCTCGCAGGTTTCCTTGCGCACGGAGGGCATGGGGTGGAAGCGTTTAGGCGAGGTGTTGCCTGGGCCGCCGCAGCCGTGTCCCTTCCGGGAAGCCAGATGCCCGCCCCTGCCGACGTCGACCTATCGAAAGTTCGCTTGTACGAGCGCGTCGATGTCGCTCGCTCGCTTGATGTATCCGTGCCGGTCGTGGATCGAGCCGTGCACGAAACGAAACGCGCCGACACCGATCGAACCTTGCAACAGCCATAGGAGAGGGAGAACAGGGGGAAGCATGAGCACCATCGCAACGCCGCAACAAGCAGAAGGTTGGGGGATGCGAGCGAGAGTCCAGAAGTTCGGAGGCAATCTCGCCGCAATGGTCATGCCCAATATCGGGGCATTCATCGCTTGGGGGCTGATCACGGCCCTCTTCATTCCGACCGGGTGGATCCCGAACGAGAACCTCGCCGAGCTGGTTGGGCCCATGATCCTGACGCTGCTTCCGCTGCTCATCGGATACACCGGCGGACGGCTCGTGCACGGACAGCGCGGCGCAGTCGCAGGTGCCGTCGCGACCATGGGCATCGTCGTGGGGGCCGAGATTCCCATGTTCCTAGGAGCCATGATCATCGGGCCGCTTGCCGCCTTCGTGATGCGCCTCTTCGACCGGCAGGTCGAGGGTCGAGTGAAGTCGGGCTTCGAGATGCTGGTCGGGAATTTCTCGCTCGGCATTCTCTCCGGCGCGATGGCGCTCGTTGGATACCTCGCGATCGGGCCGGTTGTCGAATCTCTTACGACGATCCTCGGGAACGGTGTCGAGGCGATGGTGGACGCGCGCCTGCTCCCCCTTGCCTCGGTAGTGATCGAACCCGCGAAGGTGCTGTTCCTCAACAACGCAATCAACCACGGCGTCCTGGGTCCGATCGGCGTCGCGGAGGCTCAGGAGACGGGTCGCTCGATCATGTTCATGCTCGAGACCAATCCCGGACCCGGTCTCGGCATCCTGCTCGCCTACTGGGTCGCCGGACCGCGAGCGGTGCGTCCGACGGTGCCGGGCGCCGCCATCATCCACTTCTTCGGCGGAATCCACGAGATCTACTTCCCATACGTGCTCATGCGGCCCCAGCTGGTGCTTTCAGCTATCGCAGGTGGTGCGGCGGGGGTGATGACCTTTCTGATCACCGGGGCGGGCCTGGTTGCCACACCCTCGCCCGGCAGCATCTTCGCCTACCTGGCGGTGACTCCTCGAGGAGCGCACTTCGGCGTACTCCTGGGCATCGTGATCGCAGCGACGGTGTCGTTCGCAACCGCGGTGGGGATCCTCCGTTTCACACAGGAGAAGACGGCGGTCGAGGAACGACCCGACTCAGAACCGGCGAGCGCACCGGCCCCCGCACCGCAGGGAGCGTGACCGCCCGTGGCGACCATCAGGGGTTCAGAGGTCAATAACGTTGTCATCGCCTGTGAAGCCGGGATGGGAAGCAGCGTGCTGCTCACAACTCAGATGAAGCAGCGACTCTCTCCGTACGGGGTGACGGTCGAGCACCTGGCGGTCAACCGCATCACCGGAACCCCAGACATCGTGCTGTGCCATGCGGGGCTCGTAGGGCGGGCCCGTGAGCAAACCCCGGGCAGTGTCGTTCTCTCGTTCAACATGTTCATGGGGGACCCGGTGTTCGATCGCCTGGAGGCCGCCATTCGCGACGACGAGATGCTGGAGAGCTGAGTGGATCGAGACCTGCTCTCGATTAACGGCGTGCGCCTGGGGCTGGACGCCGAAGATCGAGCCGATGCGATCGGTCAGGCGGGCGAGCTACTGGTTGCGTTGGGTGCCGTAACCTCGGCGTACGCCGACGCGATGCAGGAGCGGGAGGCGGTGCTGTCGTCGTACGTGGGCGAAGGATTCGCTCTTCCTCATGGCACCGACGCAAGCCGCGCACATGTAAAGCGAGCCGCGGTTGTCTTCCTTCAGTTTCCGGAGGGAGTCGATTGGGAGGGCGAGCGTGTCCGTGCATGTATCGGCATCGCAGCTCGCTCTGACGAGCACATCGACGTGATGGCTCGTTTAGCTCAAGTCCTTTCGGACCCCGATAAGGCGGAGCGGCTGCGCTCGACCGCCCGGTCTGAGGAGGTTCTCGAACTGCTCACACCCGAGAGGAGTATTCGAGAGTCGTGAAAGTCGCACGCTTCTACGCTCCGGGTGATCTGCGAGTGGAGGAGATGACCAGGCCCCGGCCCGGTCCGGGGGAACTTCTCCTTCGAGTACGTGCCTGCGCGACCTGTGGAACCGACGTCAAGATCTACAACTTCGGCCACCACCACCTGGTTCCACCGAGGGTACTGGGTCATGAGGTTGCGGGAGAAGTCGCGGAACTCGGTGAGGGCACCGCCGGCTTCGCCGCAGGGGATCGTGTGCAACTCATCGCCGCCATCCCCTGCGGCGAGTGTTTCGAGTGCCGCCACCGCTCCATGAGCATCTGCGAGAACCAGGAGTCCATCGGATACCACTACGACGGTGGTTTCGCGGAGTCGCTGGTAGTTCCCGCCAAGGTGCTCCGGGTGAAGGGATTGAACCGCATTCCCGACGACTTGCCCTTCGAGGAGGCTGCGGTGACGGAGCCGCTGGCCTGCGTGGTCAACGGCCAGGAACTAGCGCGCGTGACCGCTGAAGACGTCGTGGTCGTGATCGGCGCGGGGCCGATCGGTTGCCTGCACGTCCGGCTCGCACGCGCACGCGGCGCAGCGCGCGTACTCTTGATCGAGCGAAGTACCGAGAGGCTCGAGATGTCGGCGAGCCGGGTTGCTCCCGATGCGGCCATCGACGCGAGCAAAGAGGACCCCGTCGATGCGGTTCGCAAGCTCACCGATGCCCGGGGGGCCGACGTTGTGATCACGGCCGCCGCGTCGGGAGCGGCGCAGGAGGATGCTCTTCAAATGGCGGCCAGGGGCGGCCGCATCAGCTTCTTCGGAGGCCTTCCCAAGGACGATCCCATCATCCAGTGCGACTCGAACCTAGTGCACTATCGCGAGCTGACGATCGTCGGGGCCAACGGCTCGACACCGGCGCACAACACCGAGGCACTGAGGCTGATCGCCACCGGAGCGGTCCCGGTCGGGGATCTGATCACCGACCGGTTGCCGCTGGAGCGCGTGCACGACGCCATCAGCGCGGTGCAGAGCGGTGAGAGCATCAAGGTCGTGATCGAGCCGTGACGACGGAAGGGAGGCCGGACATGGTCGAAGTGAGGCGGAGCGTGACCATCGGAGCGCGCGTCGGCTTACACGCTCGCCCGGCGAAGCTCCTAGCCGAAGCGGCCGGCCGCCAAACGGTCACTGTGAGTATCTGCAAAGAGGGAGGCCGGCCGGTCGACGCACGCAGCTTGTTGTCGCTGCTCGCTCTGGGGGCCAAGCAGGGTGACGAGGTCGTGCTGACCGCGACCGGTGAGGGAGCGACCGAGGCGGTAGAAGCACTGGCGGAACTCGTGGCGAAAGACTTGGACGAAGAGCCGGCCGGTGCCTGACGAGCTGAAGGGTGTCATCGGAAGCCCAGGCGTCGCTGCGGGATCGGTGAAGCGAATGGGTGCTCCGCCCGGCGAACTCGGACCACCCGGTAGCATCGACGACCCCGCGGCGGAGATCGAACGAGCGCGCGCCGCGTTAGCGGAGGTCGCCTCTCATCTCGATCTCCACGCGCGTAGGGCACACGGTGAGGCCGTAGACGTTCTCGAGGCGGAGGCCCTGATGGCGCGCGACCCGGTGCTCGACGAACGCATCGACGTCGCCATTGCCTCCGGGCTCCCTGCTCCCCATGCCATCCACGATGCAATGGGTGAGTTTCGTTCGCTCCTCGTAGAAGCGGGAGGGTATCTGGCCGAGCGGGCCGCCGACCTTGACGACATTCGCAACCGGGCGGTGGCGCACCTGCTGGGGATGTCGATGCCCGGAGTGCCGGACAGTCCCGACCCGTTCGTGCTCGTAGCCACGGATCTCGCCCCCGCCGACACCGTCGGTCTGGATCAGACCGCAGTGGTAGCGCTGGTGACATCAAGAGGGGGACCCACGAGTCACACGGCGATCATCGCGCACTCGTTGGGGCTACCGGCGATCGTCGCCTGTCCGGGGGCCGAAGAGCTGCTCGACGACCAGGTCGTGGTTGTCGATGCCGACCGCGGCGTGGTCATCGTAGACCCCGACGACGCCACCCTCGCCGAGGTCGAGCAGCGACGCGCCCAGCGCCTGGAGATCGAACGCACGAGTCGTGGTCCCGGTCAGACCTCAGATGGTCACCCGGTCTCCCTGCTGCTCAACATAGGGGAATCCGCGGAGGTGGCCGAGGCACCTGGCGACGGAGAGGGAGTAGGGCTGCTAAGAACAGAGTTCCTCTTCCTCGGGCGCGAGAACGAACCCACCGTTAGCGAGCAGGCGGAGGCGTATCGCGGCATACTTCGATCCTTCGAAGGCCGCAAGGTGGTTGTTCGCACACTTGATGCGGGGGCGGACAAGCCGCTGCCCTGGCTGGGCCTCTCGATTGAGGAGAACCCGGCCCTCGGACTGCGCGGGCTGCGCACGTCGCGGACCCGCCCCGACGTGCTCGACGGCCAGCTCGAGGCCATCAGCCGCGCGGCCAAGGACGCTGCGGCCGAGGTGTGGGTCATGGCCCCCATGGTGGCGACCGCAACGGAGGCCGCCGACTTCGTGGAGCGTGTCTACGACCATGGTCTCGAGCGCGCCGGAGTGATGGTGGAGATTCCCGCCCTTGCCGTTTGCGCGCGCGAAGTTGCGGCGGTAGTCGACTTCTTCAGCATCGGAACCAATGACCTCACCCAGTACCTTTTCGCAACCGACCGCATGGTCGGCGAGCTCGGAGACCTGCTCGATCACTGGCATCCGGCGTTGACGCGCCTGATCGCCACCGTTGCCGAGGCGGGTATCGACGCGAAGACGCCCGTTGGTGTTTGCGGCGAGTCGGCGAGCGATCCTCTGTTCGCCCTCGTGCTGGTCGGTTTGGGAGTCACCAGCTTGTCGATGTCCGCTTCGAGCTTGGCCTATGTGCGCGCGACGCTTCATAACCACAGCATCGACCGGTGCCGGTCGTTGGCGAAGCGTGCTCTGCAGTCCGTCGATGGTCGCGCGGCCCGAGCAGCCGTCGCGGCTGAGGCCAACCTGCCCTGATCTCGCGGACGCAACCCTCCGGAGGCTGCTTGACCCACCTGTGCCAGTAAGAAAGAGGGGAGGCAGATCCTATGGCCCGCCTCCCCTCTTGCGCTCCGCTCGCTTGCGCTACTTCGTTACGGCTGCGTCGCCCTGCATCGAGCCGGCTCCTGCGAGGAACGGCTCGGCTGCGGCGAGCACCTCCTGCTGGGTCAGAGGCGTCTCGGTGGCGCCCATGTAGACGCCGCCCTCGGGTTCGAGCCCGAGAAGGTTTCCGACGATCGCCGCATGGCGCGCCTCGACACCGAAGATGCCGGCGGCCGCCTGAAGGATCGCCTTGTCCTTGATAAACCCGGCGGCACCCAGATAGGCCTGCACTCCGAGGTTCTCGAAGGTGTGGCTCGTCTCCAGATAGCTGTCGCGGTTCGAAAAGGACTGACCGAAGTCGACGCCGGGGGCCTCGACCGGTGTGCCGCCGAGCTCCATGATCGTGTCGCTGATAGCGGACACGTGCGCGTCCTCGTCGGCGCCGATGGTGTCGAGGTAGGTCGCTTCCTTACCACTGAGCAGACCGGCGCCGTTGCCCTGACGGTAGAACTCCGCCTCGAGGTACTCGAGCGTCAGAGCGTAGTTGAGCACATCGACGTCGTCCCCGAAGTCGGAGCTCTGGGCGAAGGCGAAGCGCTGGCCCAGCATCTGCAATCCCACTGCGGCGGGGATGGTCGCCGCCGTCCCTTTGATGAAGTCCCTTCTATCCATTGAGATTCAACTCCCTGTTCGCTGTGGCGCGATCAACTTTTGATGAACGGCATGGCGGCCTTCAGGACCTGCTGCATGCTCTTGTTGTCCTCGACCGGAGCCGGGAACGGTTCGCCGCCGGTGAGGTCTGCCAGAATCGCCGCGTGACGGGACTCGACTCCTGCGATCGCAGCCGCCGCTGCAAGGATGTCGACGTTCTCGATCTTGGTGACCTGGCCGTGATAAGCATCAACCCCGAGCTCCTCGAAGGTCGCGGCAGTCTCGAGAAACGCTCCTTTGTCCTCGAACGTGCCTCCCGGGTACTTGGTCTTCGGGGCTTCGACCGGCTCCCCACCAAGATCCGTGATCGTCGCCGAGATCGCTTCGACGTGCGCGGCCTCGTGATCCGCGATCGGCGCGACCAGCGCCTGCTCGCGACCCGACAGGACGCCGGCCTCGATGCCGCGCTGATAGAAATCGGCCTCGAGGTACTCGAGCGTCAGGGCGTAGTTGAGGATGTCGAGATCACCGCCACCCTGCCCCGAGGCGTACCGCCTCTCACCGAGTCCTGCCACGGCCAGCGTCGATCCGACGCCGAATATCGCCGCATACTTCAGGAAGTTGCGCCTGGCGTTTGTATCCTCGATCTCTATGACGGGCTGCCCGTCGAAGATCCGTCGCTCGGCCATTGCAACTCCTCCTCTCATGTCCTGGGCACCGAAGTGCCCCCGGCTTGCAGATCCGCCTTTGTCTTGACGGAAACTAGGGGTCTCGAGTCCCCGCTGATTAGCGCTCTGGAGTGGCGCGCGCCTGCACCACGATTCGGTGTGTGCGTTGTCCCTTCGGCGTGCACGCCAGCATCGTGATAGTGCGCGCGTTCCGGTTCTTCGGCTGCTCGAGAACGAAGTCGACGTACTCGGCCTCGGGCACGACCGTGCTGTTGTAGACCTCGTAGTCGATCGTCTTGTTCTGCCCGACCGAAGTCTTGACGACGTCGCCTTCGCTCAACAGATCGAGATCCGCAAATGGCGCCGTGAACGTGGTCCTGTGTCCGGCAAAGACGGAGTTTCCGGGAGCGCCGGGCAGCGGGGTCCCGGGCCAGAGGCCGGGCCCTCTCTCGACGACCTCGTCGGTGACGCCGCTGAAGAACTTCGTGTTGACTCCGATCGAAGGGATCTCGATCGAGCCGAGCGCGATCTTGCCCTCGCCTCGCACCGCGAAGGGCATGGCTTTCCCCTTGACGTCCGAACGCCTTACGGGAACGTCACTCTCGCCGGCTCCACCGTTGCGCAGATCATCGAGCACACGCAGTACCCGCGGCTCGCTCGAATCCTGCGGAGGTTCGGAGCCGCTCCGCCCCATTCCTTGCGGTGTGGAGGGTCCGACGTAGGCGTAGGCGATGCCTGCGAGAAGCAGCACCGCGACGCCGCTCGCTATCAGAGTGGGACGCTTGAAATCCATACCTTTTGAGTACGAATCTCACCGCTCGGGCGGATTGTTCTGGACGCCCTGCAGCGCGCCTTTTATGGCATCGCCAAACCCGTCACTTTTCCCCACGAGTGGGTTTACGGGAAAGGTGACCGGGTAACAGGGCCGTTCCTTGTCGCCGTTAGTCGGCTTCGGTCAACAGTTGCGCGACGTCGAGGGGCTCGAGCAGAAGCCTCAGGTTGCCGTCGGAGTCGCGCGGCCACTCGTCCTCGGGCCGGTCGTAGTAGAGCTCGATGCCGTTGTGATCGGGGTCGTGCATATAGATGGAGACGTTTGCTCCGTGATCGCTCGACCCGTCGATGCCCCACCCACCTGCGAGCACGCCCTTCACCGCGTTCGCGAGGTCTTTGCGGGACGGATAGATGACCGCAAAATGATAGAGACCGGCGGCGTTGACGGGGGCGGGTCCCAGGCCCTTGCTGTGCCACGTGTTCAGCCCCAGATGGTGGTGGTAGCCGCCGTAGCTCATGAATGCCGCCTCGTCCCCGTAGCGCGCGGTGACCTCCATGCCGAGCACCTCGGAGTAGAAGTGAACCGAACGCTCGATGTCCGTGACCTTGAGGTGCACGTGTCCAATCCCGATCTCGGGCGCAACCCGAGGTTTCACGGCGGCCTCCTCTCGCCCAGGTGGAGACACCTTACAAGCGGCCGGAGCGCGCGCCCCGAGAGGAAAGGCCCGGCTCCAGTCCCGGAGCCGGGCCAACTGATCTATCGCACCGCCCTGCGCGCGCGCAGGTTCGCGGTGATCCCAAACGCGACGCCGATCGCGCCGAGAATGACGCCGAGCAGTGCAACCGCGTTGCCGGACTCGACGTCCGACGCCTCCTCCGCTGCGATGGTACGAACCTCCTCCTCGGTCATCGTGCCGCCGGCTCCGTTGGTGGCGGCCGCCTCGTCCGCGTCGGAGTCACCTTCCTCTTCGGCTTCGGTCAGCACGACGTAGGGGGCAGGCGACTCGAGATCGCCCCACTCCTCTACGGAGTCGGGGATCTCGATCCATTCGTGCGAGCCCTTCGGGCACTCCTGCACGAAGGGGAACCACAGCGGCTCGCCGGCATCCTCTGCGGGAAGCCTCATGGAGACGCCGAACTCCTGCATGTAGTCGTCGGGAAGCCCGCCGTCCGTAGCTGTCCAGATGATCTCCCTGACACCTTCGGTGATGGTTTCTCCGTGCAACTCGATCGGCTCGTCGAGCTCGCCGATCTTGGTCTCGATGTCCCAGCCCGCCACTACCTGCGGGTGCACCGAGGTGACGGTCCCGGGAAGCTGAAGCGAGACCTCGGTAGTCGGCGCACCGTCGCAGCCGTGGCCGACGCGAAAGTTGGTCTTGAAGAAGCTGTCGGATGGGGCTTCGCTGGGATTCGCCGTCACGTGCGCCGACGCGGGCCCGGCGATGGCAAGAGCCATCAGGGTGGCGGCGGCAACGACGATGATTCTCCTCATCGTGTCTACCTCCTGTTGGTGGTGGATTGACGTCTGAACCTCAGGACGTCGCGGGAGGTGCACGGAGCAGAGCGCCGCCGTAGCGAAGCTCCGAAGAGGTCCGCGAAGGCGTTCTCGCGATGAGGGACGCGGCCCCAACCGGCGGAGGCGCGACGAGGGCGCTCGACCCTGCCGGGGTGCCCAGACAGCGGGTGAGAACCACGAGCAACAGGGCGATGGCGAATGCGATCGCCACCTGCACCGCAAGGCCGACCAGGACGACCGGTTCCCGCACGACCAGAAGCGGCCCCCCCACGCTTGCGCGCTCGACCGTCTCCATGGCGAGAAACGCGCCGGCCTGCAGGGTCACCGCCCGCCGCGCCACGGCCATGAAGCGCGCCGTCCGACCGCTGCCCGATAAGAGCGCGCCGGCGATTCCCGCGACGGCCAGGCCCATCGCCACTGGAGTGACCACTCCCCAATAGCCATGCCCGGTATCGAGCAACAGGGATGCGTGGTGATGGGCGTCCGAGGCCACCACCCAGTACGCGATCGAGTGCGCGGCCAGCGTGCCCGCGCAGGCGAGCAACGCCAAGTAGATGCGCTCGCGTGCCCCGACTCTGGCTCTCACCTTTGGAGGTCCACGGTCGTGGAGGCATCGACCTGCGTGAACTTGTCGACCCGACCCTTGATGGTGATCGTCCACTCACCCGGGATGGAAAGCTGGCTCCCCTCGATGACGTAGTGCCCCGGGCTCAGCTTCTTGCCCTTGGCGATGAGGGGCCCGACCTCCTCCGCCGGAAGCGCGAACTCCACGGACATCGCACGGACCCCGAACGGCGAACCGTCGTCGTTGGTCGCCGTCAGGTGCAGGGTGTTGTCGCCCACTCGGGTGGGATCGATCAGCACCTCCAACCGTGCTTCGCCGAACTCGACCGTGGTCTCGTAGGGACCGGATTCACCGCCGGGCGCGCCGGCTTCGGACGAGGGCGACAGACCGACGAGAAGCGCCGTCAGGGCGACCACGATCGCACCGAACACGACCTCGACGGTGATCAAGCGGCGAACCCGGGACAGTCCACCGACGTCGGGGTTCGCCTCGAGCCGAGGCCTTACGATGCGCCGGTTGACGGCACCCAGAGCCACGAGAGGGAAGAACACGCCGACCTTGGTCAGCAGCACTCGGCCGTACGAGCCCTCCCAGAGAGCACTGAGGGATTGAATCTCCAACCACGACCTGATGAGCCCGGTCACGACGATCACGGCCACGGACCAGAAGGCCACCGAAGAGAACCGGCGCACGACCGGCGTGAGAATCGCGGAGCGGCCGGCTTCATCGAGTGAGCGCGTCGCCGGATAGGCGACGGTGAGCAATGCCACCAGGCCCCCGAGCCACGCCGCCACCCCGGCCATATGGGCGATGTCGGCGGGGACGTTGAGCGCAACCGGAGGAGTGGCGCCCGCGTGCCCTGTGAGGCCGGGGGTCGCGAGCAGCGCCAGCAGCAGCACCGCCACGGCGCCGAGTAGCCAGAGGGGAAGAGGAAGAGTGGCGGCCGCCGCGCCCACACTCGGCGAGGAGGCGCGGGCGGTCAAGGGAAGCGACGATCTCAGGGACGAGCGACGTACGGCGAGCCAGAAGCCGGCTCCCGTGAGCAGCAGGCCCAGCTTGACCAGCGACACGATTCCGAAGCGCGTGCCGGCAACGTCTTGCAGCAACCTCAGAGAGAACGCGTCGGCAAGCGGCAGGTCGGCGGCCACTGCGCCCTGGAGCACGAACAACGCCACGCCGGCCCCCAGCACAGTCCACCACGTCGTCACGACGAGGACCCGCCAGCGCGCGCCGAAAGCTCGTTCGACTGCAACCGGGCGATCGGCAAGCGACCCCGAGGGACGCCTCCAGATCGCGACGAAAAAGAAGACGGCGCCCGCAAGAGCGAGGAGGCTGCTGAAGTTCGCCCAGCGGGCAACGCCCAGCAACGTTTGCTCGAGGCGATCTCCTCCCCCCTCGCCGGTCAGCAGCTCTTCGCCGATCCCCTCCGGTTGCGCTCCGGGAGCGCCGAGGTGCCAGACGAACGCACCTTCGATGACGTGGGCGTCGGCAGAGATCACGCGATAGGTCGCGGTGTAGGTCCCCTCCGCCAGGTCGTCGCGGAGTCCGACCGCAATCGATGAGCGATCGCCCTCCACGTAGTCCGAGTCATCGTCGTCCACGCGCGCGCCGTTGGTGTCGAAAACGCGCAACGCTCCGAAGTTGATCTCGACCGGTTCGTTGAAGCTTGCGACCACGCGCTCGGGCTGTTCCCCGGCGACCTCGTCGAATCCCGGAGAGGTTTCCTGCAAGACCGCATGCGCTTGCGCGGAGCCGGCCGTTGCCGCGACGCCCAACAACACGAGCAGCGCCAGGCAGGCCACGCGGCGCCTTGACTGCGTCGAGGCGAGCGGGAGCGGGAACATGGACATGGACGCCCTACTCGGCCTTCAACTCGATCTCGTCGATGATCATCGGATCGAAGGACGCGTGATTGGGTTGCGCGGCCTCGACCCCCACCGTGTAGGTGCCCGGCTCGAGCTCGAGTACGAGGACTTCGGAGGTCTGCATCGACTGAAGTTCGCCGTCGACGTAAATGTGCATGTCGCCCAACTCACGGGGTGGCAGCTCACCGGGGTCGATCTGGTAGGTGATCTCGACCAGCTCTCCTGCCGCAACCGTGTCGCCGTCCGCAGGAGAGAGGATCTCGATGCTCGCCCCGTCCGGTGTCGCGCCCCCCTCGGTCTGTTGATCGCCCCCCACGGCGAAGGCGATCACGCCGGCTCCGATTCCGAGCGTGATCAAGACGATGCTCACGACGGAGTTCACGGCCTTCTGAAAGAAGAAGATGATGCCGAGAACGGCCATGGCCGCGGCGATCAGCATCAGCTCGAGGTCCGGCCCCCCCGCTCCCAACGTGTGGGCCAACAACATCTCCTGCTCCTTCAACTCTCTAAGAACCTCCCGATCAGGTGACCAAGGGCTGCGACAGCAGCCACAGGGTGGTAATGGTGAACACCGACATCAGCGCGGTGAGCGCGTACTGGCTCCTGACGGCGGCCCGGTGTGAGCGGCCCAGACGCACGGCATTACGGTGTGCCGCCAGCACTCCGAGGATATGTCCACCGACGATGATGACGATCTCGAGAATCCACACGAGCGCCGGTGAGGGGAAGAAGCCTTGCAACGCATCTGCGGTTCCGAACAGGTTCCATCCCAGGTCGAAGGGATCGGACAGCCCGCGCAGGATGAGCGGCCAGCCGGTCAGGGCGAGCGGTGCATTGTGCGCGAGCACGTAGGCGACTCCGATCGGAATGAGCGACCAGCCAAAGCGACGCCCCATCTCGTCGAATTCGACGTGCGCGCCGATGAACCTGCGCGACGCCCATACGGTCGTCAGGAAGGGCAACAGGAAGACCAGTGAAAAGAGCAGCAGCGCGACCGAGTCGACCAGGAGGTCGCTGGCGGCCCCGAGTCCCACTGCATTACGAAAGTCCGTCCACCCAACGGTCTCCCGCACGTTGTCCAAGGTCGTGGAGGCCAGCAGCACGAAGAGGGCCGCGTAGAGCCCCCGGGGCATCGGCCGCTCCTCATCGAGCCCCCTTATCCAGCCGCGGTAATAGAGCCCGTCGCTGCGGAGCTCGAGCGGGGCGACTCTCTCGGCGAAACCGAACAGGATCGCCAGCGGATCCACCGTGTTCCACACGTGGCCCAAAGAGGCCCTCAGCCCCAGTACGAACAGCGTGTAGGCGAGCAGCGCCGCGATGATCCAGAAGGAATCGAATCCCACCCCGGAGACGAGCTCGAACCAGAACAGCAGGTAGATCGCCAGTGGCGCGATCCACCACCTCGATTCCACTCGTTGTTGCAGGCGCTGGTTCGGTTGTGCTTCTTCCGTCCGGTAGAAGCGTTCGAGGGTCGCCCACGGATCGATGCGCTCCCAGCTTCCCGCCATCGCCGCTCCGAGCGCGACCGTCCCCACGACCAAACCAACCCAGAAAAGCAGCGAGGCCAGACCGATACCCTGATCTGCGCCGAACGCACCCGAGGAGAGCGTGAGCAGCAGAAAGAAGACTCCGGCGAAGGTGAGCACGCGCGCGACCACGAGCGAGACGGTGGCCCCGGCGACCTTCTTCTCCGGGCGCAGCGAAGCCGCGTCCCCGACGAGGGCGCGCAGCAAGAACGACGCCGCGACGGTTGCCGCCGCGCCGAGCAGGTAGAGCCACAACGGCAGTGGTGCTTCGTACACCCGGCCCACTCCGTGGGCCAGGACCATCCCTTCGGCCACTAACCCGTGGTCTTCGCCCGGACGACCGCCGCCAGAGCCAGCAACGCGACGCCGCCGAGCACCACGGGCATCACGGGGAAGCTGCCGTCGTCGCTGCTCGACGCGGCACTCGTGCCGCCGGTGTCCGAGTCGTCTTCCTCGGCCGCCGCGTCCTCGTCGGTCTCCTCGGGTTCCTCCGAGGGCTCCGCGGTCGGTTCGTCGTCCTCGGCGTCGCAGTCGGCCGTGCCCTGTACGTGGAAGGTCCAGTCATCTTGAGTGGGATGACCGTCCACCGCCGAAACCACCCGGTAGGCGGCCTTCCACTTCCCCGGCTGGGCTTCGCCGACGGACGCCTGCAGCGTGTCGTCGTCTACCGACACCTCTCCGGTCACGTCCCTGCCGCAGCCGTCGGTAATGCTCAACTGCGACTGCGGCACCGGCGCCTCGGAAAGCGTCACCGAGACGATCTTCGGCATCGCCACGCGCGCGTTCTTCTTTGGACTTGTCTTGATCTTGTCGCCGTGAGCCAGGGCCGTCCCTGCACCGAGGCACAGGGCGACGGCCACAACCACGACGGACCACACAGCTCTTTTCATCTCCAACACACTCTCCTCTCCATGCGGGCGTCGAAGCCCGCTCGCGATCAAGCGGCGAGAGAAGGAGGCGGCGCCCGTTCGTGCGCGTACGAGAGGCCGGGATGAGAGATCACGGGGACATCGTGCGCTTCTATGCGCAGCACCACGCGCCGCGCTTCTCGCGGTGCGCCCCGGAGCCGCGCGATGATCGCCCCCGCCCGGCGCGCGAGCATTAGCACCGCGCAGCCCAGAGCCGCAGTGATCGCCAGCAGCGGAAGGGCCGGCAAAACGGCGGGTTCGTGTAATAGGAGCGTGAGCTCCTGGGCCCGCACGGCTCGCTCGCTCAACTCGAGGACTGCGAAGGTGGAAGCTTGGAGCGCCACCAGCCGCCCCCACGCGGAGAGGACCGAGAGAGGCGGTTCGGCCCGGCGCCGTCCGAAGGCCATCTCGACCCCGACGGCGAGCACGAATCCCGCCACTCCCATCAGCACCGCGAGGTCCCAGTAGCCGTGGCCCGACGCCTCGAGCACGTGGGCCCGCACGGCGTCGTCCGCGTAGGCCCAGCGGTAGGCAAGGGCGTGCGCGCCGACGACTCCGGCGGCACTGATGGCGACGGTGGCGATTCGGGCGGCACCTCCCCTGCTACTCACAACCCCTCACTATAGAAGACTGCGTCACATTGCGACCCTTTGAGCCTGACTTGCTTCAGCTCTGGACGATCTCGAGGGCGAACGACTCGAGAATCTCGTAGCGAGCGCCCTTGGGGTGAAGATGGCTGCGATACAGGGCGACGCGATCGACGGCGAACCACGGCTCGAGCACCTCGAAGGGTTCGGCCATCACCCTCGAGACGGATGCCGGCCGCGTGAACCGGGCGAGCGTCAGATGCGGTGTGAACGCTCTGGTTTCGCGTTCGAAGCCCAGCGCTTCCAGGGCAGAATCGAGGGAGGCGGCCAGTTTCGTAAGGAGGCGCTCGGGATCCTCGAGACCCACCCACAGGACCCGGGCCCTGCGCTCCGTGGGCCAGGCTCCCAGCCCCCTCAGCGCCACCCTCGAGGGCCCGTGTGCCCCGGCGACGTCGCCCAGCACCCCGCGGATGGCACCGGCATCGGCGGCGTCGACCCAACCCAGGAACTTGAGGGTGAGGTGCTGATTGGCGGGTTTCGTCCACCGCGCCTTCGTCGTGGACTCCTCCAGCCTCCGCAGAGGGGATGCGGCCCGGTGCAGGGCCTCGAGCTGCTCGGACGGAACGGTCACGCCGACGAAGAGCCTGAGGCGCGGCGCGCTCACGATCCGGCGGTCGCGAGGATCATCCGCCGGGCGAGGTCGAGCGCCGAGTTGACCGCTATCGCCCGCACGTTCGCCCGGTTGCCGTAGCCCTGGACGAAGCGGGCCTCGGCCCGCCCCTCGACATAAGCCCCGACCAAGATAGTCCCGGGTTTCTTTCCTTCCTGTTCCGCCGGTCCGGCGACTCCGGTGGTCGACACGCCCACGTCGGCACCGAAGTGCTTGGCGGCCGCCTCTGCCAGAGCGGCGGCGCACGGAGCGCTCACGGCGCCGTACTCCTCGAGGATCCTGGGGTCGACTCCCGCGACCTCACGCTTCGCGTCGGTCGAGTAGCACACCAGCGACCCGGCGTAGAAGTCGCTGGCCCCCTCAGCCTCGGTGAGGTTCGCGCCCAGGAGCCCGCCGGTGAGCGACTCGGCGGTCGCCACCGTGAGGTTCCTGCCTCTGGCCAACGAGGAGAAGACGCCGACGACCGTGTCCTCCCCCGGCTCCAGGGCGGCGTCACCCAGGCGGCGTCTTATCGCCGCCTCGACCGGCTGGATGAGAGCCTCCGCGGCGCCGGCGCTCGGCGCCTTGGCGGTCAACCGCACCCGGGCGGTGCCTCCCCCCGCAAGGAACGCGATCGTGGGGTTGCTCTGGGCGTCGACGAGGTCGGCGATGGCCTGAGCGAGAGCCGATTCGCCCAGCCCCACGGTCAGCACGTGGCGGCTGATCGTGATCCCGTCGCCCGAGCGTTTGCGGAGCACGGGCAGCACGGTCTTGTCGAGCATCGCCTCCATCTCCCACGGGACGCCCGGCAGACAGAAGATGACCGTGCCCGAGTGTTCCAGGTAGAAGCCGGGCGCCGTGCCCTCCGGCTCGATCGGCACGGCCCCCTCGGGAAGGTCGGCCTGCTTGAGGTTCGACTCCGGCATGGCCCTGCCTCTGCCCTCGAAGAAGCCGCGGATGAAGGCTGCCAGGCGCTCGTCCCTGACGAGCCGCCGGCCGGTGGCGGACGCTACCGCCGCCGCGGTGATGTCGTCCGAGGTCGGGCCGAGACCGCCCGTGATCACGACCGCGTCGGCGCGCTCGGCCGCGGTCAGAAGGGTCGCCTCGATGCGAGCGAGATTGTCGCCCACGTTGGTGTGGAAGTAGACGTCGACACCGATCGTCGCCAGAGCGGCCGAGATGTGTCCGGCGTTCGTGTTGGTTATCTGGCCCAGCAACAACTCGGTGCCGACGCCGACGACCTCGGCCCTCATGACACGACCCCTTGCCGGCACCGCGGCTCCGACCGTCGATTCATCCGCCGAGCGTACTCGTCATGGTGGGCCGCCCGGGCCCGGGTTGGCTCCACTCGAATGGATCACTCGGACCCTAAGATGACGGCCATGCTCCGGCCCGCCTCCCGCCTAGACGTGCTGTCGATCATGGAACAGGAGCGCGCCGAGTTCGTGGTGCTCCTCCGGTCGCTCTCGCCCGAGGACGCCGAGACACCCGCCTGGGGAGAGGGCTGGACGGTCAAGGACATCGCAGTTCACCTCCTCGGCGACGACCTCTCGACCCTGGCTCGCTGCCGTGACTCCTACGGCGGCCTGGATCTCGGCCCTCTCGAGCGATGGGACGATCTGGTGAGCGCGCTGAACGACCTCAACGAACGCTGGGTGGAGGCCGGACGCTTCTTGAGCACCCGGCTCATCGCCGAGCTGCTCTCGTTCACCGGCGAGCTCGTGTCCGAGTTCCTGTCGAAGGTCGACCCCGGAGCGCCGGGAGAGGTCGTGTCCTGGGCGGGGCCCGACCCGGCCCCCTGGTGGCTCGTCTCGGCGCGGGAGTTCTCGGAGCGCTGGGTGCACCATCAGCAGGTCCGCGACGCGCTCGGGCGCCCGGGCTTGAACGGCCCCAGCTTCGTCGGTCCCATCCTCGCCACCGTGATGCACGCCCTTCCACCCGCCTACCAAGAGCTGGAGGCGCCCGAGGAAACGACGGTCGCGGTCGACGTCACCGGACGCGCCGGGTTCAGCTGGGCCGTCGGCCGCGACTCGGACGGCTGGAAGCTGTACGAGGGGCTCAGCCGGGACGCCGCGACCCGGCTCACGCTGGACCAGGACACCGCGTGGCGCTTCTTGATGCGGATGATCCCCGAGAAGGAGGCGAGAGCGAAGGTAACAATCGAGGGCGATGCGACCTACGCGCAACCGTTCTTCAACGCGGTGTCCGCGATCGTCGCGCGGACCTAGCAGCCGGAGCTCTCGAGCTCTGACCCGAGCCGCAACGTAGGTTGGTTCGTCAGTCGTCGAGGACGACCAGGTCGAGCCACCGCCGCCGCACCGCGTACCGCGCTCGATGCGCACGCACGGCTGCGCGGTCGGCTCGAAGCACGACGTCTGGGTCGAGCAACTCGAGCAGCGCGCCGAAGTTACGCCCGCGTGCGCCACTGGGGCCAGATCTCACTGGGGCGCCGTCGCCTGAGGGTTCTCTTTCGCGAAACGCTCGATCATGCGGTCCATGCGGTCCATGCGGTCCATGCGGTCCATGCGGTCCATGCGGTCCATGCGGTCCATGCGGTCCATGCGGTCCATGCGGTCCA
>JBOGWX010000086.1:0-39425 GCA_050694055.1 Actinomycetota bacterium
AGCCCTGAAGGACATCGAAGGCGACGATGACCTGAGCGTCGACATGAAGATGAAGATGCCTCGTGACTTCCGGCGCGGGTACCTGCTGGTCTCCGGCGGTAACAGGGGCGGAGGCTTCTTCTGCTTCGGCGACTTCGGTGGCTGCTCGTCCGGGGCCGGCAAGGTCTCGAGCTTCGATGAGCTGATCGACTCGCTCGAGGACGCGCCCAAGGGCAACGACCTGACCGTGACCCTCGACAGCCGCAGGGGCAAGGAACTGCGCTCCAAGACCACCCGAATGGATCGCGTCGTTAACGGCTCTCGCTTCCTCTCCGTGGTGACCAAGAAGGGCGGAGGCGGAGGAGTTACCGTCAGTCCCGATCACTAGATAGTCAGAGACCACGACCTGCAGACGTTTCCACCGGAGATGAGCACTCCCCGGCATAGCATCGGGGAGTGAGAGAGGACTCGGACGAGGCGGTTCTGGCCGTCGTCGCCCTCGGGGGTAACGCGCTGCAGCGCCCCGGGGGCGACGATTCGGTGGCGGGCGACTTCGCGCGCACGACCGAGACGGCGCGCCATCTGGTGGCTTTTGCCGCGGCCGGCCGGCGGCTCGTGGTCACGCACGGAAACGGCCCCCAGGTCGGCAACCACCTGCTGCGCAGCGAGTTGGCGGCGGAGCGAGGCGTCCCCTACCTTCCGCTCGACGTCTGTGTCGCCGACACGCAGGGGGGCATGGGCTACATGCTCCAGCAATGCCTCACGAACGCGTTTCATGAGGCGCGCCTGCCCGCGGTGGTGACCGCTCTCGTCACCCAGGTGGTGGTCGACGCGGACGACCCGGCCTTTCATCGTCCCTCCAAGCCCATCGGCGAGATGATTCCGCCCGAGCGCGTCGAGGAGCTGAAAAAGCTGGGTTGGGAGCTCCGGGAGGACGCGGCCCGGCGCGGCTGGCGGCGCGTCGTGGCATCCCCGGACCCGACCGAGATCGTCGAGGCAGCGGCCATCAGGGCGATGGTGACCGACGGCGTCGTCGTGGTGGCCGCCGGAGGTGGGGGAGTCCCGGTGCTGCAAGACACCAGCGGCCGGTTGACGGGCGCGCCGGCCGTCGTAGACAAGGATCTGGCGAGCGCTCTGCTGGCCGTCGATCTCAGGGCCGACGCATTGATCATCCTGACGGACGTCGAGCGCGTGAGTCTCGATTACGGAGGCCCGGACGAGCGTTCGATAGAGGAGCTCACGGTTGCCGACGCGCGCCGGTTCCTCGCGGCCGGCGAGTTTCCTGCGGGCTCCATGGGACCGAAGGTCGAGGCGTTGTGCCGCTTCGTCGAGGCCACGTCGGGGGTCGGCGTGATCACCTCGATCGAACGGTCAGAGGAGGCGCTCGACGAAAGCTCGGGAACCAGGATCACGCGCTAGGTAAGGCGCCTAAGCACATCCACATTGCAGCGGCACTTGCGCCTACTCAGCCCCATTGTCCGACGAAAGAAGAACGATCGTTCCGTCGGGTTCAACATCTAGCCCCCTATACACCCTAAGAAGGAAGACAGGGCTCGCGTTGCTGTGCCAGTAGTAGGCGTCCGAACGCAACTCGATGGCGCGCCAGGTTCGGTATAGCAACTCGCCCCTATCCCAGTTCTCACAGAGAAAGCGCAGTACCGTCTCCGGCGAAGGAGGAAAAGGGTTCAGTCCGCGCCCCACCGCCCACTTCTCGAAAACAGGCCAATCTTTGCTGGAGGCCTCCAGCAGTGTTGAGCTAACGACCTCGTGTCGCCACTCTTGCGGAACTCCAAATTCGTCCCTTTTCAGATCTGTGGCCTTGAGACCCTTTCTCCGATAGATACGACGAAGTAGGTTCGTGCGAACCACCTCTAACGGGTTCCTAAAGGTCCACTCTCTGGGCTGAACCAACAGGCGGCTCTTCCGGAGATGTCGGCTGTCGGATGGCATGCTGAAGTCAGTCTAGTCCTTGGGCTTGCATTTGATATGTCCATCGGGGTTCGACTCCGTCTTCGAGGTATTGGAGTGCTTGTTCTTGTAGACTGTCCCATCGACTGTGAGTTTCCCGACCGAAACCACCTTATAGACGTACTCGGTGTTGGTTACGCACGCCCAGTTGATGAAGGCACGCATGATTCTGTCTCCGGCATAGTTGGTGCAATCCGGTTTGCCCGTTCCATCTGGTGTTCCAGCAGGGCACTCGGAGGTCTTGGAATGCCGAACAGAGATCCAGCCTCGCCAACTTGATCGATAGAGCCACTGACGGATCGTCCGGACGTTGGACGGCGGCAACTCTGAACAAATGATATCGCTCTTCGCTTGTATGTAGCCATTTCCCGGAAACACTGTGGATTGATGCGGTTTGTGCGATTTTATTACACATCCCCATGGATTCTGACTACCCCCTATCATTTGCTGCTCTCCGCCGCCTGAATCCGAGGAGCCTGAGTCGTGCCACAGCAGGGCATCACCCTCGAATAGAGGATCAGGATCAGTTGTTGTTTCAAGCGTCAGTTGTTCCTCAATTGCGTCCGAATAGGCAGAGCCATCAAAGGCGCGCGCGTCCCAGAGGTAGGTCTCCCCCTCCTGCAGGAGGCCGGATGAGACGGTGTATACGCTGTCGGTTCCGCTTGAACTACTCGTTCCAGCGGCATCCACGATTACGGGCTGACCGTCAAGATCATAAATTGAGTAGAAGATGCGGCCCGCATCTCCATCTGGGTCCGCATAGATGCCATGGAGGACTGGCGACGTAGTGCCATCCTCCATCGACACGTCTATCGGTGCTTGCGGCGGACTATTCGGTGGGTTGTAGTTCACCGTCAGCTGAGGTCGGTGGCCCGCCTCGTCGGAGGCAAAGATTTTCCAACCGTAAACATCGGACTCGTTTTCGGCTCGAATCCCGAAACCGTGGTTGACCGCGTCGGAGTTTTTCCAGTAGCTCACTACCGAGCGAACGTCGAAGTTGAGACGCCCACCCGGACAGGAAGGCGAATAGCCCTTAGCCGCGTTGATCGAGTCCGCCGGATTGGCCGCGAATCCAGGACGATTGGGCCAGGTGACGTTGGCGCCCCAGCCCTCGGTGATGCGATAGACCTCGACCCTCCTTGCCTGACAAGACCACGAATGGTTGTTGAACAGCGACAGCTCGCCCGAGTTGATCGTCGAACCGTGCGGGATCGCACCGAGGTCCATCTTCATGAGCGAGCGGGCCTTGACCGTTCCGTCGAAGGTCCCGACTTTGAGTTCGGTCGAGGTGTCCTGGGGCGTGCTAGTGATATTGGACTGGACGAAGGTATCCCTGCTGGGAGTCTGATCGGTGATGGTCGGGTCGATCGTTACTGGGTAGACCCGGGCAGGATCCGTGAGCCACTTACCGCTCGCTCGAGCAGTAAGAACCCACTGCGAGCCAGAGCCAGTGATGTCGACCTCGATGTCCTCGCTGATTGCCGGCTGACCCGAATGGGGGTCGACGCTCGAGTCAAGCATGTAGAGGTTGGGCATTCGGAATACTTCGTCTCCGCTGTCTCCAACGAAGACGATGTCAGTCGTGCGCTTGATCGGAGTGAGTCCCTCGGTGTGGAGCAGAAAGCGAACGACGTAGCGATCGCCGGTGAGCTCGGGGGGCTCCGAAAGAATGACATCCTCTTTGAGAGTGTGTCCCTTGACTGAGAGCACGACGTCGGCGTCCGGGATGATCTCCTCGTAGGTGATGGTGTTATCAACGACGCTCGGCGTGACCTGGTTGGCTCCTTGGACACCGAAGCTGACCGCGAGGTTGCCGTCGGCGATCTCGACCAGGTCGTCCGCCGAGCCGGTCGAGGAGAAGTCAACATCCAACGGCCCGGCTTCATTGGTCCACTGCCCACCGGGCCGCTTTGTAAGGTTGTCGTCGATCTCGACGAACTTCCCCTGGGAATCTTCATATTGGATTGGGTTGGCGAAGATCTCGGCGGTCAGGGAGCCGTCGGGTTCGGCGTAGATCTTGGACGAGGCCGTGCGCTCCCCGGTGAGCTCGACCCGGCTGCTCGGAGACGGCGGTGGAGAAGAGTCGCCCTCAGCGCGCACGGCCTGAATGCCGGCGGCGAGCAGGACAAAGGCCATCGGCAACGCACATAAGCCGAATCGCATCCGCCGCATTCGCTACCTCCTGATGAAGTGATGCACGCTTGGTTTCGCGATCCGGCATGGTGCTCGTGCCAACCCGATCGACTGAGGTTGGAACACGCCCCGTCGGTGGCAATCCGAGCAATCACCCGATTGGGTAGCAGTCAATACTCGATCGGGGCCACAAGAGCCATGCAGGCACTCAAGGCGAGGTGTCGATGTTTGAAGAGGTTCACCGATCGAGTATCAGCAGGCCACCATCCGTAGCCGTCAGTCTTGAGCTGGTCGCGGTCGACTGGGGGATTTAGGAATAGTGATCGACTACACAGAGGCGTCCATTCGGTTGTCGCCTCTCGTGACCAGAACTTGAGCCCTCTAGGTGGTCTCCGACCGTAATCATTGCGACCCAAGAGTGTGACGTGCGTCACAGCGCGCCGCCTTAATCCGGCTCATGCTCCGAGCCATGGCCCGGCCCTCACGTCCCCCGTTCGTAAGCGGCAGTCCGCTTCTTATCGGCGCGCTCCTTCTGGCGACGTCCATGACGGTGACGCTGTTACCCGCGGCGGCGCGGGCCGCCGAGCATCCCTGGCTCATTCCCCCGGTCGACGCGCCGGTCGCGCGCGGCTTTCACCTTCCCAAGGGTCAGCATGGCCCGGGTAATCGCGGGCTGGACTACGCGGTCTCCGAGGGGACCAGCGTGCGCGCATCCGGGGACGGAGCCGTGACCTTTGCGGGGCACGTGGCCGGAACCCTGGCCCTCACCATCGATCACGGCGGCGGGATGGAGACGACCTACACGGGCCTGCGCAAGCTCTTCGTCGTGCGCGGCGACGAGATAGACCAGTCGCACTGGCTCGGCGAGACGGGCGCGCGGTTTCACTTCGGCGTCAAACTCGATGGCATCTACGTGGACCCGCAGGACTACCTCGGCCCCCTCGACATCGGCGACGCGATTCACCTCATCCCCCTGCGCGCAGAGCATTCCTGGACGCGGACGGTCGAGCGGCTCCTCGAGCGGGACTTCGACGGTCTCGACACGATTGGTTGCACCGAGAGGAACCTCGTGGCCGAGCCCCGGTATGACGGTCCGCCCAACGACAACGTCGCGGTGGTGGTGGGCGGAATCAACAGGGCCTATCACGAGGGCTCGAAACGGGACGTCGCCGGAATGGCGGCCGACCTCGGCTACTCGCGGGACAACTCGTACGTCCTTTCCTACTCGGACGATCCCGATAGCTACGAAAGATCGGACACCTTCGGTGATCTGCGCGCCACCGCGCGCCGGCTCGATGCATTGCTCCGGCGGATAGCGCGCGAGAAGCCCGGGGCCGGGGTCGACATCCTCGCGCACTCGCAGGGAGGACTGATCGCGCGTTACTACCTCGAGACCACGGCGGCTGGATGGGATCCGAAGCGGCCGCGGGTCGAGCATCTCGTCGCCCTCTCCGCACCCCACCAGGGTGCGCCGCTGGCGCAAGTGAGCGACGACATCGCGGGCTCCTGGAGCGGCAAGCTGGTACAGGACGGCCTCAGCCGGGCTCATCGCGGCCAGAGGCCGCTGGCGCTGCCCGAATGGCTGAAGCGGGGGCATCCCGTAGCGGGTATGGCGGAGTGGGCGGCGTTGATCGCTGGACTAATGGCGAGGGACTACCTGCCAGATCCCTACGCTCGCTCCCTCGACCAGATGACGCCGGGTTCACGGTTCCTGCAGAACCTCGCGACCGACGACGTCGTCTACGGCACGCGCGTGCTTGCCCTTCAGGACAAACTCGATCTCGTGGTGCCGTCGGACCACGGACGCTGGCCCGGCGAGGCGAACCGCAGCGTGGACGGCGACCCGGCGAGACTCCTCGGGGGCCTGAACCGTCACCGCGGCATCCTCGAGAACCCCGAGGCCCTCGGCATGACTCACGGCTTCCTGCGTGGAGCGCGGCTTCCGTGTCTCGAAGAGCGGGACCAGGAGGCCTGGGACTGGGGGAAGCGCATCACGACCGGCACCAAGCTGCTTCCCGTCGCATGGCAACTCGGCGAGGACGCAGTTCTCTCGGTCGTCCTCAAGGGCAAGGCGACCACCGTGAAGGCGGTCGTCCGCGAGGGCTCGACCTTGTGGCGCCTCCTCAGGGCCCGGGGACTGAAGGGCGTGGCGTCCTACGGCCGGGACAAGGTGACCTATGTGATCCGCAATCCCAAAGAGGTGCTCGAATGGCTCGCCGATCAGCGCATCGAGGCGGAGCTCCAACGAGCGGTCGACGAGATGTTGAAGATCGTGGTGGAGGCCGAGCCATGATTCGAAAGCGATGACCCGGAGAGGATGACCCCGAAAACCCGACCCAGAGATAGAAGGAGCCCCCTCCGTCGGGGGGATGGGCGGAAAACGGAGGGGGCTCAGGGGTCCCGGTTGGGGGGCCTTTTTGTTGCCTGACCACATTGTGATCCGATTCACATATCTGTGCAAGGCGATCCGAGTCACACTTCGTCACCGGTTCGTTGTATTGCAAGTACAAAAACGCTGCCCACGCCCACGAGCCATAGGATGCGCGCTATGCCCAGCAACCGGCTTCCCTTCGACGCTCCGGGCGCGGAGGGGGAGTTCACTCGCATCGAGGTCCGGCGCAGCGGCCGTCGCAAGAAGACGATCTCGGCCGAGATCGTCGGCGACGCCCTGGTGGTGTCCATTCCGGCCCGGCTCAGCCGCGCCGAGGAGCAGGAGTGGGTCACGAAGATGGCGCTGCGCATGTCCCAGCGCAGGAAGCGCGACCGGCTCAACTCAGACGGCGCTCTGGCGGCGCGCGCCCGCGAGCTGGCGAATCTCTACCTCGACGGCATCAGCGTTGCCGACATCGCCTGGATCGAGACCCAAAAGTCCCGCTGGGGCTACTGCTCACCGGACGAATCGCAGATCCGCCTGTCGCTGGCGCTGGCCGACTACCCGAGCTGGGTGCGCGACTACGTGATCGTGCACGAGCTCGCCCACCTGGTGGTGGCCGACCACTCCGAACGATTCTGGGGTCTGGTGAACCGCTACCCGCTGACCGAGCGCGCGCGCGGCTTCCTCATCGCCAAGGGTATGGAGGAAGGCGGCTAACGTTCCGCGCGCGCGTCCCAGATGACGACCTCGTACTCAAAGCGCTCGAGGATTCCCACCGCCAACGCGGCGCGGACACCGTAACCACTCGCCACGACGATGGGTTCGCCGCGCTCTAGCTCAGAGGCGCGCTCCCAGAGGAGTTCGAGCGGGATGGTCAGTGCGTCGTCACCGGGGAAGACCCCCGGATCTCCGACGTGCAACACCCGGCCCTGGGGGCGCGCCACGACCTCGGTTGAGATGGGGGCGGCTGCATCCTGAACGGCCGCCCACCGATTGATTCCGTCTTCGACCCGACCCAGAACCGTGAAGCCCTTGCCCTTCAACGATGACGCCGCGTGGCCGGGGTTTCCGTGGCCGAGGTCGAGAAGCACCAGCGGAAGGCCGAGGGGCAGGCAGTCGCGCGCCCGCGCCGCCATGCCGGGCCCGAACTCGTAGAGCAACGCGAGCGATTTAGGGACGTGGACCTCGAGATAGGACTCGACCGGGCGCAGGTCGACGAAGGCGGCGCCCCGGTCGACCGCGGCTTTGGCGTCGTCGAACGGCAGAGTTCGCAGGGTTGGTCTCGTCAGCACGGCTCACTCATACCAGATCGAGGTGTTCGGCCCCGCGCCGGTAGCGGGGGAGAGGGCCGATACTGGAGCAATGCCCGCGCTGTTGCTCGTCATGTTGCTGGTGGTGCCGATCGCCGAGCTGTACGTCATCGTGCAGGTCTCGGAGCAGATCGGCCTGCCGCTCACCCTGTTGTTGCTCATCGGCGTGTCGGTGTTGGGAACGATCCTGCTCAGGCGAGAGGGCATGTCGACCTACTTCAAGGCACGGGAGGTGCTGGCGCAAGGGGGCATTCCGAGCAAGGAGCTCACCGACGCATTTCTCATCCTGCTGGGCGGAGCGCTGCTGTTGACTCCCGGGTTTCTCACCGACGTCATCGGGCTAGTGCTCATCTTTCCGCCCACCAGAACCCCGCTGAAGCGATTCTTCAGAACCGTCGTGTTCGGCAAGCTCGCCAAGCGCTATCCGATGGCCGCCGGCGGCGTCTACTCGGCCAAGGTCGTGCGGGAGCGGCGAAGCTCTAGGGAGTCCCCTCGAGGTCGGATTTCTCCTCCGGAACGGGACCCGGACGACGGGGACGATTCTCGGGGTAGGGCTTGACGGGTCCGACTACTCCCTGTTCGGGATAGGCCGCCGCCTCGTAGCTCTCCCGGGTTCTCTGATAGGCGTTCATCCGCACCCTGGTCTTCTCGGGATACTCCCCCTCGTGGATGTCCGGGACTCCGAGCTCCTTCGCCTTGGCCGTGCATTGCGCGACCGAGCCATAGACCCAGCGATCCCAGCGACCTTCGGAGTCGACCAGGACGAGCTGGGCTTCGCCGGCGCCGATGCGAACCACGACGGCCTCGATGCCCTCGATACCGTCTTTGATGAAATGTTCCGGCTCGGACACGCGCTTTTCTCTCGGTCCCACATGCTCTCCTGGATCGATGATGCTCCGGGTGGTAGTGCGGGAGCCTACCGAAGTCGGGCGCGCGCGCCGCTATGGTCCCTGCATGACTTCCCTATACGACGCGGCGTGGCGCCGCACCGATGTCGCTCACGGCCTGGGACTCGTGTCGCTGGCCATGGGCCGGCGCGGCAGCCGGGCTTCCGGCCGCGAGATCGTGATCGAACAGGCGCCGGATACTCGGTTAGCTTCACCGTGACTGCAGACGCAAAGTGGCGGGCACTGGGACTCGAGGCCGAGGTTCTGGCCGGAAACGGTGCCCGCGCGGTTTCGCTCGCCGGAGACGCACGAGGCTCGTGGATGGTAGACGGCCTGCCGGCCCCCCAGTTCGATGGCTGTCTCGACGTCGACATCGCGTCGACGCCGTGCACCAACACTCATGCGTTCAAACGCCTGTCACTGGAGGTGGGCAAGGGTGCGGACATCAATGTCGTGTGGGTCGACGTCCCCTCGCTGGAGGTGAGTCTCTCGCACCAGCGCTACACGCGCCTCGCGGATCGGCTCTACGAGTTCCGGTCTCTCGATTCGGGAGCGGCCTACGAGCTATCCGTCGACGAGAACGACATGGTCGTCGACTACCAGCACTTTGCCGCGCGGATATTGAGCGAGCCACTCAGATGACGAGGCCACCGTCGACGCACAGCACTTGTCCGGTGATGTAGTCGGAGTCCTTGCAGGCGAGGAATACGAAGCTCGGAGCGATCTCTTCCGGCCGTCCGTAGCGGCCCATTGCGAAGCGCGCAAGGCGAGGCTTGGCCGCCTCGGGGTCCTGAACGAGCGGCTCGGTCATGGCCGTGAGCGCAGCGGGTGCGATGGCGTTGACGTTGATGTTCAGCCGGCCCGATTCCTTGGCCCAGGTCTTGGTCAGGCCCACGATGCCCATCTTGGCGGCCGCGTAGTTGGCCTGGCCGGCGGCTCCGATGAGTCCCGATGCCGACGTCACGTTGATGATCTTGCGATATCGAGGTTCTCCGGACTCGGCTTCCTCCTTGGCGAGCGGACGCCAGTGCTGCAGCGCCGCCCGCCCGCAGGCCCACGTTCCCTTGAGATGCACCTTTACCACGAGGTCGAAGTCCTCCTCGGTCATCGTGTGAGTCATCTTGTCTCGCAGCATCCCCGCATTGTTAACGAGCACGTCGAGGCGGCCGAAGGCGTCGAGTGAGCTGTGCAGCACGCTCTCGGCCGCGGCGACGGTGCCGATCGGCTCGAGGTTGGCCACGGCCTCGCCTCCTGCGGCCGTGATCTCCTTCACCGCCGCCTCGGCCGCGCCGGCGTCCATGTCGTTGACGACGACTTGTGCACCCTCTGCCGCGAACGCCCTCACGATAGCGAGCCCGATGCCTCGACCCGCGCCGGTGACGATGCACGCCTTACCTTCGAGTCTCTTGGTCATGCGCGGCATCATAAAGGGCGCCGTCGATCGCCCCTTAGAATTGGACCATGGCTGATGAAAAGAAGGTTCCGTTGACCAAGGCGGCGTTCGAAAGACTCACGGAAGAGCTGGTGCGGCGCGAGAGCGAGGAGCGTCAGAGGATCGTCGAAGAGATCGCCAGCGCGCGAGCGCACGGAGATCTGAGTGAGAACGCCGAGTATCACGCGGCGCGCGAGATGCAGGGCATGAACGAAGATCGCATCCGCCAGCTGCGATCGATGATCGAGAACGCCGAGATCATCCAGACGAGCGATGACGACGTCATCGAACCCGGGAAGCTCGTGTCGCTCCGCTATCAGGGAGACGACGAAGTCGAGACCTACCTCCTAGGGCTCAGAGAGGAGAAGGGCGGGGTGCACGACATCCTCACTCCCGAGTCTCCACTGGGACAAGCTCTCGTCGGGCGTTCCGTGGGCGACACGGTCGTGGCTCAGGTTCCCGCCGGTGAGCTGAAGGTCGAGGTCGTCGCGGTCAAGCCCATGTAGACCGGCTAGCGGATCCTCCGTCCGGCGCGCCATACCAGGGCCACCTCGGTCAGTCCACGCGCGGCATCTCCGGGAGTCCAGCGCACCCCGACGACGTCGGCGCGCCGGCCCGGCTCGAGCACGCCGCGGTCGTTCAGCCCGAGATAGCGAGCGGCGTCGACCGTGGCCGCAGCCACGATCCGGGCCCCCGACAGTCCCGAGCGGCTCAGCGCGTCTACCTCGCGCGCATCGATGCCCGGGCGCGGGCCCTCGTTGCCGAGATCGGTCCCGTACACGACCTCGCCCCCCCAATCGACGAAGGTCCGCAGGTTGGCTATGGCGATTTCCTGGGCGTCGTCGAAGAAACACGACAGTGTCGGCACCACCGCCATCGTCTGATCGACCATGCGCTCGATCGTTGCTGCAGGAATGTGCTCGGGGCTCATGAGCATGTGCGCCAGTTCGTCGATGCCGGCGTCGAGCGCCTTGTGCAGTTCGCTCAACCCGTAGACGTGTCCCGTCACTCGCAGCCCTCGATCGTGGGCCGCGCTCACGATCGCGCCGAGCATTCTTGCATCGAGGGTCGGCCCCACCAACGGATTGAGCGCGACCTTGACGACGCACGCTCCCGACTCGGCCTGTTCGGCGACCGCTTCGAGTCCCTCCGCCGCACAACGGATCGCGCGGCCGGTGCCCGGCGGTGCCCACGCGGCGCGGGTCGGATAACCGCCCGGCACGGTGAGCATCTGCCCCGCCGCCAGTATCTGTGGCCCCTCGAAGTCGTCCGACCGGGAGTCGGAGACGAGCCCCCAGATGTCCTCCGGCGGCCATCCCAGGTCACGCACGGTGGTGACTCCGCCCACCAGCACGTCGATGGGAGCCGCGTAGCCGATGTGGACGTGGGAGTCGATGAAGCCGGGCATCAGAGTGAGTCCTGCAGCATCGACGAGCTCGGCTTCGCCCGCCGGCGGCGCCGCGCCGGCCTCGCCCGCAAACGAGATGCTGCCGCCCGCCAGCGCGACCACCGCATCATCGACCGGGCTCAGATGCTCGCCCAGCAGCGCCCCGCCCCCCGCAACGACGGTGTTCACACCGACTCCCATGGTGGACAGCGTAAGCCCGTGGACTGCGGTACAACTTTGCAATGGCTTCCAGCGTCACCCTGTCGCGGCCCGTCCACGGCGTCCTTGCGGCGCTGGCGCGTGGGGCGCTCGGGGACGACTACGTTCCCGAGGTGCCGGCTCGCATGGTTGCCGCGATTCAGAAGCTCGCATCCAACGCCGAGCGCAAACAGGTGCTAGCGACCCTGCGCGCGCTGGACACGAGGGCCGGAGCGCTTGCGCTCACCGGCCGGCCGGTGCCGGTCTCGTGGATGGGGGCCGGCGAGGCGGCAGCGGTACTTCACAAGTGGTTGGACAGCAGGTTGAGCGTGCAACGAAGGCTGGGGGGCGCGCTGTCCTCGCTGGCGGGTCAGTCGCTGTACGGGTGGCCCGGGCCCGCCTGGGAGCGGCTCGGCTATCCGGGACCACTCGGGCCCGCTCCCGACGAACCCAGGCGTCTCGAGCCGCTCGTCATCACCTCGGACGAGACGTTGTCGTGCGATGTCGTGGTCGTGGGGTCGGGAGCGGGCGGCGGCTGCGTCGCCGCCGAGCTCGCGCAGGCGGGCTTCGACGTCGTCGTCGTCGAGAAGGGTGGCTATCACAGCGAGAGCGACTTCCACCACATCGAGGGTGACGCCATGCGCGCGCTGTACCTGTACGGCGCGACGCTGACGACGAGCGACATGGGCGTGTTGATCCTCGCCGGCTCGACGCTCGGTGGTGGCACGCTGGTCAACTACGCGACCTCGTTCAAGACGCCACCGCACGTCCTCGAGCAATGGCGCGAGCTCTCGAACATAGATGCCTTCACGTCCGGCGAGTTCGAAGAGCACCTCGATGCCGTGGCAGAGCGCATCGGTGTCAACACCAATTCATCGGCCGCGGGCAAGCGCGACGAAATCATCGAAGCGGGATTGAAACAGCTCGGATGGCACGTGGATATGATGCCGCGCGCGGTGCGAGGCTGCAGTCAAGACGAACACTGCGGCTACTGTGGGTTTGGCTGTCGCGCGGGCGCGAAGCAGTCCACGATGCGCGTCTACTTGCAAGATGCGTACGACGCGGGCGCGCGCCTGATCGTCAATGCAGACATCGACAAGGTCAACATCGACGACGGGCGCGCGACCGGTGTTCAGGGTTCGATTGGCTCGCATCACCTCACGGTCAATGCGCGCGCGGTCGTCGTGGCGGCGGGGTCCATCGAAACGCCGGCACTTCTGCTCCGTTCCAAACTCGGAGGCCAGGTCGGCCACAACCTGCGGTTGCATCCTGGGACCGCGGTATGGGGGATCTTCGACGAGGACATTCGGATCTGGGAGGGGACGCTGCAGGCACGGTACTCAAACGAGTTTCGCCACTGGGACGGAGGTTGGGGACCCATCTTCGAGACCGTGCCGGCGCATCCGGGGTCGTGGTCGATGGCGATGTCCTGGCGCTCGGCCTCCCACCATCGCGCCGTGATGAAGCACTATCGCAAGGTCGGGTTTTGCGCCGTCTTACCGCGCGACTCGACCTCCGGGCGCGTCAGGATCGGACGCGACGGGCGTCCGAGGGTCGATTATCAGCTTGCAGCCGACGACGAGCGTCGCATCGCTGAAGGCGCGGCACAGGCCGCACGGGTCGTCGAAGCTGCGGGGGCGCGCAAGGTCTACTCGCTGCACAGGACGGCGCCGTCGTACCTGCCGGGACTACCCGGCGCGTACGAGAACTGGGTCGAGACCACCAAACGACTCGGGTACGCGGGGGGAGCGGCGACGCTTGCCTCGTACCACCAGATGGGCTCTTGCCGTATGGGAAGCGACCCCTCGACCTCGGCCATCAACGCCGACAACGAGTCCCACGAGGTGATCAACCTCTACGTCGCCGACGCATCTGCGTTTCCCACCGCTTCCGGGGTAAACCCAATGCTGACGATCTACGGCATCGCCCATCGGGCCGCAGGCAAGATCGCGGAACGGCTGGGTTAGAGATACATGGATAGGGACGAGACGACCGAGCACGAAGGGAAAGGGTGTCATGCCTAAGACATTTCGCATCGGAGAAGCCGTCGAGTACAACAGCCCCCAGGGCAGGGTCAGGGGCAAGGTCACCAAGAAGCTGACCGCGCGCACGAAGGTCAAAGGGCACGAGGTCGACGCCTCGGAGGAGACTCCGCAGTATCTCGTGAAGAGCGACCAGACCGGCGAGGAGGCGGCACACCAGCCGGACTCCCTCGACAAGGTCGATTAGGGCCGCCCGTCCGGCGATCTGGCCGGCCACAGGTACCACCGGCCCCTCAGGAAGTAATCTCGCTCTCCATGGCGATCGGTCGATCGGTCGTCCCATAAGGAGATGCGATGCCCGAGCTCGAGGAACTCATCGAAGCGGCCGACCTCAATGCGCTGCTCCGTGCGGTTGACGATCTCTGTGCCGCGCGCGACTGGGACCGTTTGGTGGATCTCGCCGAGATGTGCGAGGACGCGCTCGAGCGCGGGAAGCAGCTCTGGCCGATCGCGGATCACATCGACTACCGGCTGGCGCTGGAGGCACCGGGGGATTACGCGGCCGGCGTGCTCGGATCGGATCCGTCGCGCTTCGTGCTCGGCCCCCTCACCGAGGTCGCGGCCTCCTCGCATACGTGGCATGCGCTCGCCGACTACCTCGAGTCGAACGTGGTCGCGGCCTATGTGGCTCAAGAGTGCATCCTGCGAGGCGAGAAGCTCGGGGGCGACGACCGGGCCCACCCGGGGGTGCTGGAGCTGCCCGTCGAGCTCCTCAGCTTCGAGCCGACCTACTGCCTGGCCACCTATCGGAAGAACACCGTCGAGGTCGCGGAGCCGTGGGATCCCGTCGCGCGGATGAAACGGGTCCATCCTCGCCCGGAAACCGAGCTGGACGAACCCGAGTTGAGCGAGGCTCTGCTCGAGCTCGTGACGCCCTGGGTCACCGAGTCCAACGGCGCGGCGCGCGTCGCGGTCGTGGAAGGCGATGGGCTGTCGGCCGCCTCCACTCTGTCGATGGATGAGTTTCGCTTCGGTCCGTTGACGACCGAGGAGGCGCTGCAGCGCATGGCCTGGGCGGCGGCCAGTGGGGGCGCGCACGGCCGGCGCCGCGGCGCCGCGCTCGGTCGTTTCACGGCCCTGTACACGGGCGCGCTGGCTACGGATCTCGCCTGGCCCCCCGATTTCGACGAGCTTGCGGAGACACTGGACGAGCTCAATTTCTACCGGTGGGACGAGGAGGAGGCGGCGGGCGAGGGCTGGGTCCTGCGCCTGGCCATCGAGGATCCCGAGCAGGGCTGGGCGGCCGCCATCTCGGCCTCCGACCTCCTGGAGGAAGACGACGGCAGCGCGCAGTCCTCCAAGGAGTAGTTGCAACCGGCTGCATTAACGGCCGCCCCAATCCAAGCGAGACGAGCTAACGAACTCACCGCGTCGCTGCTCCTATGGGGAGCGGCACGGTTCTGGGAGGTCTGCTTATGACTACCGATGTAGTTGGCTCATCGCCGAGGCGTCGGTTCGCCCTCGTCGCAAGCGCGGCCCTGTTGATTGCGGGACTGGCTCTCGGCAACTTCGCCCCCGGCTCGAGCGACGCCTCGAGTCACCGGGAGGCTCCGCTGATCTCGGCCGATCCCCAGGTCGACAACACCGACACCTATGCGTTCGTGTCTCCCGACGCCCCGGACACGGTGACCTTGATCAGCAACTTCATTCCCTTCGAGGAACCGGCTGGGGGGCCGAACTTCTACCCGTTCGCCGGCCAGAAGAGCGGTCGCTACTCCATCAAGGTCGACAACGACCACGACGCCAGGGAGGACCTGACCTTCCGCTTCGAGTTCACCAACCGCCGCCGCAGCGGCGACACGTTCCTCTACAACACCGGTCCGGTGAACTCCCTGACCGACACGACACTCAACGTCTTTCAGACCTATGACGTCACGCTAATCGACAGCAGCGGCAAGAAGACGAAGAAAGAGAAGCTCGTCGACGACGCGATAGCAGTGCCGAGCAACGTTGGAGAGGCGTCGATGCCGGACTACGCCGCGCTGCGTGAGGAGGGCATCGTCGACATGGATGGTGGGGGGAGCGCTTTCGCCGGACAGGCCGATGACTCGTTCTTCCTCGACCTTCGTGTCTTCGACCTGCTCTACGGAGCCGACTTCTCGGAGATCGGCGACGACACGCTCGCCGGCTTCAACGTCAACACGCTTGCGCTTCAGGTCCCCAAGGAGATGCTGGCGGATGGCGATGCCGATGACAATCCGATCATCGGCGTCTGGAGCATTGCATCGAGGAAAGGGCTCCAGGTCGACAACAAGAAGCAGCGAGTGTCCAGGGATTCCAGGCAGGTTTCCCGGCTCGGCATGCCGCTCGTCAACGAGGTCGTCATCCCTCTGAAGGACAAGGACAGATGGAACCGCTCGCAGCCCAGAGGTGACGCGAAGTTCCTGGAGTACATCGTCGACCCCGAGCTACCGAAGCTCATCGAGGCGATCTACGGTCCCGCCACGGGTCTCGAGGCACCGGAACCGCCGCGCGACGATCTCATCGCGGTGTTCCTCACCGGTGTCGGGGGTCTGAACAAGCCGGATGACGTCAGGCCGAGCGAGATGCTGCGGCTGAACATGTCGATTCCGCCGTGCGAACCGCCCGCGTGCACTAAGTACTCGAGGCTGGGAGTCATCGGCGGCGATATCGCCGGCTATCCCAACGGACGTCGTCTGGCCGACGACACGATCGACATCTCGCTGCAGGTCGTCATGGGCGAGCTGGTCGGGCAGCCGAACGATCTGGGTGACGCGGTCGACGCCAACGACTACGACTTCGGCGACTCGTTCCCGTACGTCTCGTTGCCCACCGCGGGTTCGGATGCGGCCCCGCACAACTAACAGGCGTTAGCAGACGAGGGAGTGGTGGTGACCAGCAGGACGGTCAGAGTTGTGTCGGCGACGGGCGTTGCGCTCGTGCTGTTCGTCGCCGGCGCGCTCGGCCCACTGCGGTCGGATTCCTCGTCGGGAGCACAACCGAACAACTTTCCGGGGGCCGGCTCCTTGCTGGCCCCCACCGCCGCGGCCGGAGACTTAGACGACGCGATCGCGTCGTTGCAGCAGCGTCTGCGCAACGAGCCCGAAGACGCGCGCAGCTTGTCGACGCTCGGTCTCGCCTACCTCCAGAAGGCGCGCATCTCGACGGACCCGAGTTTCTACTCGAAGTCTGAGGCCGTACTAAGCCGGTCGCTGGAGATCGACCCCTCGGGCAACTTCGAGGCGATGATCGGACTCGGAGCACTCGACCTCGCCCGGCACGACTTCGCCGGCGCACTGAAATGGGGACGCCGGGCGCGCGACTTCAACCCGCACAATGCTCAGGTCCGAGGGATCCTGGGGGATGCCTACCTCGAGCTGGGCCGCTACGACGAGGCCGGCGACGCGTTCCAGGACATGATCGACCTCCGTCCCGACCTCTCGTCCTATGCGCGGGTGAGCTACGCGCGCGAGCTGAGAGGCGACGTGCCCGGCGCGGTTACCGCGATGAAGCTGGCTCGAAGCGCGGCCGGTAACGCGACCGACGAGGCCTGGACCCACTACCAGCTCGGCGAGCTGTTCTTCAACTCGGGGCGTTACCGCAAGGCGCGGGCTGCCTACAACCACGGTGCGTGGTTGGACCCCGGGTCCGTCTTGCCCCGGGTCGGGCTCGCGCGCATAGCCGGGGCGAGGGGCGAGGTCGGCAGAGCGATCCGCCTCCTCGAGCGGGTCACGCGCCGCCAACCCTTCACGGAGTACGTCGTCCTGCTCGGCGATCTGCTCGGCGCGGCCGGACGGACTACCGAAGCGGAGGCACAGTACGAGCTTGCGGCTGCGATCGCCGAGCTGTACCGGTCCAACGGCGTGAACGTCGACCTCGAGCAGTCGTTGTTCGACGCAGACCACGGCCGTCCCGGCCGGGCGCTGCGCGTCGCGCGCGCGGAGTACGAACGACGTCGTAGCGTCCACGTTGCCGACGCGCTCGCCTGGGCCCTTTATGCGAACGGCGACTACGAGGCCGCGGCCCGATACTCGAACGAGGCGTTGCGACTCGGCACCAGGAGCGCGCTGTTTCGCTTCCATGCGGGGATGATCGCTATGAAGCTGGGGGCACGCGCCGAGGCGGTCGGACACCTCTCGGCCGCGCTCGAGATCAACCCCCACTTCTCGTTCCTGCATGCTCCGGTCGCGACCAGGACGCTCGCCGAGCTGAAAGCCGCGCGATGAAGGCGACGGTCCGAGCTCTCGCCGTGGTGCTTCTCGCTCTCGGTTTGAGCTGGACCGTTCCCACGCCGGCGGCAGCACACCCACTCGGAAACTTCACCATCAATCAGTTCAGCGGTATCGAGGTCGGTCGCGACGACGTGATCGTTCACTACGTCGTGGATATGGCGGAGATCCCGACGATTCAAGAGCTTGCGATCGCCCCGGGTGAAGCGGTCCCTCAGCCGGCCCTCGACGCCTACGCAGACGAGCTCATCCCCCGGCTGTTGTCCAACCTGACGCTCACCGCCGCCGGTGAGCCGGTGGAATTGGAGTTGCAACGCACGTCGACGGAGCTGTTGCCGGGCGAGGGCTCGCTCGACGTCTGGCGCATCGAGGCGGACTTTTACGGTGACCTCGGCTCGGACGAGACCGAGCTCGCCTATACCGACGACAACTACTCGAACAGGCTCGGGTGGAAAGAGATCATCGTCTATCCCACCGAGGGCCAGGGTCTCGTGCGCTCGACCGTTCCGTCCGAGAGCGCGTCCGACGAGCTGCGCGCCTACCCGCAGGATGAGCTGTCGAGCCCGTTGAACCAAATCGAGGCGCATGCCGAGGTCGCCCCCGGAGCACGCGGTGCGGTGCCGGAGGCGCGCGCGCCCACACCGGGATCGGATCTCTTCGGTGGTTCGTTCGCGTCGCTCATCGAGCGCGACCCGACGCCGGGGTTCTTCCTCGTCGCTCTGTTGCTCGCGATCGGCTTTGGTGCGGTGCATGCACTCGGTCCCGGACACGGCAAGACGGTCATGGCCGCGTATCTGGTGGGGGCCGAGGGACGCACGCGCGATGCCGTCGCCGTCGGCGTTGCGGTCTCCGCGATGCACACCGTGTCGGTCGTGGCATTGGGGTTGCTGACGCTGTGGGCGGCCAACCTTTTTCCGGCCGAGGCGGTCTATCCGTGGCTGTCGCTCGTGTCCGGGGTCGTCGTGCTGGGCCTCGGAGCGTGGCTGCTGAAGGTTCGACTCGAGACCCGCAAGGCGAAGCTGGCGCACGCGCACGCTCAGACGCACGATCATGCCCACGAGCGCGTGCTGGTGGGCGCGGGAGGACCGGAGACGAGTCAGCACCACGGCCACGATCACGGCTTCGGCTATCACACCCACGCTCCGAGCGAGCTCCCCGCAGGGGTTGCGGTCACCTCGTGGCGTGGACTTACCGCGATCGCCCTCTCCGGGGGCCTGCTGCCGTCGCCGAGTGCGCTCGTGGTGCTGCTCGGCTCGATCGCGCTGGGCCGCGTCGCCTTCGGCCTCACTTTGGTCGCGGCCTTCAGCGTCGGGCTCGCGGGAGCGCTGACGCTGCTGGGACTCGCCGTTCTGAAGGCGAGGACCTACATGGCGCGGCGTCTAGGCGAGCGCGTTAGCACCGCGCTCCCGATCTGCTCCGCCGCGCTCATCACGGTCCTGGGCACCTACCTCACGATACGAGCAGCCCTCGGCCTATGAGGACACTCGGGCGCGAGATGATCGAGGTCTTTCCCGTGCTTCCGCTGCCGGGCAACACGACCCTCGGCGTGGGCTGCTCAGCTACAACGGCTCGAGAAGTGGGTGGCCGAGCTGCTCTTGTCACACGCCGCTGATAGCCTATTTTTGTCATGGAGGCTCAGGCATGGACCGCCATCGGGTTGCTGGCCGCCACCCTCTTGGGTGCGCTGGCCTACCTCGGTAATCGGATCGACGGCCTCGGGGCGAGATTGGACGGTCGCATCGATGCACTCAGGTCGGAGTTCGGCTCTCAGGCCGCTCGAATCGACGGCCTCGGTGATCGAATCGACGGCCTCGATGATCGGATCGACGGCCTCGGTAATCGGATCGACGGCCTCGGTAATCGAATCGACGGCCTCGGTAATCGGATCGACGGCCTCGGTGCGAGATTGGACAGTCGCATCGATGCGCTCACGTCGGAGTTGAGTTCTCAGGTAGCTCGAATCGACGGCCTGTCGAGTCGACTGGATACCCTCAGTACCCGCGTCGAAGAACAGGGGGCGCAGCTTGCAGATCGGATCTACGGGCTCGGCGTCAAGCTCGACGACCACCTGAGGCGACACGCGAGCTGAACGGAATGACCCCTTCGATTAGCCGATCGTGTCGCCCGGCTCGAGCTCGATGATCTCGAGCCCGTCGATGTCGCTCGTCTCCTTGCGGAACTGATCGGGCGTACCGGTCAGCACCGGGAAGGTCCCGAAGTGCATCGGGATGACGGTCTTGACGCCGAGCAGGCGCACGGCCTCCGCCGCCGAAGCCGGTCCCATGGTGTAGTGGTCGCCGATCGGGAGCATGGCCCAGTCCGGCTTCAGCAGCCTGGCGATGAGAGCCATGTCGCCGAAGACGCTGGTGTCACCCGCGTGATAGAGGCGGAAGCCGTCTTCGAACTCGAGCACGTAGCCCGTGGGCTCGCCCCCGTAGGAACCGTCGGGCAGCGACGACGAGTGCTTGGCGTCGGTCATGTGCACCTTGACGCCGGCCACCTCGTAGCTGCCGCCCTTGTTGAGGTCGACGGTGTTCTGAACCCCCTGGGTCTCGAGCCAGCCGGCGACCTCGACCGGCGCGACGACCTCGGGGTTGCCGGCCGCACCCGCGGTCTCGACGCAGTCGGCGATGTGGTCGGTGTGGCCGTGCGTGACGAGGATGGCGTCGAGCCGGCCTGTGTCCTTGAGCTCGTCCGGGCAGGCGGGGTTGTTGGTCGTGAACGGGTCGATCAGGATCCGTTTGCCCGCAGAGGTCTCGATCAGAAAGGTCGCGTGTCCGAGCCAGATGATCTTCATTTTTTCGGGAAGCTGAGCCACGGTGCTTCTCCCTCCTCGTCTTGCGATGCCGGGTCCGTTCGGCGACCCTACCCAACCGGGCCGGGGTGACTCGTCACAGTCCCACGGTCTTGGCGATGATGTACTTCTGTATCTCGCTGGTGCCCTCGACGAGCGTGAAGATCCGCACCAGCCTGTAGATGCGCTCGAGCGGCAGCTCGCGCATCCAGCCCATGCCCCCGTGCACCTGGATCATGCGGTCTACCACGCGGTTGACCATCTCGGCCGAGTAGAGCTTGACGATCGACGACTCCTGAATCACGGGTTCGCCGTGGTCGTAGCGCCACGCACACTCATAGGTCATGAGCTTGGCGGCCTTCAGCTCGACGACCGAGTCCACGATGTGGCCCTGCACGTACTGGTTCTTGCCGATCGGCCGGCCGAACGCCTTGCGCTCCCTGGCGTAATCGATGCCGAGCCCGAGGCAGTACTCGGCGATGCCGTTGCACATCGCGCCGATCGACAGTCGACTGATGGCGAGGAACTGCATGGCCGAGTAGAAGCCCAGGCCGGCGTTCGCGGGACCGCCGAGGATCTGCTCCTCGCTCACGCGGCAGTGGTCGAACACGAGCTCGAACTGGCCCTCGCCCTCGACCATGCCGATCTGGCTCCGACCGACCTCGAACCCCGGCGTGCCGGCCTCCACGATGAACGCGGTGATGCCTCCCTGGGCCTTCTTCGAGCGGTCGTTGGCCGCGAACACCAGCGCGAAGTCGGCATGCTTGCCGTTGGTGATGAAGTGCTTGGTGCCGTTGAGCACCCACTCGTCGCCGTCCCGGGTTGCGCTCGTGGAGATGTTCTGGGCGTCCGAGCCCGCATCCGGCTCGGTCAGCGCGAAGCACATCGACTTCTCTGCGCTGATGAGGGGCGCCAGGTATCTCTTCTTCTGCTCGTCGGTGCCCGACAGGAGCACGCCGGTCGGGCCCTCCGGGCCGTAGGTGGCGAAGGCCGCCAGCCTGCATCCGGTGCGCGCCGCCGCCTCCCGCAACAGCACCATGCCGAGCTGGGGCAGCCCGCTGCCGCCCAGGTCCTCGGGGAAGTCGGCGGCGTAGAAACCGAGCTCGGCGGAGCGCCTCCTGACCCGGTCTCGCAGCTCGACCTCGACGTCGTCGCGCTCCGGATCGAGCTCCGCCGCCTCCAGGGGACGCAATTCACGCTCGACGAAGTCGCTCAGGTTGCGGGCCAGCTCGGCGTATTCCTGGGGGATTGCAAAGTCCATGCCGACAAAGATAAATGAGAGTCACGCTTCTCGGACGCGCGGTCATCAGGATCGATGGGGAGACACGGAGTGGGTGGTGGCGATCAGGGCCGGGATGGCCGGGAGGGGGCGAGGTTGACCAATTCTGCGAACGGGGCAACCTCGCAGGCCGCCGGGCCGTCTGCTCGGCGTCGATATGAAGAGTGCTCTCGCGTACCGATCCGAGGCCGCGGTGGCCCGACGCCCTGACGTCGAACGTGACGAGCGCGTCGCCCGGCTCTTCGACGCGCACTATGCGCCGCTGTGCAGACTGGCCTACGTGATCCTCGGTGACGCGCAGATGGCCGAGGAGATGGTCATGGAGGCACTCCTCAAGACCTTTACGGGCTTTCGCCGCATCCGTGACCTCGACCGAGCCGACGTCTACCTCCGCCGCGCGGTCGTCAATCTCTGCCGCAGCAAGATCCGTCGGCGGACCATCGAGATGCGGGTCAACGCGACCGTGCATCACCGAGACCGGCAGCGGGTGCCGGCTTGGGACCCGGAGCGCCACGAGACCGCGCGCGTCGTGTGGGAGGCGGTGCGCCTGCTTCCCGAGCGACAACGCGCCTGCGTGGTGATGTTCTACCTGGAGGATCTCCCCGAGGCCCAGATCGCCGACGTTCTCGACTGCTCGGTCGGAACGGTCAAATCCCAGCTCTCCAAGGCGCGCGGCAAGCTCGCGAAACGGCTCGGTAGCAGACTCGAGGTGACGGGTTGAGGGATCTCGACAAGCTGCTCAGGAACTCCCTCAGGGAGGCCGGCGACGCGTTCGCCCCGGCCCGCGAGGCCGAGGCCAGACGCGCGTTCCTGCACCGCGCGCGCCGCCGCCGCCTCTACGCCGGAGGCTCGCTCGCGCTCGCCGGCGCCGGTGTCGCGGCTGTGGTCTTCATACTCAGCGCGGGAGAGGTCAGGTCGCCGGCTCCGAAGGATGGCGAGACGGCAGCAGCTCCCTCGGGGCGCGTCGTGGCGCGCGTCGAGGTCGGCGATTCACCCCTCGGGGTTGCGATCGGCCGCGACTCGGTGTGGGTCGCCAACTCGGGTGACGGCACGTTGTCGCGCATCGACCCCGACACCAACGAGGTCGTCGACTCTGTGGACATCGGCGGGACTCCGGTCGAGGTCGCGGTCGCCGGCGGGTCGGTGTGGGTTGCGCTCGACGACGAGCCGCGCCTCGTCGCGGTCGATGCCGGGACGCTCGAAACCAGAGAGGTCGCGCTCAGCGGCGGCGGCACCAATCTCGACGTCGCTTCTGGGGGCGGGCACCTCTGGGTCGTCTCCCCCGACACGCCTCTCCAGAGAATCGACTCGGGCGACTTCACGGCGCTGGTGCAGACCACCAGTGTGAGCGAGCCCGTGGACATCGCCGTCGGCGGGGGGAAGGTCTGGGTTCTCGGAGCCGAGGGGGCCATCGACCAGATCGACATGACGTCGGGACTCGGCCCCGAGGCGACCTTCACGCTCGACTCTCCCGTCAGCCCGAGCGCGAGCGATCTGGCCTCCGACGGGGTGAGCCTCTGGATCTCGGATGGGGACACCCGCACGATCGTGCGCCTGGACGTGCAGACCTCGGTCGTGACCGCCGAGGTGCCCTTCAGGGGTCGCTTCGCCGACCTCGCCGCCGGCCCCGGTGAGCTATGGGCGCTGGTGGGAAACGACACCCCGCGAGGGTCGCTGCTGCGGATCGACACCGGCACCGGACTCGCCGACCCGGAGCCGATCACGATCGGTGGTCACCCCGCGGACCTCGCCGCAGGGGACGGGACGCTGTGGGCGGTGAGCAGGTCCTCTGATCGGTTGACCCGCGCCGACGTCGGAGCGCGCCCCTCGGCACCGGCCGCCGTGGCCGGCGAGGCGCTGCCCGACGACGAGGTTCTCTACGTCTTCGCCCACGCGGGCGACCTGGCGCTCGTGGGGGGCGACGGAGGGGTCGAGGCGGTGACGAGCTCGTCCGAGGACGAGGTCAATCCGTCCTTCATCGCCGACGACACCATCGTCTTAGAGCGCACCGATGCGGTCACCGGCCTCACCCACTTGGTCACGCTGGATCTCGAGACGGGGGCCGAGGAGACGACTCCGGTGAGCGGAACTGAGGTCGCGGTCGGTCCCGAGGGCAGGGTTGCCTGGGTGCTGTCCACGGACGACCCCTCGGAGCAGACCCAGATCCGGATCGGTTCCCTCGATGGGTCCGGGGACGACTTCTTCGTCGCGAATCCCAGGTTCGAGCCGTTGCCGGCCCGCAATCTCGAGTGGGATCCCTCGGGGAACCGGCTCTACTACGAGGCTGGCTCCGACGCGAACCTCGGTCTCTACGAGGCCGACGCGGCCGACCCGTCGCCCCGAGCGATCGATCCGCCGGAGGAGGGGGCCAGTTATCTCGGTCCCTCGATCACCCAGGAGGGTGAGGCGATCGTTCTGAAGCGCTGCTGCCACGGTGCGGGCGGCTATCAGACCGTCGAGCTCGGACGTATAACCCTCGAACGGGGGGCGCGCGCGTATTCGAAGATCGCGGGACTCGACGACGCCGGCTTCGACCCCAACGCGCACTTCGTGACCGTTGAGTTCGCGGGAGGGCTCGACGTCGAGACCACCGCACAAGGGCGCGTGTGGACGGACAGCTCCGTGCGCGCGTGGATCGTGTCGGACGGCAGCGGCGCGTGGCTGGTCGACGAAGAGTCGGAGATCGACCGCCTCGACTCGAGCGACGTGACGGGCGTTGCCGTGAATCCCGATCTGCTCGACTAACCACCCGTAGTTTCGACCTGTGGCGACGCTGAGCGTCGGTATCGGTCGAGGAGACTGCTTTCCTGCCCGGTCCCGCTACATCCGGCCCAGCAGCTCTCGTTTCTTCGACTCGAACTCCTCGTCGCTGAGCGTGCCCTGGTCCTTGAGCCGGGCCAGCGCCTCGATCTGCTCGGGGATGGTCGGCTCCCGGTGCGGCTGAAGGCCGCCGAGGTGAGGCATGCGCATGCGGTTCTCGTTTTTCTCGGACTCCTTGTAGATGATCAGTTGCACCTCTTCCGGTTTCCGCACCGCCGTGATGCGCGCCGGTCCGAGGTCGCCCGAGGAGTCGAGCAGGAGATCCCCCGCTCCGAGTAGCCGCTCGATCACCGACTGCGTGAAGGTCACGTCGTTGATGCGCTCGAGGGGGATCTCCTTGGAGTGCTTGGCGATGATTCCCGAGCGGGTGATGAGCCGGTCGGTGGTCAGCACGAACAGGGTGAAGCGCCACTTGAGATAGCGGGACACGGCGAAAAAGAGCCACAGCCCGGTCATGAAGCTCCCGAAGATGGCCTTGGGCAGGAACGGATCGCCGTCGACGATGGCGTCGATAGCGCGATAGCCGAGCAGGAGCGCCACCAGGAGTCCGACGGTCCACAGCCCCGCCGGGACCAGCGCGACCCAGTGAGGGCGCAACTCGAAGATGAGGTCCTCGTGCTCGGCCAGGAGATCGCGCGGGAAGCCCATGGCTGAAAGGTAGCAAGCAGGGCCTCGCACGGCCAGCGCTTCGAGGCTCTTAGGATGCGGGGTCTATGGACATCGAGCAAGCAACCGTCGACCACGTCGCCCGCCTGGCGCGCCTCGACCTCGCAGACGAGGAGCGGGCGCGGATGGCGGTGGAGCTCGGTCACATCCTCGAGCACGCCGCCAAGATCCAGACCCTCGACCTCGACGACGTCGAGCCGACCAGCCACGCCATACCGATTCGCAACGTGATGCGACCCGACGAGGTAAGGCCATCGCTGACCCAACAGCAAGCGCTCGAGGGCGCGCCCGAGGCAGAGAACGGGCGCTTCAGGGTGCCTCGCATACTCGAGGAAGAGGATTGAGCGTGGCCGAGCTTCACTGGTCGAGCGCCACGGAGCTCGCCCGGCTTCTCGAGCGCAGGGAGGTGTCGGCGGTCGAGATCGCGGAGGCGCTGATCGCACGGGCCGACGCGGTCGACGGGGAGTTGCACGCCTTCTTGCACCGCACCGACGAGCGACTGCTCGACGAGGCGCGTGCCTCGGACGCCCGCCGGGCGTCCGGCGCTGCGAGATCGCGCTTCGACGGCGTGCCCACCGCCCACAAGGATCTCTTCGTCACCAAGGGAGTGCCGACCACCTCGGGCTCCCGGATCCTCGAGGGGTGGGTTCCTCCTTACGACGGAACCCTGGTGGAGCGCTGCAGCGCGGCGGGCCTCCCCCTTCAGGGCAAGCTCAACATGGACGAGTTCGCCATGGGCTCGTCGACCGAGAACTCGGGCTACGGGCCGTCCAGGAATCCATGGAACCCGCAGACGGTTCCGGGCGGGTCGTCCGGTGGTTCCGCGGCCCTGGTCGCGGCGGGAGGAAGCCCGTGGTCGTGGGGCACCGACACCGGAGGCTCGGTGCGCCAACCGGCATCGCTGTGCGGGGTTGTCGGCGTGAAACCGACCTACGGCCTGGTCAGCCGCTACGGAGTGATCGCCTTCGCCTCGTCGCTGGATCAGCCCGGCCCCCTCACGCGCACCGTCACCGATGCGGCCGCGTTCCTGCAGATCGCCGGCGGACACGACCCGATGGACTCGACGTCGATCCCGCAGGATGTACCCAACTACCTGGACACGATCGAGGGCGGCGTGGACGGGCTGCGCATCGGGATCGTCAAGGAGTTCGAGGAAGCCGAGGGCACGCAGCCGGGAGTCAAGGCGCGTGTGAACGAGGCCTATCAGCGACTCGAGAAGCTGGGGGCCGAGCTGATCGAGGTCAGTCTCCCGAGCTTCGAGTTCGGCATCTCGGCCTATTATTTGGTTGCACCCGCCGAGTGCTCGAGCAACCTCGCGCGCTACGACGCGGTGCGCTACGGGCTGCGCCACGACGGAGTCGACGTCGTGTCGATGACCTCGCGCACGCGCGACGAGGGCTTCGGCGACGAGGTCAAGCGCCGCATCATGCTCGGCACTTACGCGCTCAGCGCCGGCTACTACGACGCCTACTACGGCAAGGCACAGCGCGTGAGGACTCTGACGATCAAGGACCTCGAGCGCGTCTACGCCGACGTAGATTTGATCGCGACTCCAACGTCGCCGTCGACCGCGTTCGAGTTCGGCGCGAAGACGGCGGATCCGCTGTCGATGTACTTGAACGACGTCTTCACCGTTCCGGTCAACCTCGCGGGCAACGCGGCGATCAGCGTGCCCTGCGGCACCTCGCCGGACGACGGTCTCCCGGTCGGTCTGCAGCTGATTGCAAAGGCGCTCGACGAGGCGACGATGTTGCGCGCCGCCTATGCCTTCGAACAGGACCTCGGATGGGCCGGCTCCGAAGAGGGGCGGCCGGCTCTATGAGCGCCACGAAGGAAGAGCTGTTCGAGACAACCTGTGGGCTCGAGATCCACGTCGAGCTGGCGACGTCCTCGAAGATGTTCTGTGGCTGCAAGGTGGACTTCGGCGGGGGCCCCAACACCCGCACCTGTCCGGTATGCCTCGGTCTTCCGGGATCGTTGCCGGTCGCCAACGAGAAAGCCGTCGAGTACACGATGAAGATCGCCCTCGCTCTCAACTGCAGAATCGCCGAGTACTCGCTGTTTCACCGCAAGAACTATTTCTATCCCGACATGCCGAAGAACTATCAGATCAGTCAGTACGACCTTCCGCTCGGTTACGGCGGTCACGTCGACATCACCGGTGAGTGGGATACCACGACGGTCGGTATCACCCGCGTCCATCTCGAGGAGGACACGGGCAAGTCGCTGCACGCCGGGAGCTCCGGCCGCATCCGCGATTCCACGCACAGCCTCGAGGACTTCAACCGCGCCGGCACGCCGCTCGTCGAGATCGTGAGCGAGCCCGACATCAATTCGCCCGAGCAGGCACGCGCCTTCGTCACCGAGCTGAGAATGCTTCTCGATTCGCTCGGCGTCAGCGACGTGCGCATGGAGGAGGGATCGCTGCGCGTCGACGCCAACATCTCCGTACGGCGCGCGGGCGACACTGAGTACGGCACCAAGGTCGAGGTCAAGAACATGAACTCGGTGCGCAGCGTTGGGCGCGCACTGGAATACGAGGAGCGCCGCCAGCGCGAGGCACTCGAGGCCGGCGCCGAGCTCGTCCAGGAGACGCGCCACTTCGACGAGAAGACCGGAACTACGTCCTCGGGTCGCACCAAGGAGGGCTCGAGCGACTACCGCTACTTCCCCGAGCCCGATCTCGTTCCCTTCGAGCCGAGCACGGAGTGGGTGAAACGGATCAAGTCGACGCTGGGAGAGTCACCGGCCGACCGGCGCGCGCGCTTCGCGGCCGAGTATTCGCTGGGAGCCAACGACGTCGAGGTGCTCACCGCGACGAAGGCGACCGCCGACTGGTTCGAGACCGCCGCGCGGGCCTACGGCGGCGAGGCCAAGAAGGTCGCCAACTGGATCATGGCCGACCTCTACGGGCTGCTCAACGAGGCCTCGATCGAGTTGAGCGAAGCAAAGATCGCGCCCGAGCAGCTCGCCGGACTGGTGAAGTTGGTCGACGGCCAGTCGATCTCGGGCAAGCAGGCGAAGGCGGTGCTGGGCGAGATGTTCGCCACGGGAAAGGACGCCGGCGCGATCGCCACGGAGAAGGGTCTCGAGCAGATCAGCGACGCCGGGGCCATCGCGTCGATCGTGGACGAGGTGATCGCCGAGAACGCGGAGGCGGCCGGCAAGGTGAAAGCCGGCAACCTGGGCACGATCGGCTTTCTGGTGGGCCAGGTCATGCGCAAGACGCGCGGCCGGGCCAACCCGGGCCTGGTGAACGACCTCCTCCGCCGGAAGCTGACCTGAGCCGCGCGGCGGTGGCTTGACAACCCGGCCCTTCGGCGAGATGCTGCAATCGATTGCGGCGACCCAGGGCATCGCCGGTCGAGGCGCGCCACGGCATGGGTTCTGCGACTATGGGAGTGAGATGGGCCTCAAGACCTTTGGGCTGATGAACGTCGACTGGGAGGAACGGGTCGACATGGGCCGGCTGCGCCGGCAACGGCTCGAGCGCGCGAAACGCGTCCTGGAGGACTCCGAGTGCGGCGCGCTGCTGTGCTTCGACATGAACAACATTCGTTACATCACGGCGACACACATCGGCACCTGGGCCCAGGACAAACTGAATCGGTTCTGTCTCCTTCCGCAGGCCGACGAGCCCATCATGTGGGACTTCGGCTCGGCCGCGCGCCATCACCAGCTCTACAACCCGTGGCTGGGAGAGCGGTCGCGTGCCGGCATCTCGACCCTTAGAGGCGCGATGTCGCCGGAGTCCGGGCGCGCCGAGGACGTCGCGCGCAAGATCCGCATCGAACTCGAGGAGCGAGGTCTGCTCGGCGAGCCGGTGGGCGTGGACGCCATCGAGTTGCCCGTTCTGTTCGCGCTGCAGGCAGAGGGCATAGAGGTGGTCGACGGCCAGCAGGTCATGCAGCGGGCGCGCGTCCTAAAGACCGAGGACGAGATCACACTTCTCAATACCGCTTGCATGATGGTCGACGCGGCCTACGAGGAGCTCTACCGGGCGATGAAGCCGGGCATGAAAGAGAACGAGTGCGTCGGGCTGGTCAACAAGGTGCTCTACGACCTCGGTTCCGAATTCGTCGAAGGTGTGAACGCGATTTCGGGAGAGCGCTGCAATCCACACCCGCACGTGTACACGGACCGGGTGCTGCGCCCCGGGGATCCGGCGTACTTCGACATCCTCCACAGCTACATGGGCTACAAGACCTGCTACTACCGAACCTTCGCAATCGGAAGCGCATCACAGGCACAGGTCGATGCCTACACGCGCTGCCGCGCGATGCTCGACGAAGCGATCGCGCTGATCAAGCCGGGCGTCACGACCGCCGACGTCGTCGAGGTATGGCCGAAGGCAGAGGACTTTGGCTTTCCCGACGAGGAGGCGGCCTTCGCTTTGCAGTTCGGACACGGAGTCGGTATGTCGATCTGGGAGAAGCCCGTCTTCAGCCGGCTCGTGTCGCTCGATCACCCCGAGCCGATCGAAGAGGGGATGGTCTTCGCACTCGAGACCTTCTGGCCCGCTGCGGACGGCTGGTCGGCCGCGCGCATCGAAGAGCAGCTCGTCGTGTCGGCCGATGGTTGCGAGGTCATCACCCGCTTCCCGGCGGAGCAGCTCATGGTCGCGGGGCACCGCTACTACACGGCAACAGGCCCCCTTCCAACGACGCGCGAGACTCAATCACCGCTCAATCGCCCCACCACCGACGCCGTCGCCCAGAGCGCACGAGGCGAGGGCAGGGCAGCAACGACTTAGCGGCGGGGGCTTCAGTTGAAGCCGTCGTAGATGAGCTTGGCGGCCGTGGTGAGCAGGAGCGTCAGCACTACGAGGTCGAAGGTTCGTCGCGACATGCGGTGGGTGAAGCGCGCGCCGAGCGGGAGAAGCACCATGATCGGGAGCAGGGATAAGAGGCTCAACACGAAGAGGTCCATGGTGTAGAGGCCGACTCCGACCAGAGTTACGGCCTGAACCACCGAGAACACTTGAAAAATGGTCGTGATCGAGACGACGTACACCTCTTTGTCCAGGCGATAACCGTGCAGGTAGGTCGCAAGCAGCGGCCCGGACACGCCGGTCGCCCCCTGCAGCACTCCCGACGCCAGCCCGAGCGGTGGCGACGTGTAGCGCGTCACGCCCGGCTCGAGGCGAAGATCGGGATGGACGAAGAAGATGGTGGCGTACAGGATGATCATTCCTGCGAGCGAAAACGAGAGGACGTTTTCGTTCAGGTTGTCCAGCAGGATCGTGCCGGCAACCGCGCCGGCGGTTCCGGTGACGAGCAGGGTGGGGAGATCGCGGGTCCGGTCGTAGAACTGCCGGTAGTTCCACAACAGCCAGGTATTGGTGATAATGCCGGGAATCGCCATGATCACGACGGCCGCCTCGACGCCGAGAAAGGTCGCCATGACCGGGATCGCGACCTGCGGCAGGCCTTGCCCCGTCGCTCCCTTGATGAAGGAGCCGAGAGCCATCGCCGCAACGATTATGAGGATGGTGTCGAGTTCGATGCTCACAGCATCAGCGCGCCGGGGTCGGCTCCCAGGTCGGACAGCATGACGCGCGCCGCGTTGCGGCCCGGCCGCCCCGAGACCGAGCCACCGGGATGGGTAGTCGCTCCGGTCTGGTAGAGACCGGCCACCGGCATGCGGTATTGCGAGTACCCGGGGGCCGGACGATTGAGGCCGGACTGCTCGGGCGAGAGCTCGCCGCCGTGACACGAACCGAAGAGGTTGTGGGGATTGCGGTTTTCGAGATCCAGAGGACACTCCCGCGCGACCGCCAGCACGTCGTCCGGATCGAAGTCCATGCGGGTGCACGCTCGCTCGATCAAGGCGTCGCCGAAGCGTTGCTTCTCGCTCGCCCAATTGGTACCGGCCAGAGCGCGCGGGGCGATCGTGAGTAACTTCAGGGTCGCCCCTCCGTCCGGTGCGCGCCCGGGGTCGACCTCGCAGGAGCTCACCACCAGCATCCAGGGATCCTGCGCGTAGGTCCGACCGGAGCGGTGCGCTTCGATCTGAGCCAGCAGACCCTCGGAGGAACCGAGGGCCCCCGCCGCCGAGCCACGCCAGCCCTCCTCGCTGCGGAACTTGGGCACCGCTCGCAGGGCGAGATGGACCGCGAAGAGCGTGAGACCGGGTTTCCATCGCCGCACGCGCGCGCTGAAGTCGTCGGGGAGCGCGCCCTCGGGCAGGACTAGAGGGAGCAGGGCCGCGTGAATCGTCGACAGCACCGCGCGACGCGCGTTGTAACGTCTTCCGTCCGTGGTGACGACGCCGGTCGCGCGTTCGTTCTCGACCACTAGCTCGCCGACGTGAGCATTCGTGACGATGCTGCCCCCGTGGGCTTCGATGAGCCGAGCCAGCGCCCGGGGCAGCATGCCCGAGCCACCCACGGGTGTTGCCCAACCGAACTCCTGGCGTCCTGCGGTGACCGACGAAACCAGCACGCCGGTGCCCGGACGCTCGGGGTCCTGAATGGTGGCGAACGCGAGCCACATCATGAAGGAGCGCACGTAGGAATGCTCGAAGCGTTCAAAGATCACGTCTCGGGCGCTCATCGCGTTCAGCTTTGCGTAGCGGCGTGCAACGTCCGTGTCCTCTCCGTGCTCGTCGGGGGGCGAGTTGCTCACCCGTCCGTGATGTGCTTTCAACTCGTCCCACTCGTCAAGGAGTTCGATGTACGACGACGCATCGCCGGAAGAGAAGCGCCCGAACTCGGCCGCCGTTCGCGTCCGGTCTCGCCACATCGTGATGCTCGCCTCGTCCTCGAACGGCATCACCAGAGCCGGATCGGTGAAGACGTAGCGGAGGCCGTAGCGATCGAGGCCCAGTTCGTTGTTGCGCATTAGTGGGTTCGACTGGATGAGGACATGTGCGCTCGAACATGAATCGTGCCAAAAGCCCGGAAGCGTCAGTTCCTCGGTGACGGTATTGCCGCCGATGACGCCGCGCGCCTCGAGGACGGTTACTTGGAAACCGGCTAGGGCAAGGTACGCCGCTGCTATGAGACTGTTGTGGCCGGCGCCGGCAACGACGACGTCTGCTTCCCGCAACTTTCCCGCTCCTCGATGTTGGTGACGATGTGAGCGTCCTATCGGGAGCTCAACCGACCGTTTCGGTACGCGTGCTTTGCTGGGGTGACCTGTCGCGCACGTTCCGGTTGAGAAAGTCGACCACCGCATCCAGCGTTGCCTGCTGAACCTCATCCGGCGCGTAGTGACCCGACCTGCGCTCGGGACCCCACTGGTAAGCGTGCTCGGGATGGTCCCACGTCGCCCACTGCGCGTTCTTGCCCGCCCTCGTCAGGAGCTCGTGGAGCTTCTTGAAGAGACCCTGGAGGTGATCGTCGTCGCGTCCCACTACGAGGATCGCGACCGCATCCGACACGCGCTGTATCCGCTCCCAGGCGGCGGGGAAATCGATATCGTCGTCGGCCACCGGGCCGCGGAACTGCAGCTTCTCCTCGACGCGGGGACCGGAGCTATCCTCGACGGCCCAGCCCTCCTCGGAGTCACCTTCGTGTCTGAGGCCGAGATACTCGATCACCGCCGGCTCGCAGGGAACCATCGCCGCGGGCCCCTCGCCGATCTCCGTGATGAGCTTCATCTGTAGCTCTCCTCCATGACTCACCCCGAAGGTAGCGATACGTTCGGGGTCGACCTCGTCGCTGCGTTGGAGGTAGTGGAATGCCTCGGCTACATCGTGGTGATCGAGCACCGCCGGCAGATCCTTGGCGTACTGATCCTCGTTCTCCATGCGCCCCTCGGTGTGGCAGACGAGGTAGCCCTCCTTCACGAGGCGATCGAACAGCCATCCCCGGTTGCGCATCTCGTGTACGAGGAAGGAGTGGCCCAACCCTCCCGAGCCCCCGTGGAAGCACATCACGGCCGGCCACGGACCGGCGCCGGAGGGCCTACGGACGACCGCCGGGAGGTAGGCGCCGTCGCGCGCGTGGATCAGGTGCAGGAACAGCGGGGGATCGCCGCCGAGCTCGGCGACGAAGTCGAGCGGTTCGACCACCGGTCTCCCGGGGTGGAACCGCCAGCCGGCGGGTCGCTCGGGACGCTGCGTCACGGTTGTCCTCCCTGTGGTGCCTGGCTGTTGCAATCGTTTGCATGATAGGAGCGCCGGTCCCGCGGCGTCAAACCGACGACTCTTTCCCGCCACGACGAGAGCGGAGACGGCGGGGCTATCCGGCGATCACCATCTCGAGGGGGTAGTCGGTCACCCTCTCGTGGCCGGACTCCGTGATGATGAAGGTGTGCCCGAAGAACATCCCAAGGTTGCCGTCGGCGCGAATGGGATTCGGCTCGAGCATCAGCACCTGGCCGGGCCTGATGACCTCGTCGGGCGCGTGGCCCACGTAAACGTGCGGCGCCGCGGTCACGAGATCGATTCCGTGCAGATGGATCGGCCGCGACTGGTAGCCGTGGTTCCGGAAGAACCGGCCCGCCCGCTCGACCTCGGCGAGCCGGCCGCCGGGCCGCAGCACCCGCTCCATCTCGAGGAACCCGGGCAAGGTGATCTCCTCGAAGAACCTGCGGACCGACGACGGGGGCTCCCCGACGAAGATCGGCATCCCGATCTGGGCGGTGTATCCGCGGTAGCCGGCCGCGAGCTCGTTCAGGACCACGTCGCCCTGCTGCAGAACCCGCCGTGAAGGACGAGGGTTTCCGAACACGAGATGGGGGTCGGCCGACGAGGTCGAGCCGATGATGAGGAAGTCGACGTCCCCTCCGCCATCGAAGATCGCGCCGGCGGCCGCCGCCCGGAGGTCTTCTTCGGTCGCTCCCGGGCGCGCCCGCTTCACCATGGCGTCGAAGGCATCGACACACAGGCGTCCTGCGACGCGGACGCAGTCGAGCTCCTCTGCGCTCTTGATCACGAACAGATCGTGGAAGATGTCGTCGGTCAACACGAGCTCTGCCTCCGGTAGGCCGTCGGTGAGGTCCCGGTACTGGTTGACCGGCATGTAGTCCATGTGACGGGAATCGATCGGCGGGTGTCCTATACGTCCCCGCTCGAGGCCCTGCTCCCGGAGCGCCTCGACCAGCACCCGGCCGAAGCGTCCGCCCCTCGAGGGCCGCACGTCCGTGACCCACGAAACGAGCCGGACCGACTCGAGGTGGCTGCCCCCCATCGAATACACGAGCACAGGCTCACCCCGGCGGGGAACCAGGACGTAGCACGCCAGTCCATGCCACTCGAAGTGCCCCGTGAGCCACAGCATTCCGCCGCCGGAACTCCAGTGACTCGGTCCGCCGCCCACGATGAGGGCATCGAGGCCGAGCGCGTCCATGGTCTCGTAAACCGCCTCGTAGCGGCGGCGGTACTCGGCGTCCGAGAACCGCTCGTAGACGGCATCGTGGTGCCACCCGGTGTTGACGAGGTTGCCGAAGTTCTTCCGGTCGTCGATCGAGGCGTGGACGTCGGCAAAATCGGCGATGGGCATGGCCTTCTCCTTTCTGCGCTCCGGCTCCAGGGCTGCGAGGCCGACGATAGCAAACGTTTGCATAGCTCGTCTCGACCACATAAGATCGGCGCCCAGGCACCGCAGTCGACGTCTCCGGCGCTGGTCCCGCAGGGTCGACGGAGGCGGTGGCCTCATATCGGGGGACGGCAGGAAGGAGCCCAGGGATGGGATGGGTCAACGCAAGCTCCGCCGGCAGCGCCGGAGGAGCGACCAGACGCAAGTCGTCGCTGTCGAGATTCGCCCTGCTGGCGACCGCGCTGCTGCTGGCGGCGGCCTGCGACGGCGCCGCTACCGACCCGGACGAGCTGGGGGCCGAGGATGCCGGCGGTGAGGCCAACAACCCGGGCGTGTTCGTCCACGCGCTCGATGGAGAGCCGCTGACCCTCGACCCGGCTCGTGCGGCACTCGGGGAGTACGGCGAGCAGGCCATAATCCAGGTATACGAGTTCCTCGTCGACGTCGGACCGGACGGTCCCGAGCCGATCCCGGCCCTGGCGACGGAGGTTCCGTCCGAGGACAACGGGCTGGTGTCGGAGGACGGACTGACCTACACCTTCCCGATACGCGAGGGAGTGAAGTTCCACGACGGCTCCGACCTCACGGCCGAGGCCGTCAAGTACTCGTGGGACCGGGCGATGGAGATGAGTCTCCCGGAGGGACAGGCGAGCACGCTGTCGGACACGATCGCCGAGACGCGCGCCGTGGACGACTTCACTTTCGAGGTGACGCTGCAACAGCCCAACGCGGCCTTCATCACCTCGGTCGTCTACTCGATTCCGGCGGCGATCGTCAGCATGGAGGCGGTCGAGAGCAACGGCGGAGTCACCGCCGGTCAGCCGAACGAGTTCATGGACGGCAACATGGCCGGTACCGGTCCCCACGAGCTGATCTCTTGGGAGCGCAACGAGCAACTCAGCTTCGAGGTGTTCGAGGACTACTGGGGGGAACCCGCCGCTCTGGATGCGCGCTGGCAGAACGTTCCCGAGGAGAGCGCCATCGTCCTGGGACTGAGGGCCGGGGACTACGACGCCATCCAGTTCCAGCCGACCTTCGCGGCCGAGCTCGAGGACGCCGAGGGGATCACGTTCGACACGGGCGGCCTTCTTCTCGAGCCGTTCCAGCTCGCCTTCAACTTGAACATTCCCGAGGGAGCGCTCCCGCGCGGCGACACCATCCCGACCGACTTCTTCTACGACAAGCGGGTCAGACAGGCGTTCAACTACGCGTTCGACTACGATGCCTTCATCGAGGGGATCTTGAACGGTCTCGGAGAACCGGCCACCTACATCCCACCCGGCGTGCTCGGCTACGACCCCGACGCGCCGGTCTACGGCCAGGACCTCGAACAGGCCGAGCAGCTCTTCAGGGAGGCCGGCTTATGGGACGAGGGCTTCACGGTCTCGGTGCTGGTCGAGGACAACCCCGCGTTCGAGCCGATCGGCCTGATCCTCAAGGACAGCATCGAGGCGATGAATCCGAACTTCAGGATCAACGTCCGGACCGTGTCCGAGAGCCAGTTCGACGAAGCCCACAGCGCATCTCCGTTCGAATACGCCATGTGGATCAAGAACGCCGATCCGTTCATCGATCCCCACTACTACCTGTCGACCTACCAGCACCCCGAAGGTGAATGGGGCGAGCGCCTCGGCTTCGCCAACGGCTACGAGAACCCTGAGGAGATCGCCGAGTTGATCGACGCGGGCTTCGCGACCACGGATGTAGACGAGCGCGAAGCGATATACCAGGAGTTGTTGCCCTTGCTGCACGAGGACCCGATGTGGATCTATCCCGCTCAGGAGGTGAACGCGCAAGCCTACCGGGACTGGGTCGAGGGCTTCGTCTACAACCCGCTCTGGAAGACCTTGCGGTGGCGCTACTACGACAAGGGCTAGCCGACCGCTCACGACCACGGGAGCTTCGAGCCGATGCAGGTCCGGGAGTACATAGCCAGGCGTCTTCTGACGCTGCCCATATTGATGTTCGGCGTCTCCATCTTGGTCTTCGGGCTGTCGCGCGTAGGCGGTTCGCCCATCGGGATCTACATCGAGCACGAGATGACTCCTGCCGAGGTAGCCCAGATCGAAGAGCGTTATGGGCTGGACAAGTCCCTTCCACAGCAGTACCTCGCGTGGGCGAGCGGGGTGGTACGAGGGGACCTCGGTTGGTCGGGCGTCTCGGCGGCGCCGGTCTCCGCGATCATCCTGCCCAAATTCACCGCGACGATGGAGCTCGCAATGCTGGCCGCGCTGATCGCCGTACTGCTCGGCGTGAGCATGGGTACCTTCGGAGGAGCGAGGAGAAACCGGCTCGGTGACCACCTCACGAGGGTCGTGGCGATCAGCGGCGCGAGCATTCCAATCTTCTGGTTCGGGTTGTTGCTCCTCATCGTCTTCTATGCCGGCTTCGGGTGGGCTCCGCTGGGTCGAGCCGACCCCACGATCTACGCGAGCATCAGTCACCCCACCGGTCTCTACACGATCGACTCCCTGCTGAATCTGAACTTCCGCGCCTTCTTCGATGCACTCTGGCACCTCGCGCTCCCGGCGATCACTATGGGTTACGGAAGCACCGCCATCATTGCTCGCATGATGCGTTCGTCACTCGTCGAGGAGCTCGGAGAGGACTACGTCGACGCGGCGCGCGCCAAGGGTCTGCCCGAGCGTCTCGTCATTCGCAGGCACGCCCGGCGTAACGCTCTGATGCCGACCATGACGGTCATCGGACTGAGCTGGGGTTTTCTTCTCCAGGGCACGGTCGTGGTGGAGCTCATCTTCAACTGGCCGGGCCTCGGACGCTGGATGACCGACGCCGTCCTGCAGGGCGATCAAGCGACGATCATGTCGTACGTGCTGGTGACGAGCGTCATCTTTCTCGCGGTGAACCTGCTGGTTGATGTGGCTTATGCGTATCTGGATCGTCGAGTGGTCTTGGGCGAGTAACGCGGTGGCGAGGGCCGAGCAGCTAGGTACAGCACGACCGGCCGACGGCCGGTTGCGCGCGCTGGCCACCCGTACCAGGCGTCTGGGTGAGATCGCCCGTGAGAGCCTGCGCAACCCAACGACTCTCATCGGTGCGGTGATCGTCACGCTGCTGATACTGATGGCGTTGTTCGCGCCCCTGATCATCGAACCCAACACTCCGAACGCCTACCAGATGCCGAGAGACTTCTCCTCGGTCAACGTCGCTCCCGGAACCGACGGGCACGTCCTCGGGACCACGCCGACCGGCGGAGACGTGCTCTACGGAATCGTTTGGGGCGCGCGCACCTCGCTGCGCCTCTCGCTGATCGTCGTCGCCATAACCGTGGTTGTCGGCGTCGCGGTGGGGAGCGTCGCGGGCTTTCTCGGCGGCCGGTGGGACGAGGTGCTCATGCGACTGGTGGACGTCTTTCTGTCCGTTCCGGAGCTCATCTTCGCACTGGCCATCGCGGCGGTGCTTGGCCCGGCCTTCGGCAACATCATTCTCGCTCTGGCCGTGGTGTTCTGGGTCAAGTATGCGCGCATCATTCGCGGCCAGATCATCCATGTGAAGCAAAACGAATACGTCGATGCCGCGCGTGTGATGGGGGACAAGCGCTGGCGCATCTTCTTCAAGGACGTGCTGCCGAACTCGATCACGCCGGTCGTGGTGCAGGCCACCGTGGACATGGGCCACGTCGTGCTCATCGGTGCAACTCTCAGCTTCATCGGACTTGCAGAGGCAGGACTTGCCGAATGGGGCAACCTCGTGAGCGAGGGGCAGTCGGGAATCATCGCCGGCCGGTGGTGGGTGGCGACCTTTGCCGGCGCGATGGTGTTCTTGTGGTCGCTCGCTTTCAATTTGCTGGGTGACGGCCTGCGTGACGTCCTCGACCCGAAGAGCGAGCTTCGATGAAGGGATCGGATGTTGCGCCGCCCGACTCCCTGCCGTTGACCTCAACTGACGTGCAGCAGCCGCAGGCTTCTCCGGCCCCCCTTCTCTCCGTGGAGGATCTCAGGATCCACTTCTCGTCCAAGCGAGGAATGGTGCACGCGGTGGATGGCGTGACGCTCGGGATCCAAGAGGGTGAAACTCTCGGCCTGGTGGGCGAGACCGGATCGGGAAAGAGCGTCACCGCGAAAGCCCTGCTACGCCTCGTGCCCACGCCCCCCGGCGTCTACGCCGGCGGAGACGTGCTCTTCCGTCCGCGCGGCGCGTGCGATTCGTGCGAGGGCCGGGGATGTGCCGCCTGCGGTGAGGGCGGACGCGTGCCCTCGAGCTGTCCGGCATGCGGAGGCCGCGGATGCGCAACCTGCCGGGGCTCGGGCGACGAGACAGTGGACCTTCTCGGCATCTCCGAGAGCCACCTGCGCGCCATCCGCGGCAACCGCATCGCCATGATCTTTCAGGATCCGGCCAAGGCGCTGAACCCGGCCCTGTCGGTCAGGCAGCAACTCGCCGAGGTCTTCGCGGAGCATCGCTCGTCAGAGTTGCTGGAGGACTCGGGTCTCGGCAGTTTCGGGCATGCCGGTGCCGGTT
>JBOGWX010000087.1:0-34482 GCA_050694055.1 Actinomycetota bacterium
GCTCGAGACCGGCCGTACGCATCAGATCAGGGTGCATCTAAGCCATCTGGGCCGCCCCGTGCTGGGAGACAAGACCTACGGCGGGCGCTCGGAGCTCTCCCGGCGTCTCGGTCTCGAGCGTCCGTTCTTGCACGCCGTCCGGCTCGCGTGGCCGCATCCCGACGACAGCAGGCGGATAGAAGTGGCCGACGAGCTCCCGCTCGATCTGAGGAGGGTTCTCGGCGCGGCAGGCATGGCATGGCCATAGAAGGGTGGGGCTGGAAATGCAGTCGGGGCAAACGCCGCGAAGACTAGGCTGGGAACTTGCATGGACACCATCAAACGAAAGCGCGTGGCGCCTAAAGCCGACGAGCGCGAAGGTCGCTCTCCTGGGCGCCTGAGAGGCCACCTCCCCTTCGCGGGTCTGTTCATCGTCGGACTGATTCTGCGTGTCCTCGTCTTCAACGCCTACTACCCGGGCATGGTCTTTGTCGCCGACTCCCTCTCTTATCTGAAGGAAGCGCGGATCAATCTGGTCTTAGCGGGCTGGCATCCGGTCCTCTATTCGTTGTTCCTCAAGCCCACGCTCGTCTTCGAAAAACTTGCGGTGGTGACCGCGCTCCAGCACCTCATGGGCCTGGGCATCGCGGTGGTTCTCTACCTGGTCCTGCGGAGGCTAGACACGCCCTCGTGGCTTGCCGCCCTGGGCTGTACCCCCGTTCTGCTCGACGGTTATCAGCTGAGCCTCGAACAACACCTCATGCCCGAAACGTTCTTCCAGTCTCTGCTGGTGGGCGCGCTTGGACTGCTCGTCTACAGGAGCCCACCGAGTGCGGTGAGCACGGGGCTGGCCGGAGTGCTCATCGCGGGAGCCGCTCTGACGCGCTACGTGGGATTAGCGGTTCTTCCGTGCGCCCTACTCTTCTTGCTGATCCGGAGGGTTCACTGGACGCGGCTCGTTGCGTTCGCGCTCGGGGTCACTCTGCCGCTGCTCGGATATGGCCTGTGGTTCAAGATGGCCAAAGGGGACCTCGACGTCACGGATCGAAACGGCTACGTCCTGTACGGAAAGGTTGCCACCTTCGCAGAGTGCGAAGGCGTGGAGCTTCCGCGCTATGAAGAGCAGCTCTGTGTGGACGTCCCCCGCGAGGAGCGTGACCACACTTACGCAAGATTCAAGAGGCGGTCACCCCTCCGGACGTTCAACGTGCCGGACGGGGTCGATAAGAACGCGGTCCTGGAGAGCTTCAACTCCCGCTTCATAAGACGCCAACCCGGCGACTACGCGGCCGCGGCGGGTGCTGATTTCCTCAACTTCTTCGAGCCGCGCTCGTGGGCGAACGCGGAAAATTTCGTGCGCTGGAGGTTCGTGGAGCGCTTCGAGGATGCCAAGGGCTTGCCGGAACCCATAGAGAGGAACGAGGGCTCCACTCCGGATCGCCTGGGGCTCGATCAGGAGTTCAGGGTGGTCGAGCCGCTTGCGGCCTTCCTGCACGGTTACCAGAGCTTCGTTTTCGCGTGGGGCCCGTTGCTGGCCCTGGGCTCACTCCTGGGCCTGGCGGGGGCTCTGTGGGGTCCCGCGGGGTCGGGTCACATACGCTCTGCCGCCCTTCTCTTCGTGCTTTCAGGACTGGCCCTTTACCTCTTTTGCGCGCTGTTCGGAGCCTTCAGGGTGCGCTACTACGTCACCGGCTTGACCACCCTCATGCCCGCAGGCGGGCTGGGGGCCAGCCTGCTGCTCCAGCGTCTGCGAGGTCTCAGAGGGGGGCCGGGCGACGCCCCCGGGGGGCCGGGCCTCCAGCCGAGGACGGCCCGGCCCGGGGGAGCGTCGAGGGTGTGAGCGCGCGCGTCTGAACTCACCCGAACGAGGGGGCGTGCGCGGAATCCACCGTCAATTCACAGCTTCGATGCCTTGTTACCCCCAAGCCCCGAGTCCCATGGTGGAAGACGACCGGATTGCCTTGCGCGGGCGAGGCGCGCGGTCTAAGTTCTAAATACATCGTTGTAATTCGTATTCGCGGCGCGTCCGACCGACGGGTTCGGGGTGCGACTCACGGAAAGGCGAAGGTGCTGGCGTAGTGAGCTTCGTGCATCTGCATGCGCATACGGAGTACTCCATGCTCGACGGAGCCAGCCGTATCTCGGAGATGTTCGAGGCCGTCGCCGCCTACGGGATGCCGGCCTGCGCCATCACCGACCACGGGGTGATGTACGGGGCGCTGGACTTCTACAAGTCGGCGAGCAAGGCTGGGGTCAAGCCCATCCTCGGGATGGAGGGCTACCTCTTCGGGGGCGACCGGCGCGAGAAGCCGGCCCAGCGGGAGAACTCGTCCAACACCTTCCACCTGACGCTGCTGGCGGCCGACAAGACCGGGTATCACAACCTGGTCAAGATTTCCTCCAAGGCGTGGCTCGAGGGCTTCCACTACTGGCCCCGTTCGGACTGGGAGATCCTCTCGACCTACTCCGAGGGGCTCATCTGCCTCTCCGGTTGCCTCAGCGCCCAGATCCCCAAGGCGATCGTGGCGGGTGACCTCGACCAAGCCAAGCGCTACGTCGGGAAGTACAAGGAGCTCTTCGGGGACCGCTTCTACATCGAGCTCCAGGACCACGGGCTCCCCGAGCAGGCGCCGCTCAACGACGCGCTCGTCGGGCTGGCGAAGCAGTTCGGGCTCGATTGGGTGTGTACGAACGACAGCCATTACACCCACAAACAGGACGCGGTCGGCCACGATGCGCTCCTGTGCATCAACACCGGATCGATCCTGAGCGACCCGAACCGCTTCAAGTTCGACTCCGACGAGTTCTACGTGAAGTCCCCCGAGGAGATGGCCCAGCGCTTCTCACGGTGGCCGGGCGCCTGCGAGACGACGCTCGAGGTGGCCGAGCGGTGCAACGTCGAGATCGCCTTCGGGAACCTGTTGCTGCCGCATTACGAGGTGCCGGCGGGACACACGCTCGACACCTATCTGAGGGAGCGGACCTTCGAGGGCATCACCGAGCGCTACGGCGAGGTCACCCGCGCGACTCGTGAGCGCGCCGAGTACGAGCTCGGGGTCATCGCCGAGATGGGCTTCGCCGGTTACTTCCTGGTCGTTCAGGACTTCGTCAACTGGGCCAAGAACAACGGCATCCGTGTCGGCCCTGGGCGGGGCAGCGCGGCCGGCTCGATCGTCAGCTACACGATCGGCATCACCGAGCTCGATCCCTTGCGCTACGACCTGATGTTCGAACGTTTCCTGAACCCCGAACGGGTGGCGATGCCGGACATCGACATCGACTTCGACGACCGGAGGCGAGGTGACGTCGTCCGCTACGTCCAGGACAAGTACGGGAGCGACCACGTCGCGCAGATCGTGACCTACGGCACCATCAAGGGCAAGCAGGCGATCCGGGATGCCGCCCGCGTGCTCGGCCATCCCTATCTCGAGGGCGACAAGCTCTGCAAGGTCTACCCGCCTCTGATCATGGGCCGCGACGGCGGCCTCGAGCAAGCGCTCGACAACGCGCCCGAGTTGAAGCGCTTCTACGACGAGGGTGGTGCAGCGAGAGAGATCATCGACACTGCGCTCAAGGTCGAGAACCTCAAACGCTCGGCTGGGATTCACGCGGCCGGAGTCGTCATCGGACCGGATCCGTTGATCGAGCACATCCCACTGAAGCGCGGCGAGCACGGCGAGGTCGTCACTCAGTACGACATGCGCCTCGTCGAGGAGCTGGGGCTGCTCAAGATGGACTTCCTCGGGCTTCGCAACCTCACCGTCATCGGGCTCACGAAGGACTACATCAGGGACAACCGGGGGATCGAGGTCGACGTCGACTCGCTGGACCTCGCCGACCCCAAGGTCTACGAGATGCTCAGGCAGGGCGACTCCGACGGCGTGTTTCAGCTCGAATCCGACGGAATGCGGCGGTTGCTGGTGCAGCTGCGCCCCGACCGCTTCGAGCAGATCATGGCCCTCATCGCGCTATACCGACCCGGACCGATGGAGCAGATCCCGGCCTACATCGAGCGCAAGAACGACGCGAGCAAGATCGGCTATCTCGACGACGCGCTCGAGGACATCACCAGGGAGACCTACGGGATCCTCGTCTACCAGGAGCAGATCGTCCTGATGCTGCAGAAGCTCGCCGGTTACTCGCCGGGACGAGCCGATGTCGTCAGAAAGGCGATCGGAAAGAAGAACCGCGCGATGATGGCCGCGGAAGAGCCGGTCTTCATCGAGGGTTGCGTCAAGGCCGGATTGACCGAGGAGAAGGCCACGCGTCTGTGGGCCCTCATCCAACCCTTTGCCGATTACTCCTTCAACCGAGCGCACTCGGCCTGCTACGCCTACGTCGCGTACCAGACCGCATGGCTGAAGGCGAACTACCCGGTCGAGTACATGGCGGCGCTTCTGACCTCGGTCAAGGACCGCAAGGACGACAAACCCAAGTACCTGGCCATGGCTCGCAAGCGCGGCATCGCGGTGCTCATCCCCGACGTCAACTCCTCCGACATCGACTTCACTCCGGTAGGAGAGTCGATTCGCTTCGGACTATCGGCGGTGCGCGGTGTGGGCGAGATGGTCGTCACCAAGATCGTCGAGGCGCGCAAAGCCAAGGGTGAATTCACGTCTTTCCACGACTTCTGCCGCAAGGTCGACTACGCGTGTCTCAACAAGAAAACGGTCGAGTCGCTGATCAAAGCCGGCGCCTTCGAGTCGATGCACGCGCCGGACCGCCCCCACACCCGCAAGGGCCTGCTGATGAGCTTCGAGCAGGTGCTGGGCGAGATCATCGACACGAGAAGAAAAGAGGACGCAGGACAGCACTCGTTGTTCGGCGCCGTCGCCATAGGCGACGGGGTGGTACAGGACGCTCCCATCTCGTTGGAGGAGTTCCCCAAGCGGACCTTTCTCGCCCTGGAGAAGGAAGCACTCGGCCTCTACGTGAGCGATCACCCCTTGCTCGGGGTCGAGGATCTGCTGGCGCGCATGACGGACTGTCCGCTCACCGCCCTCGCGGAGCGCAAGCCCGGCGAGATAGTCAACGTCGGCGGCCTCGTCGCCGGGATCCGCAAGCGCGTGACCCGCAACGGCTCGGTGATGGTTTTGCTCGACTTCGAGGACGTGTCGGGCGCGGTCGTCGAGGTAGTCGTCTTCGCGCGCGCGGCCGAGCAGTTCGCCGCTCTTCTCAGTCCGGACGAAACATTGCTGATTCGCGGACGCGTCGACTTCGACGCACGCGACGACTCGGCCAAGCTGATCGCGCTGGAGATAACCAAACCGGACCTCGAGGACCGTCCGCTCGTAATCAATCTCGCGGCAGAGGCCTGCACTGCGAACGTCGTGAGCCAGCTCAAGGAAGTCTTGAGCTCGCATCCCGGGTCTACCCAGGTGTTCCTCGAGCTGGCCGCGCACCGGCAACGCAAGACCGTGCTGCGTCTGGGTAGCGAGTTCTGGGTTGATTCCTCCAACGGCCTGGCGGCCGAGCTCAAGGTGCTCCTCGGCCCAGAGTCGCTCGCCTCTCTATAGAGACGGCGCAGATGCCCTCCCAGATACCGATTCCGAACCTGGCCGACGGCGAGATCTCACTCCGTCCTTGGGTCGCCGGCGATGTCCCGGCGCTCAGCGAGGCACTGTCGGACCCGGACGTCTCCCTGTGGATTCCGGTGATTCCCTATCCTTATTCCGAGGACGACGCCCGTAGCTTTATCGAGCTCGCCGGACGGGAACCCGGCCGGGGGCGGGGACTGCATCTCGCAGTCACCGAGGGGGCCGGCGGCCGCATCCTAGGAAACGTCTCGCTTGCACCGGTCAGCCTGGCCAACCGGACCGGGGCGGTTGGCTACTGGATCGTCCGGGACGCAAGGGGACGCGGGCTCGGCACGCGCGCGGTTCGACTGGTGGTGGACTGGGGCTTCGACCGGCTCGGTTTAGAGCGCATCGAGCTCGTCTCCGACATCGACAACGTCACCTCGCGCGCGATCGCCAGACGACTTGGCTTCAGCGAGGAGGGGGTGCTCAGGTCCTACAGCGAGTCACGCAGGGGACGTCGCGACTCAGTCATGTACTCACTGCTGCGCGCCGAGCGCGGCTCCCGCGCGGCCCGGCCCGGCTTGCCGGCGCGCCTCAACCTCGTGACCCTGGGCGTGCGCGAGCCGCAAGCTATGCGCGCCTTCTTCGAACGGCTGGGGTGGCCGGTGTGGGTGACGGCTGAGGACGGTTTCACCGGCTACCTGACGGGCGGGGCGATGCTGGCGCTGTACCCGCTCGACAAGCTCGCCGAGGACAGCCGCGCCGAGGCAATCTCCGGTGGCTGGTCGGGTGTGACGCTCGCGGTGAACGTCGAGTCGCGCGCGCTCGTGGACACCGCGATCGAGGCCGCCCGCGCCGCGGGGGCCGAGATAGTCAAGGAGCCGGCCGACGCGGAGTGGGGTGGGCGCTCGGGCTATTTCGCCGATCCGGAGGGCAACCGCTTCGAGGTCGCGTGGATGCCGGGCTCGTCCTTCGACGCGCGCGGCGCACTCATCGTGCCCCGCATGGAGGGCTGATGGGAGGCACCCAAAGCACTCTTCACTCGGATGGGAGGCCTGTCCTCACCGCCGCGAAGCATGAAACCCCTCGGACCCCTTGCAAGGCGAACATATGTTCGCTATAATGACGAGGTCCTCGAGGAGGGACAGACCAGGGCGGAACTCATGCCGGCAATGGATCTCAGCTCCCGGACCACCAAACAGCTCACCAACGCCGCGCTGGTGGCCCACGGGCTCGATCGCCTCGCGGCCAAGCTTCCCGCCGACCCCGGACAGCCCCGCGCCGCTACCATCGAGGCCCGCAGGGCCGACGCCCTCGTCGCGCTGGCCTCGCAGCAGGTCGCCTCCGACCCCGACAAGGCCAGGCCACGGTCCACCTCCACGTCGACCTCGCCGAGCTTGCCGCGGGCGGCTCCGCCGAGCTCGAGCGCGGCGTCGTCCACCCCCGGGTCGCCTCGGCGCTGTGCTGCGACGCGCTCGTCCGCACCGTGGTGCACGACCCCGAGGGTCACGCCGCCGGCATCGGACGGACAGCGCGGACCGTCCCCCGGTGGCTCGAGGCGGAGCTCTGGCGGCGTGACGGCGGCTGCACCTTCCCAGGCTGCCACCACCAGCGCTACGTCGACGCCCACCACATCTGGGCCTGGGACTGGGGCGGTCCCACCGACCTCGGCAACCTCACCCTGGTATGCGGCTTCCACCACGACCAACCGGGCGCCTCCCGAGACCGACTTCGACCATCTCGGCGCCATCCGCAATCGCATCAACCGACGCTCACCCGCGCCGGCGATCGCCTGACCACTGCTCGGGGCGACTCCGTCCGGACGAGAACGAACGCCGGTGGGATGCTTGGGTCATGCCCTGCTATCGCTGCGGCCGCATTCAAACCGATCCGGCCAAGGGAGCGGCGCCCTGGGGCCGCGGCGTCGTCGAGGGCGAACAGATCCTGATCTGCCCCGAGTGCCAGTCGGCCCGCCGGGACTGGACCGCAGACCTCGATTCCTGTCCGAGGTGCAAGAGCACTCGACTCTCGGTGGTGATGGGCTCGGTGGTGTGCCGTTCCTGCAAACACGACTGGACTCGTCCCTAGCCCGGCCTCTTTGCCCCGGACGCCGGACGGGAGTGCGCGTGCGCGCACCGCATGCGACCGTCGCAATGATGGCTTCCTTTAGGCTCTCTCGCGATGCTCGAACTCATCGACGGACGCGACCAGGTGACGCCGGTCCACATCAAACGTCCCAGGGCCGTGGGCTCCGCTTCGCAGGCGGAGCAGAGTGCGCGCGCCATCGTCGAGGATGTGCGCCTGCGCGGCGACGCGGCCCTCGTGGACTACGCGGCGCGCCTCGATCGGGCGTCGCTAACCCCGGATCGTCTGCGCGTCGAGCCCACCGAGATTCTCGAGGCCCGCAATCTGGTGCGCCCCGAGCTCCTCGAGGCGTTGCAGGTCATGATCGACCGGCTGCGCACCACCTGTGAGGCGCAGAGACTTACCGCCTGGCTCGATGAGCGCGACGACGAGTTCGTGGGGGAGCTGATCCGGCCCCTGCGGCGCGTGGGCATCTACGCGCCCGGGGGGCGGGCCGCCTACCCCTCGAGCGTGATCATGGCCGCGGTTCCCGCTCAGGTCGCGGGGGTCGAGGGCATCACGGTCTGCTCGCCTCCTCGCCCCCACGGCGAAGTCGCGGAGGCGGTGCTGGCGGCGTGCGCGGTGGCCGGGGTCGACGAGGTCTACCGAGTCGGCGGCGCGCAAGCTATTGCGGCTCTCGCCTACGGGACGGAGTCGGTCCGCCCAGTCGAAAAAGTGGTCGGTCCCGGTAACGCCTACGTCACCTTTGCCAAGCGGGCGGTGCAGGGTTGGGTAGGAACCGACTCCGAGGCCGGGCCGACGGAGGTCGCCATCGTCGCCGACGAGACGGCGGACCCGCGAGTGCTCGCGGCGGACCTCATCGCTCAAGCCGAGCACGGCCCCCACGGAACGCACGTCTTGATCACCTGGATTCCGGAGTTGCTCGAGGCCACCGACGAGCATCTCGACGGAACCGTGGCGATGCACGAGCGTCCCGACGACGTCGAGAACGCCCTGATAGAGGGGGGCCGCGGCGTGCTGGTGCGCGATCTGCGCCACGCGCTCGAGACGGCCAACGCGTTTGCCCCCGAGCACCTCCAACTGTGCTTCGCCGGAGCGTTCGACGCACTCGACGACATCCGCAACGCGGGGTCGGTGTTCGTGGGCCGGTACTCTCCCGTCCCCGTCGGCGACTACGTGGGGGGAACCAACCACGTCCTGCCGAGCGGCGGCAGCGCCCGGTGGGCCTCGGGCCTCGGCTTGGCCGACTTCGTCAAGCGCATCTACGTCTCCGGATACGAGCCGGCGGCCATCCAGAGGTTGCTGCCGCACGTCCAAGCCTTGAGCGAGGCCGAAGGTCTACCCGGGCACGCGCGCGCTCTGCAGGTCCGGCTCGACGAGCACCGGGCGAGCACGCCCGGATGACACGACCGCCGCTCGCCCCGCGCCCCGACCTCACCGACCTCGAGCCTTACGTCTCTCCCCAGCGACCCGCGCGCTGGCGCATGAACACCAACGAATCACCGTATCCACCACCCGAGGAGCTGGTGGACGAACTGGCCCGCAGACTCGCGGAGCTGTCATTGAATCGCTACCCGGACAAGGACGCGCGCTCCCTGTACCAGGCTCTCTCCGCCCACACGCGCTGGTCGGCCGATGGCCTCTGGATCGCCAACGGCTCGAACGAGGTCCTGTTGCACCTCTTCCTGGCCTACGGAGGTCCGGATCGGACGGTGCTGACCTTCGAACCCACCTACTCGCTGCACTCCCTGATCCCGCGCGTGACGGGCACCCGCATCCGCAACCTGTGGCGCGACGAGGACCAGGTCATCGATCTCGAGGCGGCGCTCGAGGAAGTCGAGCGCAACGCTCCCGACATCGTCGTGGTGTGCTCGCCCAACAACCCGACCGGGAACTGTGAACCGTTGTCGACGGTGCGCGCGCTCCTCCAGGCGGCGCCGGGGCTCGTGGTCGTGGACGAGGCCTACGGCGAGTTCGCAAGCCCCGGCGAATCGGTGCGCTCGCTGTTGGACGAGTACCGAAACCTCGTGATGGTCAAGACCTTCAGCAAGGCCTGGCGGCTTGCGGGAGTGCGCCTCGGCTACATGCTGGCGGACCCCTCGCTTCTCGACGGCATCCAGCGCGTTCGTCTGCCTTATCACCTGTCCGCGGTGACCCAGATCGCAGGGGAGCTCGTGCTGCAGTTCTCCGAGCGGGCTCTGGAACTGGTCGATTCGATAACCGAGCAGCGAGACCGCATCTCGGTCGAGCTGCAAGCGATGGGTATCAAGATCTTTCCGTCGCGCGCGAACTTCGTGTTGTTCGAGACCGACGATGCAGACGCGCTCTTTACCAAGTTGCTCGAGCGCGGCGTGCTCGTTCGTAACTACTCCTCGAACCCGTCGCTGAGGGGTTGTCTGCGCGTGACGGCGGGGCTCCCCCAGGAGACCGACGCGTTCCTCGAGTCCATGGGGGCGATTCTTGACGACGCGTAGTCAACGAAGGGCGAGCCTGTCCCGTAAGACGAACGAAACGGAGATCACCGTCGAACTGTCGCTCGACGGCGGCGAGGTGGGCGCCGCGACGGGTGTGCCTTTCTTCGACCACATGCTGGATCAGTTGGGGAAGCACGCGCACATCGGTTTGATCGTCCGGGCGCGAGGCGATCTGGACATAGACGCACACCACACTGTGGAGGACACCGGGATCGTCTTGGGCGAGGCCCTCACCGCAGCACTCGGCGACAAGCGAGGGATCCGTCGCTACGGTGACGCCGTCGTGCCGATGGAGGAGGCTCTGGCCCGAGTCGCGCTCGACATCTCGGGTCGGCCGTTGCTCGTCTACGACGCGAGCTTTCCGTACGAGAAGGTGGGCCAGTACGACACCGCTCTCACCGAGGAATTTCTTCAGGCCTTGTGCCGCACCGGCGGGCTGACCATGCATGCCAAGCTCCTCGCGGGCCGCAACACGCACCACATGGTGGAGGCCGTGTTCAAGGCACTGGCGCGGGCCCTGGGCGACGCCGTCAGCGTTGATGAGCGGGCCGGCGATCAGGTGCCGTCTACCAAGGGAGTCCTGTGAGCGACCCCGACCGCCGCAGCGGGCGAAGGGTGGCGGTACTCGACTACGGCATGGGAAACCTTCGCAGCGTCGCCAAGGCCCTCGAAGCAGCGGGCGGTGAGGCCGTTGTGACGGCCGACACGGCAGAGGTGCTCCAGTGCGATGCGCTATGCGTTCCGGGTCAGGGCATCTTCGGTCGCTGCATGGCCAACCTGGCGTCCGCCGGTCAGGACGACCTCGTGCGGAGGTGGATCGACGACGACCGGCCCTATCTCGGCATCTGCCTGGGACTGCAGATCCTGTTCGACTCGAGCGACGAAAAGAGAGGAGAGGGCGCGGCCATCAAGGGACTCTCGATCCTCGAAGGGCAGGTGCGCCGCCTAACCGGCGCGGTGCGCGTGCCTCACATGGGATGGAGCGAGGTGGGAGGCGAGTACTTCTACTTCGACCATTCCTACGCCGTGCATCCCGGCGACGAGTCGCTCGTCGCGGGCTGGTGCACCCACGGTGACCGGTTCGCCGCCGCGGTCCGACGAGGATGGCTCACGGCCGTTCAGTTCCATCCCGAGAAGAGCGGGCGCGCGGGGATAGCACTTCTGACGGAGTGGTTGGGGACCACCCAGGAGACGCGCGCGTGAGCTTCACGGTGTACCCGGCAGTGGACATCTCCGAGGGCAAATGCGTGCGCCTGCTGCAAGGACGCTTCGGCACCGAGACGGTGTACAGCGACGATCCCGTCGAGGTCGCTCTGGGACTGGCGAAGGGCGGGGCTCGCTGGCTTCACATCGTCGATCTCGACGGCGCCAAGACCGGCATCAGCGCCAACCGCGAGCTCGTGCTCGAGGTCGTGCGCAAGGCATCCTGCCCCGTTCAAGCGGGTGGAGGCCTGAGGAGCATGGACGACGTCGTCGAGATCCTCGCGGCCGGCGCCAGCCGTGCCGTGCTGGGAACCGTGGCGCTCGAGGATCACGCCGAGCTGCGCCGCGTTTGTGCTCGCTTCGGCGAACGCATCGCGGTGTCACTGGACGCGCGCGGCGATGAGCTGACGAGCCACGGCTGGACGGTGGGGGCCGGCGTTCCGCTGCTCGACGCGGTTCGTTTATTCACCGAGGCGGGCGTTTCGATGTTCATCTACACGGACGTGTCGCGCGATGGGACCATGTCGGGTCCCAACCTCGACGGTGTCACGCGTCTCGCCGAGGAGACGTCGCTGCCCGTGATCGCCTCGGGCGGAGTGGGAACGCTCGACGAACTACGAACCGTGGCTCGTTTGCACCCTATCGGCGTGCGCGGCGCGATCGTGGGACGAGCTCTGTACGAGGGCAAGTTCAGCGTCATCGAGGCGGTGCGAGCGGCGGACGAGGCGTCGTCGGGCAGAGACGAGTCTCGGCGGAGAGTCTGATGGTCGCGAAGCGGGTCGTTGTCTGCCTCGACGTCGACAAGGGCAGGGTCGTCAAGGGCACCCGGTTCGTGGAGTTGCGTGATGCCGGCGACCCGGTCGAGCTGGCAGCTCGCTACGACGCCGAGTCCGCGGACGAGCTCGTCTTTCTGGACATCACGGCGAGTCACGAGCAACGCGAGCTCATCTACGACGTCGTGGCTCGTACGGCCGAGTCCGTGTTCATCCCCCTCACCGTCGGAGGAGGCGTTAGGGGCGTGTCCGACGTCCGGAGGCTGCTCGCCTCGGGCGCCGACAAGGCCGCCATGAACTCGGCCGCCGTCCGCAGGCCCGAGGCGGTGACGGAGTCGGCCGACGAGTTCGGCTCCCAGGCAATCGTCGTGGCGATAGACGCCCGGAGGGCCGGAGACGGGACCTGGGAGGTATTCGTAGACGGAGGACGGAGCGCGACCGGCCTCGAAGCGGTGGGATGGGCCACAAGGGCCCAAGAGCTCGGCGCCGGCGAGATCCTGCTGACCTCGATGGACCGGGACGGAACCAACGAGGGCTTCGACCTCGAGCTGACGCGCGCGGTCAGCGACGCCGTTTCCATCCCGGTTATCGCCTCCGGCGGCGCGGGGACCCCCGATCATCTGGCCGACGCGGTCGACCCCCGACTCGGAGGTGCCGAGGCCGCCCTGGCCGCCTCGGTGTTTCATTTCGGAACCTTCTCGGTAACAGAAGCGAAACGGGCGCTGGAGCGCCGGAACCTGCCCGTTAGGATGCCGGCGCCGGCGCGGGCCAGACGAGAGGGCAACGAAGTATGACCACTTACTTGCTGTTCGACAACGGTGTTCGCAGCCCCGAGATGCGTCACGAGATCTCCGAGCCGGTCAGCGATCCTGTAGTCTTCATGGACCACGACGGCCGGCGAATCGTCGCCGGGCCCAGCCTAGAGGCCGAGGTCTTCGCCAAGCGTGAGGACGTCGTCGACGAGTTCTGGAGCTACTCCGACCTGGGCATCGACCAGCTCAACGCGGACGAGAACGTGCCTCCGGACATGATCCGACCCGAGCTCGTCGTGCGCAGCGTCCAACGGCTGGGTGCCCGCGAGGTCACCGTGCCCGCGACGTTCTACGTGCAGGTCGCCGACCTGTTGCGCGCACGGGGGATACGGGTGATCGTCGACGGCGCGTCGTGGGCCGGCCGCCGCCGGCGCAAGACTCCGGCGGAGCTGGAAGGTTCCGAGCGCGCGCAGCGCGCCGCCGAGATCGCGATGCTGACCGCGGCGCGCATGCTGCGCGACGCGGAGCCGATCGCGGACGGAAGGCTCAGGTTCGAGGGCGAGATCCTGACCGCCGAGTGGATACGTGAGTCGATGACCGCCATGCTCTCCCAGCAGGGGGCGGACTCGGACGAGATCATCGTGCAATCCGGCGATGCGTGCCTCGAGGGACACGATCTGGGGACCGGGCCGATCCTGCCCAACGAGTCGTGCATCATCGACGTGTTCCCGCGCGACCGACACACCGGCGCGTTCTCGGACATGACCCGCACGTTCGTGCCGGGCCAACCCACAGACGAGCTGGTCAAGCTCCACCACCACAGCCGGGAGGCCCTGCGGCTGGCGCTCGACGCCTGCCGCCCGGGAACCGACGACCTCTATCAGCGTGTCGCGGACTATTTCCACTCCCACGGTCACCCGAGCCAGCTTCATCCCAGCGACCCCCCGCTGGGAAACCAGGGTTTCTTCCACGCTCTCGGGCACGGCGTCGGGCTCGAGGTGCACGAGCGTCCTCTCTTGGGTCGTCGCTGTGAGGCGCTCGTGCCTGGGGACGTGATCGCGCTCGAGCCGGGGCTCTACTACGAGTCGGTGGGAGGCGTGCGTCTCGAGGACACCGTGCTGATCACCGACGACGGCTTCGAGTACTTCACCGATCCCTACCCCTACGATCTGCAGCCGTGAACGGGAACGCGCAGACCGTCGGCGCGCCGGAGGATCTCGGTTACGGACGCGACGGACTGATTCCCGTGGTCGTACAGGACGCCGGCACCAAGGAGGTGCTGATGCTCGCGTACGCAAACGCCGAGGCCGTGCGGAGGACCCTCGATACCAAGACGACCTGGTTCTGGAGCCGGTCGCGCGGCGAGTACTGGAACAAGGGGGCCGGATCGGGCAACACGCAGAAGGTGGTCGAGGTGCGCTACGACTGCGACGCAGACGCGCTCCTGATGCTGGTCGATCCGGCCGGGCCGGCATGCCACACCGGCGAGACCTCTTGTTTCTACCGGCGCCTCACCGACGACGGTTGAGCCGACCACGGTGAGCCGCCATCGTCCCGAGCGCGGCGCGTTCAAGGACCTCGCCGCACGTCACCGGATCGTGCCCGTGTGGCGCGAGGTGCTCGCCGACGCGCTGACCCCGGTCGGTGCCTGGCTGCGAATGGCCGGCGAACTATCCAACGGCTTTCTGCTGGAGAGCGTCGAGGGAGGTGAGCGGTGGGCGCGCTTCTCCTTCCTGGGCGGCGACGCCTTTGCCACCGTCAAGGCCGCCGGCGGGCGATTGTCGATCGAGGGCACCCCACCGGTTCGGCCCGATCCCACGGAGCCTCCCCTCGTGTATCTCAAGCGGCTCGCGGCGGAGTGCCGCGCACCCACGATCGAGGGCTTACCTCTACTCCACGGTGGCGCGGTCGGCTTTCTCGGATACGACTGCGTGCGCGAGCTCGAGCATCTCCCCGACGCGCCGGCCGACGATCTCGGGCTCCCCGACCTGGCGCTGATGCTGACTCGCACGTTGGTCGTGTTCGACCACCTCATGCAGCGCGCGTTCGTGATCACCAACGTCGTGAGCGGAGGGGATCCCGACTCGGCCTACGACGAGGCCGCACTTCGGTGCGACGAGACCGTCCAGCGATTGACTTCGACGGTGTCCGCTCCGCCCTTGGAACTGGATGTCGCCACCGACCCTCCCGCTTACGAGAGCAGCGTGTCCGATGAGGAGTACGCCCGCTGGGTCGAGCTCTGTATCGAACACATTCGGGCCGGAGACGTGTTCCAGGTGGTGCCGTCGCGCCGCTTTTCGATGCCGTTGGCCGGTTCGGCGTTCGGCGCGTATCGCGTGCTTCGTACGCTCAATCCCAGCCCCTACATGTACTACCTGCACTGGGCCGCGACCGAAGGGCACCCATCGTTCGAGATCGCGGGCGCCTCTCCCGAGCCCCTGGTGCGCGTGACGGGTGACCTGCTCGTGTCTCGTCCCATCGCGGGCACGCGCCGGCGCGGAAGCTCGGATGTCGAGGACGAGGCGCTGGCGGATGACCTGCTGACCGATGCCAAGGAGCGCGCCGAGCACGTCATGCTCGTGGATCTGGCTCGTAACGACCTGGGGCGGGTGAGCCGTTACGGGACGGTTTCGGTGGACGAGTTGATGACGATCGAACGCTATAGCCACGTCATGCACATCGTGTCCTCGGTCAGCGGCCGCCTCGCTCCCGGCTGCGACGCGCTGGACGCGCTGGCTGCATGTTTCCCGGCCGGCACGATGTCGGGCGCGCCCAAGGTGCGGGCGATGGAGATCATCGATTCGCTCGAACGCACTCGCCGGGGACCGTACGCGGGCGTGGTCGGGTACTTCGATTTCTCGGGGAACCTCGACACCTGCATCACGATTCGTACGATCGTCGCGACCGGGGGCCGCGCCTACGTGCAGGCGGGCGCCGGCGTAGTGGCCGACTCGGATCCCGAGGCCGAGGCGCGGGAGACCACGAACAAGGCCGAGGCGGCCCTCCGGGCAATCGCCGCCGCCTCTGGGAGGGATTGGCCCGGCGCCGGTTGAATTCCTCCACTAGAGGTCCTGAGCAGGCCCACCAGCAGGACTTACAAGTACCGGCAAAACGCCTAATCTCTCCGTCTCGCCGGACCGATAGACCCTGTACGACGCACAAGGGGAAGAGCTCAGCCGTGACCGAAGGAGTTGAATTCACCGAGGCTCTGATCGAGCGCGCCCCGGTGGTGTTCTTTCGGCGTTCGGCCGAGCTGGAGCTCGTCACCTACGTGACCGCCAATGTCGAGCGCGTGCTCGGGTACCGCGCCGCCGAGATCGTCGGCGAGACGGGCTTCTGGGATGCCCACGTGCACGTCGAGGACCGGAGCTGGTACCGCCGCGGCCTCGAGAGCCTGAAGCACGGCGAGCAGACCGAGGCCGAGTACCGGTTCCTGAGGCCGGACGAAAGCCCCATGTGGCTTCATTGCATCGAGCATGCCGAGCGAGACGGCAGCGGCAGTCTGACGGGGACGCTGGGATATGCGACGGACGTGACGGATCGAATGACGGTGCTGGCCGTTCTCCGAGGCGCCCACGCAGAGATGCAGTCTCTGAACCAAGAGCTCATCGAGGCGCGCGATGCGGCGGATGCGGCCAACCGGGCGAAGAGCGAATTCCTTTCGGGGATGAGTCACGAGGTTCGCACGCCTCTCAACGCGATTCTGGGCTTTGCTCAACTTCTCGAGATGGCGAACCTCGCCGACGACGAGCGCGAGGGAATAGGGGAGATCCTCGAGGGTGGGCGGCACATACTCAGCCTCGTCGACGAAGTGCTCGACATCGCCAGGATCGAGGCGGGGAACCTCTCGTTGTCCATCGAACCGGTGGCGCTCGGCGAGATCTGCGAGGAGTGCCTGGCCCTGGTGCGCCCGCTGGCGGCGACCCACGACGTGAGGCTTGCGCAGCCACCGCCGGATGCCGGTTGGTTCGTCATGGCCGACAGGCAGAGGATGAAGCAGGTCTTGTTGAACCTGCTCGGCAACGCCATCAAGTACAACCGACCCGACGGGTCGGTGAAGCTGCGCATCACGGAAGACGATCGTGCCGTAACCGTCGGCGTCGAGGACACCGGTGTGGGGATCGCGCATCACAAGATGGAGGCGCTCTTCAAACCCTTCGAGCGACTGGGGGCCGAACGGACCGAGATCGAGGGCACCGGTCTTGGACTTGCGCTCTCTCGCCGTCTGGTCGAGGCTATGGAAGGTCGCATCACGGTGGCTTCAAAACCCGGTGAGGGATCTGTTTTCTCCGTGCGGCTGCGCCCGGCCGTCAAGCCGCTTCGGGCGTCCCAGAGAGATCTGGACCGCCCCGAAGACTTCGAGTTCGTGGACCTGCCGCCACGCACGATCATCTACGTCGAGGACAACCTTAGCAACCTCAAGCTGGTAGAGCACATCCTCGAGCGGCGCCCACGCGTCACGCTTCATGCGGCGATCCAGGGTCGCAGGGGCCTCGATCTCATTCGCCGGCACCGTCCCGACCTCGTCCTGCTGGACCTGAACCTGGGGGACACCCACGGCGCTCAGGTGCTTCGGCGGCTGATGGAGGATAGGCACACGGCCGGGATTCCCGTGGTCGTCATCAGCGCCGACGCCACGCCAGGACGCGTGCAGGAGCAGCTCGAGGGCGGCGCGCACGACTACCTCACGAAGCCCCTCGACGTCGGGAGGTTCCTGGACGTTATCGACGGCTTGTTGTGGCCGGATCGAGTGAGGAAGCGCGTGGCGCACGAGCCGGGATGAGACTCGGTCGTCGTTGGGCGGATCTCCCGCTAGGCCGCAAGGGGATCGTCGTCATCGCTCTTCCTCTCGTGGGGCTGCTCGTGAGCATGCTGGCGTTTCTGTGGGTCGGAAGCCAGGAGGATCGGATTCAGTCCGAGGTCGCACAGACCTTCGAGGTTAGAGACGAGATCCAGCAGGTGTCACAGCTTTCCGTCGAGGCGGAGACCGGGGTGCGCGGCTTCCTGCTGACGCGCGACGAGGCCTTCCTCGGCTCCTACAGAGTTGCTCTCGAGGAGCTTCCAGCGGCACTCGAGAGGCTGCGCGGCCTGGTCGCCGAGAACCCCGAGCAGGCGGCACGCGTCCGGGAGGTGATGCGGCTGGCCGATGAGCAACTCGACCTCATCGGAGTGCTGGCCGAACGCGCGGATGATCCGCCCACGGGCGACGAGAGGGATTTTCTGAGCGCTTCGATGTCCATCCAGGACGAGCTCCGCGCAGAGCTTGCGGCCATGCGGGAGGAGGGGGCGCGGCTTCTGGACCTCCAGGTGGAGAACCTCGATCGCACTCGGACGATGGCGATGTTCGCCACGGCCGGCGGCGGGCTGCTCGGCCTGCTGGGAGGTCTCGTCGCGATGCTGATCTTCACCAGCGGCGTGGTCACGCGCGTTCAGCGACTCAGAGACAACGCTCGCCGGCTCGACGAGCGCAAAGGGTTACTCCAGCTTCCGCCCGGTGATGACGAGATCGGGCGCCTCGGCCGCCAGATCGCCGCCACGGGTGCACAGCTCGAGGCCCGTCAGCGTGAGCTGCATGAAGCCCGGCAGTTCCTCGAGCAACTCATCGAGAGAAGCCCGGTCATCATCTTTCGCCGCAATCCGAGCGACCTCAGGACGACCTTCGTGAGCTCCAACGCCACCAGGATTCTCGGCTATCGCCCCGAGGAGTTGATCGAGGACAGCGACCTGTGGATGGACAGCGTCCATCCCGACGACGTTGAAGCGGTCCTCCGGCAGACGCGCGCGGGAATCGAGAGCGGAGAAACTCGGCTGGCGCGTCCTCGCTTCAGGTTCAAGCACAAAGATGGTAGCTGGCGGTGGCTCGAATCGGTCATTCAGGTCGAGTACGAGGATGACGAGCCCAGGGCGATCCTTGGTTACGCGCTCGACGTCACGAACCGGCAACGGACCGAGGAGGAACTAGCCGAGCGAGAGCTCACCCTGAGCACCATTCTCGAGACGTCTCCAGACGTGATCGTGATCGCGGACGACCTCGGCGGCCGCCGTTACGTCAGTCCCTCCCTTAAAGACGTCCTCGGCTGGGCGCCCGAGCAGGCCCTCGGCGGAGGACCGGAGGTGGTTCATCCAGAAGACAGGCGCCTGGCAGTCGAGCAACTCCGGCGCGCCTCGGCCGGCGAGGACGCCGTGCGCGCTCGCTACCGGATGCGGCACCGGGACGGTCACTGGGTGTGGCTGGACGTGCGAGCCCAGCGGTTGGAGGCGCATGACGGTTCGGCCGGGCCGAAGAGAGCGCGGACCGAGATCATCCTGTACGCGCGCGAGATCTCGTCGCAGGTCGAGCTCGAAGGAGAGCTCCGCAGAGCGAAGGAGGACGCGGAAAGCTCCTCGCGCGCCAAGAGCGAGTTCCTCTCCCGAATGAGCCACGAGCTGCGCACACCGCTGAACGCCATCCTCGGTTTCGCTCAGATCCTCGGAATGGAAGAGCTCGATACGTTCTCGCGCGACAGCGTCGAAGAGATTCTGAAGGGAGGGAGGCATCTACTCGACCTGATCAACGAGGTTCTCGATATCGCGCGCATCGAGACCGGAAAACTCGGGCTCTCGCTCGAACCCGTGCAAGTGAGCGACGTGGTCAACGAGAGCATCGCATTGGTGCGGCCGCTGGCCGCTCAACGTGACATCGTCCTCCGGGGGCCTACCGAGATACCGCCCGGCTGGCATGTGATGGCGGATCGCCAGCGGGTGAAGCAGGCGCTGCTGAATTTGTTGTCCAACGCGGTGAAGTACAACCGCGCCGGCGGGCACGCCGAGCTGAGCTGCGAGGCGACGGCGCAGGGACACATGCGCATCCGGGTCGCCGACACCGGTCCGGGTATCCCGCCCGAGCGGAGAGACCTGCTGTTCAGTCCCTTCGAGCGTCTGGGGGCCGAGCACACCGGGGTCGAGGGTACGGGTCTCGGGCTCGCGCTCACGAAGGTGTTGATCGAGGCCATGGGCGGGGCGATAGAGGTCGAGAGCTCGGCCGAGCGGGGAAGCAGGTTCACGGTGAGTCTGCTCATGGTCGAGGCGCCCGTCGCGGCGGTGGGCGACGACGACCTCTCGAACGACGTCGACGGAGGCGTCAGACGATCCCGGACCCTCCTCTACATCGAAGACAACCTGTCGAATCTCAAGCTGGTCGAACACATCCTGGCACGGCGGCCCGAGGTGAAGCTACATGCCGCGATGCAGGGACGCCTCGGGCTGGATCTCACCAGGGAGCACCGCCCGGATCTAGTGCTCCTGGACCTCGACCTGCCCGACATCTCGGGGGCCGAGGTGCTGTCCCGGCTGCGGGACAATTCGGCGACGCGAGATATTCCGGTCGTTATCATCAGCGCCGATGCGACCAAGCATCAGATCGAGACACTGATCGAGGCGGGGGCGCGGGCGTACATGACCAAGCCGCTGGACGTCCAGCGCTTTCTGGACATCGTGGACGAGTCATTGGAGTCCAACCTGGAGACCGACGCGTTCAATGGATCGCAGCAGGAGGCCGATGAGAAGCGATAGCGTGACGAACAGGGATGGTCGGTGACAGCTAGGGTCTTGTATCTGGACGACAATCCATCCAATCTCAAACTGATGCGGATGGTGATGTCGGCGCGCGCCGACATCGAGCTGTCGGTCGCCAGGGACGGAGCCGAGGGGCTTCGAGTGGCCCAGTCCCAACCCTTCGATTTGGTCCTCGTCGACCTGTACCTGCCGGACGCGCGCGGTGACGAGGTCGTCAAGAGGCTTCGCTCTCACGAGGCGACCGCCGAAGTACCGGCCGTCGTGGTGAGCGCCGAGGATGACATCGCGGTGGTGGCCGAAGCCATGCAGGCGGGAGCCGATGCCTACGTCACCAAGCCCTTCGACGTCGCCGAGTTGATGCTCCTCGTCGACAAGCTGCTGGCGGCGTCCGTAGCGCAGGACGGTTCGTGAGCGCGCGGATCCTGGTAGTCGACGATCAGCCGGCCAACGTTCGGCTGCTCGAGCGCATTCTCAGATCCGACGGGTTCTCCGACCTGATGACCACGACCGAGTCACCCGAGGTGGCGGAGCTCTACAGGGCTTACCGGCCCGACCTCATCCTGCTCGACCTGCACATGCCGCACCTCGACGGCTTCGCCGTGCTCGAGCAACTGCAGAAGATGGCATCCGATGAGGCCTATCTGCCGATAGTGGTCCTCACCGCAGATATCACCCCGGAGGCCCGGAGGAGGGCACTCGCGACGGGCGCCAAGGAGTTTCTCGTCAAGCCGTTCGACGCGGCCGAGGTCCTGCTTCGAATTCGCAACCAGCTGGAAACGAGAGGGCTCCACCAGCGGCTTTCGGATAGAAACCGCGACCTCGAGATCAGGGTGAGTGAACGAACCGCTCAACTGGAGTGCGCCCGAACGGAGATCCTCGAGCGCCTCGCCGCGGCGGCGGAGTTTCGAGACGACGACACCGGCGAGCACATCCACCGAGTGGCCGGCAACGCGGCGATGCTTGCGAGCAAGCTGGGATTGCGACCCGAGGAGGTCGAGCTCATCCGGCGATCCTCGACGCTGCACGACGTCGGGAAGATCGGGATCCCGGACGCGATTCTGCTGAAGCCCGGCAAGCTGACCTCCGACGAGTTCGCGGTGATCGAGACGCACACCGTCATCGGGTCCGAGATCCTGTCCGGCAGCGACGTGCCGCTCCTACGCCGGGCCGAAGAGATCGCCCGTACGCACCACGAGCGCTGGGACGGCTCCGGCTATCCCGCCGGGCTGTCCGGCGAGGACATTCCGATCGCGGGCCGCATCGTCGCCGTGGCCGACGTCTTCGACGCGCTGACGCACGATCGTCCCTACAAGCGGGCGTGGCCGATCGACGAGGCCGTCGCCGAGATCGAGTCGCAGGCGAGCAGGCAGTTCGACCCCGCCGTGGTTGCGGCCTTCCTCGGTGCGTCGAGGGGTGCCCGGGCCAGTTAGCATCTCCGGCGTGAGGGACGCCCTTATCTTGGGGGCGTGAGAACACGAGCGGTCCTGGTGGCCCTGGCGCTGGCGATTCCGGGCGCCTGCGCTCCGAGCGGCTCCGAGGTGCCGGCCCCCGAGCCCCCGGGCCCCCCCAACCCCCGGACAGAGGTCATCGAGCAACACGCCTCACAGTTCGCTCAGGAGCTGCCGGTACGGGCTCCGGGCAGCAACGAGGAGCAGGTCGCGGCCAGCTACCTCCTCGGCTTCCTGCAGCAGGCCGGTTACCCGGGCCGCCTCGACGGGGTCCCGGTGGGCGACCTGGTGAGGGCGACCAACGTCATCGCCACGCCGCCTCGGGGGGCCGACCCCCTGTACCTCGTCGCCGTCGCCTACGGCACGCCGCCGGACCAGGGGCGCGCGGCCGAGTCGATCGGGACCTTTCTGGAGCTGGCTCGGGCGCTGAGCGTCCGCTCGCTCGATCATCCCGTGGAGTTCGTGGCGCTGGGAGCGGAGTTCGCCGAGGGTGACGGCGGGTCCGGTGGCAGGGTGCTGGGTTCGAGGGCGCTGGCCGCGTTGCTCGCCGCGGACTCCTTCGAGCCGCAGATCATCTACCTGTCGCCCGTGCTCGATGGTGGCGGCTTCCACGCGCAAGGGCCACTGGGCGAACGCTTGGGGGCAACGGTGGCGGGGGCGAAGACGCATTGGGACCCGGTCGCGGCGGCGGCCGCGGGCGTCTATCGAGCCCAGGGCTTCGAGGTCACGCTCGTGGACGGGTCCCCCCAGGAGGTGGCCGCGACCCTGCTCGAGTTCCTGTCGGAGGCCTCCGGTTAACCTCGCAGGAACATGTCCTATCTCTCGAAAATGCTCGAATCGACCAGGGAGCGCGTCGCAGAGGCGAAGGAGCGCGTGTCGGTGGACGCCCTCGAGCAACGGCTTGCCGGGATCCCAGAGCCGGCCTCGCTCCGCGCCGCGCTGACGGGTCCCGAGGTCGCCGTGATCGCGGAGATCAAGCGCGCCTCGCCCAGCGCCGGAGTCTTCGACGCCAACCTGAACGCGACGGAGACGGCCCGCGCCTACGCGCGGGGCGGCGCGGCGGCGATCTCGGTGGTGACCGAGCCCGAGTTCTTCCGCGGGAGCCTCGACGACCTGACCTCCGCACGCTCGGCGGGACTTCCAGTCGTGCGCAAGGACTTCATCCTCGACACCTGGCAGGTACTCGAGTCCAGGGCGGCAGGAGCCGACGCACTGCTGCTGATCGTCCGCATTCTCGAGCAGGAAGCGCTACGGACGCTGCTCGCCGCCTGCGCGACCCTGAGAATGGACGCGCTCGTCGAGGTCTACGACCGGGACGAGCTGAACCGTGCCGTGGACGCCGGCGCGCGCGTCGTGGGGGTCAACAATCGGGATCTCGAGACCTACGAGGTGGATCGCGACCGCACCCTGCGGCTGGCGCCTCAGGTCCCCGAGGGAGTGACCGCGGTGGGCCTCTCCGGCGTATCGTCCCGCGCCGACGTCGAAGCGCTGGCCGAGGCCGGAGCCGGCGCGGTACTGGTGGGCGAGGCACTCGTGCGCGCCCGGGACCCGGCCGCCAAGCTCCTCGAGCTGAGAGGCGTGTCGTGACCACCCCACCGGCGATCACCGGGTTCCCGGCGGTGTCGCGCGCGGGTCGCTTCGGCGACTTCGGCGGTCGCTTCGTCCCCGAGGCGCTCATGAGCGCCCTGCTCGACCTGGAGAGGGAGTGGGAGGTTGCTCGCGCCGACCCGGCCTTCGTGAGCGAGTTCACCGACCTCCTGACCAACGTCGTCGGCCGGCCCACACCGCTCTATAGGGCCGCGCGCTTCTCCGAGCTCGCCGGCCGGGAGGTGTGGCTCAAACGTGAGGACCTCGCCCACACCGGTGCTCACAAGATCAACAACACGCTCGGCCAGATTCTGCTGGCTCGCCGCATGGGCAAGAGCCGGATCATCGCCGAGACCGGCGCGGGGCAGCACGGGGTCGCGACCGCTACCGCAGCCGCTTACTTCGGACTGCCATGCGTGGTCTACATGGGGGCCACCGACGTCGCCCGTCAGCACCTCAACGTGGTGCGCATGGAGATGCTGGGGGCCGAGGTCGTGCCGGTCGAGTCGGGCTCGGCCACTCTCAAGGACGCCATCAACGAGGCGCTGCGCGACTGGGTTACCGAGGTCGCCGACACCCACTACATCATCGGCTCGGTGGTCGGCCCCCATCCCTATCCCGAGATCGTGGCCGGCCTGCAGCGAGTCGTCGGCGACGAAGCGCGCGCGCAAATGCTCGAGGCCACCGGCAGGTTGCCGGACGAGGTCGTCGCATGCGTCGGCGGGGGCTCGAACGCAGTGGGGCTGTTCCGTGCCTTCTACGACGATCAAGAGGTGAGGCTCACCGGAGTCGAGGCGGCGGGGGAGGGACTCGACCGGCGTCACGGGGCTTCGATCACGGCGGGTGAGCCCGGCGTGCTGCATGGTGCTCGTAGTCTCGTTCTGCAGGACGACCAGGGGCTCATCGCGCACGCGCACTCGATCTCGGCGGGGCTCGACTATCCGGGCGTCGGTCCCGAGCACGCGTGGCTCGCTGCGACCCAGCGAGCCGGTTACGAGGCGGTCACCGATGACGATGCCGTCGCCGCCTTCGAGGCCCTGGCGGCCGGCGAAGGCATCATCCCGGCGCTCGAGCCCGCCCACGCGCTCGCCTACGTGCTGGCGAGCGGGCGCGGCAAGGACCTCGTGCTGGTGGGCCTCTCCGGGCGGGGCGACAAGGACGTGGCCACCCTCGCGAACTACCGGGAGGAGCGACTCGGGTGACCGAGTTGCTGGCTCGCCTGGACTCGCTCCGCTCCTCCGGGCGCAAGCTGCTCGTGCCCTACCTGATGGGAGGTTTCCCCGAGGTGGACGCGTACCCCGCGGCGCTCGCCGCCGTGGCCGAGCACGCCGACGCCGTCGAGGTAGGTCTTCCTTACTCCGATCCCCTGATGGACGGCCCGGTGATCGCCTCGGCCGGCGAGCGCGTGATCCGCGACGGCGTGGGCCCGGCGCAGGCGCTCGAACTCACCGCCGGGGTGGAGTTGCAGGTCCCTCGTCTCGTCATGACCTACTACAACCCGATCCACCACATGGGCGAGGCGGAGTTCTGCCGCCGAGCGGCCGAGACCGGTATGTGCGGGCTGATCGTCCCCGATCTCCCGCTCGAGGAAAGCGTCTCGATGAGACGAGCGGCCGCCGAGGAGGGCCTGGCGTGGGTGAGCCTGGTGGCGCCGACCTCACCGCCCGAGAGGGTCTCCGCCCTCGCCGAGGTGACGACGGGCTTCGTCTACGCGGTGTCTACGATGGGCGTGACCGGGACGCGTGAGGATCTCGCCTCGAGCGCCGAACGGGTGGTCCAAGCCTGCCGCGACGCAACCGACCTCCCGGTGCTGGTCGGCATCGGCGTGAGCGACGCCCCCCAGGCGCGCGCCGCCGCATCGGTCGCCGATGGGGTTGTGATCGGCAGCGCGGTAGTGCGGACGGTCCTGGAGGAGGGGGCCGCGGCGGCGGCCGGGTTTCTGGCCGGAGTCCGGGCCGGCCTGGACTCGCTCTGAGCCTGCCTGCGGAGACCACCACCGGGGACGCGTGGGGAGCGATTTTTCCCACTCCGGCCGTTTGATTCGCTCGCCTTGGTGGTAACCCTTTCGAGTCACGGGAGCGTCGAACAGGGTGCATAGGCATTCCTACGAAATGCCTCGAAATCCCGGGAGCGTCGTCACCGGCGTGACACAGTTTTCGATACCGGACTCAACGGGGGAGCGCGCAATGCGTCAGATCCAGATTCGAAAGGGTCGCAGACCGAGGCCGTGACGAGGCGGTCACCCGCGCGTGATCGGGGAAGCCGCCAAGCGACCGGCCTCGACGTAACGTCTCGATGCCCGGGGTCGCCGTCCCCAGCCGTGAGCTGGGGGCTGGGTAGACTGGTCGGCCGGCCGGGATGGCGAAATGGAATACGCGATGGATTCAAAATCCATTGTCCGCAAGGGCGTGCGGGTTCGAATCCCGCTCCCGGCACCCCTGTTTTGCTACGTCTTTTGCTACGTCCGCCCCTATACTTTTCCGTCCCATGCACATCCACAAGAGCCTCCGCGAGCTCGGAGAACGCCTCGCCCGGGCGCGTGAAGAACTGAGGATCGCCGACGAGCAGCTGCTCTGGCAGAACGAGGTCGTCGAGGAGGCCAACACGCGCATGCTCGTGTCCGAGACGCCGCTCGCCGACCGCGCCTACCGCATCGCACGCGACGACCAGAAAAAGCTCGAGCAGCAGCGGGACCGGGCGTCGAGCGAGATCGAGGACCTGCAGAGGGAACAAGACCGGTTGCTCGACCGAATGCTGGGAGCCGACACATGACCGAGGAATCCGAGCACGCGCCGGCTACGAAAGCCGGCGCTCCGCGGCTGCTGATCGCTGAGGACGAGGCGATCATCCGCCTGGACCTCAAGGAGATGGTCGAGGAGGAGGGCTACATCGTGGTCGGCGAGGCCGCCGACGGCGAGGCGGCAGTGCGGCTGGCGCGCGAACACGAACCCGACCTGGTCATCATGGACGTGAAGATGCCCGGGATGGACGGCCTTGCGGCCGCCGAGACGATCGCCGACGAGCAGCTGGGCGCGGTTCTGATCTTGACCGCCTTCTCACAGAGGGACCTGGTTCAACGAGCCGCCGAGGCGGGGGCCATGGGCTACCTCGTCAAGCCCTTCCAGAAGTCCGACCTCATGCCTGCAATCGACATCGCCCTCGCTCGCCACCATCAGCTGGCGGCGGTTCGCAAGGAATCGACCACCCTGACCGAGCAGCTCGCCACCCGCAAGGCCGTCGATCAGGCGAAGGGCCGGCTCATGGACGCCCGGGGCATGAGCGAGGCCGAGGCCTTCCGCCACATCCAGAAGCGGGCGATGAACGAGCGCCGCCCGATGCGTGCCGTCGCAGAAGAGATCGTCGAGAGCGGGGTTTCGGGGTCGAAATAGGCAGTTCCTTGCCCGAATTGAGCGTTCCCACCCCTGAAAGCCGGAAATCAGTTCCAATGTTTCTTGGACTTCCCGATAGCGATCTGTAAACTAACGCCGCCCCACAAGCCTGAGCCGGGCACGTGGGGAGAAGGGTCCGGGGCGGTCTTGCACCGTCCTATGGCAAAGGTCAGTGTTGGCTTAGCAAGGGGGAAGGATGAAGAACACGCGGTGGCTGGCGCTGCTTGCGCTGCTGTCGGCTGTGATGCTGCTCGGTGCTGCATGTGCCGGTGACGACGAGAACGGAGAGGTTGCCGGAGACGAGGGTCCCGCCGACTGCACCTGGGCCATCGGCACCATGGGCGCACTGTCGGGAGATTTCGCCACGATCGGTGAGCCGATCTTCCAGGGCATCGAGTTTGCCGTCGACGAGCTCAACGAGGCCGGCGAGCTTGGTTGCACGCTCGAACTCGTAGACGAGGACAGCCAGGGCAACCCGGACCAAGCGCCCGCGCTGGCCCAGAGCCTGGTAGAGAACGAGGAACTGGTCGCGGTGGTCGGGCCCTACTTCTCGGGCGAGACTCTCGCCACGGGCGAGATCTTCAGTGAGTCGGGGATCGCGTTCCTGTGCCCCTCTTGCACAAACGAGACGATCGACGACCAGGGCTACGAGACCTTCTTCCGCGCCGTGGCCGACGACGCCGTCCAGGGTGAGGTAGCAGGCGCGTACCTGACCAGCCTCGGAGGCGACGTGGCCGTCGTGCACGACAACCAGGACTACTCCAAGGGACTCGCCGACGCGGTCGCGGCTGCGGTTGGCGACGTGGCCGGCCCGTTCATCATCAACCCGGAGGAGACCGACTACTCGAGTGTCGTACAGCAGATCGCCGACGCCGAGCCCGACCTGATCTTCTACGGCGGTTACAGCGCCCAGGCGGCCCCGCTGGTCCAGCAGATCCGTGAGGCCGGCGTCGAGGCGACGTTCATCTCAGACGACGGCACCAAGGACTCGGCGTTCGGCGAACTCGCCGGCGACGCGTCCGAGGGCGTTCAGGTGACTTGCCCGTGCGTAGACCCGCTCGGTATCCCCGAGGCGGAGGCCTTCGTCGAGGGCATGAACGAGGCCTACGACCGCAACCCCGGCACCTTCGCCGCCGACGCCTACGACGCGACCAACATGATTGCCGAGTTGCTGGGCGACGTCGATGGTGGCACCGAGATCGAAGAGGTGCGTGCGGCCATCGTCGAAGGACTTGCCGGAATCAGCTACGAGGGCATCGCCAAGTCCTACAGCTTCACCGACACGGGGAACCTGGACATCGGTCCCGAGGGTATCTATGTGTACGAGTGGAGTGATGCCGACGAGGACTTCGTGTCGCTTGGTCCGGCAAACGAGCTGATCGAGTAAAGGTAGGCAGGGTAGAGAGTTAGGCTTGATCTGGTGTGGAAAGGGGGATCGATCGATCCCCCTTTCTGCCAGCCCACGATCACAGGATTTGTTTCGGTCGGTTGAGTCAACGGCATCTCTGACAGCGCTTCGCCGGGGGGAATTGATTGGACTGTAATACCGCTCTTATCGGCCCTCAGGTCGTGACGGGGCTCATCTTGGGCTTCCTGTATGCACTCATCGCACTGGGTTACACGATGGTCTACGGAGTGCTGAAGCTCATCAACTTCGCTCACGACGTGATCTTCGCCACCGGCGGCATAGCGGTGTTCTATGCCTTCGGGCTGTGGTTTGGAATCACCGAGCCGGTCTCCGGACCTCAGCTCGCACTCGTGGTCACCGCCGCGTTGCTCATCGGAGGACTTGCGTCCTCGCTCTCCGCTGCCGCGCTCGAGCGGCTCGCCTACCGCCCGCTTCGCAGGCGTAATGCGGCACGCCTGTCGTACCTGATCACTGCGATCGGAGCATCGTTCTTCATGACTTACATGTACCAGCAGGAATTCCTGCTCGGTACGGGAAAGCGCTCCTTCCCCAACTACATGGCCCGGCAATCCGCAATCTTCGAGAACTTCCTCGGGACGCGCGTGACGGACGTCATGTTCCTGCTCGTCGTCACGTCGATCGTCTGCCTCATAATCCTCGACCGTTTCATCAACCAGACCCGCACCGGGCGCAGCATCCGTGCCCTCAGTGAGGACATCACCGCCTCGCAGCTCATGGGCGTCAACGTCGACCGGGTGATCGTCACGACCTTCGTCGTCGGTGGTTTCTTCGCCGGAATCGCCGGTGTGCTCTACGGCATGCGCTTCGGAAACGTGGTCTTCAACATGGGTTTCATCCCCGGACTCAAGGCGTTCACCGCCGCCGTGCTTGGAGGCATCGGCAACATCCGGGGAGCGATGCTCGGTGGAGTGGCACTGGGGCTGATCGAACACCTGAGCTCCGTATGCATCGGCTCCGAGTGGAAGAACGTCGTGGCGTTCTCGGTGCTCGTGCTGGTGCTCGTGTTCAGGCCGACCGGCCTCCTCGGCGAAAGGATGGGTGGCTGACGTGGCGCTGAACAAGGACCTGCGCATCTACCTCGATAACCACTATCCCAAGACGTCCGAGCGCCTTCCCGACGGTGCCGTAAACGCGCTCGCCCCGCCGTTCAGGGCATGGCACTCGATCGGTTACGGCCGCTACCTGATCGGCGCGCTGATCATGCTCGCGATCCCGATCCTCATAGATCCGGAGATCATCCCGGCCTTCGAGGGTCGCGAGAGCCCCATCCCCTTCATCCAGGGAGGCTTTGGGATTCGCGTGCTCGTGGTCACCGGCATCTGGATTCTGCTCGCCTTGGGGCTGAGCGTGGTGGTCGGAATGGCCGGCCTGCTCGACCTCGGCTACGTCGCCTTCTTCATGCTGGGCGCGTATACGACCGCGTTCATGACGTCATCGGGCGGAGAGGACCAGTTCCACATCGTGGAATGGCCGAACGTCGCGTCGCTCCCCTTCGCCGTTTTGGTCTGCGTCCTTGCGGGCGTCGCGCTCGGCATCCCGACGCTGCGGTTGCGAGGCGACTATCTCGCCATCGTCACACTGGGATTCCACGAGATCGTCCGACAGACGGCCAACAACCTTGCGATCACCAACGGGTCGCGCGGCATCCCCGGAATCGAGCGGCCCGACCTCGGACTTCCCGAAACCGTGGGCGGGATCGGCACCGAGTTCGGGGTGCTCAGCTCGCATACCTACTGGATCTTCCTTCTGGTCCCGGCGATCATCCTCGCCGTGATCATGATCCGGCACCTCGAGGACTCGAGGATGGGCCGCTACTGGACGGCCATCCGAGAGGACGAGGTGGCCGCCGCCGCGATGGGAGTACCCGTCGTCAAGATGAAGGTGCTCGCGTTCGCCATCGGGGCTTCGACCAGCGGCGTGGCGGGATGGATCTTCGCCGGCTACGCCACCTTCATCAGCCCGCAGAACTTCCCGCTGCTGTACTCGATCCTGATTCTTTGTGCAGTCGTCATCGGGGGGCTCGGAAGTATCTCGGGAGCGGTGCTCGGAGCCGTTTTGGTCACCGGACTTCCCGAGGTGGTGCGTGAGGCGTCGGGAGGGCAGACGATCTTTGGCTTCGACCCCGAGACGGGACGCATCGCGGTGTTCGGCTTCCTGCTGATCCTCGTGATGATCTTCAGGCCCGGCGGCCTGCTCGCGCCGAGGCGCCGCCGAGTCGAGCTGTCCGAGGCCGGCGCCGCCGAAGGAGTCATCGTCGACGAGACCGCTGCGCCCAGCAAAGACGAGGTCGAGTTCGCACAGGCGGCTATGCCGGCGTCCCGGCAGAAGGAAGGCGATTAACCCGGTGGCCTCTCTCTTGACGGTCGACCACGTCACGATGCAGTTCGGTGGCCTGCGTGCGCTCGGAGACGTGACCTTCGCCATCGACGAGGGCGAGATCTTTGGGCTCATCGGGCCGAACGGCGCCGGCAAGACGACGCTGTTCAACTGCGTCACCGGTGTCTACGCGCCCAGCGAGGGCAAGGTCGAGTTCGCGGGTGGCTCCATCACGGGAAAGCGGCCCGACCAGATCGTGGAGGTTGGCATCTGCCGCACGTTCCAACAGATTCGTCTCTTTCCCAACATGACGGCGCTCGAGAACGTCATCGTTGGCGCCGACGCACGTCACAAGACGAGCATCTACGGCGCCATCCTGCGCTCTCCCCGCCGCAAGCGCGAGGAGATCCACGCCGAGGAGGAGGCGCTTCGCCTGCTCGACTTCTGCGGTGTCAAGCGCTATGCGAACGACCTCGGTCGCAACCTCTCGTACGGTGACCAGCGCCGGCTCGAGATCGCCCGAGCGCTGGCGACGAAACCGAAGTTGGTACTCCTGGACGAGCCCGCCGCCGGGATGAACCCGGTTGAGAAAAACGGCCTGCGCGACCTCGTCCGCAAGATTCGCGATGAGGGCACGACGGTGCTGCTGATCGAGCACGACATGAAGGTTGTGATGGGTCTCTCGGACCGCGTCGCGGTGCTGGACCACGGCGAGGTCATCGCCGAGGGACTGCCCGAGGAAGTGCAAAGCGATCCCAAGGTGATCGAGGCCTATCTGGGGACCGGAGCGGGTGGGACGGCCGGGGCACCCCCCGGGGAAGGTGAAGACCAGGTGGCGGCGCGCGCGCAGGGGGAGAAGTAGGTGGCCGCCACCCCGCTTCTCGAGCTCAAGGACGTCCACGTGCGCTACGGAGTCATCGAGGCCGTTCGTGGCGTTCATCTGTCCGTCAACGAGGGCGAGGTCGTCACCCTGATCGGTGGTAACGGTGCCGGCAAGACCACCACGCTTCGCTCGGTCTCCATGGTGCACCCACCGGCCCAGGGTCAAGTGCTCTTCAGGGGCGAGGACATCACCGGGATGAAGAGTCACGACGTCGTGGCGAAGGGCATCGTGCAGGTCCCCGAGGGCCGCCACATCTTCCCGAACATGACCGTCGGCGAGAACCTCGAGATGGGCGCTTTCCAGCGCGTCAAGGCGACCAGGCAAGAGCTCTCGGGCGACCTCGACAAGGTCTTCGGGCTGTTCCCCATCCTCCAGGAGCGCAGAAAGCAACTCGGCGGAACGCTTTCGGGAGGGGAGCAGCAGATGCTCGCCATCGCGCGCGCGCTGATGGCGAAGCCCAAGCTGCTGATGCTGGACGAGCCCTCGATGGGCCTCGCCCCCCAGGTGGTAGAGCGCGTCTTCGAAGTCATCGCCGAGGTGAACAAGGAGGGTATCCCGGTTCTCCTCATCGAGCAGAATGCCCAGATGGCCCTGGGGGCCGCGCGGCGAGGTTACGTCATAGAGACCGGCGAGATCGTGCTCGAGGACGATGCCACGAAGCTGCTCGGCAACGATCAGGTGAGAAAGGCGTACCTCGGCGAAGAATAGTTTTCCGGTACTCTCACTACCGTTGTGGTGCTCATAGGGCGTTTTTTTGGGAGGATTCCAATGAGGTTCGGCAAGCGTTTCTCACTGCTGTTGGTTGCGTTGTTCGCGCTCGTGCTGAGCGCGGCGGCGTGCGGCGAGGAGGAGCCCGCCGGCTCGGACGGCGCCGCGGAGGAGGAATCGTCCGAGGGCGAGCAGGACTTCACCCTCGTCGAAGAGGGCGTGCTGACCGTCGGATCCGACATTCCGTACCCGCCGTTCGAGTTCGAGGAGGCCGGCGAACTGGCCGGATTCGACGTCGAGATCGTCCGGGAGGTAGGGGACCGGCTCGGCCTCGAGAATCCGGACGACGCGTGGATCTCCACGGACTTCGGCACGATCTTCCAGCAACTCGCGTCGGGGTCGCAGTTCGACGTCGTCGCCGCGGCCGTGACCGGCTACGCGCCCGACGGATCGCCGGCGGCAGAGACGGTCGCGGACCGGACGGCGGTCGTCGACTTCACCATCCCGTTCTACCCCTCGCTCCAGTCGCTGACGGTCGACACCGAGGCGAGCCCGGACATCACGGGCGTCGATTCGCTTCCCGAGGGGGCCAGGGTGGGGGTCCAGCGGGCGACCACGGGGGCGTTCTACGCCCAGGAGAACCTGACCGGGGCCGAGCTCGTGTCGTTCGAGAAGGCACCCCAGATGTACCAGCAGCTGCAGGCCGGACAGCTCGACGCGGTCTTCAACGATCTTCCGGTCACGATCGATTCGATCGAGGACAAGCCCGCCCTCGAGGTGGTCGAGCAGGTCGAGACCGGCGAGGAGTACGCGATCGCGGTGAGCAAGGACAATCCCGGGCTGACCGAGGCGATCAACGGCGCACTCGAAGAGATGTTCGCCGATGGGACCTTCGCCGAGATCTACAGCACTTACTTCCCCGAGCAAGAACTTCCGGAGTACGCGTCCGAGTAGCAGAGAATTGAGAGGAAGAAGCGGTGGCGGTTGAAGCCGGGGAGCGCCCCCCCTCGGGTCTAACCCTCATCCGGAACGAGAGCGTCCCCGTCTCCCTGGTGGCGGTCGGGCTCGGGGCCCTGTCGCTGGCGGTGCTGTTCGTCGGCACCGTGGTGGTTCTGACGGCACGCGGCCTCACGCCGAGTGTCTCGCTCGTCACGGGATTCAAGTCCCACGAGCTCGATGCCGTGCTCATCGTCGCAATGGTTCTCGGCGTGGCGGCCCTGATCGTGGGGCTTGGACGACTGCGGAGGATGGAGAACAAGGTCAGTCGGGAGGAGTGCATCGCGGGCGCTGCTCTGGGGGGCCAGGCTCTGCTGCTCGGGGCCGCCGCGTTCTGGTTCGTGAACGGCGACAGGGTGGAGCTGTTCACCACCAGCTATCTCGACTTCGAGCGGCTCGGCCCGATGATGGGCGACTTCCTGAACGGAGCCAAGAACACGCTCATCCTGGCGTTCTCGGCCGAGTTCTTCGGGATCATCCTCGGCCTGATCCTGGCGATCTTCGCAATCAGCAAGCGAGCGGTAGTGCGCGCGCCTGCACGCGTGTACATCAACTTCTTCCGAGGCACGCCTTTGATCTGGCAGCTCATCTTCATCGGGATCGGCATTCCCATCGGCTTGGGAATACGGATCGACACCTACAAAGCCGGGATCATCGCCCTCAGCCTCAACGCCGGCGCCTACATGGCCGAGGTCTTTCGGGCGGGCATCCAATCGATAGAGCGGGGCCAGATCGAGGCGGCCCGTGGTCTCGGGATGTCGTACCTGCAGGCGATGCGCTACGCCATCGTTCCCCAGGCCGTGAGGCGCGTCATCCCGCCGTTGATGAACGAGTTCGTCATCCTGATCAAGGACACCGCCCTCATCATCGTTCTGGGCATCTCGTCCGCGCAACGAGACCTGATGAACGTCGGCGACCAGGCCGTGGCGAACGACTTCAACCCGACCCCCTACATCATGGTGGCGCTCGGCTATCTCGCCATCACCCTGCCCCTGATCCGGCTCGTGAACCTGCTCGAGAAGCGACTTAGAAGCGGGCTGGTTGGAGTCGGGGCGTGAGCGCTCACCTCGTCGAGCTCGACAAGCTGAACAAGTGGTTCGGAGGCCTCCACGTCCTGAGGGATATCGACCTCCAGGTGGACCCGGGCAGCGTCAACGTTGTCATCGGCCCGTCGGGGTCGGGCAAGTCGACGATGCTCCGGTGCATGAACCTGCTCGAAGAGCCGACCTCGGGGCGCGTCATCTTCGACGGCAGAGACATCACCGACGTGCGCGTCAACTTGAACAAAGTGCGCACCGACATCGGCATCGTGTTCCAGTCTTACAACCTCTTCCCTCATATGACCGCGCTGGGAAACATCACCGTCGCCCTTCGCAAGGTTCTGAAG
>JBOGWX010000088.1:0-35117 GCA_050694055.1 Actinomycetota bacterium
GGCAGAGGATGGTGCGAGCGTGTCTGCTCCGCTGGCGGCGGAACGATGTGATGCTGGAAACTGAGCTCTATGGCGGAACGATGTGATGCTGTTTACGGCGGAACGATGTGATGCAGGCTGTCACCTAGGTGCTGCGGTGATCGGGCACATCGGCATCCGCGTGCGCCCGGAACGGTTCCCGCCGCCGAACGTCCATGGGTCGGAAGATCAGGAGGATGTACTGATCGCGGATCATCACGACGCGGTAGGTGTCCGAACCGTTTCAGGTCGTTGAAGGTCTTGCTGATCGGTCTCGTGGTGTGGTGGGGGCCGCTCTTGGTCGTTGCAGCGGTGCGTGGAGGCGACGACACGCTCACCAGGGACCGAGTTTCCTCTCGACAGGCGCGCGCCTGATGAGGTGGCGACTCTGCGGGTCACCAGTCTGCGACGGCTGTGCCCTCGCTCGAGACGGCCAGACAGGGACAGGTGCGTTGCCTACCCGTGAATTCCAAGGACGGGGTTTTGTAGCTTCTCCCCCTCCGCTGTTTCCCATTGGTGTCCGTTCCACCTAGCTCCGCACGTTCCGCACAGGGCCTTCTCGGCCGCGCTGCCGATACGGGTTACGCAGACGGCACCTTTCCCCCACTTGTCCCTGTTAGCGGTCGCTCCACAGCCAAGGCACATGTACCACGGGCGGAATTTGGTGAAGATTGCCATGTCTTATCCCAGCTCCAGCTTCTCCTACCACTAGTTACTTTAACCGGTTACAAGCGCTCTTCACTGTGCGAAGATCGCCCCGGTGAGCGCCGGGCCTCACCGCTTCGATGACCCAACCGATGAGCTCGTCGAGTTAGCTTGTCCTCGGGATCGCCGCGCTCCAAGCCGACTGACTGTGCAGCACCGACATAGCGCGCCACCATGCTGCGATCCGACAGTGCGAGACGCGCCACCGCGCGCTGGACGTGATCCAGCCAACAGGCTCAGGAACTCCTTAACTCCGATGACCGGCACCTCCAGTGATCTAATGCGTCACCTTCAGCTCGTAGGCTTGTGGCGGCGCGTAGGGAACGGAACCGGCCGGGTAGTTGAAAAGGGAGCACAGCACTCCTCAAACCGGGCAGTCTAGTTGGCGCTGAATGCCCTTTCCGATCGGTCGAGCGTCACGTCCACCTCCCGCTCGCCGTGTGCAATCGAGACATACCAGATACCTCTTCTGGCCAGCCAGACACCCTCGTCGACCATGCGATCAGCCAGCCGAACGTAGGCATCGGCATCGACGCGCTCCAAGTCGCGATAGGAGCGCATCTCACCGTCGGTCTCTGTGACGGAAACATGAAATGCGCCGGGTACGCCCTGGACCCTAAGGGGAATTGAGTTCTCGTCGGCGAGCTTGCGTAGGCCTTGGGTCAGCATGTCGGTGATTCGCTCGACCTGTTCGTACGGGGGGTCCTGCTTGAGATGCTGCAAGCTGGCCAAGACCGCGGAGGTGCCCATCACATTTCCGTTGAAAGTGCCGCTGTGGTTCACCTTCTTCGTGCCGATTGGCTCCATTAGCTCGGCGCGGCCAGCCAACGCGGCGATCGGCCATCCACCCGCCATCGCCTTACCGTACGTCGCAAGGTCGGGGGTAACGTCGAAGCGCTCTGCGGCACCCCCTAGCGCCAGGCGGAACCCTGTGATGATCTCGTCGAAGATCAGGACGGCGCCATAGCGGTCGCACAGTGACCGCGCGCCCTCAAGGTAACCACTCAGCGGTTCGATGGCTCCGGCGTTGAGCATCATGGGCTCCATCAAGACGGCCGCGATTTCGGGTCCCTTTGCTTCCAAGACAGCCCCCAGCGCGTCCAAGTCATTCCACCCGATGACGTAACAGTCGTCGAGGTGGTGGGCCAGCTGACCCTCGCTGGCTGTGCGCGGTCCATTGTCGTCGTAGGTCATGAGGACGTTGTCTAGCCAACCGTGGTAATGCCCTTCGAATCGGATGAACTTCGTCCTTCCGGTCGCGGCTCGGGCAACCCTCAGCGCGGCCTGGACGACTTCCGTCCCCGACGACCCAAATCGGACCATGTCGGGCCAGGCGAGGGTGTCGCAGACAAGCTCGGCGGCCTCAACCTCGAGCTGGTGCTGGGCCCCGAAGACCATCCCTTTGTGGCAGGCTTCGGAGACCGCGTGGAGAACGAACTCGGGCGCGTGACCGAAGAACGCCGGCCCCTGCCCCAGTAGATAGTCGACGTAGTCGTTGCCGTCGATGTCCCATAACCACGCCCCGGTGCCCCGTTCCAAGAAGATGGACGGCCCATCGAGGCGGACGTTGGATCCAACTCCTCCGGGAAGCCGCCGGCCGGCGCGCGCCGACCACTGCTTGGATTGCTCTGTAGAACATGCCATCTCTACCTCCCCTGAATGTCGATGTTGATCGTCTTTGTCTGCGTCATCTCGAGTTGGGTGTAGATGCCGCCGATGCGACCGATCCCGCTCTGTTTGCCTGTGTAGCCGCCCGCAGGCGTGTGGGGTTGCCAGTAGGCCGACGTCTCGTTGATGTTGACGGTCCCGGTCTGCATCTTCTCGGCCACTCGAAAAGCACGCCGCATGTCACGAGTGAAGACGCTTCCGTTCAGCCCAAGTGGAGCTGAGTTCGCCCACTCCAGCGCCTTGTCCTCATCGTCGAAGGTCATCACCGGAGCAACTGGGCCGAATGTCTCCTCCGCGTTCAACCTCATGAGCGGAGTGACGCCGCTTATTACCGTTGGCTGGTAGTAGAGACTGGTGGGAAAACCCTGGACCCGAGAGCCACCGAAAACCACTTCTGCTCCCTTCTCCAAGGCGTCCTTGAGATGGTCGCCCATCTTCGTGGCCGTCGGCTCGTTCGCAACGGGACCCATCGTTGTGGCGTCGTCGAAGGGGAGGCCGAGGCGGACCTTGGCGGCCTCCTCGCTCAGCCCCTGGACAACGTCTTTCTCGATCGATCCGTGTACGAGTATCCGTTCCGTCGAGCTGCAGATCTGTCCCGCATTGGAAAAACTTCCGAACGCAGCGCGTGCGATCGCGTAATCGAGATCGGCATCCTCGAAAAGGATCGTCGGCCCGTTCCCGCCCAGCTCAAGGAGCATCGGCTTGCCGGCAGCCAGCCGAGCCACGATCTTGCCCGTGCGGCTGCTGCCCGTCATTCCGATTGCCACGATGCCGGGGTGAGAGGCGACCTCACCGCCGATCTCAGCGGGAGGTCCCTGCACGAGGTTGAGGGTCCCCTCGGGCACCTCGGCTTCCTCGAAACACCGCATCAGGTGCCACGCCGAAACGGGGCCGTACTCCGATGGCTTCCACACCATGGCGTTTCCGGTGGCCAGACCCGCAGAGAGATACTCACTCGGAATGGCAACCGGGAAGTTCCAAGGGGTAAGCAGTCCGTACACGCCTCGTGGCTGGCGGATCGTCAGAACCCGTTTGTCTGGGTCGGCGCTCGGTATGTACTCCGAGGTTAGTCGCTTCGCGCATTCCGCAGCGTCTCGAAACATGCCGGCGGCCGTGTCGATCTCCGCGAGCGCCTCGGTTCTGTAGGGTTTTCCCAGCTCGAAGGACAGATCGGTGGCGATCTCTTCCCTGCGCTCCAGGAGAAGGTCGGCGACTGTGTGGGTCAGCGCCGCGCGCTCGAACGCGGTCATCGCCGAAAGACGGACGAAGGCGCGCTCGGCTGCCTCTACCGCCCGACCCACGTCCTTGGTACTTCCCTGGTGGATCTCGGCGATCCGCTCTCCGGTGCCGGGGCTCGTCAGGGGAATCGGGGCGGCGCCGCCCTCGACCCATTCACCACCGACGTGGAGAGGTATCTGCTTGATCGTGGGAGTCATGGTCGATCCTTCCTAGAATGCGTCGATGTCTGCTTGGGCGAGGTTCCGAGCGAAGGTCAGAACGCGTTCGTAGGCGACGTCGACTACCTCGCGACCGAGGACTTCGTCGGTCAGGCGTGGATCTCCGAGTGATCCGTTATGCGTCCACTCGCTAAACCAGATGGGGCGGTCGACGCGCGCCCCCGGAGGATCCGTCAGCGGCTCATCGGGCCCCACTGGCTGAGGCGCCTCGATTCGATCTGCGAACACGCAGCGGGGAGCAAGGATCAGTGCAACGGAGGTCTCCACCTCGCATGCGTGGCCGTAGCGCGAGCTCTTCGTGTGTTGAGCGATCGTATCGGCCGCGACCTGCGACCACATGACCGTCCCCACTATCATGCCCGCATCGCGGCGCGCTTTGCGCGCGGCGAGTCTCAGGGCCTCGGTGTTCCCACCGTGTCCGTTGACGAACAGCGCGCGCCGAACGTCCCACCGCCGCAGGCTCTCCAGCAAGTCGGAGAGCACACCCATGAACGTCTCAGGTCGCAAGGTCAGGGTCCCAGGGAAACCCATGTGATGCTCGGACAACCCGTAGGGAACGGAAGGACAGAGAAAGGCGCTGTCCCCTAGACCCTGGACCAGCCGACGCGAGAATCCCTCGGCGATTTCAAGATCGGTGGCGAGGGACATGTGGGGGCCGTGCTGCTCGCAGCTCCCGGTCGGTATCACGGCCAGCCGCGCCGAGTTCAGCAGCAGGCGGGCATCCTTCCACGTCAATCGCGACAGTTCGTTCATGACCGTGCCTCGCTCTCCGTTATGACCCGCTCGATCGACGATCTGAAATCCTCGGCCACGCGCTCCACGGAATCGAGTGGAAGACGAGCGGCCGGCGCACTGAGGCTGATCGCGGCGCGCACCCCGCCGCCCGGGAAGGGGGCCGCGATGCAGCGGCCCTCCTCCTCGTTCTCTCCCATGTCGAGGGCGTAGCCGCGCCTCCGGACTGTCTCCAGCTCCCTGAGGTACGGACGCTCGCTCGTGATTGTCTTCGAGGTTCGTCGGGGCATACCCTCCGCAGCCAGGATCGCTCGAACCGCGTCCTCTCCGAGTTGTGATGCGATCGCCTTGCCGAGAGCCGTCGAATGGATCGGATCGCGGTCCCCGCGCCTGGCTGCCAGGCGGACGGACTTCGCGCTCTCGAGGATCTCGAGGTAGACGATCCTGCTGCCGTCCAGCACCCCGAGGTTGATCGTCTCCCCGAGTCGGTCGCGCAACTCCTCCATGATCGGACGGGCGCGTGCCGCAAGAACCTCGAGCTGCCCCCCATGGGACGGAACGACAGCTAGGCCGAACCGGTAGAGGCCACTCTCCGACTCGCGCTGTACGTAGCCTCGCTTCTCGAGCGTACAGAGATAACGGTACGTCGAGCTCCTCGGCATTCCCACCTTCTCCGACACCTCAAGCAGTGAGGCGCCGCCAGGGAAATCCTGCAGCAGGTCGAGAATGTCCATCACCCTGATGACTGCCCGCACGTCGTAGCGGCCGTCTCGGCTGTTCGCCCGTGTCATTCGCGGGGAGCTCCGCGGCCAAGTCGTGGGTGGTTTCCATACAGTGACGTCACTCTTTCTCTTCCCTTCCGTTGAGTTTCACGACTTCACCGCGGTCGGCGGATTCCTCCATCGCCGTGCTGATGTGCACCGCGGCGGCTCCGTCGGCCGCGGTACAGAGGGGATCCGCGTCACCGCGCACGCAGTCGATGAAATGATCGACTTCGATCGACATCGCTCCCCGCATTCGCTCGTGTACGACCGGCGAGTAGTAGACGTCTTCGTGCTCCAGTCTGTCGCCGCGCACCTTCGTGAACCCGAGGGCCCCTTGGTCGACGCTCAAGACGCCGTTCTCGCCGAGAACAGTTACACCGGAAAGTCCCCATCCGGGTGTGCCTGAGGGCAGCGACCACCCGAGCATCGCCGTCCCGTGGGCTCCCGAGCTGAAGGTCATCACCACCGAGTACATATCCTCCACATCGAATCCCCTCTGCTTCAGCATTCCGGTACCGCGCTGCGCGTACACGCTCGTGAGCTCGCCTGCATACCAGCGCGCGAGATCGAACTCATGGACCCCGTAGTAAAGCGCTATCGACGTCCGTCCCTGTAGAATTTGCTGGTCCGAAACCAGGCCCACGCGCGCATGCCGGACTGCTTGAACCGTTCCGATCTCACCCGACTGCAGCGAGTCGGCTACGGCCGCATAGCGCGGTTCGAACCTGAGAATGTGACCAACGAGGACCGGCACGCTTTTCTGCTCCGCCAGGTGGCCGATACGGCGGGCTGCCTCGAAGGAGTGCGCCAGGGGCTTCTCTACGGCAAGCGCCTTGCCTGCATCGATCGCAGCCATCGCCGGCTCGACGTGGTCATGCTCGGGCGTGCATACGATCACTCCGTGTACGTCTGGGTCCGCCGCGGCTTCTTGTGGATCACCAATGTGTTCACATCCCCAGGTAGCGGCAGCTTCCCTGCCGACGTCCTCACGTACATCACACACCGCCCGCAGTCGGGCGCCGGGGTGCTCTGCCACGCAACGCGCCCACCGCGCTCCCATGAACCCGAGTCCGATCACGGCGACCTCGACGCTCGTCATGGTCTCCTCCCGGTGGACCGGCGCATCATCGTCTGTGGCACAATGCGCCGGTGTGGCGCGCGCCGGGAGTTCTCGTCATTCGCACCCGACGACCACCGGCCACAAGGAGGTCGTAGATGGCGGCGAGCCGGGTGGGCATCCTGAGCTTCCAGCACGAGTCCAATACTTTCAGTCCTCTGCCTACGGAGCTGCCGGAGTTCACCGTCGGTGTCGGCGCCGAACTTGTTGAGCTGTGCCACAACTCCTACAGCGAAGTGGCGGGTTTCCTGCACGGACTCCAACAGGAGGGTCTCGAGCCCGTGCCGCTCTTCATGGCATCGGCGACCCCGAGTGGGACGGTAAGCCGCGAGGCGTTCGATCACATAGTCGAATCGATGCAGACCGCGCTGGAGGCTGCTCCGGAACTCGACGGGCTGCTGGTCGCACCGCACGGGGCGGGTGTCAGCGAGGGCTGCTCTGACATGGACGGCTACTGGCTTGAGAGCGTAAGGAAGACGGTCGGAAACGACATACCCATGGTCTGCACACTCGATCTGCACGCGAACGTGAGTCCTCGCATGATCGACGCGTGCGACGCCACCATCGCCTACCGGACGAACCCTCACCTCGACACCTTCGATCGTGGAATCGAAGCCGCCGAGCTGATGTCGCGCGCTCTTCGCAGAGAGGTGGAGCTCGTCCAGGCCGGTTCCTTTCCCCCCGTGTCGATCAACATCCTTAGCCAGGGAACCCAGCATGCGCCGTGTTCGAAATTGGTCGAGGCTGTTGGGGAAGTGCGTCGCCGCCAGGGTGTCCTCTCGGCGAGCGTGTGTCTCGGGTTCCAGTTCGCAGACGTCGAGGAGATGGGCACCAGTTTCAATGTTGTGACAGACGGTAATCCTGAACTTGCGCGACAACTCGCAGGAGAGCTCGGGACCTATCTCGTCACCAACCGGCGCGATTTCGATCCCGAGCATGTCAGGGTATCGGACGCGATCTCCAGGGCCGCCGAACTCGAGGGTCCAGTGTGTCTGCTTGATACCGGAGACAACGTCGGCGGAGGGTCGGCCGGAGATGGCACCACGATCGCGCACGAGGTGGCTCGTCGGCGAGGCCCCCATACGTTCGTTTGTTTGTACGACCCTAACGCCGTGACCGAGCTCGAGGAACTTGCGCCGGGCGACCGCACCGCTCTGAAGCTCGGCGGCAAGCAGGACGACCTCCACGGTCCACCCCTTGCGCTCGATGTTGTGGTTCGCGGCCATCACAGCGGACGCTTCACCGAGACCGAGGTTCGTCACGGGGGCAAGACCGACTTCGACATGGGTCGCACCGTCGTCGTGGACACTGACGTGGGGCTGACCCTGCAACTTACCTCGAAGCGGATCGTTCCCTTCAGCCTCAATCAACTGCTCAGCTGCGACATCGATCCGCGCTCTTTCCAGTTCATCGTCGCAAAGGGCGTGCACGCTCCCGCGGCCGCGTACGAGCCCGTGTGTCCAGCGTTGATCCGGGTCACCACTCCGGGCGCTACCACGCCCGACATGAGCAAACTGCATTTCGATCGCAGGAGACGACCGTTGCATCCGCTCGAAGAGCTGTAACCGCTCAGCCCACATCATGCTCGTGTCCTTCCGCCGCTGGTCGTTGCTCGGTTGTCACGCCATCGAAGTCCTCGAGAGCAAAGTGGCATGCGGCGAGTCGGTCCGGCAGCCACTCCTGGAGGGTCGGGTCGTCGTCGCGGCAGACGGGCTGAGCGATCGGACAGCGCGGGTGGAACTCGCACCCCGGTGGAGGCCGGGTCGGATCCGGCGGTTCTCCCTCCAGCGCGATTCTGCCTTTCTTCTTCTTGATGGAGGGTGTGGCCGACATCAAGGCGCGCGTGTAGGGATGGAGCGGTCGGCGGTAGAGGTCGGCGGCGTCTGCAATTTCGACGATCTCCCCGAGATACATGACCGCGATCCTGTGACTCATGTACCTCACGACGCCGAGGTCGTGGGAGATGAAGATGTAGCTCAACCCGTGCTTACGTTGGAGGTCTTTCATGAGGTTGAGAATCTGGGCTTGAATCGACACATCGAGTGATGACACCGCCTCATCCGCGATGATGAGGGAGGGATGCACGGCCAGAGCACGAGCGATGCCGACCCTTTGCCGTTGGCCACCGCTGAGCTGATGCGGATACTTGTCCGCGAGGTCTGACTTGAGTCCCACGTCCCCGAGCAAGCCTTCGACTGTCCGATCGATCTCGCTCGGGTCGCCCAGCCCGTGGATGAGCAGTGGCTCGGCGACGATGCGGTGGATCCTCATGCGCGGAGGAAGCGACGTGTAGGGGTCCTGGAAGACCATCTGCGCGGATCTCCGAAGCGACCTTGCGTCGCCCTCCCGCACGGATTTCCCCTTGAAGCGGATCTCACCCTCTGTGGGAACTTCGAGGAACATGAGCGTACGGGCAAGCGTCGACTTACCGCATCCGCTTTCTCCCACGAGTCCGAGAGTCTCGCCCTCGCGGACCTCGAACGAGACACCATTGACGGCACGAACCTCTCGGCTGGCGCGCCCGAAGGTTCGCTTCGTTGTAAATGTCTTCCGCAGGTCCTGGACCTCGAGGAGAGCTGTCATCCGAGGCGCACCGCCTCGGGTTGGCTTTCGTGGCAGAGGTGGCACGCCGCGGTGTGACCAGGTCCGATCTGAGCATGCTCCGGATCGACTTCCCAGCACACATCCATCACCTCGGGACACCGGGTCGCGAAGGGACAGCCCTCAGGGACCGAGCTCGGATCGGCCAGCTCGCCACCGATCGCGTGGAGTGCTTCACCTTCCATTTCCGGTCGTGGCACAGATGCAATCAGCGCCTGGGTGTAGGGGTGCTTGGGATCGGCGATCACCTCGGCCGCCGAACCCACCTCGCACACCTTGCCCGCGTACATGACGAGAAGGCGGTCGGCGTACTCGGACAGCAGCGCAATGTCGTGAGTAATGAAGATCAGACTGGTGTTGTGCTCATCCTTGAGTTTGCTCATCTCGTCGAGAATCTGAGCCTGGGTCGTGACGTCCAGCGCGGTTGTGGGCTCATCGGCGATGAGCAAGTCGGCTTCAACAGCAATGGACATCGCGATCATCACCCGCTGATTCATGCCACCGCTGAGCTGGAAGGGGTACTGGCGCAGCACCCGGTCGGGGTTGCCGATTCCGGCCGAGAGCAGGGACTCGCGCGCCATCCGCTGCGCCGCTTCCCGGCCGACCTGCGCGTTCCGCCTGATTGCCTCTGTCATCTGAAACCCGATTGTCAGCACTGGATTGAGCGATGACGTCGGATTTTGGAAGATCATCGCGATTCTCTTGCCGCGCAACTCCCGCACGGTCTTGTGCGCGGCTCTCGTGAGGTCGGCTCCGTCGAAGAGGATCTCGCCTGCCGTCACACGCCCCGGCGGATCGAGAAGCTGGATCAGCGCAAGCGCCGTGACCGACTTGCCGGATCCACTCTCGCCCACGATGCCGAGAGTCTCGCCGCTCTCGACATTGAAGGTCACGTCTCGTACGGCGTGGACAGTTGCGTCGCCGCCGGGGAAATCCACACTGAGGTTACGCACGCGCAGCAGTGAGTGCCCGGCCGCCCCTGCTTCCTGGTCGAGTGCTTCCACGCGATTTTGAGGACCGAGCACCTGCCGGCGGAAACGCCCCTTGCTCGCGCGCGGGTTGAGTAGATCACCCAGCCCATCCGCCAGCAAGTTGATGCTCAGTACGGTGACGAGAATCGCAGCGCCCGGCAGAATCGCCAGCCATGGATTCACGGCCATGAACTGACGTCCTTCGGCGAGGATGCCTCCCCAGGACGGCCGTGGCAGCGGCACCCCGAAGCCTAGGAAACTCAGGGTTGATTCCACAATCACGAGATAGCCCAGATCCAATAGTGCGATCACCGGCACGACCTGCCAGACCGACGGCAGGATGTACCGAAGCAGAAGACGGGGGCTCTTCGCGCCAAGAGCACGCGCTGCGGTCACGTAATCCTTGCTTCGTTCAGCAAGCACCCGACTTCGCACGACGCGCGCGTAGATGATCCACCCGGGAATACCCATGACCAACGTGAGTTTCAGGAGTGTGCGGTCTGGAGACATGCCCAGGATGGCGATCGCCAGCAAGATGAACGGGAAGGCAAGCTGGATGTCTCCAAGCCGCATCAGCAGGGAATCCATCCACTTCCCGAAGAAGCCGGCCACCAGCCCCGTAATAAGTCCTAGGCTGGACCCGATCAGAGCGGCTCCGACGCTGATAACAAGCGAGTAGCGGGCACCGTAGATGAGACGGCTGGCTATGTCTCTACCAACTGCATCTGTGCCCAGAGGATGCTCGGGCGAGTTTCCGTCCGTCCACATGGGTGGCAGCAGCGACTTGCTCAGATCCTGTGTGAGTGGATCTCGAGGAGCAACGAGCGGAGCGAAGATCGCAACCAGAACGATCAAAGAGAACACGATCAGCCCCACCATCGCCGTCTTGCGACTCATGAGGCCCCGCAGCGCGAAGGCTCCCGAGGAGCGAAGTCTTCCGGCGGCGATCCCGCTCAGTCGATCGCCGGCTTGGGCCTGCCCGACGTCGCTCACGTAGAGGTCGCCCGGATCCTGGGATCGAGCGCAGCGTAAATCATGTCCACGACGAAGTTGATGAGCACGAAGGCTGTCGCCGCGACAAGAACACCCCCCTGGATCACGGGGAAATCACGACTTGCAACCGCGTTGAGGGTGAGCTTGCCAAGGCCCGGCCAGTTGAAGATGAACTCAACGACGTAAGAGCCGGCAAGCACGAAGCCCGTTTGCAATCCAATCAGCGTCACCAGAGGCAACGACGCGACCTTCAGGGTGTGTATGAAGAGAACGCGGCGTTCCGGAACGCCTCTGGCGCGCGCTGCTCTCACGAAGTCCTCACTCAGCGTCTCGAGGAATGACTGACGGACCGTCCTGATCAGAACTGGGGTGAGGGTCACGGACAGGGTTGCGACCGGTAGCACGAAGCTCTCCGGACCCGTCATATCGATCGCCGGGAGCAGTCCGAGATTGAACGAGAAGATCAGCACGAGTACGACCGCGAGCCAGAAGTTCGGTGTCGAGAGGCCCAGCGACACGTAAACGAGGATCGCTCTGTCGATCAAGCCGTTCGGCCTCAGGGCGGCCGCTATCCCCAGGGCGATTCCCATGATCGATGAGACGAGGATGGCCAGCGCTCCGAGCGCCAGCGTGTTGGGGAGGGCGCGGAGCACTTCCTGGAGTACTGGTTGCGATCCCTGAAAGGACATCCCCAGATCACCCCGCGCGATTCCCCCCAGGTAGTCGAAGTACTGCACAAACAGCGGTTTGTCGGTGCCGAGCTCCTCCCGAATGTTCTCCACGACTGATTCTGGCGTTCCTGGAGGATTCATCAGCCGCGCTGGATCACCCCCGGTCAGACGGAGAACGAAGAACGTCGCAGTCACAACGCCGAATACAACCAGGAGCATCTGCGCCGACCTGGCGAACATCCGGCCCGACATCTCTAGCCCTCCGTTAGTCGCGCCGGGTAGAAATACGTCGTGAAGTCGGGATGAATCGCCAAGCCTTCTAGGTTCGCCGAGTGCCCGATGGAAAAGTCACTGTTGTAGAGAGGCACGTGCCAGGATTCCTCCCACATGTGCGACTGCAGCTCCGCGTAGACCTCCTCGCGCCGTTGCTGGTCCAGGGTCGTCATACCCTCTTTCACGAGCTGCTCGATCTGCTCGTCTTCCCAGAACCATACGAACGGCGGCGCATAGACCTGAGCCGCCTGATGCGGGTCACCGTTGCTGCTCCAACTAAGGTGGTACATCGCTCCGGTTCCGTTGTCGCTGAAGATGTCGTCGATCATCCCCGCGACGTCCGACGTTACGACCTTCGGCTTGAGGCCAACCTGCTCCATCGAGTCCGCGATCGAGGACACGACCTGCTCTGCACGCGGCAGGAATCCAGTCGCAACCCAAAGCTCGAACTCCGGCCCCCCGTCGGGTTCGCCGGCTGCCTCGAGCTCCTGCTCGACCATGTCGGGGTCGAAGCCGTAGGCCGGCTCCTGAGCTTGGTGGAACTGGGTCTCTTGGGGCAGATAGCTCGTGGCTACCGCGCTCTCGCCCTGCACCAGCTCATCTGCGATGGCCTGCCGGTCGATCGCCCAGTTGACCGCAGTTCGGAAGTTGGGATTCTCGTCCCAAACATCCAGACGGCCGGGACGGACCCATATGTTTACGCTCTCGATACCAGTTACGGACGTCAGCTCGGCACTGGGATTGCCTGCGACAGTCTCCAGGTGCTCTGGCGGGACCCTGTCGATCGCGTGGGCTTGGCCGGACATGAGAGCGCTTAGCCTCGTCTGTGGATCTTGGACGAATTCCCATACCAACTCTTGGATCTGGGCGGGCTCGCGCCAGTAGTCCATGTTCGCCTCCATCGTCTTCTTGGAGCGCGCATCGTCGACGAGCATGAAGGGCCCGGTTCCATTCGGCGTCTCCTCGAGACGGCTGTCATCTCCCTCGAGCCATTCCGCCGAGACGATCGGCGTGTCGCCGAGCTGCGGAAGGAGGGGAGCAAAGGGCCCATCCGTCTTCAGCCGAACTGTGAGGTCGTCAACAAGCTCGACTGTGGTCGGCACCCAGTTCTGCGACGTCACGGTCTCGGTGTTCGTCGCGCCCGAGGCCAACTCGACCGAAGCCTTGACGTCTTCGGCGGTGAAGTCCTGGCCTTCATGGAACGTGACGCCCTCACGGAGCTCGAACTCCCACGTGGTGTCGTCGATCTGGTCCCATGAGGTGGCCAGCATCGGCTCTGCCTCGGTCAGGTCGCCGTTGGGGAAGGTGACGAGGTAGTCGTAGATCTGCCCCTCGAGCCGGGCCTGGCTCTGGGCGGTCGACTGATAAGGCACCCAATCGGCCCAGAAGTTCTCCGCGATCAGGAATCTAACGCTCCCCGAGGGACCGCTCGCTCCATCTTCAGCCTCTCCGTCACCTCCCCCTCCGAAGCAGGCCGCTGCCAGAAGACCGACGGTAGCGATGATGACCAGGACTCGCACGAGCCGCGTCCTGTCCCCCAACAAGGATCGCATTCCATCCCCCCGTTCACCGATTTGGTCCCGGAGGCGCCACGGAAGCTCTGTGCCCTGGCCCAGGTTCGGGCGCTGGTTCGAGCGCTCTCCCGTCCTCCGGACTGTTTTACTAGATGAAGAGCCTGTCCCGCTCAGTGGATAAGCTACGAAGGCTGGGGGAGAATGTCAACTCTTGCCGCAGACAGGTTTGGTTCCCGGTTCAGGCTCAGTCCCATCCGGAACCGGGGGCAGAGAGAGGAGGGCCGGGGAATGAAACTGGTTTCGTTTTAGCGGCGGATTCGGGCGGCTCGAGAGCGACCTGACAACTCCCATGGGCTTGGATCTTTGCGCGTATTCATCCTCAGACACGCCTAACTCCGTTGTGGGCCACGGCGAGCCGGTAAAGATTCCCCCGGCCGCTCGAGAGGTGGATTTCGAAGCCGAGCTCGCAGTCGTCATCGGAAAGCCCGCGACCCGAGTCACCGAGGAGAACGCCCTGTCCCATGTCGCCGGGTACATGTGCGCGAACGACGTCAGCGCAAGAGATTTGCAATTCGGCAACAGCGGTCAGTGGATGCGCGGTAAAGCGATCGATGCTTTCCTGCCCTGCGGCCCGCACCTCGTCACTGCTGACTCATCGCATTCATCACCCTAACCATGACCCTTGAGCCAGGAGATCTGATCCTCACCGGAACGCCCGCCGGGATTGGTTCGACGCACGAACCACCGCGTCTCCTCGGGCCGGGCGACGACGTCAAAGTAGAGATAGAAGGAGTTGGATCACTCACCAACCCCGTTACCTAGTCTAGTGTCTCTCAAATAACTTGACGTGGGCTTGCTCGCACCCTAAAAGGCTGAGTTCGCCCCCCGTCAGTTGAAGGCCGGTATCACGTCGTCGTGGATGAGCTGTAGCTGGCCCTTAACGTCAGGTACGCCTTCGAGTTCCTGGCCGGTGAAGTGCTTGACGAGGAACGGGTCGGTGACGGACGCGATGACGTGGTTGATTCCGGCCGGGATGATGTTGCTCTTGAGCTTGTCGACGCACTCCTCGGGTGTCCCCGAGACCGAGAGGGCGTCGCCCAACTCCGATGTCGTGAGTTCGAGAGCCCGATTGACGTCGCCACTTGCGAACGCATCGGTGATGGGTTGAAGGCTCTCGTATTCGATTCCGTGACGCTCGACCTGACTCTTGGGCATTGCGGGGATGTAGAAGGCGGCCATGATGCGCGCCGCTTCCTTCGCAGCCTTCGAGTCGGGTCCACACGCCCAGATGAGCCAGGCGCCGATGTCGAGGTCATCGGGATTACGACCGGCTTTCGTGGCTCCGGACTTGACGTGCTTGACCACGTAGTCGTAGTTCTCGCGCGAGTAGCCGCACGCGTGGTGCATGCCGTCGGCTAGCTCGCCCGCTGCTTCGAATGACTTGGGCCCCCCCATGGCCCCCATCTTGAGCGGAAGGTGTTCCTGCACGGGTCGGGCCGCCGTGAACATACCCGTGTAAGTAAAGAACTCACCTTCGAACGTGATCACTCCCTCGTCGAGGAAGGTGCGCATCACGTGAAGCCCTTCTTTCACTCGCGCTAAGGGTTTCGAGGTCGTCCACGGGATGTGGTACTGGTTCAACATCACGAGATTCCCGAAGCTCACGACCGCTTCGGCGCGACCGTTGGTAAGTTCGTCGAGCGTTGCCAGCGATTGAGCGATCAGGGTGGGCTCACGCAAGATGACGTGCGTGACGTTGGGGCCGAAGCGAATGTTCTTGGTTTTGTCGGCCGCGGCGGCGAACAGCAGCCACATGTCCTTGTGATAGGTCTCGTCGACGCTGTAACACGCGTAGAACCCGAGGTCGTCGGCGGTCTTGATCATGTCGATCGAGTCCCCCAAGGGATACGCCGGCACCTGCACGTAGCTGAACTTGACCATCACTCATCCTCTCTTTCGCCCCGTTAGCCTTGGGATATCACTTAGTCACATGCTCAGGCAAGTCTTGGAATCGCGTGCGGCTGAGGATAGAAAGAGGAGACGCTCACTCGGGGGAGAGGAAGTCTCGATGACAGACATACGGGAGTCCGGAGACCGGACGTCGGTCGATGACGGACGCCAAACCAACGGCCACGGACTCGAGGGCCTCACCGAGGAGTTCGTTGCGGAGTGGCGTGACTCGGCGTACGGGTGCTTCAGTTCCGGACATAAGTTCTGTCGCGAGGTTTGTCCGGTAATGCAGGTCACCCGCAACGAGAATCACACTCCCACCGCCTTCCACGCCAACATTGTCGCAATGGAGAAGGGTCACCTTGCGGTCGAGGACGTCGCCGAGGACTACATCCATTGCGTTCAGTGCGGGGCGTGCGAACTCAGGTGTCCGAACACACTGTTCACCGGCGACTTCTACCGCAACCGCACGCGTACGGTCGATGTCGTCAAGGCGATGCGCGCCCTCGCCGTGGACTCCGGCGTGGAGCAGCCGAACTGGAAGCGTTGGGTCGAGGCGACTATGGCGGCCCGCAACGAGCCTGTCGCGAACGCCGTGAGCCAGGAAAGCGTGCGCGACTGGGCGGAGGGTCTCGCCATCCCGACGGGGGGCGAGACGATCCTGTTCGTCGATTGCGAGGCGGCGTTCTACCGTACGTCGGTCGCGCGCGCGACGGCCCTGGTTCTGAGAGAGGCCGGGGTGGAGTTCGGACTCATGCAGGAGCAATGGTGCTGTGGGGGTCCGGCCGCCGAGATGGGCTACATCGAGCAGGCTCGCACGCTTGCCGAGCACAACCTTGCCGACTGGAGGTCGGTCGGGGCAACGCGCGTCATCACGCTAGACCCCCACGACTACATCTCCTTCACCGTCGATTACCCGAGCTATTTTGGAGATCAATACGACATCGAGATCGTGCACGTCACGGAGCTCGTCGCAGAGCTTGTGCGCGATGGCAAGCTTGCACTGACCCAGCCCGTTGAGCGGGTTGTGACTTATCACGACGCCTGCCGGCTCAACAAGCGGAAGGGTATCTACAAGTCGCCGCGCGAGATTCTGCGTGCGATACCCGGTCTCACTTTCAAAGACGTCGACCACGTTACACAGTGGTCCTACTGTTCTGGAGCGGGCGGAGGGATGCGCATCGAACGCCCCGAGATCGCCGACGAGATCGCTCGAAGGCGAATGGAGAAGGCCGCCGATCTCGTGATCGATACGCTTGTTAGCGCATGTGTATGGTCCGAGCGCCCGCTGTCCGAGCGAGGTGCGGATCGAAACCCGTCGATCGAGGTGCGGGATCTGATGGAGTTGGTCGCCGATTCAGCGGGACTCGATTACGGAGGTGTGCAAAGGTGAGCGTGGCCGCGCTGACCGACTCGGTCGTCGATGAGCTGCGGGCCATCCTTGGCGCCGACTATGTGCTGACGAACAAGTCGAGCCTCTACAACCGGGCGCGTGTACCCGCCCCCTTCCCCGTGCACCGGTGGGACGAGCACATTCCGGACATCGTGGTGCTGCCCGAAACTGCCGAGCAGGTGGCAGAGGTCGTGAAGCTCGCCAATACCTACAAGATTCCGGTGGTGCCGCGCGCCGGCGGCACGGGGTTGTCAGACGGCGCGGTGCCGGTGGCCGGCGGAATCCTGGTGGACGTCAAACGGATGAACAAGATCCTCGACATCGACCTCGTCGACCGTACCGTCACGGTCCAGCCCGGCATCAACATGCTGAAGCTCAACGAGGAACTGCGGCGCTACGGAGTCATATATCCCGACGATCCCGCCTCGTATCCATGCTCGCTCGTCGGCGGCCGCATAGGCACCGGAGGGTGGTCTCTGATCGGCGCGCGCTACGGACACACGCGCGATCTCGTTATAAGCATGCAGGTATGTCTGCCCACCGGAGAGCTGATCGATGTGGGCGACGGTGGCGGTCGCAAGATCCGCAAGTCGTCGACCGGCTTCCAGCTCAAGCAGCTCTTCATGGGTCATCAGGGGAGCCTCGGCATCACCACCGAAGCGACGCTCGAACTCGTGCCGCGCCCCGAAGCTGAGTTCGCTGCGTTCTTCGGCTATCCGGACTACGAAACCGCCTACCGAAGCACAGGCGCGCTTGCGAGGTCGGGTTTGGCGAGTCTCGCCGGCGTCGTTCTGTTCGACGAGTGGAAAGTCAACTACCTTCGGCGCGACGACGAGGCTTACATTCCTCAGCCACCCGAGCTCAGATGCGTCGTCGCTGTGGCGGCCTATGGGACCTTAGCTGAGACAAAGCCGGCGTCGCAGGTGATCATGGCGATCGGCAAGGACACCGGTGGCAACTATCTCGGCGACGAGGTCTCTCAAGGCGACTGGGCCTCGCGCCACGACCGCTATGCGACTCCTCTTCACGGACGAACGCCCGAGGGACAGGTCGTGCCGATGAGCTGGCACTGCGAGGACGCGGCCATCACCTACAGCGCCTTGCCTATGGTGCGCGAGGAGTGGCATGCCATCGCGAATCGTTACATCAACGACTACGGCGTTTTCGACGACTGGGGCATGTTCGCCTACACGAACGGGGCCCATAAGCCGTGGGCGGACTATCTTGTCGAGATCGACATCGGGATTTGGGAGCAGCGACTGGATGACGCCATGTGGGACGCATGGGTGCAATGCAAGCGTGAGATTACCGAGGTGTCGCTGAAGTACGGCGGTTCTATCACCGCGTGTCACGGATCGACGCGCGAAGGCGATGCGGAGTTCGTCGCGCGGGAGATGGGGGGCGGCTTCGACGTGATGAAGAGGATCAAACGGGCACTGGATCCCAACAACGTAATGAACCCGGGCAAGAACTGTCTCGACGAGGCCTACGAGGATTAGGAGATCAGGTGTTTGGTTTCAGACTGCAGGCTGAGCGGCCACCCGAGCCTCGACCGGTTGCGGACGGCGTCGTCATGCGGCTCGACGACGTTTACGAGATCGACCCGGGCCTGATGCAGATCGTCGGGCAGCAGAGCATGCCGGTATCCGACACGCTCCGCATCGTCGACAGTCGCTGGGAGCACCTCGCATGGATGCACGATCACTGGGCCGACAACGTCTTGTCAGCCGAAGAGGAACGGCGGAACGAGTAGGGCTGTTGCTCTACTACCGAGGTCTGCGTCAGTCGCCAGCTCGGGTGACGTCACTCATCTCTGTGCGATCCCTGAGGCGGACGGCCACGAGCGCGAGCAGCAGGAGCACGAGCCCCGCAACCAACAGCGCCAGCGGTCCGCCGATGCTGTCGGCCAGGTATTCGTCGATGACCTGAACCAAGAAGATGAAGAGGCCAACGATCCCAAAGCCGAGCAGGACCGCTTCCGCGAACGAGACGCTCAGATAGAGAAGCGCGGCCGCTGATATCAAGCCGAGCGCCAGGCCCCAGCCATTCGGACTATCGAAGAACTCGAGGGCCACCGCCTGGGAACCGCCCAGCACACCGACGGCGCCCAGCGCGAAGCCCGTGCGCCGAGGAGTAAGCATGCCCAGGCGCGTCAGCACGATCCAACCGGCGCCCGCGACCCACAGAAGCAGTCCGAACCAGTCGTCGCCGCCGGCGAGATCGGAGAGCCCTCCACAGATGAAGACCACTCCCCCGGCCACAGCGATCTGCTGCAGCGGAGCCCGACGGTCGCGGTAAAGCAGTCCGGCATAGAGCGACAGTGCCAGCCCGATGATCAGCCCGTAGCCGTCCTCGAGATCCCAAAGATCGGTTGCAACCACGTCGGCAAGCCAGCCGATTCCACCGGCCGAAAGGAACCAGAGGACGCTCACGAGGCGCTCGCGAACCGGGTTACGACCGCCTCCCATCCACCACCCACCGGCCCAGAGAACACCCGTTGAGAGAGTGAGGAGTCCCAGCCGTACGCCCACAGAGAGATCCGACCAGACTTGCGACGCGATGAACACGACGGCGCTGACGGCGACTATCGCTCCGACGTAGGCGAGGACCTCGGCGAGGACTGGGATCGCTCGGGAGGCGGGTTCGTCCCGATTCTCGGCAGTTCGGATCGCGCGGGCCTGGTCTGCGGTGATGAGGCCGGCGCGCGTCCACCGTTGGAGCATGCGGTCGAGATCGTTCACGGGGTCCTCCTTGGGGCAGCGATACCGGAGGGCCATGATCCTCCCCGCTGCAGGACGCGTCATCCGCATGAAACCAGAGACGGCTATAGAGGTGGAGCATCGAACCAAACCGACGACTAAACCGTCGAAGGTGTCAGATGAGGGTCTTCTGGGTTGGCGTCCTAATACTGCTCGTCACTGGGTGCGGGGGTGGATCAGGGCCGGTGCGCATCGGGCAATCCTCGGCGTCATCTGTCCCACTGATACCTACACCTCTCGAGGTCCTGAGAGAGTGTCAGCGCTTCACTCAACTGCAGCCAGCTTGCCCCTCGAAGGTGCCCGCTGTTGCGGACGCAACCGTTAAGCGTTCGCATGCATCTCACGAGGACGAGGATCTGTGGGTCTTCTTTGTAGAGTGGAACGCTCCGCATCCCGGACTGTCGGAACGGAATGCGCCTCCGGTCTTCGCTCACCTCAACGTCTTTGTCGGTGACGTCCAGTCGAAGGCCGGATTCCGGATCGAGCGGGCTCCAGAAGGGGCTCCCCCGATCGAACGCGTCTCCGCCCTCAGTTTCGGTAAGCGAACATGGAAGGGAAGCACCGGCGAACTGCTGCTCGCGCCCTCCTACCCGCATGCCGGAATGGAAGGTGACCACCTGATCTACCGGTGGACCCGGGACGATGTGGACTACAGCCTCAGCCTTCATGCATGGACTCCACTCGAAGAAACAGAGGCGACGTTGAGAGCGCTGGTCGAATCGCTTCCGTAGAAACCTCGAGTGTCCCGGCCGCTGTCGGTTCTGACGACCCCCGGAATTCCACTAGGGGAGTGGTTCTCGAGATGACCCTGAGGGGAACCTTGTGGGGCGCCCAAGGGGAAAAAGGACGTGCTCACCGTGGAGGATTGGGCTGAGCTCCGCGGCTTTATTCCGCCGCCAGATCTCCCGCCGCCAGATCCCCAATGTTTGTCGTAAAGTTGTCGTATAAAGATGACGAACTTATGACTACAGGAACGTCAGACTCGAATGAGGTCGTAGATGTTGCGCCCCCGGAGGTGATCGATGCCCGATTTGACAGTGTTTGATCCCACCGCGGCCCCGACGCTCGAGAGGGCCCTCCGCGAGGCGAACGAGTCGTTGGCGTCACAACAGGACCTCCCTGAGAGGGTTCGCGATCTGATCCGAGAAGTGGCCGAGTCGATTGTCCACGCGCCACGAGAAGCCTCTCTCGAGCTTGACCCTTACCTGATCATGTCAGTCCAGCAGGCAGCTATCCAGGCGCTTCTGGCACTCGAAGAAGAACCTCCCGGGCGACGTCGAGAGGCGCGCATCGCCTTGGAAAGAATGAGGCAGGTCTTCAGAGATGTCGCCGAAGGTCGCGCTGTGAGCGAAGACAGACCGCCCAGGGAAGTCGTCAAATGGCTGGCGGACAACCTTGAAGTCCCGCACGGGGTCATCGCCGATATTGTCGGCGTCAGCGGCCGGCAGTTCCAGCGGTGGATTTCGCCGGCAGAATCAGCACAACCCAAAGGTGAGGATGCGCTGCGAGTACGAGTTTTCGCGCGCCTGGTTAGTAACCTTCGGCATATCCTGACCGGCCCCGGCGTGGTTGCTTGGATGAAGACCTCTCACCCAAGTCTCGAGGGAGAATCTCCCGCAGAGTTGCTTCGCCGATCGAGCGAACCTGATCAGCTGGTCAAACTTGCAGCGAGCGCACGTTCAGGCGCTGCCACCTAGGTCTTCTGTTGGACGCAGCGCCCAACGAGCAGGCGGCTTTTCGACTAGCGAATTGGGATACTCCTCTCTGGATCAATCCGAATCGCCGAGCCCGCCGCTTTAACCGAGCTGAATCCGGCCCAACGCAGTATCTCTCGCTTCACCCCTTGACACCCTGGGCCGAATGGCTCAGAGCCAACGGAGTCACAGCCTCGCGACAGATCAAGGAGATTAGAGGTCGGCTTTGGGTAGCTCGAGTTGTCCTCGCCGACGCTCTGGTTGTGGACTTCGACAATTGCGATCAGTTCGGACTTGAACCGGAGAACCTCGTTGGCGATGACTATGAGCCGTGCCAAGACTTTGCCGAGCGCTGCCGGGAGGATGCGAGTCTTCCCGACACAGTCGTTGTTCCAAGCGCCGCCCTGCCGGGGACCAGGAATCTCGTCATCTTCGGAGCGCGTGTCTCGGTTTCTCTCTTCGAGAGTCCGATAGACGCGATTGACATTCCCGTTTCGATCGCAGCAGAGGATGCAGGGCCCCTCGACTTCCTCATCGACTATGTGCGCTACTTCAATTCTCCGCACAAGGAGTTGGACGCTTGGAAAGGCGGACAGGATTTCGAGATCACCCTTCCGGCAGTCGTCCCCTTACCACTGCAAGGGCCGGACTAAGAACCGCAGTTGGGGGCATCGGGCCTTCGAGTTTATTTTCGTCGCTTTCGATTCTCTCGATTCTGCGATAAGTACGTGACGTGGAAAGCCGACCACTGAACCCAGAGCTACCGGACGGGGTCGACACTGAGGAATACCAGCGGATTCGGGGACTCATGCGGGTCTCCGTCTTGAGCGTGGGGAGAGGTAGAGGGATCGATCCCTGGGATGTGGTCGATGAGGCGTGGACCTCGATGGCCGCCAAGAACTTTGCACGCCAAGGCCCTTTCCGGCCCTTTGCTATAAGGGTCGCGAAGAACAAGGCGATAGATGCCCTTCGACGCGCGGAAGTAAAGAGGATGGGCCCCTCACTAGACGCCCCGCTCTACGAGGTCGAGGGGGAGGAGGTCACCAGGAAGGACCTTCTGCGCGGATCAGCGGGCGCAGATGTCGATTACTTCGAGTACGGCGACGAGACCGACGAAGTCGAACTTCTCGCCCTGGTTGAGGAGGCGCTCGACTGGGTTCTGACGGCAACCGAACGAAAGGTGTTTCTCGAGGTCCAGTTCAACGAGAAGAGCCGTGCCGCTGTGGGGCGCGAACTCACGCCGCCGGTGACGGGTCAGAGGGTGGGACAGATCATCGTCGCGGCCCTCATCAAGATCAGAATGCACCTCAAGGATCACGGCCGGCTTACGGATGAAGCATCGGACGCAGAACCAAGCAAAGGAGGTGAGGCGGATGGCCGAGAGTAATGACCGCATCGAGGAGGCGCTCGCCGCGTACCTCGATCAAATTGAGATGGGTGGCCCAAAGCCGGACGTCAGCCACCTCAGCCCGTCGGAACAAGGCGAACTAGATGAGCTCATCCGACTTCTCGAGCTAACCGGCGGTGTAGCACTAGGGCTGGGACGCAGCGAAGAGGCAGCGGGACAGAAAGCGCCTCCGCCTGATGACGCTTCCAAACCCATTGCCGACCTCGTTCGCCCAGAGCTTGGCGAACGTGTCCTGGCCCAGCTACGGGAAACGCTTCCGCCCGAGGTTCGCATCACGCCCGACACCTCCGCCTTTATAGCGCGGCTTGGTGGAGTAAACATTGTCGGCGGGTGGCTGGTGGGAACCTTTGGTGGACGCATTCGTGTGTGGCTGCTCGATGCCGACGATGCCGAGCAGCTCAAGGGGAACGACGATTGTCTAGACGATCTGGCACGCGAGTTTCGGATGTTCCCAGACACTGCTGCGATTGCCATTACGGCCAAGGATTCGACGTGTCTGCTGGTAGAACCCGAAGACTGTGCTCCACACATCCAAGGTCCTTCAGGGACGTTGGTCGGTCGCCGTTATCGGCGTCCCATTCAACCTGTGGCCGAGGCGGTGGCGGCGTTTCTGCACGAGTTGATTCCTTACTGGGACCCGGTTCCCGCCTTTGCTCAGGCAGAGGGGTTCAGCATCGATGTGACCACAATCTCGGAGCGAGCCGCCACGGCCGCTATCGAGAGCCAACGAGGCATCGGCGACCGCGCCCGCAAGACGAACCCCAAGAGGGCCGCACTGCTGGAGCTGGGAAAGCGTGAGGTCGCCGCGCTGACCAAGATGGTGGCCGGTTTGTACGACGGCAGTGTTGACCCAGACGATGTGGGGCCTCGACTCAGCAGGCTGGCACAGCGATGATCGAACGGTTGCAGCTGCAGAATTGGCGTGCCTATGACAACCTCGATCTTGAGTTTGGTCCGGGAGCCACGTACGTCGTCGCGTCAAACGGCATCGGAAAGACATCCCTCATCATGGGGGCCGCGTGGGGACTGCTCGGTGATGCCGCCGAGGTCGATGCCGCCGAACAAATTCGAGGCGATGCGGAGGGCGCAACCGTAGGAGTTGTCCTGCGACTCTCGTCTGGCGCGAGCCTGACGATCTCCAGGTCCGTCGATCGACGAGGTCGTATGGAACTAGCGGCCGAGCTTGCCGGCAGAGTTATAACGACCCAGGATGAGCTCGACGAGCTTCTCGCGACGGAGTCCGGCGCCGATGTGCACGTTATGGGTCAGCTCACGTTCATGATTCACGGGGGGTCGCTGGAGACGGCCCAGGGCGAGTTCCAGCTACGGGATCATCTGGCGAGTGTTTTTGGAGTCACTCCTCTCTTCCAGGCTGCCGCGGCCGCCGAGGCCACAGCGGCCTCCGCAGCCGGCACCCTACGGAAGCTGAAGACGACACAGCGGTCTGAGAAACGCGCGCGCGAGCAACTGGTTGCCGAGATGCAATCGCTGGATCAGCAGCTGGTTACCGCACATGAACAACGCGGACTGGCGGTCGCCGCGATGAATGAGGCGGCCGAGCGGCTGCGCGCGGCGGAGGAATGGATCCGGTTCCACGCGTCCCTGGAAGAGCGCAGAAACAAGCTCGACTCGCTGGCCGATCAAGCCGGCTCACTGCTGCAAGCTTCGGTGGCCTTCGACGACGTCACCGACCTGTTGGAGCGGGCCGAGCGAGAGCTCGAAGACTCGATATCCACCGCCGAGAGCGAAGCGGCAACCGCCCGTGGCAAGGCCGACCTCATCGAACAGGCGATGTCACAGCTAGGGGATTCAGAGGCGGTCTGCCCCACCTGCCTGCGCCCCCTGTCCCAACACGATGCGGACAAGGCCGAGCAAGAGCACAGGAAACATCTGGCCGACCTGGCTGCAGTCATGACGGAGGCGGACGACGCGGCGAGCCGTCACCGAGACAGCTTGCGTGACACCAGGCAATTGCTGATGAAGATCCGCGCGCTGCCGGTTCCGGCGGCCCCGGACTCTGACGCAGGGGACAAGGATGCGGACACTACTCGGGAGGAGTTCCAGCAGGCGAGGGACGAGGTTCAAGAGTTTGATCAATTGATCGCGATGCATTCGGCGTCGAAGAAGTCGTTGGAGGACGCGCTTACGACCCTCGATGAGGATGAACGCCGGGTTCAGGAGCAAGTGAACTTGTATCGCGAGGAGGGTCTGGCGCGCGCTGCCGCTGACGCCTTCATGACTGCGGGGAGTGCCATCACCAAAGAGTTCATAGAGCCTCTGGTATCAGAGGTCGCGATGCGTTGGAAGCGCATCTTCGGATCGGGCGGCTTGAACCTCAGTCCGGAGGGGCGGATCACTCGCTCGGTGGGCGACCGGGTACTCGGTTTCGAATCTCTTAGCGGAGGGGAGAAGGTGTGGGCTCAACTCCTTACCCGGCTTCTCGTCTCTGGCGCCTCTACGCGCGCGCCATTCGTGTGGCTGGACGAACCTCTCGAGCATCTCGATCCTCGGCTCAGAAAAGTCGTTGCCGGGACACTGGCCAAGGCGGCCTCGGGAGCAGGACTCCGTCAGGTCATCGTGACGACCTATGAGAGCGAACTTGCTCTGCAGCTCGTGGAAGACGTTCCGTCCGCTTCCCTCATTTACGTGACCACTTCTACCTAACGCATCTCACTGCCAACACCTTCGAGTCGCGCTTTCGATTTTGCCCGAACATCGATGGGTCCTTTAGAAGCGCCAGATACAGGCCAACTAGAGGGAGGTTCGCATGAGCGAAAGCGCCGTTTCAGTGGCCACCCGGCACGCGATGAACCGCATCGACGACGCGGCCCCGACCACCGCAACGAGTGAGCTCGGAGAGCTGGAGTTCCTGCTGGAACAGCAGCGGCCGGAGCTGACCGCCTACTGCTACAGGATGCTGGGATCGGCATTCGATGCAGAGGATGCTGTCCAGGAGATGTCGGTTAGGGCCTGGCGGAGCTTCGATCGCTTCGAGGGCCGCTCGACGCTGCGGTCGTGGCTCTATCGCATCGCCACCAACGTGTGCCTCGACATGCTCGCCGGTAGGCAGCAACGCGCTCGACCGATGGATCTTGCCTCCTCCCAGACGGCCGACAACCTTGTCGGCGCAGCGCTGCCGGAGGTCACCTGGATCCAGCCGGTGCCCGACGCCAGTGTGCTTCCACACGACGGTGACCCGGCCGAGTTGGCCGTGGCACGCGAGACCATCAGGCTTGCGTTCGTGGCCGTGCTGCAACATCTCCCGCCGAAGCAGCGCGCGGTGTTGATCCTGCGGGAGGTGTTGCGCTGGAAGGCCGGTGAGGTCGCGGAACTGCTCGGCACTACGGTGACCTCGGTCAACAGCGCATTGCAACGAGCGCGCTCGACGCTCGCGACCCGCGAGGCCGACGCCTCAGATTCCTATCGGCCGATGGACGATGAGCAACGTGCACTCCTTACCCGCTACGTCGATGCCTTCGAGCGCTACGACTTAGAGTCGCTCACCTCGCTGCTGCACGAGGACGCCACGCTGTCGATGCCGCCCTACGAGCTGTGGCTGCAGGGCCACGCCGAGATAAGCCGCTGGCTGCTGGGGCACGGCATCGGCTGCCGCGGCTCGCGCTTGGTCGCGACCGTGGCCAACGGCTCGCCGGCGTTCGGACAGTACCGGCCCGCTCCGGAGGGCGGTCATGAGCCCTGGGCGCTGCAGGTCATCGAGATATCGGACGGTTGGATCAGGGGGATCAACTCATTCCTCGACACCGCGACCCTGTTTCCACAGTTCGGTCTGCCCCCTCGGCTCGTGGGATAGCGCGTCCCCCGAAACCGATGAGTTCTGGTTCACACCGGGGTCTTACCAACCGAGAACCGAATCAGAGACGAGAGCGTTTCGTCGAGCCGTCGGTCCCACTGCGGCTCGCCGGGCGACGGGAGGAGAGTAGCGATGACCACGACGCTGGGCATCTGGGCTCATCCGGACGACGAGGTATTCGTCTCTGGGGGCCTGCTGGCGGACGCCGCGCGCCGCGGTGAGCGTGTCGTGTGCATCCACATGACCAGCGGCGAGGCCGGCCTCTATTACCGGCGGCCACGTCCCCCAAGTCCTTGGCGCGCCTTCGCCGGCGCGAGCTAGAGGCTTCGCTTGCTCGTTTGGGCGTGGAAGAGCAGCGTTTCTTCGGCTACCCAGACGGGCGCCTGCCCCAGATCCCCAGCGGTGAGGTAATCGCACGCATCCATGACGCGCTGGTCGAGGTGCAACCCGACGTGATCGTGACCTTTGGGCAGGATGGCTTCACCGGCCATCCCGATCACAAGTCGCTGTCCGCGTGGGTAACGGCAGCCTTCTGGCTCTGGAACGAACCCGAGGCGCGACTTTGCCATGCGGCCGTCCCCGCCGAGTGGAAAGACTCATTTGTGCCGCGGCTCAACGAGTTCGACGTCTTCTGGCCGGGCCATCCGAGAACTTGCGCGGACCCCGATGTCACCTTGACACTCGACGATGAGCTATTGGCCACCAAGGTCGAGGCGCTGCGCGCACATGCGAGCCAGATGACGCCGCTCTTCGACTCCTATGGTGACGATTTCATGCGGGCAGTGGCGTCCAAGGAGCATTTCAGACTGTCACGCCAGGTCGGCCGGAAGGATCTAGCAGGGGATACCGACGCGGCCTCCGTAGTGGACCTCCAACACGACCCACGCCGCGACGCGCTGCTCGAAGAGCTGCCCGTGAGTGCTGCCGCGGCCTGAGGTCCTACGCGTGAGACCCGACGAACAGGAGGATGATGTGCTGCTGAAGGAAGAGCAACGTTCGAGCTTGAGCAGCTGCAAGGTGTGCCCCGGCACCGAGGTCACCTTCGTCAACCAACAGACCTCGGTCGCGGTCTCCGACATGGATCAGGTCACGGACTTCTACGAGGGGAAGCTCGGCTTCGCTGCAGGAGAGGACCAGCCCGACGATAGTCGAGTGTATGCGTGCGGAGGCGGGACCTCGCTCCACATCCATGTGTCTCCCGTTCACGCCGGAAAGGCGACTTCCACCGTGGCGACCTGGTACGTAGCCGACCTCGAGCAGGTGGTAGACGAGCTCATTGCCAACGGCGTCACGTTCGAGCGTTACGAGGAATCCTCGTTGAAGTCCGACGACAAGGGGATCCACACGCTCGACGACGGCAGGGTCACCTGGTTCAAGGATCCCGATGGCAACACCTTCGCGCTCGAGGAGTAGACAGCGGGTCCGGTGAGCGGGCCTACCTGATGTCCAATATTTTGTTGACCAACAGAGAGGAGGGGTCAGCTGCCGATGCGGCGGGGTCCCGGGCCGGTCTTGAAGACGTTGACCAGCGAGGGTCTCGGTTGGCCCCCGTCGGGCCAGTGACTGGCAGGATCGTCGGGCGTCGCACCATCGATCTCACCCGGGTGCTGAACCGCGCAGAACAGAGTCTGCTGATCCGGCGTGATGCGCGGCCCACACGCCTCCGCTCCGAACGGCACCGTCAGGAACTGCCGCAGATAGCCTCGCTCTCGTCCCTTGACGGGCACTGCGAAGAACCCGTCGTTCTGCTCGAGTGCACGGCTGCTGTCTGATGCGATCCACAGGTTGCCGCGCGCGTCGAACGCGACGTTGTCCGGCGAGGTGATGGGGCTCACCTGTGACTTGTCGAAGCCGGCGAAGTACGTCGACGGGTCGTCGGGGTCACCGCATAGCATGAAGATGCGCCACCGGAAGAGCGTGGCACCGGCGTCGTTGCCTCGTTCGAGGAACTCGATGACGTGGCCGTGCTTGTTGTTGGATCGTGGATTGGCCTCGTCCGGACCGGGCTGACCCTCGGCACCGCGGTTGGTGTTGTTGGTCAGCGCGGCATAGACGGCTCCGGTCACCGGATTGCGCTCGATGTCCTCGGGACGGTCCATCTTAGTCGCCCCGACCTGGTCGGCTGCGAGCCTGGTGTTGATCAGCACCTCGGCGGCGGTCATCCCCTCGATGTGACTGATGTCGTCGGTGACGAGTGGGATCCACTCACCGGTGCCGTCGAATGCCCCGTCGCTGGGAAGCTTTCCGCTGCCGTCGATCTCCTCCGGCGGGCTGTCGCCCTGGAAGCGTGCGACGTAGAGCGTTCCATGATCCAGCAAGGTGAGGTTGTGCTGCCGGGCGCGACGCCCACGGCCGCGCGACATGCTGCGAGAGGAGACGAACTTGTAGATGTAGTCGAACCGCTCGTCGTCACCGAGGTAGCAGACCGGACGTCCGTCGTCCGCGAGCGTGGTCTCGGCCCCCTCGTGCTTGAAGCGCCCGAGCGCCGTGCGCTTGCGGGGCGTGAAGTCCGGATCGAAGGGATCGAGCTCGACGACGTAGCCGAAGCGGAAACCCTCGTTGGGCTCCTTGGCGAGATCGAAGCGATCCTCGGTCCGTTCCCAGCCGCGGTAGCCGGACGACGGGGTGGTCGGCGCGAAACCGTAGCGCTCGTAAGACGCGTGCTTGGCTGGGTCGGCGACCGCGCCCGCGTTTACGAAGTACTGGTTGAAGTTCTCCTCTCCCGACAGGTAGGTGCCCCAGGGGGTGTGGCCGCCGGCGCAGTTGTTGAGGCAACCGAGCACCGTGCGACCCTCGGGGTCGTCGCTCGTCTGGAGCCACTCGTGACCGGCGGCCGGCCCGGTCAGCTCCATCGGCGTGGTCGCCGTGATCCGCCGGTTCCACAGCGAGTCGCGCACCAGCCGGTAGCCCCCGCCTCGATGCCTCTCGAGCTCGACGACCGCCATGCCGTGCGCCATGAGCTCGACTTGGATGCGCTCGAGATCCTCGGGGTCCATCGCTGTCGGATCGAAGTCGCGGAACATCAGCTCGCTGTTGGTGTACTCGTGGTTGACCACCAGCAGAGCCCGGCGGCTGCCGCGGCCACGCAGAGGAAAGAAGGCGACGTAGTCGTTGTTGTAGCCGAACTGCTGCGCCTGCGCCTCGCCGGTCTGGTTGTCGAAGTCGAACTGGGGGGCCCCCGACAGGATGGGGTCGCCCCAGCGCACCACGACGTCGTAGTCGTACCCGCTCGGTACGATGACGTCGTCGATGCTGTTGGGTGGGACGGGCTCAAACGTTAGGCCGTTGCGAGCCGATGACCCGGCCGGGCGCGGCTGCGCCTTCGCGGGAGTGGCCGCGGTCCCGAGGTAGAGCACCACCGCAGTGGCAGCTCCCGCCTTGAGGAGGGACCGGCGACTGATCGCCTCGCTCAGGATGTCGCCGAAGTAGGGGTTGTCGCTCTTGTTCGGCGCCTCCTCAGCGCAGGCGTTGCCGCACCGGTAGCGACAAGTCATCGCGGAGCGGCCGCTCCTATGTCCGACGAGGGGAAGTTCGAGGCGTGGGTCCGGCGCCGTCTGCATGGCTCCTCCGTCTCAGTCCGCCCGGCGCGCGCTCCCGATAATACCGAAAGGCACTAAATCAAATATCTGGAAGGGATAGGTCACATTCTGGGCTGATATCGTGTGGCTCCGTCGACCTATGGGGGTGTGACGTGAACGCGAATCACCGACGAGTGCCGCTTCTGATCGGCCTCCTTCTGTTGTCGCTCCTGGTTGCGAACGCGGCGGTTGGAGATACCGGCCGAGGTCCCGTCACCCGAATGGAGCGGGCGAAAGATCCGATCGTGATCGGACACCGCGGGGCCAGCGGGTACCGGCCCGAGCACTCTCTCGAGGCTTACGACCTCGCGATCACGATGGGGGCCGATTTCATCGAGCCGGATCTTGTCTCGACCAAGGACGGCGAACTGGTGGCCCGGCACGAGAACGAGATCTCCGGCACAACCGACGTCGAGGACCACCCCGAGTTCGCGAATCGAATGACGACCAAGGTCATCGACGGTGTGGCGGTAACCGGTTGGTTCACCGAAGACTTCACGCTCGAAGAGCTCAAGAGTCTGCGGGCCGAGGAACGCATCCCTGAGATTCGCCCGAACAACACCGCCTTCGATGGGCTGTACCAGATCCCCACACTCGAGGAGGTCATCGAACTCGCTCAGCGCGAGGGTGTCGGCATCTACCCGGAGACCAAGCACCCGACCTATTTCGACTCCATCGGGCTGTCGCTCGAGGAGCCGCTGGTCGAGACGCTGCATGCGAACGGCTACCGGAAGAAGCGCGATCCGGTCTTCATCCAATCCTTCGAAGTGGCCAACCTCAAGGAACTCGACGAGATGACGCGCTTACCCCTGGTGCAGCTCATCAACAACACGGGCAAGCCGTACGATTTCGTCGTGGCCGGCGATCCGCGCACTTACGCCGACATGATTACCAACGAGGGACTGCGCGAGATCGCGACCTACGCCGACGGCATCGGTGTGAACAAGAACCTCATCGTGCCGCGCAACGAGGACAACGAACTGCTCGAGCCCACCGACTTGGTGAAGCGCGCACACCGAGCCAAGCTCATCGTGCACGCCTGGACGTTCCGCAACGAAAACACCTTTCTCCCTGAGGATTTCCGAGAGGGCGACCCGTCATCCCCGGTCTACCTCCAGGCCTACGGAGACGCTCCGGCGGAGTACGAGCTCTTCTACGGCACCGGTCTCGACGGCGTATTCAGCGACAACCCCGATACGGCGGTGGCGTCCCGAGTCAAGTTCCTCGAGAAGTGAGTCGCGCGGCGGCGCGGTCGTCGGTTGAGCACCGGGTATCACCCCGTGGTGGAACCCGATGGGCGCTAAAGTGGCTTCTCGAGCTCGATCTCGTCGCGCAAAGGGATGCTGTATTCGCCCATCTCAGGGATCTCGGGTTTCAAGCGGGCGCGGCTGCCGTCGACGGCGCCTGGGTGCAGACGAAGTAGTCGGTACCCTCGCCGCTGGTAGAAGCGAAGCGCGTCGACGTTGTCGTTGGTCGTTATAAGGGTGACGCGGGCGCAGCCCGCTTCATACGCGATCCGCTCGAGTTCGGCGAGGAGCTCGGTCCCTGTCCCACGCCACCGTTGTGCGGCGTGGATCGAGAGGACCTCGCAGATTTCCTCGCTCAGAGTGTAGGTCAGGACTCCGGCCAGGAGGCCCCGATCCTCGGCGATCAGAACCTGTTGGTCGATCGGGCGGAGTAGCTCTCCGAGGCGGGCGACTCGCGAAGAGCCGTGCCGATCGAGGAAGGCTTCGACCCGCGGACGGTCCTCGGGCTCCGCTGGACGGATCATCACGATGTCAGCCTGCCACTCCCAACGGCAAACCGATTCCCCCAACCTCCCCGTACTGCATCCGAGGAGCACTCGGGAGAACGAGATCGCAGCGGGGGGGAGGTGAGCACCGAGCCCGAGCAAAGTCCGCACGTTTCGGCGCGCCCCGAGCAGGCAGGGCGGGCGTGCCGTCCTTGGAAAGGGATCTGAATGAGGAAACTCGCAGTAGGGGTCTGCGTTTCGCTTGTGGCGTTGATGCTGGTGCCGATTGTCGTTTCGCAAGCCTCCAGTGACGGCCCCAGGGGGCCGTTCAATGCTCGGCTCAAGGGGTTCAATGAGGTTCCGGCCGTATCTACGGAAGCCACGGGACGATTCTCGGCCAGGGTGGACAGGGGTGCCGAGGAGATCGCGTTCCGCTTGGAATACGAGGACCTCGAGGGCGAGGTGCTGTTCGCCCACATTCATCTGGGCCAGCGGGATGTGAACGGTGGGGTGATCACCTTTCTGTGCGGGGGCGGCGGCTTCGATGACTGCCCGCAGGAGGGGACGGTCACGGGGGTTATCGAGGCGTCAGACATCATCGGCCCGTCCGGACAAGGGATCGCTGCCGGCGAGTTCGACGAGGTCGTCGACGCGATGATGGCAGGAGTCACCTACGCCAACGTTCACTCGGACAAGTTCCCGGGTGGCGAGATTCGGGGCCAGATCCGCAGACCGTAGGAGGCTGTGCCGGTCCCGGGGCCATCAACCGGGACCGGCACGTTACTCGAGTGCCGTTTTACCGGCCGCGCTAACTAACTAGAGCTTCTCAACGCCCGCTTCGATGTTGCGCTTCAGGAGTGCGTGCGCCGGCGATTCGGGATCGAGCTGGGAGAGGATTTCCAAGTCTGCCTTGAAGTTTGCTCCGTAGTCGTGGCTCAAGAGACCGAAGGCGGTATAGCGAAATTACGCTCCGGCCACAAGAGGGATCGCTCGCATGACCGTTTCCCAGTCGAGACCCACGCGCCTCCTCCGGAGATTTGTTCGCGATTGCGGACCTAAGCCGGGCTGTTCTCCTGCCATTCAGCTCCCGCAGCAACGTCATGACACCATGTCTCGGGGCTCATCATCACGTCGTCGGACATCTCAAAACATCGGGGTGGGTACGCGCGGTGTTAGATCCCCTTCCGTTTCAGCAGATTGGCAACTAGGCTCTTCTGCAGGGGAAGAGGAGGAGCAGATCATGCATGTGGAATACATCCTTGGCGACCGTAACGCCCTCAAGGACGGAGATCAGTCCTTCAAGTTTCGGTGGCGTTTCTCTGTTCGGACGAGTTAGAGGCAGAATGAAAGTCAGCGATCGGTTTGTTGATTATGGAGTGACGGGCGGATTGTTTCTACTCAGCCAGACTTACTTTCTGGTGATTGTCGCCCAGGGGATGTCGGTGGACGAGTGGGAAACTTGGATGAGCAAAGTGGATGCATATTTGTCGACGATACCGGAGACTCTTCAAGCGTCGATTACCACGCTACTGGCCGTACTGGGCATCTTGAGCATATTCGTTATCGGTCTTTCTTGACGTTCTTGACCGGATCCCGGTTATAGGTCCACCCCTTGTGAGAGTCGGTCCGGGTTCTCCGCCTTCCAAGCCGTAGCGTACGCGACCGGAGAGCGCCAGCCAAGACTGCTGTGAGGCCGGTCGTTGTTGTACTCGTGCTTCCAGTCGCCCACCATCACCTGGGCTTCGAGCAACGTGTCGAACTGCTCGGTCGACAGCAGCTCGTCGCGCAGGCGCGACCCGAAGGATTCCACGAACGGGTTCTCCCAAGGAGAGCCCGGTTCGATGTAGCTCGTTCCTGTGCCCGAGAAGCGACACCAGTCGCGCAGGGCGTTGGCGGTCAGCTCGGGCCCGTTGTCACAGCGGATGAATGCAGGGGCGACTCCTCTCTTTGACACGATGGCCTCGAGCGCGGCGACCGTTCGATCGGCGTCGATGCGTCGCTCGGTCAGGCCGCCGAGCTCCTCTCGGGTGTGTTCGTCGACGATGTTGAGCAGCTTCAGGATCCTCGCATCGGAGGTCTGGTCGAACTGGAAGTCAAGCGCCCACACGTGGTCGGGGCGCTCGGCGCGCAACCGGTCTGCCGGGCAGGTCGAGACCCCCACACGCTGGCGCTTACGGGTGCGGGGCGGCACCTTGAGGCCCTCCTCCCGCCACAGCCGCTGGATCTTCTTGCGGTTGGCGCCCCATCCCTCGTCTCTGAGCACGGCATGCGCTTTGCGATAACCCCAGCGCTTGTGCTTGCGAGAGAAGGCATGCAGGCGCGCTCGCAGCGCCTCGTCGCCCTTGCCCCGGGTGACCTCGCGTCGTTGCGTCGAGCGGTGCTGGCCGACGATCGAACACGCCCGCCGTTCCGACATGGAGAAGCGATCCTGCAGCATGGTGACCGCACTCCGCCGGCGCGACGGGCTCAGAAGTTTCCCCACGCGATCTCCTTCAAGGCATCGATCTCGAGCTCCTTGTCGGCCACGATCCGCTTGAGACGCGTGTTCTCGGTGGTCAGCTCCTTGAGACGCTTGACGTCGTCGGCCTTGAGGCCGCCGTACTGGTTGCGCCAGCGGTGATAGGTCTGCTCGGAGATCTCGAGGTGCTTGGCGACCTCGGCAACGTCCTTGCCCTCGGCGAGAAGCCGGTCGGCCTCTCGCAACTACCGCACCACCTGGTCGGGTGTGTGCTTTCGTCTCTTCACTGCGATGGTCCTCCTTCTGCTCCTATCGGAGCATCAAGACTCTCATTCGCGGTGGACCTATTTCAGGGGGTCAGGCCATTGGCGCTTCTACACATCAAGGCTTTCAAGGTGATGAATGCCCGCCCCAAGAAGTGTTACAGCACTTGCACGATCGCCAACAATTCGGCCATCGCGGGATAGGAAGGATTCACCACTGACAATCACTGATCCCACAACTGATGTACAAGAAGTTCCAAGTCCCATCCTGAAAATACAGAAGGAGGGGGAATCGGCGAGCGGCGGTTGCGGGACAGTGTCAGCCGGACTCATCCCGCCTTCCTCCAAGGTTGAGGCCATTTCATCGAAGGACCTTCTTGATTCATGCTCATCCAAGAAGACTTCATAAGAAATCCGGTTTCGATCACCGGGCCCAGAGAAGGTGGCGTAGACAATCCCAGTTTTGGTTCCTTCCTCATTGGGCGGCCTACTGCCGTGCACCTCGAGATAGGTGAAACCGGCCGGGACCGATCCAGGGTCGAACCCCTCGGAAACGAGTTCTTCGTAGATCAATGCCTGCCGACCGT